>CAVHZY010000009.1:0-54265 GCA_963640645.1 uncultured Phascolarctobacterium sp. | reverse complement strand
GATAGTAGAGGGACCAGAAGAACGCTATCAGTTCACCTGGCCGGACAAGAAGAAGTCTGTTCTTCTTGCCAATGTGCCGACAAATAAAACCTTGCGTCCGGTTAGAGATAATGAAAGAACTCCGACTGGATCAAATAGCTCGGGGAAAGCCTATTGTAGCAGTGGAAGTGTTGATTTTGACAACACGGAAAATCTCTATATTGAAGGTGATAATCTTGTAGTACTGAAGCTGCTGCAGGAAACCTATCTCGGCAAAATCAAGATGATTTACATAGATCCGCCGTACAATACGGGAAATGACTTTGTGTACGAGGACGATTTTGCTCAAAGTACGGGTGAGTACCTTGCAAATAGCAGTCAGTTCGATGCTGACGGAAACCGCCTTGTAACCAATACCGAAAGTAATGGTCGTTTTCATACCGATTGGCTCAATATGATTTACCCTCGTATCAAACTTGCGAAAGATTTACTTTCTGATGATGGAGTAATCTTTATAAGTATGGATGACCATGAACAAGAAAATATCAAAAAGATTTGCAATGAAATTTTTGGCGAAGCAAATTTCTTGGCACAGGTTATTTGGGAACGAGCCTACTCTCCGGTCAATCTGAAAAAGCATTTTTCCAAAAGCCATGACTATATTATTTGCTACGCAAAAAACATCGAAAGCTGCGTATGTAACGGCTTGCCGAGAAGTGCGGAGGCAAATGAAAGATATAGCAATCCAGATAATGACCCACGGGGTCCTTGGACATCAGGTGACTTGTCTGTAGGTCCAAGAGTTGAGAGCCGTGTATATGAAATAACAGTACCGAGTGGAAGAATAGTTCTTCCTCCGAGTGGTTATTGTTGGAGATTAGACGAAAAGACATTCCAACAATACAGAAAAGATAATAGGATTTGGTTCGGTGAAGATGGAGATAATGTTCCTCGTATCAAGCGGTTCCTTTCTGATGTCAAACAAGGCATCACTCCAATGACCATTTGGAAATATACTGAGGTCGGTCATTCTCAAGATGCGGCACAAAAGCTAAAAAAGCTATTTGATGGCAAAGCGTTTTTCGACTATCCCAAATCCGTGGAGCTGATAAAAAGGTGCTTGCAGCTCTATACGGATAAGGAGTGTTATGTGCTTGACTTCTTCTCCGGCTCTGCCACTACTGCCCACGCCGTTATGCAGCTCAACGCAGAAGACGGTGGACATCGTAAGTTTATTATGGTGCAGCTGCCAGAGACAACTGATGAAAAGAGCGAAGCATATAAAGCCGGATACAAGAACATTTGTGAAATCGGCAAAGAACGTATCCGCAGAGCAGCTAAGAAGATTGCAGAAGAAAATCCCGAAGCAAAGTTTGACGGTGGCTTCCGTGTTTTGAAGTGCGATACTTCCAATATGAAAGAGGTTTACTATAATCCTGCTGAATATGAACCGTCCCTTTTCTCTAACCTTGAAGATAACATCAAAGAGGACAGAACGCCGGAAGATTTGCTCTTCCAAGTTATGCTTGATTTAGGCGTCTTGCTTTCAAGCAAAATTGAAGAAACAACCATTGTAGGCAAAAAGGTTTTCAATGTAGAAGACAATTATTTGATTGCCTGCTTTGATGACAACGTAACAGATGAAGTAATTAAAGCTATTGCGCAGAAGAAGCCGTATTACTTCGTAATGCGGGACAGCTCAATGGCTACCGATAGTGTGGCAACAAACTTTGAGCAAATATTTGCCACTTACAGTCCAGATACAATCAGAAAGGTTTTGTGACTATGGAAAAACTTAAAATGCACTCCCCGAATAAGGTTGAAGAGAACATTGAAAAAATTGGTCAACTGTTCCCGAATTGTATAACTGAGCGGAAAATCGGGGGGGGTACAGAACGCTGTATAGATTTTGATGCCCTACGGCAAGAGCTATCTGATGAAATAGTAGAAGGCCCAGAAGAACGTTATCAGTTTACCTGGCCTGATAAGAAAAAATCTGTTCTGCTAGCGAACGCTCCCATTTCCAAAACGCTCCGACCCTGCCGTGAGGAAAGCGTGGACTTCGATACCACCGAAAATCTCTACATTGAGGGTGATAATCTGGAAGTGCTGAAGCTGTTGCAGGAAACCTATCTCGGCAAAATCAAGATGATTTACATTGATCCGCCGTACAACACGGGCAATGACTTCGTCTATGAGGATGATTTTGCCCAAAGCACAGGGGAATACTTTGCAAACAGCGGGCAGTATGATGAAGATGGCAACCGCATGGTGCAGAACACCGAGAGCAACGGTAGATTCCATACAGATTGGCTGAATATGATTTATCCACGGTTGAAATTAGCAAAGGATTTGCTTTCGGATGATGGTGTAATTTTTATCAGTATAGATGATAATGAATCATCGAATATCAAAAAGATCTGCGATGAAATTTTTGGCGCCGGCAATTATATCAATCAAATTGTATGGTTGTCCAATATTACAGGTCGTCAAATTTCAGGAACCGGTGCAGCAAAAACTTGGGAGAGCGTTTTTGTATACTGCAAAAATGCTCAGAGTTTTTATAGCTTAACTGTAGATATAACTTTTGCCAAAGAAAAAATGCCAGACAGCTACAAAGGATTCAACAAGGATATAAGAAAAGATGCATATGGTCCTTTTGCGGTCGGAGACACTTTGTATAACCATAATCGTAAATTCAACGAAGAGACTCGGCCCAATTTGGTGTTTTCTATTTTTTACAATCCAGATACAGAAGAGATTATCACTGGAAATATTGGAGAAGTCAAAAAAGGATTTATTGAATTGCTTCCTCACAAAAATGGAGACGGAATTCATAAATATCATGCTTGGCGTTGGTCAAAACTGAAAATTGCTAACGAAAGCTATAATCTAATCGTTTTACCAACCTCAAATGGAGGATATGAGATCTATACTCGTATTCGTGATTTCAATACTACGCTGTTGAAAGATATTATTACTAATATTCCCAATGGGGATTCGGAAGTACAAAAGTTGTTTGATGGGAAAAAGTATTTCGAGTATCCAAAATCCGTTGACCTAGTTAGTACCTTTATTAGTTCGATAAGTGACAAATCTGCCTTTGTGCTTGACTTCTTCTCCGGCTCTGCCACTACTGCCCACGCCGTTATGCAGCTCAACGCAGAAGACGGTGGACATCGTAAGTTTATTATGGTGCAGCTGCCAGAGACAACTGATGAAAAGAGCGAAGCATATAAAGCCGGATACAAGAACATTTGTGAAATCGGCAAAGAACGTATCCGCAGAGCAGCTAAGAAGATTGCAGAAGAAAATCCTGAAGCAAAGTTTGACGGTGGCTTCCGTGTTTTGAAGTGCGATACTTCCAATATAAAAGATGTTTACTACAATCCTGCCGAATATGAACCATCGCTTTTCTCCAACCTTGAAGATAACATCAAAGAGAACAGAACGCCGGAAGATTTGCTCTTCCAAGTTATGCTTGATTTAGGCGTTTTGCTTTCAAGTAAAATTGAGGAAACCACCATTGCAGGCAAAAAGGTTTTCAATGTAGAAGATGGCTATCTGATTGCCTGCTTTGATGACAACGTAACAGATGACGTAATTAAAGCTATTGCGCAGAAAAAGCCGTATTACTTTGTAATGCGGGACAGCTCAATGGCTACCGATAGTGTGGCAACGAACTTTGAGCAAATATTTGCCACTTACTCGCCGGAAACAGTCAGAAAGGTTTTGTAAATATGAAATTTAATTTCAAAATCCAACAATACCAAACCGATGCAGTGGATGCTGTGGTGGACGTCTTTAATGGACAAGGTTACCACAACGGAACAGGGTATATCCGTGACCTTGGTACAGTGGAATCGGAGGATTATCAGCTGTCTTTGTCTGATGGGAATGACCTGTATGATCCGTTGAATGACACAGGTTATAAGAATGAATTAATAGAGCTGTCAGATGAACAGCTCCTGCGCAACATTCAGACTTTGCAAAGCCAGAATAATATTAAACAGTCCACTTCTTTGGTAAAAGACTTGGGGCGGTGCAGCCTTGATATTGAAATGGAGACAGGTACAGGCAAAACCTATGTTTACATTAAGACCATGTTCGAGCTGAATAAGAAATATGGCTGGAGCAAGTTCATTGTGGTTGTGCCATCCATTGCCATTCGTGAAGGAGTAAAGAAGTCTTTTGAAATTACCGCAGACCACTTTATGGAGTATTACGGTAAGAAGGCGCGGTTCTTTATTTACAACAGTTCCAACTTGAACCAGCTGGATAATTTCTCTTCCAGTTCCGGCATTAATGTAATGATTATTAATACGCAGGCTTTTGCAACGTCCCTAAAAGAAGATGGGCGGAGTAAGGAAGCACGTATTATTTACTCCAAGCGGGACGAGTTTGGATCCCGGCGCCCAATTGATGTTATTAAGGCAAACCGCCCTATCATTATTTTGGACGAACCGCAGAAGATGGGCGGCAATGTGACGCAAAAAGCATTGCAAAGCTTTAATCCGCTCTTTTCTTTGAATTATTCAGCCACACACGCAAAGCAGCACAATCTGATTTACGTGTTGGATGCTCTGGACGCTTTTAACAAGAAGCTGGTTAAAAAGATTGAAGTTAAGGGCTTTGAAGTAAAGAACTTCCGCGGCACGGACAGCTACTTATATTTGGAGCAGATTGTTTTGTCTGCCAAGAAGCCGCCAATGGCCAGAATTGAATTTGAAATTGGCTACAGCAAATCCATTAACCGGGAAACCCGCGTCCTTGGCGTTGGAGATGACCTATATTATATTTCCCAGGAAATGGAGCAGTACAAGGGGTATACCATTTCCGAAATTGACCCGCTCCAAGGCACAGTAACGTTTACCAACGGAGAAGTCATTCAAACCGGTGATGTAGTAGGTGACGTATCGGAAAAAGATATGCGCCGTATTCAAATTAGGGAAACCATTCTTTCCCACTTTGAAAAAGAAGAGAAGCTCTTCAACATGGGTATTAAATGTCTGTCCCTGTTCTTTATTGATGAGGTTGCCAAATACCGACAGTATGATGAAGATGGCAACGAGCAACTTGGGGAATACGGACAGATGTTTGAAGAAGAATATTTGTCTGTATTGAATGACAATATTACTATGTTCGGAACCCCTTACCAGAACTATTTGAAAACAACATGTTCTGACGTGAGTGCGGTGCACAAGGGATATTTCAGCATAGATAAAAAAGGTCATGCAGTTGATAGTAAACTGAAACGTGGCAGTGAATTCTCTGATGATATTTCGGCGTATGACCTGATCCTGAAGAACAAGGAAAGACTGCTTTCCTTTGAGGAACCGACAAGGTTTATCTTCTCTCATTCCGCATTGCGGGAAGGGTGGGACAATCCAAACGTGTTCCAGATTTGTACGTTGAAACACTCTGACAGCAATACCGCAAAACGGCAGGAAGTTGGTCGCGGTCTACGTCTTTGTGTTAATCAGGATGGTAACAGAATGGATGTACAAAGCTGCGGAGATGCTGTACAGCAAATTAATGTATTAACAGTTGTTGCAAGTGAAAGTTATAAAACCTTTGTTACCGATTTGCAGTCAGATATTAAGACGGTTCTTTATGACCGACCTACTGTTGCCACCAATGAATACTTTAAAGGCAAGTATGTCAAAGTTGCCGGTGTTTCTACTTTGATTGATGACAGTAAAGCAAACGATATTGAATTTTATCTGATTCAAAACGGTTATGTGGACCGAGACCGTAAGGTTACAGACAAGTACCGCTCTGATGTTGCAATGAACACCCTTGCAGATTTGCCGGAAGACCTGAAGCCAATGGCAGAGGGAATTCATACACTGATACAGGCGGTTTATGATGACAGTGTTCTGAAGGATATGTTCTCTGACGGTCATGAAACCAAGGTAAAGGACAATCCGTTGAATGACAATTTTTATAAGAAAGAATTCCAGGCACTCTGGCATGAAATTAATCATAAGTATTCTTATAAGGTGTCCTTTGACAGTCAGGAATTAATCAGAAAGGCAATTGCCCATATTGATGCCAAACTGTTTGTTTCAGAGTTGCAATATACGGCAACCATTGGCCGTCAAAAGGAAGAAATGAATGCATATGAAGTAGAACGAGGCGCTTCCTTTGAAGGTGAGAAAACAAGAACGCAGACCTTGAAGCATGCCGAAACCAGTCAGGTAAAGTATGATTTGATTGGAAGCATTGCAAAGGGAACAGTTTTGACCCGCAAAACAGTATCAGCTATTTTGCAGGGAATAGACAAATTTTATATGTTTAAGAACAATCCGGAAGAGTTTATTTCCAAAGTAATTAAGCTGATTAATGAGCAAAAGGCCACTATGATTGTGGAACACATTTCCTACAATATTCTGGATGGTGAGTATGACAGCTCTATTTTTACCGCCGAAAAGAACACACAAAGTGTGGATAAGGCATTCCCGGCTCATAAGGCAGTTCAGGATTACGTATTTACTGATGGTGCTGCCGAAAAGAGTATTGAAAGATGTTTTGCAGAAGACCTGGATGCTGCAGAAGAAGTATGTGTTTATGCCAAATTGCCGCGCACCTTTAAAATCCCAACACCGGTTGGCAATTATTCCCCGGACTGGGCGGTTGCTTTTTACGAAGGGAAAGTGAAACATATTTTCTTTGTTGCTGAAACAAAAGGTTCCATGGAAAGTATGGAGTTACGTCCAATTGAACAGGCGAAGATTTCTTGCGCCAAGAAGCTGTTTAATGAAATGTCTGACGGCAAAGTGGTCTACCACGAAGTCAACAGTTACCAGAATTTGCTGAACGTAATGAATGCAATCTGATGAAATATTACAACGGTATATTTGATAAATATCTAAATGAATCCAATATTAAGCATTGGGATGACTTTCCCGAAACCATGTGGAGCCTTGGCTATGAAATGGATTGTGGTAACAGTTATGATACATTCTTGCAAAACTGTGGTTTGAATCTTAAAGAAGCACAAAGTGAACGGCAGGAAAAGCGTAACACTCTTTATGTGCTTGAACATGCAGAAAGGCAAGTTGTCGGAAACTATCTTTTTTCATACTGGAGGTATCTAACTCATTGGTCAATGGGCTGGTCAAAGTATGATGTTGATTTCTTGCATAGAATAATCAAGATCTTGGAGGAGATGTATGTCTAAATTAAATGTAGACCAGAAGACAATAAAAGATTTGTTTCAAAACAAAAAAGCGGATTTTTTAATACCTGATTATCAAAGACCTTATGCGTGGGGTGAAACAGAATGTAGAACCCTTTGGGATGATATATTTTCATTTGCCATACCCGATGAAGGAAAAACGGAATTTGACAGAAATAGTGAATATTTCCTTGGGCCTATTGTAACTTTCAGAAATGAAGAGAAATCAGAAGTTATTGATGGGCAGCAAAGATTGACTACTCTTATGTTGCTGCTTAGAGCTTTCTACTCCAAATTTGGGCATATGCAAGATAAAGAGTCTATATCAACAAAGCAAAATATAGAAAAGTGTTTATGGAAGACCGATGAGTTTGGCGAACCGGACATGTCACAGTTAAAGATAGATTCTGAGGTTGCTACCGACAATGACAAAGAGGAGTTCCTTGAGCTTTTAAAGACAGGTATTGTCAGCAAGGAAATGAAGAGCAGATATGCCTGTAACTTTAGGTTCTTCCAGGATAATATTGATGATTTCCTTTCCAAGTATCCTACTTATTTTGCGTATTTACCTACTCGCATTATGAACAACTGTATCCTTTTGCCAATTGAAGCTGAATCACAAGACACGGCTTTGCGGATTTTTTCAACGCTTAATGACAGAGGAAAGCCACTGTCAGATGCGGATATTTTTAAAGCGCAGTTTTATAAATATTTTTCCAAATTAGGAAAGAAGGAAGAGTTCATTTCTGAGTGGAAGAAACTGGAAGAACTTTGTGAAAGAATATTCCACCCGTTTTCTGGAACACCAATGGATGAACTGTTCACCAGATACATGTACTTTGTAAGAGCAAAGATGGGAATTGTATCATCAACAACAGAAGCCTTAAGGAAGTTCTATGAAAAGAATTCCTATGCACTCTTAAAGAATGAAGATACGTTATCAGACTTGATTACTTTGGCGGAGTTCTGGGAGGATGTGTCTAATCAGGATACTGAGAGATTTTCAGATAGAGTCTTGAAGCAACTATTTGTTTTGAACTATGCCCCAAACGGTATGTGGACCTATTTTGTATCTGTATATTTTATGCAGAATAAAGATGACAACAAACTGCTTAATGATGAGAAATTCTTCAGTTTTCTAAAAAAGATAACTGGTTTTATATGGACCTATGCTATTACCAATCCGGGTGTTAATGCTCTGAGAACCCCGGTCTATAGTGAAATGGTGAATATTGTAAATGACAGTCCGGTGGAATTTGCAAAGTTTAAATTTGACGCCGATACAGTAAGAAGCATGTTTGATAATTTTGCTTTTAGCAATGGCCGTCCTATTACAAAGTCAATGATTGCTTGGTGGGCATATCAAAATGATAAACAGCCCCTGCTTTCGTTAGAAACAACTTTTGAGATTGAGCATATTTATGCCCGTAATAGAAACGAAAAAGAAAACTCACTAAGCGATTCCAAGTATGTTGAATCTTTAGGCAATAAAGCCTTGCTTGAAAAGCGGATAAATATCCGTGCTTCGGACTATCGTTTTACAGACAAGAAAAAGTATTATGAAGGATACACAAATAATAAAGGACAGGTGAAAAGTGGAACCGGAGTAGTTGAGTTGCTTGAACTAACTTCAGAATCTGCAGATTTTACCGAAAAAGATATTCTTGACCGCTACAGCAATATTATGGATTCTTTCATAAATTATTTGAGACAGAACGACTTGTTAAAATAACGGGAAAACTACATCGCCAAAGAAAAATGCCGCTTTGTTCCCATATTTCGCTGCATCGCCAAAGAAAATGTGTGCAAATTTAAAGATTCCCTTGCTATTGAACAGGACAATAGTAATATAGTTTTAACAAAAGAAGGGGGAATCCTTATGTCAGAGGAAGTAGCTGCAAAAAAGTCTACTTGGAAAAGTAAAATGAAGGCCCTTGGGCCGGGAATTCTGATGGCATCTGCCGCGGTTGGCGGGTCCCACATTGTTTCCTCTACGCAGGCGGGTGCCATTTACGGATGGCAGCTGGCACTGGTAATTGTGCTGATTAACGTGTTTAAGTATCCGTTTTTCCGGTTTGGATCGCAGTATACCATGGAAAGCGGCAAGAGCCTGATAGAGGGGTACGCAGAAAAGGGTAAAGTCTGGCTTGCCATTTTCTTTGTACTGAACGTATTTTCCGCGCTGGTGAATACCGCCGGGGTTGGCATTTTGTGTGCCGCAATTCTGTATAATATCTCGCCGACCGGGTTTGGTCTGACCATTTCCCAGCTGACCACCATTATTATTGTTGTTATCTGGGCCATGTTGCTGATTGGCGGATACAAGTTCCTGGATACGCTGTCCAAGTGGGTTATGACGGCACTGACCATTGCCACGGTGCTGGCAGTTGTGCTGGCACTCTTCAAACACCGCGAATACGCTCCGGACTTTGAAGCTCCGACCCCATGGCATCTGGCGGCCCTGCCGTTCATTGTTTCCTTAATGGGCTGGATGCCATGCCCAATTGAAATTTCCGCCATTAACTCCATGTGGCAGGTGGAAAAACGCAAGCAGGTTAAGGATCTGTCCATCCAGGACGCCACCTTTGACTTTAACGTTGGTTACATCGGCACCGCCATTCTGGCGCTGATTTTCTGCGCCCTTGGCGCTCTGATTCAATTTGGTTCCGGCGAAGAAGTCCTCAGCGCATCTGCCGCCTACATTGCACAGTTTGTTAATATGTACGCCTCTGTGTTTGGTAGCTGGTCCAGATTGCTGATTACCTTCATTGCGTTCCTGTGCATCTTTGGCACGGTTCTTACGGTTATTGATGGTTACTCCAGAGCCAATACAGAAGCTTTGCGGCTGCTGCTTGGCAAGAAGGAAACGCCCAAAAAGGCACTGCCT
The DNA here is from genome assembly GCA_963640645.1 of uncultured Phascolarctobacterium sp. Lineage (GTDB taxonomy): Bacteria > Bacillota > Clostridia > Oscillospirales > Acutalibacteraceae > RUG420. Next base: position 44,219 of record CAVHZY010000009.1, on the reverse strand, counting down.
ATTTGGACTACCGTAACGGCTGCACTTGGTCTGGTTATTGTTTACCTGTTCTCCGGTAATGTTGCCACCATGCTGCGGTTTGCCATGATTGCATCCTTCATTACCACACCGTTCTTTGCTTTGCTGAACTACAAGCTGGTTAACACGGAAGAACATCAGATTAAGCCCTGGCTGAAAGTCCTGTCCATTATTGGACTGGTTTACCTGTTTGGCTTTGCAGCATTCTTTGTTGTTGCATGGGTAACGGGGAATACTTAAGTGGAATCCAAGTGAATAATAAAAAGGGGCCGCCCGGCTTGTGCCGGGTGGCCTTTTGTAATTATTCTGTAATTTCCGGGAACAGAATCTTTAGGTAATCCTGGCCGCCGTATAGGACGCGGTCAACATAAACTGCTGAAGTGGTTCCTTACTTCTTCCGAAGAAACCCATCCTTCTTCCTCTCCGGAAAGTCTTCCTTTGGCTAGTTCACACATTAAGTGAAGCTGTGCATGCATTTGATCATATTTTTCGGCTTTTTGGCGCTGGGCTTCTTCTTCGTCTATGTTCATGACGGTATAACAGCCACGACCATTTTTGGTCAAATAAAGGGGCTGGCCGTTTTGAACGGTTTCAAGAACAGTTGCATAATTCCGCAAGTCAGAAATCGGCTTGATATTTGGCATAATGAAGTCCTCCTTTCCTGGTTTCAGTTTTATAATAGGATAATATGGTGCTAAATTCAATGCTTTATTTTGCGTTAAATTTTTAGTAATACTGGGACAGGCGGCCCAGTTCGTCCGGATTCAGGACGGTAACGCTGCCGCGGGAATAAGCAATCAGTCCGCGCTTTTTGAACGCGGAGCAGATGCGTGCCACCTGCACGCGGGACGCGTTAATGGCCGACGCCAGTTCGTCCTGTGTTAAGGGCAGCGGCCCGCTTTTGGAACGGTTGGTTTCATACAGGCACAGGAACGCGGCCAGTCTGGCGGTGGCGCTGGTAACGCTTTTCAGCTCCGCGTCAAAGCAGACTAAGCGCAGGACTGTTCCGTAATACTGCAGAAGTGAATAAAGAAAGCCGGGAGCTTCCTTGTCTATGGCAAGGAGGCTCTCTTTTGTTACCTGGAGAGCCTGTAATTCGGTGACACTTTCTACGGTGACAACAGCTGGCTCGCCCGGGCCAACAATTTTGTCCATGGCGCAGAGCGTATTATGCTTATGGTACCCCAGAATGCGCACGTAGCCGCCGGGGTTGGTGGTGTAAATTTTGACCATGCCTTCCAGGATAAAGTACATGGGGCTTGCAGGCATGCCGCTTTGGCTGAGGACCGTGTCTTTGGAAATGCGGAGCGGCGCCGGGCAGTGCTTTATAAATAAGTTGCGATACGGGAGCAGATTGTTGCTAAGGATGTAACTGATGTTGGGGTCAATGACAGTTGCCATAAAAGAAATAACCTCCTTTTGGCAGTTGTGCCGATATCTTTTTTGTGAATGAGTATCACCTGATACAAAGATACCAGACTTCACATTGATAAAATGTTAACGAAGTGAAAGTTTCACGTTTGTTACGGTAAGAATGATTGACTGAAGGAGGTAACACCATGGAAAAAAGATTCCCCTGTCTGTTTGCGCCGGGTAAAATCGGCACACTGGAACTGAAAAACCGCATTGCCAAGGCGCCGCAGTCGTCCGGCATGAATAACAAGGACGGTACCGTTTCCGAACGGGCCATCCGGTATTACCGGGACCAGGCCAAGGGCGGTACCGGCATGATTATTGTAGAGTATGCCTATGTGGATGAAATCGGCTCTAAGTCGGCCCACTGTCATCTGGGTATTTCCAATGACGAACACATTCCGGGCCTGGCCTGGCTGGCCGAAAATATTAAGGAAATGGGCGCCGTTCCCGCCATTCAGATTGAACACTGCGGGCGCCAGAAGTTCCTGGGAACGCAGCCCATTAAAGCACCGTCTGCCATTCCGTGGCCGAACCTGTATGCGCAGCACGGAGATCAGGCCATTCCGCAGGTGCTGACCATTCCGGAAATTCATGAAATTGTGAAATGCTTCGGCGATGCAGCGGTACGCGCCAAAACCGCCGGCTTTGAACTGGTGGAAATTCACGGTGCGCACGGTTATTTGCTGACCAACTTCTTTAGCCCGACCACCAACCACAGAACCGACATGTATGGCGGTTCCCTGGAAAACCGTGCGCGGATTTACCTGGAAATTCTGGACGAGATCCGCTCCAGGGTTGGCCCGGATTATCCGGTTACCATTCGTTTAAGTGGTACCGACTATGAGCCGGATGGCTTCCCAATTGAAGATACCATCTGGCTGGCCAAGCAGCTGGAAGCGCATGGCCTGGACGCCATTAACGTTTCCGGCGGGGACCACCACACCATGATTCACCAGGTAAGCCCGATGGCCATTCCGGTTTGTCATAACGTTTGGGCTGCAGAAGCCTTAAAGAAGGAAGTAGATATTCCGATTATGGCGTCCGGCTCCATTACTTTGCCGGAATATGCAGAAGATATTCTGGAATCCGGCAAAGGCGACTTCGTTGTGCTTGGCCGCCCATTATGGGCTGACCCGGACTGGTCTGCCAAGGCAGAAGCCGGTCATCCGGAAGACATCCGGCCGTGTATTCGCTGTAACGAAGGCTGCTTACAGCGGACCTTCTTCCTGTACAAGGCCGTTACCTGCGCCGTCAACCCGGTTATCAGCCGGGAGGGCGAGCTGAAACTGACCAAGGCCGAAACACCAAAGAAAATTGCGGTTGTCGGCGGCGGCCCGGCCGGTATGGAAGCGGCCCGCGTAGCAAAGCTCCGCGGCCATGACGTAACCCTGTTTGAAGCAAACAAACTGGGTGGTCTTCTGATTGAAGCGGAAGCACCCGATTTTAAAGCGGACATTCGTCCGTTCCACCAATATCAGGAAACGCAGCTGAAAAAGCTGGACATTCCGGTGGTGCACAAAAAGGCAACCGCGGCCGACCTTGCTGATTATGATGCGGTCATTTGCGCCACGGGTTCCAGGCCGGTTATTCCGCATCTGCCGGGCGTGGACAAGCCAATTGCGCTGACCTCCCTGGACGCAATTGACCACCCGGACAAGGTCGGGAAGCGGGTTGCCGTAATCGGCGGCGGCCTGGTCGGCACGGAAACGGCGCTGGACATGGCGGAACATGGTCACGATGTGACCATTGTTGAAATGCTGCCGGGCATCATGCACGACGTGGCCGCCACCGACTTCATTGCCTACTCCGAGCGCATGGGCGGCCTCAGCAATTTACACGTTTGCACGGCTACCACGTTGACCGAAGTGCTGGACGACGGTGTCCTGGTTACCAGCAAAAAGAAGGGCACCTACAAAATTGATGCGGACACCGTCGTACTGGCACTCGGTCTGCAGAGTTGCCGTGGCCTGTATGACGAGCTGAAGGCCGCCGGCAAAGAAGTCGTCCTGATTGGTGACGCTAAAGCCCCGGGCAAAATCTTTGATGCCATTCACACAGCTTACCGCGCAGCCCTCTACATTTAGCGTCTCCGTTTTTGCGGGCCGCGTTCGTCACCTGCGCGGCCCGGATTCACTTTTGGCTGTCTGCTTTCAGCGGCCTGCTCTTGGCGGCCTTCCTTCAGCGGCCTGCTTTCAGTGGCTTGCTCTCAGCGGCACGCGTCCGTCACCTGCGTGGCCCGGATTCACTTTTGGCTGTCTGCTTTCAGCGGTCTGCTTTCAGTGGTTTGCTCTCAGCGGCACGCGTTCGTCACCTGCGTGGCCCGGATTCAATTTTGGCTGTCTGCCTTCGGCTGTCTGCTTTCAGCGGCCTGCCTTCAGCGGCATGCGTCCGTCACCCGCGCGGCCAGCATTCACTTTCAGCTGTCTGCTTTCAGCGGCCTGCCCCCAGTGGCACGCGTCCGTCACCTGCGCGGCCAGCATTCACTCTCAGCGGCCTGCTCTCGGCGCCTGCTCCCAGCGGCACGCGTCCGCTTCCGCGGTGCGCGCAGCTCCCTGCTGCGCAGGCCCGCATTCAATTTTGGCTGTCTGCCTTTAGCGGCCTGCTTTCAGTGGCTTGCTCTCAGCGACACGCGTCCGTCACCCGCGCGGCCAGCATTCACTCTCAGCGGCCTGCTCTCGGCGCCTGCTCTCGGCGGCCTGCTCTCGGCGCCTGCTCTCAGCGGCACGCGTCCGTCACCCGCGCGGCCAGCAATCACTCTCAGCTGTCTGCTTTCAGTGGCTTGCCCCCAGTGGCACGCGTCCGCTTCCGCGGTGCGCGCTGTTCCCTGCCGCGCAGGCCCGCATCCCGCAGTATGCGCTGCTTTCTTTGATGCGTGCTTTGCCTTCCTGTAGGCACATTAATTTTTGCCGCAATTGGCAACCACAATTAGCATTGTTGCCCGATGTAAGCTTTTAGTTATTACTATTACCTTTTAAACAGCTGGCCAGGGCAGCCGGAGCGCTCCTTTGCTGCCACGCCGTATCCGACACGGCACGGTTTATTTCCTGCTCCGGCTGCCACTTTGCCAGCCACTGACTCGCCTGGCAAAAGCCTGCACACAAGACCTGCTTACGCTTAGTGCACACATTCACCCATATACAGGCGCAGATACGCCCATACATATGCGCTTGCACACGTGCCTATACACATGCGCCATATGTGCCCACATATATGCGCCCACATAACATCAATGTTTGCCATATTATACAGAGATACGTTTATACAGATCCATTTCTGCTTTTTGGTTTCCGTCTGTCTTGTAGACGGACTAGGTTTGCTCTGTAAATTAAATAGTCCCTCCATCAGTTACCGCAGATTCAGTCGCCACCGACTTTCTGCGGTAATTTCTTTTGTTTACCGCATATCCGGTTGCACTGCTCAATATGAGGTAAATTCCATTCCGAATTACCTCATATTTCCACTTTTCTGCCAATCTGCGGTAACTTACGAAAGTAACTTTCGTCCACGGTAGACTTCAGTTGCTCCATTTACCGCATATCCGGTTGCACTGCTCAATATGAGGTAAATTCCATTCCGAATTACCTCATATTTCCACTTTTCTGCCAATCTGCGGTAACTTACGAAAGTAACTTTCGTCCACGGTAGGCTTCAGTTGCTCCATTTACCTCATATCCGACTGCACCGCTCAATATGAGGTAAATTCCACCCCAAATTACCTCATGGCAAGGGGCTCCGCCAGAAATCGTAACAGAAAGGGCGTCCCGCCGGGCTCATACCGTATGGGGCGTTCCGCCAGAAACGTAACATAAGGGGCCCGCCAGGGCCGCGAATTTTATGTGTAAGCCAAAAAGGGTGGGTATTGGAAGAAAACAGCCCAATACCCATCACAAAAATGCCATTAAGAAGACCTGCCAGTTATCAAAAAGGATGGGTACCTGCAGAAAACTGACTAATACCCATCATAAACAGGCAACCAAACACTGTTTTGCATTGTAAAAAAGGGTGGGTACCTGCAGAAAACTGACTAATACCCATCATAAACAGGCAACCAAACACTGTTTTGCATTGTAAAAAAGGGTGGGTACCTGCAGAAAACTGACTAATACCCATCATAAACAGGCAACCAAACACTGTTTTGCATTGTAAAAAAGGGTGGGTACCTGCAGAAAACTGACTAATACCCATCATAAACAGGCAACCAAACACTGTTTTGCATTGCAAAAAAGGGTGGGTACCTGCAGAAAACTGACTAATACCCATCACAAGCAGGCAACTAAATCCTGTTTTACATTGCAAAAAAGGGTGGGTATCTGCAGAAAACTGACTAATGCCCATCACAAAAACGCTAACAGGAAGAACTGCAAATCAGCAAAAAGGCCGGCCCGCGTAACAGGAATAATCATGTTCCGCCGCCCTGTAAAGAAACTTACTTGTCATAAACAAAAAAGGCGGGGCAGGGCTTTGGCTTTTTCTGTTGTTTTGACGAAGTAAAATTCATTGCCGTTCCCATAAGAAATTGGTATACTTTTCGTGTGAATTGAATAGGTGCCAATATAATTTTGACTAGAGGGTTCAAAAGTTTCTACCGTAACGCCACAAGGTTACGACTATTGGTTCTGAATTCTATAAAATTTCTATTTTATAAATGGTATTCAGAATGGATTGGCAAACGTGTCCCGTTTGCCATTTCTTTTTTGAAAAAGCTCTTTTGGAAAAGAAGGAACTACATGAAAGCACTGGAAGAAAAAATTAACGCAGAAGGCATTGTGGCAGAGGGCAACATTTTAAAAGTCAGCTCTTTTTTAAACCACAGAATTGACGTCCCGTTCATGAATGAAGTCGGCAAAGAATTTTACCGCTTATTCCAGAATGACAACGTTACCAAAATCCTGACCATTGAAGCGTCCGGAATTGGCATTGCCTGTCTGACAGCACAGTACTTTAATGTACCGGTGGTTTTTGCCAAGAAAAACAAGTCCAAGAATTTAACGGATGACGTTTACTCCACCGAAATTGCTTCCTTTACTCATAAAAACGTCAACCAGGTTATTGTGGAAAAGCGTTTCATCCAGCCGGAAGACCGCATCCTGATTGTGGACGACTTTCTTGCCAAGGGCAACGCACTGAAGGGCCTTATCCAACTGATTCAGGACGCAGGTGCCACTGTCGTTGGCGCCGGTATTGTTATTGAAAAGGCCTATCAGGACGGCGGCAAGCTGATCCGGGAATCCGGCGTACGGGTAGAATCCCTGGCGCGCATTGCTTCCATGAGTCCCGAAGGCGGCTGCGTCTTTGTGGAAGACTAAACCAGTGGGGAAGGGCAACTCGGCTAAGGCCAATGTGGCAAGACCACTCCCGCTGGCGAGTTACTAAACTAAACTTTGTTTATAAAAGCAGATGCAGATAAGAAGTAATGAAATTACAGCGGAAAGCTGCATCGCCTTTTATAATAGACAATTTAGGGTATTTTGAATTTTAGGAGGAACTCAGGTATGAACAAATTGGCAAAACGCATTGTTGCCGTAGCCATGGTACTTTGCTTTGCACTGTCCTTTGCCGCTTGTGGCAGCAAGGATAGCAGTGGAACCACACTGAAAGTTGGCGCCATCCTGGTTGGTGACGAAACAGAAGGTTACACCCTTGCACACATGAACGGAATGGAAGCTGCTGTTAAGGCACTTGCAGAAGAAGGCATTAACGTAGAACTTTCCTACAAGAAGAAAGTTCCGGAATCCGAAGAAGTTGCAACCAACGCTTCTGACCTTGTTGCAGACGGCTGCCAGCTGGTTATTACCAACTCTTATGGCCATCAGTACAACTGGGGAGACGTTATTGAACAGAACCCGGACGTACAGTTCGTATCCATGACCGGTGACCTTGCTGCCACTTCCGGTCTGAAGAATTACCACAACGCATTTACCAAGATTTATGAATCCCGTTACGTAACCGGCGTTGTTGCCGGCTTGAAAGTAAAGGAACTGATTGATTCCGGCAAGCTGACCAAGGAAACCGCTCCGAATTCTTTTGATGAAAACGGCAACGTTAAAATTGGTTGGGTTGGTGCTTTCCCGTATGCCGAAGTAGTTTCCGGTTACACCGCATTCTATCTTGGTTTCAAGTCCGTAGTAGACAATGCTGTTATGACTGTTAAGTACACCAACTCCTGGTTCTCTGAAGAAAGAGAAGCTGCTGTTGCTGAATACCTGATGGGTATCGGCTGCGTTATCATCGGTCAGCACGCTGACTCCACCGGTGCTCCGGCTGCCGTTGAAAAGGCTTATCAGGAAAACAACAATCTGCTCTGCTACTCCGTAGGTTACAACGTATCCATGCTGGATGCTGCTCCGGACGTAGCCCTGACTTCCTCCACCAACAACTGGGAAGTTTACTATGAATACCTGTTCCGTGCCGTTGCCAAGGGCGAAGAAATCCCGACCGACTGGGCCGAAGGTTTCGAAACCAAGGCAGTTGGCCTGACCGACTTCGGTACTGCATGCGCAGCAGGCACTGCTGAAAAGGCTGCTGAAGTAGAAGCTCAGATTGCTGACGGTTCCCTGAAGGTATTTGATGTTAGCAAGTTCACCGTAAACGGCCAGCAGGTTGCTGACGGTACCAAGGCTAACGTAATTCCAGATGACAACTATGAAGTTGACACCGTTGCTGTTTCTGACGGTTACTTCCATGAATCCGAATACAGATCCGCTCCGTACTTCGAACTGCGGGTTGACGGTATCACCGAAGTAGACTCTGACTACGAAGCATAATCAGTACATGATAAGAAAGGGAAACCTACAACCATAGGTTTCCCTTTTCCTACTTTTTTGAAGGAGAGTAATTATGGCGCAAATTGCGGTAGAAATGCGTGGCATTACCAAACAGTTCGGCTCTATTACGGCCAATAAGGACGTAGACTTAAAGGTATATGCCGGAGAAATCTTATCCCTTCTGGGTGAAAACGGAAGCGGTAAGACGACCCTCATGAATATGCTGGCCGGAATCTATTATCCGGACGCAGGCGATATTTTCGTGAACGGTGAAAAAGTGTCCATCAAGGACCCGAAAGACGCCTATGAATTGAAAATCGGTATGATCCATCAGCACTTTAAGTTGGTTGATGTGTTCACTGCTGCCGAAAATGTCGTGCTCGGCATGAATGACGGAAAGTTTTCCGTTAAGGAAGCCGGAAAGCGCATTGTAGAAATTGCAGATCGGTACGGGTTCTCCATTAACCCGGATCAGAAAGTTTATAACATGACTGTGTCGCAGAAGCAGACTCTGGAAATTATCAAGCAGCTGTATCGCGGGGCAAACGTGTTAATTCTGGATGAACCGACTGCCGTATTAACGCCGCAGGAAACAGAAAAGCTGTTCAACGTTATCCGCAATATGAAAGAGGATGGCAAGTCCATCATCATCATTACCCACAAGCTGCAGGAGGTTCTGGAAATTTCCGACCGTGTAGCCATTCTCCGGAAGGGTGAATACGTTGGTTCCGTACTGACCAAGGATGCCACCGAACTTTCTCTGACGGAAATGATGGTTGGCAAGAAGGTTACGCTGAATATTGATCGGCCGGAGCCGGAATCCTTAGTGGAAAAGGTTCGGGTAGAACACCTTAGTTGCCGCAACAGCGAAGGCGTTCTGGCACTGGATGACGTTTCCTTCTCTGCTTACGGCGGAGAAATCCTGGGCATTGCCGGTATTTCCGGTTGTGGCCAGAAGGAACTGCTGGAAGCCATTGCCGGTTTGCAGAAGACAGAACCGGGTTCCAGCATCATTTACTTTGATGAAAACCTGGAAGAGCAACAGCTGGTTGGCAAGTCTCCAAGAAAAATTAAGAATTTCGGTATTTCACTTTCCTTCGTTCCGGAAGACCGGCTTGGCATGGGCCTGGTTGGCTCCATGGGTATGGTCGGCAACATGATGCTCCGGAACTACAACAAGGGCAAATCCTTCCTGCTTCGCAACAACCGGAAGGAATCCAAAGAATTGGCCGAAACCATAAAAGAAGATCTGGAAGTAGTAACGCCAAACATCAGTACACCGGTTCGGAAGCTTTCCGGCGGTAACGTACAGAAGGTTCTGGTCGGCCGTGAAATAGCCGCAGCCCCGTCTGTATTAATGACGGCCTACGCCGTTCGCGGACTGGATATTAATACTTCCTATACTATTTATGATCTGTTAAATCAGCAGAAGAAGAAAGGCGTGGCCGTCATCTTTGTCGGCGAAGACCTGGACGTGCTACTGGCCCTGGCCGACCGCATCCTGATTCTTTGCGGCGGAAAGGTCAATGGCATTGTAGATGGCCGCACTACCACCAAAGAAGAGGTTGGTATGTTAATGACCAACCTGAAGGAAACTGCTGAAACAGAGCAGGCAGAAAGTAAGGAGGCGGAATAAGATGGCTAAGACAAACGCAGCTGCCAAGGTGGAAAAAGAACCTTTGTTCCACGTGGTTAAGAAAGTAGACACCCCGCAGTGGAAAGCCTGGGCCATCCGGGGCGGCGCCCTGGTTATTGCGCTCCTCATTTGCGGCCTGTTTATTTACGCCGTTGCCGGCATTGGCCTTGGCGAGGCATTTACCCAAATGTTCCAGGGCACCTTCGGTAAAATCGGAAACTCCACCAGTATGAAAATTAAATGCTGGGACACCGCCATTTATGCCACCAAGCTTCTGGCCATTGCCGTTGCCCTGGCTCCGGCATTTAAAATGAAATTCTGGAACATTGGTGCAGAAGGCCAGGTTCTGGTTGGCGCCGTTGCCACCGCCGTTGTCATGCATGACCTGTGCAACTACGTAACCGGCCCACTGCTTTATGTTCTGATGTTTGCTGCCTGCCTTCTGGCCGGCGCCATCTGGGGTCTGATTCCTGCGTTCTTCAAAGCAAAGTGGGGAACGAATGAAACCCTGTTCACCTTAATGATGAACTACATCGCCATGAAAATCATGGACTATTTCTACAACACCTGGAAGGGCACCAACTCTTCCATGGACGCCATCAACCGCTCCACCAAGATTGGCTGGCTGCCGCAGATTTTCAACCACGGTTACACCATCAACATCATTGTGTTCCTGGCTCTGGCCGTCCTCATGTTCTTCTACCTGAAGAAGACAAAGCATGGGTATGAAATTTCTGTTGTCGGCGAGTCAGTCAGCACCGCCCGCTACGCCGGTATTAACGTAACCAAGGTTATTTTAAGAACCATGCTGCTGTCCGGTGCCATCTGCGGTCTGGTCGGCGGTCTTACGGTTGCCGGTCAGTCCCACACCTTTACCTCCAGCACTACAGCCGGTGGTTACGGATTTACCGCTATCATCGTGGCCTGGCTTGCCAAGTTTAATACCCTCAGCATGATGGGTATTTCCCTGCTGATTATTTTCCTGGAAAAGGGTACCGGTCAGCTGTCCAACAGTTATCCGGCCTTTGGTACCGGTGCAGGAGACATTCTGATTGGTATTGTATTGTTCTTTGTTATCGGTTCTGAATTCTTCATTAACTACCGTGTAGTCGGCAGAAAGAAAGCCACCACAGACGGTGCTTCTTCTGCTCCGGCCATTCCGGAAACACCGGAAGAAAAAGAAGAAAAGGCCTTTGAAGAAATTGCCGCTAAGTTTGATGCTGCAGAAGCAGAAGAAGCCAAGCAGGCAGAAGCTGAAATTTCCGAAAAGCAGGAACTGCCGGAAGCCGTGGAAGAAGTCATTGCGGATGTGGCGGCAGAATTGCTGGAAGCAGAACAACCTGCGGAAGCAGACGAATCTGCTGAAGAAGAACCTGCGGAAGAACAACCTGCGGAAGATGCCGCAGAACAGGAGGTAGAAGAATGAACGAAGCATTAATTGCCAACCTGTTAGCCTGGTTAAACCGTGCCGTTATTTTCGGTGCCATTATTATGTACGGTGCCATGGGGGAAACCCTGACACAGAAGTCCGGTAATATGAACCTGGGTACACCGGGTACCATGTGTGTCGGTGGTGCCTGCGGATTTGTAGGCGCTTACCTGTATGAATCCAATGCAACTTCTACCAATGCATTTCTGTTTATCTTAATTAGTCTGCTGTCTGCTTTTGCCGGCAGTGCACTTTGCGGATTGCTGTTCAGCCTGCTGACCACTACTTTAAAAGCAAACCAGAACGTTACCGGTCTTGCGCTGACCATCTTCGGATCCGGTCTGGCACGGTTCATTGGTATGTTTATTATTCCGTCCGGTACTACTACGGTAAAAGCCATTGAAGCCAACAAAGTCTTTAATGCAAAGCTTTCTGCCGCCCAGACCACCGGTTACTTCGGAAAGATTTTCTTAAACTACGGGTTTATGCTGTACCTGGCTTTGGTACTGGTTGTACTTTTAGCCATCTTCCTGAAACGGACACGCAAGGGCTTAAACCTGCGTGCCGTCGGGGAAAATCCGGGTACGGCGGATGCCGCCGGTCTGAATGTAAACCGTTACAAGTACATTGCCACTGTTTTAGGCTCCGGTATTGGCGGCCTTGGCGGCGTTTATTATGTACTTGACTACAACTACGGCGGATGGTCCACCTTTGCCGGAGAATCCATTGAAGCCCTTGGCTGGCTTGCCGTGGCACTGGTTATCTTTGCCACCTGGAAACCACTGAACCTGATTTGGGGCTCCTTTATCTTCGGTGTGGCCTATTGGCTGTACAACTACATTTCCGCATTTGGCTGGTTCAATGTAACCAGTGCGCAGAGTTCTCTCCTGGAAACCCTGCCATATGTTGTTACCATCCTGGTTCTGATTATTGCTTCCCTGCGGAAGAAGAAAGAAGATCAGGGCCCGGCTTCCCTGGGCCTGTCCTATTTCCGTGAAGACAGATAAGACCCATCGGATAAGAAACAAGCTAACAGAAAATAATAATAAAACTCTCAAAAATAAACTCTCAAAAAGGAGTGAATCCGTTTGATTACCTGGAAGAATTTAAATGAACTTTCCTCTTTCTCTGCTCTGGAAGCATTGAAAGACGAAGTCTGCTTAAAAAAAGAACTGGCCGGTGCTTCCGGCGCTGAACGTGTAAAGAACTATCAGGTTCCCATGTCCGGCAATTTAATCTACTCCTATGCTGCAAAGCAGGTAGATGACAAAGTACTGGATGCTCTTACTGCTTTGGCAGAAGAAGCACAGCTGACAGAAAAATATGCCGCTTTATATAACGGTGAAGTAATTAACACCGGTGAAAAGCGTTTGGTATTACACCAGCTGACCCGTGGTCAGTTAGGAAACGCCGTAGTTGCCGACGGCGTAGACAAGCGGGCCTTTTATGTAGAACAGCAGGACCGCATTGCGGCCTTTGCTGACAAGGTACATAACGGCCAGATTGTCAACGAAGCCGGAGAACCTTTTACTACCGTAGTACAAATTGGCATCGGCGGTTCCGACCTTGGACCACGGGCCATGTACTTAAGCCTGGAAAACTGGGCTAAGAAAAACGGCTGCTTTAAAATGGATGCCAAGTTCATCAGCAACGTAGACCCGGATGACGCTTCCAGCGTTCTTGCCGGAGTAGATGTTGCCCATGCCATCTTCATTCTGGTTTCCAAATCCGGCACTACGCTGGAAACGCTGACCAACGAAGCCTTTGTAAAGGATGCCCTGAAGAAGGCCGGCCTGGATGCTTCCAGACACATGATTGCCGTTACTTCCGAAACGTCTCCATTGGCAGGCAACAGTGACTACTTGGACGCCTTCTTCATGGATGACTACATTGGCGGAAGATACTCTTCCACTTCGGCCGTTGGTGGCGCTGTTCTCAGCCTTGCCTTCGGACCGGATGTGTTTGCCCGCTTCTTAAACGGCGCTGCTGCAGAAGACCAGAATGCAAAAGAAACTGACATCAGAAAGAACCCGGCCATGCTGGACGCTTTAATCGGCGTTTACGAACGCAACGTTTTAGGTTATCCCAGCACCGCCGTTCTGCCATACTCGCAGGCCCTCAGCCGGTTCCCGGCGCACTTGCAGCAGTTGGACATGGAGTCCAACGGCAAGAGCGTCAACCGCTTCGGCCAGGCGGTAGATTACGTAACCGGTCCGGTCATCTTCGGAGAACCCGGCACCAACGGCCAGCATTCCTTTTATCAGCTCTTGCATCAGGGAACCAACATTATCCCGTTGCAGTTTGTCGGCTTCCAGCACAGTCAAAGGGAAGAAGACGTTCTGATTGAAGGCAGCACCAGCCAGCAGAAGCTTTGCGCTAATGTGGCTGCACAGATTCTGGCCTTTGCCTGTGGCAAGGAAGACGACAATGCCAACAAGAACTTCGCCGGCGGCAGACCGTCCAGCATTATTATTGGCAGGCAGCTGACCCCGGAAGCCCTGGGTGCTCTGCTGGCCCACTTTGAAAATAAAGTTATGTTCCAGGGCTTCCTCTGGAACTTAAACAGCTTTGACCAGGAAGGCGTACAGCTTGGCAAGGTGCTTGCCAAGAAAGTGCTGGCCGGGGACACCGACGGCGCCCTGAAAGAATATGCCGACCTGCTGGGCATTTAGTGCTGCATTGCCTGTATAGTGCTGCATCGCCCATATAAAAACAGTAACTTAAGGAAACCACATAAAGGAGCAAGTCTCATGGTAAAAGACAGCTACGAAACCCCGTTAAATTCCCGTTATGCTTCCAAGGAAATGCAATTCCTGTTTTCCCCGGATTTTAAATTCCGTACCTGGAGAAAACTCTGGATTGCACTGGCCGAAAGCGAGCAGGAACTGGGCTTACCCATTACGGATGAGCAAATTGCCGAATTAAAGGCACATCAGGACGACATCAACTATGAAGTGGCGCAGGAAGAAGAAAAACGCCGCCGCCATGACGTTATGTCCCACGTATATGCCTATGGCGTGCAGTGCCCAACCGCAAAACCCATTATTCATTTGGGCGCCACTTCTTGTTATGTAGGGGATAACACGGACGTTATTATCATGACCGAAGGACTCCGCCTGGTGGAAAAGAAAGTGGTTAACTTAATGGACAAACTGGCCAGGTTTGCCCTGGAATATAAGGATATGCCGTGCCTTGGCTTTACCCATTATCAGCCGGCACAGCCGACCACCGTTGGCAAACGTGCTTCCCTTTGGCTGCAGGATGTCCTGATGGACTATGAACAGCTGGAATATCAGCTGTCTCAGATGAAACTGCTTGGCTCCAAGGGAACCACCGGCACACAGGCTTCCTTCATGGACCTGTTTGACGGCGATGAAGAAAAGATCCGCCAGCTGGACCAGAAAATTGCCGAAAAGATGGGCTTTTCTTCCTGCTTTGCCGTATCCGGACAGACCTATTCCAGAAAGCTGGATTACCAGGTTTGCTCCGTTCTGTCCGGCATTGCCCAGTCTGCTTACAAATTTGCCGGCGACCTTCGTCTGCTGCAGCACATGAAGGAAGTGGAAGAACCGTTTGAAAAGACACAGATTGGTTCCTCCGCCATGGCATACAAGCGCAACCCCATGCGCAGTGAACGTATTTGCTCTTTGGCCAGATATGTCATCTGCGATGCACTGAATCCCGCCATGACAGGTGCCACACAGTGGCTGGAGCGTACTTTGGATGACTCTGCCAACAAGCGGATTTCTGTTGCCGAAGCATTCCTTGCAACCGACGCCATTTTGGAACTGTACAACAACGTAGTGGACGGCATGGTTGTTTATCCGAAGATGATTGAAAAGCATCTTCTGGAAGAACTGCCGTTCATGGCTACCGAAAATATCATGATGGAAGCGGTAAAACGTGGTGGAGACCGTCAGGACCTGCACGAACGTATTCGTCAGCACTCTATGGCTGCCGGTGCCGTTGTAAAAGTGGAAGGCGGTAAGAATGACCTGCTGGAACGCATTGCTGCCGATCCGGCGTTTGGCATGACCCTGTCGGAGCTGGAATCCGTTATGGATCCGAAAAACTTTGTGGGCCGTGCACCGGGACAGACCGCAGAATTTGTGGAACAGTATATCCGGCCTATCCTGACAGAAAGGGCCGATCTGCTTGGCCTTGCCGTTGAAATCAACGTATAATTTGTTGTATACTGATTCAGTTGTGTGGAAAAGCTCCACACCATTGATTGTTACCAATTGGAGGTGCCATGTAACATGGTAAAAGCAATTGTAGGCGCTAACTGGGGAGACGAAGGAAAAGGTAAAATTACCGATATGTTTGCCCAGGAAGCAGATATTGTTATTCGATTCCAGGGCGGTGCCAACGCCGGTCATACCATTATTAACAACTATGGCCGCTTTGCACTTCATACCATGCCGTCCGGTGTGTTCGGTAAGGACACCGTTAATATTGTCGGCAACGGTATGGCCTTTGACGTAGAACGCTTCATGCAGGAATATCAGAACCTGCTGGATAACGGCGTTCCTGCACCCAAAATTTTGGTTTCCGAACGGGCACAGGTGGTAATGCCGTACCATGTTCTGATGGACACCTATGAAGAAGAACGTCTTGGCAAAAACGCCTTTGGTTCTACCAAATCCGGCATTGCACCGTTCTTTTCTGACAAAATGTCTAAGATTGGTTTCCAGGTTTGCGAACTGTATGATGATGAATATTTAAAGGAAAAGATTCACCGCGTACTGGAAATTAAGAACCTGCAGATTCAAACCATTTATCATAAAGAACCACTGGACGAAGAAGAATTGTATCAGCGCCTGGTTGGTTACCGCGAACAGATTAAAGACTTTATCTGCGATACCAACGCATATTTACAGAAGGCAGTAAAAGAAGGAAAGACCATTCTTCTGGAAGGCCAGCTTGGCACCATGAAGGATACGGATTCCGGTATTTATCCAATGGTTACTTCCAGCCCGACTCTGGCCGGATACGGTGCCGTTGGCGCAGCCGGCATTCCCCCGTATGAAATTAAGGAAATTGTTGCCGTTTCCAAAGCATACTCTTCGGCGGTTGGTGCCGGAGAATTCGTCTCTGAAATCTTAGATGAAGACGAAGCGCAGGAGTTGCGTCTTCACGGTGGAGACAAGGGTGAATTCGGTGCTACCACAGGCCGTCCGCGCCGTGTAGGCTGGTTTGATACCGTAGCCACCCGTTATGGTGTAAAAACCCAGGGCGCCACAGAAGTAGTACTGACTGCACTGGATTGCCTGTCTTATCTGGAAACCCTGAAGATTTGCGTTGGCTATGAAATTGACGGCGTTGTTACCAAAGATTTCCCGGTTACCCCGAAGCTGAAAAAGGCAAAACCGGTATTCAAGGAATTTAAGGGCTGGCACTGTGACATCCGCGGCATTAAGACCTTTGAAGAACTGCCACAGGAAGCCCAGGACTACGTTAAATTTATTGAACAGGAAATTGATACTCCTATTACCATGGTCTCCAATGGACCGGAACGGGAAGCCATTATCCACAGATAAAAACTTTGTAAAAAGTAAAGCAATAAGGAAAGCCCGCTACAGAGTTCCCTCTGTAGCGGGCTTTTCCTTATGCCTATTAAATTCTTATGTTATTCTGCGTCCTGAAGGGCGTCATAACCATGTTCTCCGGTACGGATCTTAACGGCGTCTTCCACGTCATAAACAAAGATCTTACCGTCTCCGTAATGACCGGTGTAAAGTACCTGTTTGGCAACATCAATGACACTTTGTACCGGCACCTTGCTAACAACAATGTCAACCTGGATTTTCGGTCTCAGGTCTGTGGAAACCTGAACACCACGATAGTATTCCGGCTTGCCGCCCTGGATACCATATCCTAAAACGTGCGATACAGTCATACCGGTAATTCCTAACTCGCCAAGCTGATTCTTCAGATCTTCAAAGCGGGCTTCTTTACAGATAATTTCAATCTTGGTTAACTTAGCTCCATCGGTTGCAAAGCTTGGAACCTTCTTAACCGGAATGGCTTCTGCAACCGGAACATCAGCTGCAGTAACAACAGGCGCCTTTTCTGTCGGTGCGCTGTACTTGCTCATAACCGGCATGAAGTCCGGATAAGCACTTGGCAAACCATGTTCGGCGGAGTCCAAACCGTTGATTTCTTCTTCCGGTGTGCAACGCAGACCGTGGAATTTCTTGATTGCGGCAAAGGTAAGAATCATCATAACAGTAGCGTAAGCGCATACCGAAACAATACCTAAGCACTGCAGACCAAACTGCTTGAAGGATCCGGTGTAGAACAAACCGGACAGTCCGGCAGGTGCATCCGGGTTTGCCAGAAGACCAACTGCAAAGGTACCCCAGATACCGTTTGCCATATGAACACCAACGGCACCAACCGGGTCATCAATGTGGCACTTCAGATCCAGGAATTCAACAACAACTACTACCAGAATACCCGAAACAACACCGACAACTGCTGCGCCAATGGCGTCTAATGCGTCACATCCGGCGGTAATGCCGACCAGACCGGCAAGAGAGGCGTTTAAGCACATGGATACGTCCGGCTTACCGTTTCTGATCCAGGTAAAGATCATGGTGGTAACGGTGGCAACGGATGGGGCAATTGTGGTGGTCAGGAAAATAGAGGATAATTCGGACGGTGTGGTTGCGGCGGCACCGTTGAAGCCGTACCAGCCAAGCCACAGAATGAATACACCAAGGGCACCCAGGGTAATGGAGTGGCCCGGAATTGCGTTTACTTTGGTAACCTTACCGTTTTCATCCCTGACATATTTTCCAATCCGGGGGCCAAGGAAGATGGCACCGACCAGAGCGGCAATACCGCCGACCATATGAATGGCAGTAGAACCGGCATAGTCATGGAAGCCAAGCTGGGACAGCCAGCCGCCACCCCAAATCCAGTGTGCTTCAATCGGATAAATGAATAAAGAAATAACACCGGAGTAGATGCAGTATGCAGAGAACTTGGTTCGTTCTGCCATAGCACCGGAAACAATGGTGGCCGTTGTGGCACAGAATACCAGGTTAAATACGAAATAAGAAGCGTCTGTAAAGCTTCCGTCTGACGGGCTTGCAATGAATTCCTTAAAATTCGTAAACAGCTCCATGTTTGGGATACCAATCAAACCGAAGAACGTGTCTTCGCCCATCATGATGGTGTAACCAAGCAAAGAGAAGACAACTGTACCAATACAGAAGTCCATCAGGTTCTTCATGATGATGTTACCTGCGTTCTTGGCGCGGGTAAATCCGGTTTCAACCATAGCAAAGCCGGCTTGCATCCAGAAGACCAGTGCGGCGCCGATTAGGAACCAAAATTCCACAGTCATAAATACATTCCTCCTTGAATTCATACAAAGAACAAAAAAGCGCAGGGCAATGACTTTTGAATTTTCTTTCAAGACGTCATTGCCCTGCGCTCTGTTCAATTGATGTACAGTTTATACCATAACGAAATTTTAGCGTCAAGTTAGAAAAAGTGACAAAGAAGGAAACGGATTTTTGGTCATTTAACCTTTTTTGCTAGGATTTACCCCTTGTTCTGCTGTTACTTTTGTGCCAAACTTAAGAAAAAAGACTAAGGCCAACAAAAAAGAAAAGAGGCTTTTATGGAAATTTATCAAAAACGAAAATTCGGGTTTGGCATTTTTATTTTGCTGCTTGGACTGTGGAATCTGATTACGGATATTGCAGTCAAAGACTTTGACTGGGAGTCCATTCTGATGGCTGTCAGTATGCTTTTGGTGGGAATTGATACCACCATTGCCAGCTTTACAGACCGCGTAATGTTTGATTTGGATGCGGAAACGGAAGCGGAACATAAGCAGCTGGTTCGCCTGAACGCCCTGGACACTTCCCTTGAAATTGCTTTGGTACTGTCCCTGGTATTGAAGTTTGTTTTTGCTTTGGTTGGAACCATGAAGGGGCAAACGGAATTTACGGCAATCAGCCTTGGCCTGACACTGGCTCACTTTATTTCCAGAGGATCCGAAGTGCTGACCCACTGGTATTACAAGCAGGGAAAGGGGCTGCGAAATCAAGTGTCTAATAATGATTTATCCAGCGTAAACAAGCAAACGGTGGCCGCCGTTATGCAAAAAATGATTGACTATTCCGAAGGCAACCTGCATGATATTGCCCATTTTATGAAGGTGTACTCCTTCGCCCGTACCATCGGCCTGCAGGAGGGCATTTCCAGAGGAGACCGTGTTACGGTAGAAATTGCTGCCATTCTGCATGACATTGCCTGCCCGCTTTGCCGGGAAAAATACGGCAACACCAACGGAAAATATCAGGAACTGGAAGGTGGCCCGCTGGCAGAAGATTTCCTGAAGGATATGGATTTACCGGAGCCTTTGGTAGACAGAGTTGTTTACCTGGTCAGCCACCATCATACGTATACGGATGTTTCCGGTATAGATTACCGCATTTTGCTGGAAGCGGATTTCCTGGTAAATGCAGATGAAAGCCATATGTCCAGGGATGCCATCCTGAAAGCGCGGGAAACCTTCTTCCAGACCACTACCGGAAAGGCCCTGCTGGATTCCATTTATTTGTCATAAAAGAAACGCTCACTCTGGTTTTATGCCAGAATGAGCGTTTTTGTTTGATGAAGATGCACTTTAAGAATAGGTCTTAATAATTTCTTCTGCCACCGTGCGTTTTGGAATACAGCGGTCCATGGCCTGTTTTTCAATGTAGTGGTGAGCCTCTGGTTCGTCCATTTTAATTTCACTGATTAGAAGCCACTTGGCTTTGTTGACAATACGGATTTCTTCCATTTTTTCTTCAATGGAGTAGGTCTTTTTAACGGTCTTCTGAATCCGCTCTTTGGCACTGGCCATCCAGCGGAGGGCCGTTAAAATCATGGCTTTGGAAGTGGGCTTTGGTAAAGTGAATACACCGTGTTCGGCCACTTTATCATAAATTTCATCATGCAATTCGGCGCGGACAATCAGCAAAACAACAGTGCCTTTGGAGTCACAGGCGTTAATGGCAAAGCGAATGCCCGGGTCATCCGGGAGCGGAGAGTTAATTAGCACCATGTCATAGGAACGTTCGGCCAGGGCCCGCTTGGCGGCACTGATATTGGAAACGAAGCGGACGGGATGATAGTGGGCCTCCGGAAGCATGGACGTCAGTTCGGTATTCAGGTTTTCTGCGGCAGAAACCACAAGAATGCTGTAAACATGCTCCTGCAGACTCATCTAATCCCTCCTTCCTTTTTGTGTGCGATTCAGATCTTCTGTAATGCAGCCCTTCTGTAATG
Source organism: uncultured Phascolarctobacterium sp. (assembly GCA_963640645.1). Classification (GTDB taxonomy): domain Bacteria; phylum Bacillota; class Clostridia; order Oscillospirales; family Acutalibacteraceae; genus RUG420. The sequence continues at coordinate 23,662 of CAVHZY010000009.1, read as the reverse complement.
CAAAATTATGCTCTGTTGCAGTAAATATCCAGAATGGCAGCCGGAATATGTTCCTTTACAAAACTACTTTGCGCAGCAATGCGGCACGCGGTGGGCAGGTCTTCCGGCAGTCTTTGCAATTGTGCCAGCTCCTGTTCGGAAGCCCTGAACAGATTCAGGTTGGTTGGATTTGGCAGATCTAACTTATTTTCCAATCCGTACAGGCCTGCATAAATAAGCAGGGCAAAGGTAAGGTACGGATTGGCGGAAGGATCCGGAGACCGCAGCTCCGCGCGCCGATATTCGCCGACGGCAGCAGGAACACGAACTAACTGGGAACGGTTTTCTCCGGACCAGGAGATATATTTTGGAGCCTTGCACTGGCCAAGGCGACGATACGATTCTTCCGTAGGGTTCAGGAACGCAGTAATGTCATTGACTTTGTCCAGAATGCCGGCAATCATGTAGCACAGATTTTCCGACCCGTTGGACGGACGGACAGACATATTTACATGGAAGCCGTTTCCCGGTTCGCCGTCCAGCGGCTTGGCAGAGAAATCCACAAACAGTCCGTTGCGGCGGGCAATGGTTTTAACAATAGTCTGGAAGGTCAGGGTGTTGTCTGCTGCCGTCAGGGCATCAGAGTAACGGAAGTCAATTTCATTCTGGCCGGGGCCCTCTTCATGGTGGGAGCTTTCCGGACGAATGCCCATCTGTTCCAGGGTTAAGCAGATTTCACGGCGAATATTTTCCCCGCGGTCTTCCGGAGCAATATCCATATAACCGGCGTTATCATAGGTTTGGCCGGTTGGATTGCCGTTTTCGTCCAGCTGGAACAGGTAAAATTCCTGTTCCGCGCCGAAGGCAAAATGGTAACCGGCCTTTTTGGCGTCGGCCATGGCCTGCCGGAGAAGGCGTCTGGTATCACATTCAAATGGGGTGCCGTCCGGGTAGGAGATACTGGTAAACATACGCACTACTTTGCCGTGCTCCGGGCGCCAGGGAAGCAGCATCAGTGTTTCTGCTTCCGGGTGCAGGAGCAGGTCAGAACGGGATTCGTCTCCGAAGCCGACAATGGCCGACGCATCAAAGGCAATTCCGTATTCAAAAGCGCGAGGCAGTTCGTCCGGCATAATGGAAATATTCTTTTGCTTTCCAAAAACATCGCAGAAAGACAGACGGATAAATTTTACGTCTTCTTCCCGGACAAATTGCAGGACTTCTTCCTTTGAGTACTTCATAGCGTTTCCTACCTACTTTCTTCGGACTCAATACAATTAAAGCTGGTATCATTGTAACACCTGAAATAAGGGTTGACAAAGCTTTTTTGCGGGTGTAGAATGCGTTCCAGAAAAGGCAAGGGCGTCTTTGAGTTTACGGCTCAAAGACGCCTTTGCCCTTTTTGTTTAATCTCAAAAATAAAGGAGACAGTATCATGGGAACAGTATCAGACTATTTTGGAAGTTTGGTTTTTGATGACAGAATCATGAAGGCAACCTTGTCTGCAAAGGTTTATGCTTCTCTGAAAAAGACCATTGATGAAGGAACTCCACTGGATAGTGGCGTAGCTAATGCTGTAGCAATTGCAATGAAGGATTGGGCTATTGCCAATGGTGCAACCCATTACACTCACTGGTTCCAGCCAATGACCGGTGTTACCGCTGAAAAGCATGACAGCTTCATTAGCCCGGCTCCGGATGGCGGCGTCATCATGGAATTCTCCGGCAAAGAACTGATTAAGGGCGAACCGGACGCTTCTTCTTTCCCAAGCGGCGGCCTTCGCGCTACTTTTGAAGCCAGAGGATATACCGCATGGGACCCGACTTCTTATGCATTCATTAAAGGAAACACCCTTTGCATTCCAACCGCATTCTGCTCTTATTCCGGACACGCACTGGATGAAAAGACACCACTGCTTCGCTCCATGGAAGCACTGAATAAACAGGCTCTTCGGATTCTGCGCCTCTTCGGCAATGACACTGCCAAGTGCGTCCGCTCTTCCGTTGGCCCGGAACAGGAATACTTCCTGATTCCGAAAGAAATGTATGAACAGCGTCCGGACCTCTGCTTTACCGGCCGCACCCTGTTTGGCGCAAAGCCGCCAAAGGGTCAGGAACTGGACGACCACTACTTCGGCGTTATTAAGCCAAGAGTTGCCGCTTTCATGGAAGACCTGAACGTAGAACTCTGGAAGCTTGGTATTCTTGCTAAGACAGAGCACAATGAAGTAGCTCCGGCACAGCATGAACTGGCTCCTATTTATACCACTACTAACATTGCAACGGACCACAACCAGCTGACCATGGAAATCATGCGCAAGGTTGCTGCCAAACATGATCTGGTCTGCCTGCTTCATGAAAAACCGTTTGCCGGTGTAAACGGCAGTGGTAAGCACAACAACTGGTCCATTGCTACCGATGCCGGTCAGAACCTGCTTTCTCCGGGCGAAACCCCGTATGAAAATGCACAGTTCCTCCTGTTCCTCTGCGCTGTTATTAAAGCCGTAGATGACTATCAGGATCTGCTCCGGATTTCCGTTGCTTCTGCCGGCAATGACCATCGTCTGGGCGCCAACGAAGCACCTCCGGCCGTTATCTCCATGTTCCTTGGTGATGACCTGCAGGCCGTTATGGACGCCATTGAAAGTGACACTCCGTATGAAGGCGTAGCCAAGACTAAGATGAAACTTGGTGTTGACGTACTTCCGAAGTTCAACCGTGACGCCACCGACCGGAACCGGACTTCTCCGTTTGCCTTCACCGGCAACAAGTTTGAATTCCGTATGCTTGGTTCTGCCAGCAGCATTGCCGATGCCAACATCATGCTGAACAGTGCGGTTGCAGAAAGCCTGAAGATTTACGCAGACCGTCTGGAAAACGTAGATGACTTTGAAACCACCCTGCACGAAATGATCCGCAAGACCATTAAGGATCACAAGCGCATCATCTTCAACGGCAACGGTTATGATGAAAGCTGGACCAAAGAAGCTGTTGAAAAGCGCGGTCTTCTGAACCTGCGCACTACTGCAGATGCCATCCCGCACCTGCTGGATAAGAAGAATGTGGATATGCTGACTGCCCACGGTGTCTTCACGGAAGAAGAACTGCAGGCCCGTCACGAAATCCTGTTGGATAACTACTGCAAGGCAGTTATCATTGAAGCCAACACCATGATTGACATGGCCAAGACCCAGATTGCTCCGGCAGTAGAAGCGTATGCTGCTGACGTTGCAAAAGCCGCTTCCGCCAAGAAGTGCGTAGATGCCGGTCTTGCCTGCACTTATGAAACCAACCTGCTGAAGAAACTTTCTTCCCTGACCGACAGAATTGCGGTTCAGGTAGGCGAACTGGAAGATGCCGTCATGGCTTTGGAAAAGGCAGAAGACGTAGTTACCGAATCTGCCATGATCCGGGATACCATCCTGGTTAAGATGGGCGAACTCAGAGTTCCGTGCGACGAAGCAGAAACCGTAACTGCCAAGTCCTACTGGCCGTTCCCGACCTACGCGGATCTGTTGTTCGGCGTAAAATAATAAAGGAGTTTTATCCTATGTGTTCAATTATGGGTTATTGCGGCGATACAGCCGATATAGATGCCTTTCAGGAAGGCTTTGATCAAACCGTTTCCCGCGGTCCGGATGATAGCAGAATTGTAGACACCGGTAAGGGACTTCTCGGGTTTCACAGACTGGCCATTATGGGTCTTACCCCAAGTGGCATGCAGCCTTTTGAACGAAACGGAAGCTACGTCGTTTGTAACGGCGAATTGTATGGCTTTGAATCGCAGAAGAAGGAATTGGAACAAAAGGGTTATACCTTTGTCAGTGACAGTGACTGTGAAATCTTACTTCCGCTTTATTTTGAATACGGAACGGAGATGTTCCAAAAGCTGGATGCAGAATTTGCCTGCATTATCTATGATGGGGAAACCGGTAGCTATATTGCTGCAAGAGACCCAATTGGCATTCGGCCTTTGTACTACGGATATGACAAGGAAGGAACCATCCTGTTTGCCAGTGAAGCAAAGAACTTAGTTGGCCTGACAGACAAGATTATGCCGTTCCCTCCGGGGCACTATTATAAGGATGGCAAGTTCACCTGCTATCACGATATTGCAAAAGTCAATGTTGTATGCAAAGATAGTCTTGAAATCGCTTGCAAAGAGATTCATAATAGATTGATTGCTGGTGTGGAAAAGCGTCTGATTGCCGATGCCAAAGTCGGCTTCCTGCTTTCCGGCGGCCTGGATTCGTCCTTGGTTTGTGCCATTGCCGCGCGGAAAAGCAGCACTCCAATCAAGACCTTCGCCATCGGCATGAGCCAGGATGCCATTGACCTTAAATATGCGAAGGAAGTGGCGGACTTCATTGGAAGTGACCATACGGAAATTTACATGACGCCGGAAGAAGTAATCTCTTCTCTGGAAACCGTAGTTCATCTGCTGGGGACCTATGACATTACTACTATCCGTGCTTCCATGGGTATGTATCTTCTGTGCAAGGCCATTCATGAACAAACCGATATCCGCGTTCTTCTGACCGGAGAAATTTCGGATGAATTGTTTGGCTACAAGTACACAGACTTTGCACCGTCCGCGGAAGCGTTCCAGGAGGAATCCCAGAAGCGGGTTCGGGAATTACATATGTATGACGTTTTACGTGCAGACCGTTGTATTTCCGTAAACTCTCTGGAAGCCAGAGTTCCGTTCGGGGACTTGGACTTTGTCCAGTACGTTATGGCGCTGGATCCGGAAATTAAGATCAACAAGTATGGCAAGGGTAAATATTTACTTCGCCATGCATTTGAAGGTCAGGGTTATTTACCGGATAACATTCTGTGGCGGGAAAAAGCCGCTTTCTCTGATGCAGTAGGACACTCCATGGTGGACTACCTGAAAGAGTATGCAGAAACGCAGTACACGGATGAACAGTTTGCTGCGGAATGCCAGAAGTACGACCATGCCCGTCCGTTTACCAAAGAATCCTTGCTCTACCGCCAGCTGTTTGAAAAATATTACCCGGGTCAGGCTGAAATGGTCAAAGACTTCTGGATGCCGAACAAAGCCTGGGAAGGCTGTAACGTAGACGATCCCTCTGCCAGAGTGCTCTCCAACTACGGCGACAGCGGAAAATAAGCAAGGAAAAGGTGAACAACGTGGAGAAAATTCTTGTACTGGACTTCGGTGGGCAGTATAACCAACTGATTGCACGCAGAGTACGGGAACAGCATATTTATGCTGAAATTAAGCCGTATAACAAAATTACGGTGGAAGAAATTCAGTCTATTGGTTATAAAGGTATTATTTTTACCGGTGGACCCAATAGTGTTTATGATGAAACTTCCCCGCATTATGATCCGGAAATTCTGAATGCCGGAATTCCCATTCTTGGTATTTGTTACGGCTGCCAGCTGATGGCCTATATGGCAAACGGCACGGTCAGCAGTGCAGAAAATTCCAGTGAATACGGCAAAACCACAGTTTTCACCTCTGACAACATCCTGTTTAAGGGCCTTCCAAAGGAAAGCACCTGCTGGATGAGTCATACCGATTTTATCAGCCAGCCACCGGCTGGATTCGTTACCATTGCGCACACGGCCAAGTGCCCGTGTGCTGCAATGTGTGACGCAGATCGTAAACTTTATGGTGTTCAGTTCCACCCGGAAGTAACCCATACCGTTTATGGAAAACAGATGCTCTCCAATTTCCTCTTTGGTGTTTGTGAATGCGCCGGAGACTGGAAGATTGAAGGCTTCGTAGAACAGACCATAGAAAAGTACCGCAAGGAATTGGCCGGAAAGAAAGTATTACTTGCTTTGTCCGGTGGAGTAGACTCTTCCGTTGCGGCTGTTTTATTACATAAAGCAATTGGCTCCAACTTAACCTGTGTCTTTGTAGACCACGGCCTTCTTCGGAAAGACGAAGGAGATTTTGTGGAAAAGACCTTTGGCACCCAGTTCGGCATTAACCTGATCCGGGTCAATGCGGAAGACCGGTTCCTTTCCAAACTGGCCGGGGTTACGGATCCGGAGCAAAAAAGAAAAATTATCGGCGAAGAATTTATTCGCGTTTTTGAAGACGAAGCAAAAAAGCTGGGTAAGATTCATGTCCTGGTACAGGGCACCATCTACCCGGATGTTATAGAAAGCGGCAAGGGCGATTCAGCAGTCATCAAGAGCCACCACAATGTGGGCGGGCTCCCGGACGTCATCTCTTTTGATGAGATTGTTGAACCGCTCAGAAGTCTGTTTAAGGACGAAGTACGCGAAGCAGGTACGCAGCTTGGTATTCCGCATGAACTGGTCTGGCGTCAGCCATTCCCGGGCCCGGGCCTGGCAGTTCGGGTCATTGGTGAAATTACAAAGGAAAAGCTGGATCTTCTGCGGGAAGCAGATGCCATTTTCCGGGAAGAAATTGCCAATGCCCATCTGGAAACCAGCACCAATCAGTACTTTGCAGTACTGACCAACCTGCGGAGTGTCGGTGTTATGGGAGACGCCAGAACCTATGGCTACACCATTGCACTGCGTGCCGTAACCACAGATGACTTTATGACCGCTGAATGGACACGACTGCCTTATGAAGTGCTGGAAAAGGCAAGCAGTCGGATTACCAATGAAGTAATCGGTATTTCCCGCGTAGTTTATGACATTACCTCTAAACCACCGGCAACCGTAGAATGGGAATAAGGAGGAGTACAAGAAATGACGAAGTATATTTTTGTAACAGGCGGTGTTGTTTCCGGCCTTGGTAAGGGCATTACTGCCGCTTCTCTCGGCCGTCTGCTGAAGGCCCGTGGCCTGAAGGTTGCCGCACAAAAGCTGGACCCTTATATTAATGTAGACCCGGGTACCATGAGCCCGTATCAGCATGGAGAAGTTTATGTTACCGAAGACGGTGCAGAAACTGACTTGGACCTGGGCCACTATGAACGGTTCATTGACGAAGACCTGAACAAGTACTCCAACCTGACCACCGGTAAAGTTTACTGGAACGTTCTGAATAAGGAACGCCGTGGTGAATACCTTGGCTCTACCGTACAGGTTATTCCTCATATTACCAACGAAATTAAAGAGTTTGTTTACCGTGTCGGCAGAAAGACCGGCGCCGATGTGGTTATTACCGAAATCGGCGGCACCATCGGTGACATTGAATCCCAACCGTTCATTGAGGCGGTTCGCCAGATTTCCCTGGAAGTGGGTCGGGAAAACAGCCTCTTTATCCATGTTACCTTAGTTCCGTTCCTGAGTGGTTCGGACGAACATAAGACAAAGCCAACCCAGCATTCCGTTAAGGAATTGCAGGGAATGGGGGTTAACCCGAACATTGTGGTTCTTCGTTGTGATGAACCGCTGGAAGACTCTATCTTCAAGAAAATTTCCATGTTCTGCAATGTAAAGCCGGACTGTGTTATTGAAAATATTACGCTTCCTACTTTGTATGAAGCACCGTTAATGCTGGAAAAGGCTAACTTCTCTTCTGTTGTTTGCCGTGAACTTGGTATTGATGCGCCGGAGCCGGACCTGACCGAATGGACGGCTATGGTAGACGTTATCAAGAACCGCACAAAAGAAGTGGAAATTGGTCTGGTCGGCAAATATGTCGGACTGCATGACGCTTATCTGTCTGTTGCGGAAGCACTGCGGCACGCAGGTTACTTCCATAACTCCATCATTAATATCCACTGGATAGATTCCGAAGGTATTACACCGGAAAATGTGGACGAACAGCTGGGCGGCCTGCACGGCATTCTGGTTCCGGGCGGCTTCGGCGGTCGCGGCATTGAAGGCATGATCCTTGCTGCCAGATATGCCAGGGAACATAATCTGCCATACTTTGGCATCTGCCTTGGCATGCAGATTGCCGTTATTGAATATGCAAGAGACGTTCTTGGTATTGAAGATGCCAACTCCGGCGAATTTGATGAACTTTGCAAGCACAAGGTCATTGACTTCATGCCGGGCCAGAGCGATGACGTGGATAAGGGCGGTACCCTTCGTCTGGGTGCTTATCCGTGTCAGATTAAGGAAGGCACCACTATGGAACGCTGCTACAACTCTAATCTGATCAGTGAACGTCACAGACATCGCTATGAATTTAATAATGATTACAGAGAATGCCTTCAGGAGAAGGGCTTAACACTGAGCGGTACATCGCCAGACGGCAGACTTGTGGAAACCGTGGAATTGACAGACCGTCCGTTCTATGTCGGAGTACAGTTCCATCCGGAATTCAAGAGCCGTCCGAATAAGCCGCATCCGCTCTTCAAAGGATTTATCGGTGCTGCAGCAGAAAAGGCCGACGAGTAAGCAAACGGTAAGCAGAAGAGAAGAACAGAGGTAGGCATATGGTAAAAGAATTTAACAGAAAACTGATTCTGGAAGACGGACAGGAATATTATGGCTACGCATTTGGTGACCCGGAAGAAAAGGTGTGCGAAATTGTATTCAACACCTCTATGGTCGGTTACCAGGAAATTGTATCTGACCCGTCTTATACATATCAGGCCGTTGTCATGACCTATCCGTTAATCGGAAATTATGGCATGGCTGATGATGACTATGAAACCAAGACCCCAACCATTGGTGGTCTGATTGTACGGGAATACAATGATGAACCGTCCAATTTCAGAAGCACAAAAACACTGGACCAGGTTATGAAAACCTATCATATTCCGGGAATTTCCGGTTTAGACACCAGAAAACTGACCCGCTCCATCCGCGATTACGGCAGCCGGAAGGTCCTGATTACAGACGCCTCCACTTCTTTGGAAGAGGGTTTGGCAAAATTAAAAGAAACCGGCATCCCTACGGATGCCGTTTCCAGGGTTAGCCGGAAAACCGTGGAAATTGCGCCGGCAACCGAAAAGGAAGCCTATCATGTGGTAGCCATTGACTGCGGCATGAAGCAGAACATTGTGCGTTCCCTGAATCGCCGCGGATGCAAAGTTACCATTGTTCCATGGAATACGCCTGCAGACGAAATTAAAGCACTGCAGCCGGATGGTATCTTTATTTCCAACGGTCCCGGAGACCCAACCGATGTTCCGGAAACCATTCAGACCATCCAGTCCTTAATTGGACAATATCCTATTTTCGGTATCTGCCTGGGCCATCAGATTATTGCACTGGCCTATGGCGCCAAAACTTACAAATTGAAGTTTGGTCACCGTGGCGGAAACCATCCGGTGCGGAATCTGGATACTGGAAAGATAGAAATTACATCGCAGAACCATTCCTATGCGGTAGATGCAGACAGCCTGAGTGGCACACCTCTGACGGCTACCCACATTAACCTGCTGGACCAGACCATTGAAGGGGTTAAATGCGAAAAAGATAAGATTTTCAGCGTGCAGTACCACCCAGAAAGCGCGCCGGGTCCCCAGGACAGTGCTTATCTTTTTGACCGCTTTATTCAGCTGATGAAGGAGGAACGGAACCATGCCTAAAAGAACGGATATTAAGAAAGTCCTGGTTATCGGTTCCGGCCCGATTGTCATCGGCCAGGCGGCAGAATTTGACTACGCCGGAACGCAGGCCTGTCTTGCTTTAAAAGAAGAGGGTTATGAAGTAGTTCTTTGTAACTCCAACCCAGCTACCATTATGACGGATACCTCTATTGCCGATAAGGTTTACATGGAGCCGTTGACGCTGGAATATATTGCAAAAATTATTCGCTATGAACGTCCGGACGCCATTTTGCCGGGCATTGGCGGACAGACCGGTCTGAATCTGGCCATGCAGCTGGAAAAGAAGGGCATTCTTGCAGAATGCCGCGTGGAACTTCTTGGCACCAAGAGCAGTTCCATTGAGCGCGCAGAAGACCGGGAAATGTTCAAAGAGCTCTGTGAAGAACTCGGCGAGCCGGTTCTTCCTTCTGACGTAGCACACTCCATAGAAGAGGGCCTGAAAGTAGTAGAGCAAATCGGATATCCGGTTGTTCTTCGTCCGGCCTTTACGCTGGGCGGTACCGGCGGCGGTTTTGCCGACAACGAAGAAGAATTTATCCCGCTGATGAAAAATGCGTTGTCTTTGTCCCCGGTAAATGAAGTCTTAATCGAAAAGAGCATTAAAGGCTACAAGGAAATTGAATACGAAGTAATGCGGGATCACAATGATACCGCACTGACCATCTGTAATATGGAAAACCTGGATCCGGTTGGCATCCACACCGGTGACTCCATTGTTGTCTGCCCGTCCCAGACGCTGACCAACAAGGAATACCATATGCTGCGGGACAGCGCCCTGAAAATTATCCGCAAACTGGAAATTGAAGGCGGCTGTAACGTACAGTTTGCACTGGATCCGAACTCCTTCCAATATTATCTGATTGAAGTAAACCCACGGGTATCCCGTTCTTCCGCTTTGGCTTCCAAGGCCAGTGGTTATCCCATTGCCCGTGTTTCCGCTAAAATTGGCGTTGGCATGACGCTGGATGAAATCCAGATTGCCAACACGCCGGCTTCTTTTGAACCAACACTGGACTATGTGGTTACCAAAATGCCACGTTTCCCGTTTGACAAATTTGCGGATGCCAACAACACGTTGTCCACGCAGATGAAAGCCACCGGTGAAGTCATGAGCGTTGGCAGAACCGTGGAAGAAAGTTTGCTGAAAGCCATCCGTTCTCTGGAAATCGGCCTGTATCACCTGTACAACAGAAAGTTCTACGGTGTGCCGAAGGAAGAGCTGATGGAATATATTACCCGTGGCACGGATGACCGCATTTATGCCATTGCACAGCTGATTCGCCTGGGTGCATCTCTGGATGAAATTGCAGATGCCACTGCCATTGACCGCTTCTTCCTGCGCAAATTGCGCAACATTGTGGAAGAAGAGGAAGAGCTGAAAGCCAATGCAGATGACCTTGCAGTTCTGAAAGACGCCAAAAAGATGGGCTTCTCCGACAAGGAAATTGCCTATCTGTGGAATAAGACAGAGCGGGAAATCTTTGATCTGCGGAAAGAACACGGTATCCTTCCTGTTTATAAGATGATTGACACCTGTGCTTCCGAATTTGAAAGTTACATTCCGTATTTCTATTCCACCTATGAAGACGAAAACGAATCCGTTGTTTCCGACAAAAAGAAAGTTGTGGTACTTGGTTCCGGCCCGATTCGTATCGGCCAGGGTGTAGAATTTGACTATTCTACGGTTCATGCCGTCCAGACCATCAAAGCGGCCGGTTATGAAGCCATTATCATCAACAACAACCCGGAAACCGTTTCCACAGACTATACCTGCTCTGACAAGCTGTACTTTGAGCCGCTTTGTGTGGAAGACGTCATGAACGTTATTGCACTGGAGCAGCCGGAAGGCGTTATTGCTACCCTGGGCGGTCAGACAGCCATCAACCTGGCTGAGCCGTTGCGGGACCACGGCGTAAAGATTATTGGTACGGACTGTGATGCCATTGACCGCGCTGAAAACCGCGATTCCTTTGAAAAGCTCCTGACAGAGCTGAATATCCCGCAGCCAAAGGGACAAGCCGTTACCAGCATTGAAGCCGGTGTGAAAGCCGCTGAAGAAATCGGCTATCCGGTACTGGTTCGTCCAAGCTTTGTTCTTGGCGGACGGGCCATGCAGATTGTGGCCAAAGAAGAAGCCCTTCGGGAATATCTTCACACAGCCGTAGAAATTGATGAAGACAAGCCGGTTCTGGTAGACAAATATATCCGTGGTAAGGAAGTTGAAGTTGACGCCATCTGTGACGGCACCAACGTCTTTGTTCCGGGTATCATGGAACTGGTAGAGCGGACCGGTGTTCACTCCGGTGACTCTATCAGCGTTTACCCGTCTTACAGTCTGTCTGATAAAGTCAAGGAAACCATCCTGGATTACACCAAACGCCTGGGACTTGGAATTGGCATTATTGGTCTGTTTAACATCCAGTTTATTGTGGATGAAAATGACCAGGTCTTCATTATTGAAGTAAACCCCCGTTCTTCCAGAACGGTTCCGTTCCTGTCCAAAGCAACAGGATACAGTTTGGCAGACATTGCTACTTTGGCAAACCTTGGTGTTTCCCTTCCGGAACAGGGCATTCACGAAATTTATCCGAAGGAAAAGGAACGTTACTATGTTAAGGTTCCGGCTTTCTCCTTCTCTAAATTACGTGGTATGGATGCTTACCTGTCTCCGGAAATGAAATCCACAGGGGAAGCTATTGGATACGACAAAAAACTGCATCGCGCAGTATATAAAGCTATGGTTGCTTCCGGCATGGTATTGCACAACTACGGAACGGTAGTTGTCAGTGTTGCCGACGAAGACAAGGAAGAAACGTTGCCACTGGTACGCCGTTTCTATAACATGGGCTTCAACATTGAAGCCACCAGCCTGACCGGAGAATTCCTGAAGTCCCACGGTATCCGCACCCGGATCCGTCTGAAGCCGAGTGAAGGAAGCGAAGAGGTTCTGGATTCCCTTCGCGCCGGTTATGTAAGCTATGTTATTAATACGCGTGCCATCCTTTCCGGCAAGCACTACGGAGACGGCGTTGCCATCCGTTGCTGTGCCGCGCAGCACAACATTGCCATGCTGACCTCTCTGGACACCGTGCGCATGCTGCTGGATGTACTGGAAGAGGTTACGCTTGGAATTTCTACCATAGATGCAGAATAAATAAAGCGCAGAAACAAGAGGTGAGCACATGCACTTTACAAAAATGCACGGTCTGGGAAATGACTACTTATACGTTTACGATGAAGTACCGGAGAATATCCGGGAACTTTCCATCAAATTATCCGAACGCCACTTCGGCGCTGGTTCCGACGGCATGATTTACATCTGCCCGTCTTCCGTAGCCGATTTTAAAATGCGGATTTTCAATGCCGACGGCAGTGAAGCCATGATGTGTGGCAACGGTATCCGCTGCGTGGGTAAGTATGTCTTTGACAAAGGATATACAGATAAAACCCATCTGGAAATTGAAACCCTTTCCGGTATTAAAACGCTGGATTTACATCTGGTTGGCGGCAAGGTAAAAGAGGTTACGGTTAACATGGGCGTTGCCGTGCCGGCAGAAGATATGACCTTCACGGTAGACGGGCAGGAAATTACCTGCACGCCGGTTTCTGTTGGTAATCCGCATGCGGTTATCTTTGTAGACGATATGGACCAGGTACCTCTGACCACGCTGGGCCCGAAGATTGAACGGCATCCGCTTTTCCCGGATGGTGTCAATGTGGAATTTGTCCAGGTTTTGGCAGATGACGAACTGCGTATGCGCGTTTGGGAACGCGGCAGTGGGGTAACCATGGCCTGCGGAACCGGCTCCTGCGCCAGCGCCATGGCAGCTGTCAGCAAAGGCTATTGTGACTATGACTCTTCCATTTCCGTTCATTTGGACGGAGGCACTCTGAAAATTCAGATTGCAGAAGACCACACCGTTACTATGACCGGCCCTGCCGAATTTGTATATGAAGGGGAGACCATCGAATGATCAAGCCAAATGCTTATTACGCAGATCTGAAAGATTCTTATCTGTTTTACAATATTGCACAGAAAACCAAAGCGTATCTGGAAGCCAATCCGGACAAGCACCTGTATCGCATGGGAATCGGAGACGTATCCCTTCCTCTGTGCGATGCAGTCATCACGGCCTTGCACGAAGGCGTAGACGACCAGGCAGTAAAGGACACTTTCCACGGCTATATGCCGGAATGCGGTGCTCCGTTCCTGCGGGAAACCATTGCACAGTATTATGGCAAACGCGGTGTTACACTGGATCCGGAAGAAGTTTTTGTTTCCAGTGGTGCCAGTGATGAACTGGGTGATATCCTGGACCTGTTTGACCGTAGCAGCAGTGCACTGGTTATTGAACCGGCCTATCCTGCTTATGTAGATGCTAATGTCATGGCCGGCCGCAAGATTATTCATCTTGCCTCCGGCGAAGAAAACGGATTCCTGCCGGAACCGAAGGCAGATCTGGATGCAGACTTGCTGTACATCTGCTCTCCAAACAACCCAACCGGAGCTGTTTTCTCCAAGGAAAAGCTGCAGGCCTGGGTAGACTTTGCTAATCAGCGCGGCGCCATTATTCTGTTTGACGCTGCTTATGAAGCCTTTATTGAAGAAGAGGACCTGCCGCACAGCATCTTTGAACTGGACGGCGCACGGACCTGTGCCATTGAAATCTGCTCTTTGTCCAAGACTGCCGGCTTTACCGGCACCCGTATGGGATACACCGTTATTCCGAAGGCTTTGGAGCGGGACGGCAAAAACCTGAACGAAATGTGGGTCAGAAACCGTACCACCAAGACCAATGGTATTTCCTATATTCTGCAAAAGGGCGGCGCCGCCGTCTTCACACCGGAAGGCCAGGAACAGATCCACGCCAACATTCAGGTCTACAAGAATAACGCCAAAGTGCTGATGGCAGCACTGGATGAACTGGGCATCTGGTATTGCGGTGGTAAGAATGCACCGTACATCTGGATGAAGTGCCCGGACTCCATGGGCAGCTGGGAATTCTTTGATTACCTTCTGCAGGAAATCCAGGTTGTCGGCACACCGGGTGAAGGCTTCGGTGCCTGCGGGGAAGGTTATTTCCGCTTCTCCACTTTCGGTAGTCCGGAAGACACCAGGGAAGCGGCCCGCCGTTTAGTTGCTCTTCTTGGCAAGAAATAAGTGTTCATAAGAAGTAGCCATTCATAAGAAGTAGCACTTATCAGGGCATAAACATCAGAAAAAAGATAGAGAAAGTTCGCCATAAGGATTCGGATATAGGAATGTATCCTCCTGTGGCGAACTTTTTGTTTTTTCATAGCCTGTTTTTAGCCCACTTTTTTCGGAGTGGCACCAGGTCGGCAAATTCAGGAGTTTTCGCTTCTGGTTGCGCTTCCAGAGTGGAATCTTGTGGCAAATACAGAAGAACTACCCAATTTGCCACCCAAAAGTGGGATTCTGGTGGCAAGCAAAGTAGTAGTGCTGGATTTGCCACCCGATCAGAGCTGGAACAGTCGGAAACTGCTTGGTGGATGTTAATTGTGGTGGCAAATTTGGGATTGCTACTGTATTTGCCACCCAAAAGTGGGATTCTGGTGGCAAACAAAGTAGTAGTGCTGGATTTGCCACCCGATCAGAGCTGGAACAGACGGAAACTGCTTGGTGGATGTTAATTGTGGTGGCAAAATAGGGGTTGCTACTGTATTTGCCACCCAAAAGTGAAATTCGTGTGGCAAACCCGCCAGATAGTGCCAGTTTGCCACACGAGAAGAACTGAAACAGTCACACCCGCCCGATTAGTTGCTGCTTTAGACGGCAATTCTTTTTGGGGCCACCCTTCGTTGTCCTCTTCCAGGTGGATGTTATAATAGTTGCATGAAAATCATGTGAATTCATATGCAAAAATTGATGGCAGAAAGGGAGGCGGTAAGATGATACCAATTCAACGGATTATAGAAAAAGAGGATCAGCTGTTTGCCGATGGTGATTTTGCCGGAGCAGGTCGACTGTTGCAATATTGGCTTGCAGAGGCAGAAGCGAACCATGATCTGGCCGGCCTGTTCTTCCTGCGCAACGAACAGATGGGGTTATACCGAAAGACCGGAAAGCAGGAAGAGGCTTTTGCCGCTGCCGAAGCGGGACTGGCTTTAATCCCACAGCTGGATTATGAAAATGCGGTCAGCGGTGGTACCTGTTACATTAACGCTGCCACTGTTTACAAAGCGTTTGGAAAAGCAAAAACGGCTTTACCTCTGTATCAGAAAGCAAAAGAAATTTATGAGGCACAGTTGGCGGATAATGACGGGCGATTAGGCGGTCTTTACAATAACATGGCTCTTGCTTTATTAGATGAAAAGCAATACACGGAAGCGGAAGAGCTGTACCAAAAGGCACTGGCAGTTATGGAAAAAGTGCCGGACGGACAGCTGGATGCCGCCATTACCTGGTTGAATCTGGCAGATCTGTACTGCGCAAGGGACGGCTATGAAAAGGCAAAAGAGTTTATTGAAGACTGTTTAAACAAAGCGGAAACCCTGTTGCACACGGAAAGCATAGAGCAGGGAAACTATGCTGCGTTTGTATATGAAAAATGCGCTCCCATTTTTGGGTATTATTATCACAGGGAAGCGCAGGAAAAACTGGAACAGAAAGCGAAGGCAATTCATGAACGGACGGGAACTGTCTAAAGGATATTTTGAAACCTACGGAAAGCCCATGCTGGAGCAGGATTTTCCAGAGCTGCTGCCGTTTCTGGCAGCAGGTCTGATGGGGCGCGGGTCCGAGTGCTTCGGATATGACGACGCAAGCTCCAGAGATCACGACTTTGAGCCGGGCTTCTGCCTCTTCCTCCCAGGGGAAGAGGTGGTCAGCCGGCGGGATGCATTTCTGCTGGAGCGTGCATATGCAAAGCTGCCGAAAGAATACGAAGGCGTGCGCCGCAACCTGGTGAACCCGGTCGGCGGTGCGCGCCATGGTGTCTTTCGGACAGAGGAGTTTTACCAGAAGCACATTGGCGGACCCGCCGCCCCAGGTACTTATGACGAATGGAAAGCCCTTCCGGAATATGCCAGGGCAGAGGCCGTTAACGGAGACCTTTATTTTGACAACTACGGACAATTCTCCGCCATCCGGGATGCCGTCCGCCTGCTGCCGGAGGACGTACGGCGCAAACGGCTGGCGGGACAGCTTCTACTGGCCGCCCAGGCTGGACAATACAACTACGCCCGCTGCCTTGGCCACGGAGAAACCGGGGCCGCACAGCTGGCGGCTGTTGCTTTTGTGCAGGCAGCCATGGCGGCTATCTTTCTGCTGAACAACCGGCCTATGCCGTTTTACAAATGGCAATTCCGGGCGCTGCGGGAACTTCCCGTTCTGGCATCCACAGCAACAGAACTGGAATATCTTCTTTGCTCTGGGAACCAGGAAGCGGAAGCTGTCAAAAAGCAGGAGCAGATAGAGCAACTCAGCGCCCGTTTAATTGCTGAAGTAAAACGGCAGGGCCTGAGCGGCACCAATAGCCCGGACCTGGAACGGCATGCCTATGACGTCAATGATTCCATTACAGACGCCGGCATTCGAAACCGTCACATTTTAGATGCTACATAATTATGCAAAACGGCAATTGCTTTCCACAGTGGTTTTTGGTATAACATTTAGGGCTTTTTAAGGCCCTTATCTCTTGTAAAGGATGAAGAACATGAAACACTATGACGTCATCATCATTGGTGCCGGTCCGGGCGGTATTTTTGCCGCTTATGAATTAATACAGCAGAAAGCCAATTTAAAGATTGCTGTATTTGAATCCGGCAAAACGCTGAACCAGCGGAAATGCCCGATTGACGGTGACAAGATTAAACACTGTATCAATTGCCCAACCTGTTCCATTATGAACGGCTTCGGCGGTGCCGGCGCCTTCTCGGACGGAAAATATAATATTACAACCCAGTTCGGTGGCACCCTGCATGAGTACATCGGCAAGCGCAAAGCGTTTGATCTGATGCAGTATGTAGACACCATTAACATGACCTACGGTGGCGCAGGCTCCCACCTGTATTCCACGGCCAACTCGGATATTTCCAAGCTTTGCCTGCAGAACAAACTGCATCTGCTGGATGCATCTGTCCGCCATCTTGGCACAGACAAGAACTATGTGGTTCTGGAAAATCTGTTAAAACGCCTGGAAAAAGAAGTAGACCTGTATTTCCTGACCCCGGTACAGCATATTTGTACACAGGAAGATGGTCAGGGCTATATTATCCAAACTGCAGATGCCGAATATTCCTGTGACAAGTGCATTGTCTCCGTTGGCCGCTCCGGCTCCAAATGGATGGAACAGGTCTGCAAAGAACTGGATATCAAGACCCATTCCAACCGGGTGGATATTGGCGTTCGTGTAGAACTGCCGGCGCCTATTTTCTCTCATTTAACAGATGAGCTGTATGAAAGCAAGATTGTATATCGCACGGAAAAATATGGCGATTTAGTCCGCACCTTCTGCATGAATCCCAACGGCATTGTAGTTAACGAAAACACCAACGGGATTGTGACCGTAAACGGCCACAGTTATGAAGATCCGTCCAAGCATACACAGAACACCAATTTTGCACTTCTGGTATCCAAACATTTCACGGAACCGTTTGATGACAGTACGGCTTACGCAGAAAGCATTGCGCGGCTGTCCAACATGCTTGGTGGCGGGGTTATCGTACAGCGCTTCGGTGACCTGATTGACGGAAAACGGTCCACCGAAAGCCGTATTGAAGAGGCGTTTATTACCCCAACGCTGACCGCCACCCCGGGAGATCTGTCTCTGGTTATCCCGAAACGAATCCTGGACGGCATTATTGAAATGATTTATGCCCTGGATAAGATTGCACCGGGCACAGCCAATGCAGATACGCTTCTGTATGGAGTAGAGGTTAAGTTCTACAACATGGAAGTTGAACTGGACCACAATCTGGAATCCTGCCATAAGGGACTTTATATCATCGGAGACGGCAGTGGTGTAACGCATTCTCTGTCTCATGCTTCGGCATCCGGTGTTTATGTAGCTCGCAAAATTTGCGGAAAAGAATAAAAAGAGAGGCGGCCGGAAACATGAAAAACAAACTGAATACCATTGCCAATCTGGCACAGGAACAAATGAACAAAGCCGCCTATCAGAAAAAGACGCCTACGTACGGGACTGCCGAAGTGGATGATATTCCTTATTTAAATGACGGCAGTCCGGACCACCTGCTGGATGTGTATGCGCCACGGCTTTCTCAGGAAAAGCTACCTGTTATTGTTACGGTTCACGGTGGCGGATATGTTTCCAACCGCAAGGTCTGCAACCGCCCGCATGGGCAGTGGCTGGCTGCGCAGGGCTTTAAAGTGGTAAATATGGAATACACCTTAATTCCGCAGGCAACTTTGGCAGAGGAACTGGCGGAACTGACCGCCGTTTT
Organism: uncultured Phascolarctobacterium sp.; assembly: GCA_963640645.1. GTDB lineage: Bacteria > Bacillota > Clostridia > Oscillospirales > Acutalibacteraceae > RUG420. The sequence goes on along the minus strand of CAVHZY010000009.1, from coordinate 4,791 downwards.
CTCCTGGGTGGAAAGCCATGCGGAAGAATATGGTTTTGACGTAAACAACCTGTTCTTACTGGGAGATTCTTCCGGCGGTCATCTGGCACTGCTTATGGCGGCGTTGCAGACCAATCCGGTGCTGCAGAAACAGGCCGGGCTACGGCCGGTGGCCTCCGGCATCCGTGCCGTCGGCGCCACCTGCCCGGTCGGCAGTTTCCACAGCAAAGACCCGGTCTCTCTGGCAATGCGCCTGTTGTTCCAGGCGCTTGGGCAGAAAGACCTGGCTCCGTATTCCATGGAAAACTTCCTGACCAGGGATATGATAAGCTGTATGCTGATTACCTCACCAACAGATATCGGGATTCATACCGTTACACAGAAAATCCATCAGGAGCTGGACAAAAAGGGCATGGATCATGTCTATTTCAATTTGAAAGGCAGAACCCATAAACTGCCACATGTATTTAACGTTCTTTATCCGGACTGGGAAGAAAGTGTGGAAGCCAATCAGGCACTCCTGCAATTCTTCCGCTCCAAGATGGTCAGTTGACCAGCCTCCAATAATTTTTGAAATCATGATAAAAAGAAAAAAGACAAGCTTTAAAAGCTTGTCTTTTTTTGGTGGAAGAGGGTGGATTCGAACCACCGAAGTCGTAGACAACAGATTTACAGTCTGCCCCCTTTGGCCACTCGGGAACTCTTCCATGTGAGCCGATAAAAGCGCATTGTCTTTCACCGGCTGTGGAGCTGGTGAACGGACTTGAACCCCTGACCTGCTGATTACAAATCATGAAATTGAAAACTGAATACGTTTTTGATGAGAGTTTAAATGATTGCTTCTTCTGGGAAGTGATGCTTTAAGCTCTTATTTTTTTGAGCTTAATTATCTGAAAAAAAGGAGTTAAAAATTATGATCTTATCTGTTGCATTACACAAAGGTGGCGTTGGAAAAACCACTACTGCATTTAACCTTTCTGCCGGTTTAGCCAAAGAAGGAAAACGCGTTCTTCTTGTATCCCTGGAAAGCCAAGGAAATCTGAACACTTGTGTTGGTTATGAAAAGCAGCCGGGCGATTTAGACATCTTCAACCTGATTCTGGATCTTTTCTCCGGTCAAAAGCCACGGACTAAAGATGCCATTACCTACATTGAATCAGAGGGTTTTTGGTATATTCCGTCTGACGTAACGGTAGAGAACGTAGGGAATCTACTTGGCGGTGCTTCTTCTTCCGGAATTAAAAGTACCATGTATTTGCATGAACTTTTTAAAGGACCCGAATTTCAGAAGTTTGACTACATCATCTTAGACTGCCGTCCAACAATGGATTTCCTTTTACAGAACGCCATCAACGCTTCCGATAAGGTGATAATTCCTATAACGCCACATCAATTTAGCCTGGAAGGAATTATGACATTCTGGGCATGGCAGGAAGAACACTGGCACGGTAATCCGGTTGATCGAACTCTTGGGTTCCTGATCACCGTTGCTGATCGCCGGTCTAAAGATTATAAAAATTTGCATGATGAGTTGACAGAAGCTTTTGGAAAAGACAAGGTTTTTAAATCGGTCATTCCGTATATCCAGAGTGAGAATCGGTTATCTGTAAGTAATCATCGGTCCGCAGTTTCTTTCCAGAATTCCAAAATCGGAGATGCCTATATGGACTTTACAAAAGAAGTTATTGAAAAAACAAAAAAGGAGAATTAACTAATGGCTTGGTCAAATGGTTTTCTTAATTTCATTGAAGAACAGAAAAAGAATCAGCAGGAAACTGAGGTTGCGTCCGAAGAAAAGGAAGATTCTGCCACCGCAGAACAGGAAAAAGAAGTTGCCATCGATTCTGCTGAAATCGTAAAAGAGCAACTTGGATCTTATAATGACGGAAGTGTGATTGAACTTCCAACTGTAGATCTTGTCGAATTGGAAGACAATCCGTACAACGCTAAGGATGGTGAGGGCCTACAGACCTTAGCTGATGACATCCGGGAAGCCGGGCTGATTCATGAACTGATTGTTCGTGACCATCCACAGCAGGAAGGTAAGTACCAGGTTCTTTGTGGTAACAATCGCCTTAGAGCTTGCCGGGATATTCTGGGCATGGAAAGCATCCGGTGTAAGTATCGTAAGTTCGATACCGAAGACGAAGCATATTCCATGGTTGTAAAGGACAATGAGCTGAATCGAAATGTTACTCCGGTAGAAAAGGCCAGGGCAATCCATCTTCGGTTGCAGAAGATTAAAGAAAATCAGGATTACGGTTCCGGCGATCGGACTTCTGAAATTGTGGCAAGAGACTTTGCTATTAATAAGTCCGATGTATATCGTTGGGAAAAGGCTGATCGCCTGAGTGCTGATTATAAGAACCTGTTTAACACCGGCGATATTAAGCTTTCAACGGCTGAAATCCTCGGTTCTCTTCCGGAAGAGGTACAGAACCGTATTTGGAAGGTGTCCGGTGGTAAAAAATTGACGGCAGAACAGGCAGGGAAAGCCAAAGCTATCCTTGCTCTGGATGACGAAACCACAGATGAGCAGTTGAAGCTGGCTATATTCGCTAAAGACAAGGCCCCGACCGTGAAGCAACCACCGGTTCGTTATAAAGCCCATATTTATGACTGGGATAAGCTTTCTCCGGAAGAACGCGAAAAGTTTGTGATTAAAGCCCTGGAAGCCTATTCTGCTGATGCACGTGCTAAAGCCATGCACCAAAAAGAGCAGGAAATGACGGAACAAAGTTTATTAGATGCCGGTCAGCAACAACTACCGTTAAATGAAGAAAATTGAGGAAATCAAGAAAGAGTTTAAAAGAAATTTCGGAACTCGGTCAGGAAAGGCAGAGACGGCGTAGACCAATAAGAGAAGCTCTGGCCGAAGCCCAGAAATCTGCTGATGAGTATAATGCTAAACTCGGCATTAAGCCAATTTCTAAGGATGACCTGGAACTTTAATTAAATATGCAAAAGCAAAGCAGAGCGTTTCGCCCTGCTTTTTCTTTTGCCCGGAAAGGAATGTGAATATGAAAATTGGAGACAGACATTGGCATTTGCTTGACCAAAATTATAAATCTGTAAATTATCGTTACAGCGAAGATGTTCAAACTCCTGAGTACGAATATGAAGACGTACCTTTTGAAGATTTTAATGAGGGCGTGCTTTGCGGATGTATTGATTGTTTTGAGTATCAGGCTTGTGAAACGGACGATTATTTTACTTCTGCAATGCATGATTCGCTTCAAGAAGTGAAAAACAAAATGTTGGAACGGTATATAGAAAACGCAGGGCATGAAATTCCTTGGGGATATTCCGGCCCTTCCCATGATGATTTAGAACTGTAAGGAGTGATTACTATGGCTAAGACCAAAGACATGACTAATGAAGAGAAAAAAGCGTATGGCGAAATGATGGAACAGAAAAAAGCGGAATTCCTGAGCTATCGCACCGAACTTGCTGAATCGCTTCCGCTGAAAGATGAATTCTATAAGGCTTATCTGAATAAGCTTCCGTTTATTAAGGAATCCTGCTTAAATGCTCTTTGCATTGTTAAAGCAGAAAAGAAAGGCTTCCGCTTCCAGTCCAAAAGAGACTGGATTTCTGAAATGCAAGAAGTCAAAAAAGGGGAAGAGGCAATGGAACTGCTTTCCAGTGAATCTTTCACCGGCAGAGACGGTAAAAAGCATACCGGATACCGGCTGATTAATGTTTATGACAACACGCAATTGGAAAATCCGATTGATATTTCCTTCAAAACATGGAGTCTATCTGATTTTACTTCTGCGTTGGAAGAAACCATAAATCACTATTGTTGCCTTACGGTTGGTAATATTGATGATACCTACAGCATTGCTTATCCGGCAGAAGAAAATCCGGTTATCACTCTTTCAGATAAGCTGGAAGAAGGATCCTTAATAAAGACGTTCCTGATGGCCAGTGCTTTATCCGAAGCTTGGTTAATGGGAATTGATAACAGCAAATTAAAGAACGGCCTTAAAAACGCGTCTGAGACGGCCTACGACACCGCTTATATGCTCTGTGTCAAATTCCTTGGCCCGGATGCTTTAGACGGCTTCCCGGTCAGCGCAGGGCGCATGAAGGACCTTGACGTTAAACAGATCAACAAGGAACTACGTGCTGTACGTGATCCATTTGCTTCTTTGTCCGGAAGCATTGAATATAACTTAAATAAGGAAGTGAAAGAATGAAAAAAGGATGGAAGATTGAGAAGTTCTTCTCAGATCACAAAAAGATAATTATTCCGATTGCTATTGTCCTGATTCTGGCAGCCTTAGTCGGTGGATTGTATAAAGCCGGTTATCTGAAACTTGGAAGTAAAGATTCTTCCGAAGATGCAGCCACCGCTGTTACTATTCAGGATATGGTAGATGCTTTACCGGATAACCTGGAAGAAAGCAAGGTATCTTTTACCGCAACACCCAGTGAAGTGAATACGGAGAAAGGTAACTACTTTTCCTTCTCCGCTACCAATCGGAACAGTATTGCGGTTACGGTTGACTGCTATGTCATTGATGAAGACATCCAGTCTAAGGTAATGACTGCTGACAGTGGCAAGGAATGGACCGTAAAAGGTAACGTTGTAGGGCACAACGGTTCCCACATTGCAATCCTCGTTACCAACCTGACAGCGAAAAAGCACCAAACCGCATACACCGTACAGGCCGTTACCGAAAACGAAGGAACCGATGAAGCCTGGACAAAATACGTCTTATATGCTGACGGCACAGAAGCTTCCGACTTCACCGGCATCTGCAATGTTTGTGTTGCAGATCCGGATGGAAACACGGATGACTACTT
>CAVHZY010000008.1:0-73571 GCA_963640645.1 uncultured Phascolarctobacterium sp. | reverse complement strand
GCAAAACCCTGGCTTTTGCACACGGCTTCAACATTCACTTCGGCTGCATCAAGCCACCGAAGGATGTAAACGTTATCATGATTGCACCGAAGGGCCCGGGCCACACTGTTCGTAGCGAATACCAGGCCGGCAAAGGCGTTCCCTGCCTGATTGCCGTTGAACAGGATGCTACCGGTGATGCTTGGGATCTGGGCCTTGCTTATGCCCTTGGCATTGGCGGCGCCCGTGCAGGCGTTCTGGAAACTACCTTCCGCACAGAAACCGAAACCGACCTCTTTGGTGAACAGGCTGTTCTTTGCGGCGGCGTTTGCGCACTGATGCAGGCTGGCTTTGAAACCCTGGTAGAAGCAGGCTATGATCCGCGCAATGCTTACTTTGAATGCATTCACGAAATGAAGCTGATTGTTGACCTGATTTATCAGAGCGGCTTTGCCGGCATGAGATATTCTATCTCCAACACTGCTGAATACGGTGACTACACCACCGGCCCGAAGATTATTACTGCTGATACCAAGAAGGCCATGAAGGAAATCCTGAAGGATATCCAGGATGGTACTTTTGCAAAAGACTTCCTGCTTGACATGTCCTCCGCCGGTGGCCAGGTACACTTCAACGCCATGAGAAAGATTGCTTCCGAACATCCGTCTGAAGCAATTGGTGCTGAAATCCGTAAGCTGTACAGCTGGAGCGACGAAGACAAGCTCATCAACAACTAATGGAATGAACTGAAGGAGGTATCCCTATGCCGAAGAAAAAAGAATCGGTTGTAACCGGTGTACAGAACGCACCGCATCGTAGCTTATTCCATGCACTTGGACTGACAGAAGAAGAACAGTCCCGTCCGTTAATCGGCATTGTCAGCTCCTATAATGAAATTGTTCCGGGTCACATGAACATCGACAAGATTGTGGAAGCAGTCAAACTTGGTGTTGCAATGGCAGGCGGTACACCTATCGTTTTCCCTGCCATTGCCGTCTGTGACGGTATTGCCATGGGCCACATCGGCATGAAGTATTCCCTGGTAACCAGAGACCTGATTGCCGATTCCACAGAAGCTATGGCTCTGGCCCACGGCTTTGACGGCCTGGTTATGGTTCCGAACTGTGACAAAAACGTTCCGGGCCTGCTGATGGCAGCAGCCAGAGTCAACGTCCCCACCGTTTTTGTCAGCGGCGGTCCTATGCTGGCCGGCCGTGTTGACGGGAAGAAAACCAGCCTTTCCAGCATGTTTGAAGCCGTAGGCTCCTACAATGCCGGCAAACTGTCTGACGAACAGTTAAAGGAATTTGAATGCAAGACCTGCCCAACCTGCGGTTCCTGCTCCGGTATGTATACCGCCAACTCCATGAACTGTCTGACAGAAGCTTTGGGCATGGGTCTGCGTGGAAACGGCACTATTCCTGCTGTTTACTCCGCCCGTCTGGAGCTTGCAAAGCATGCCGGTATGGCTGTTATGGACCTGGTTAAAAAGGATATTCGTCCGCGTGACATCATGACTAAAGAAGCACTGATGAACGCCCTGACCGTAGACATGGCACTGGGCTGTTCCACCAACAGTATGCTGCACCTTCCGGCTATTGCGCACGAATGCGAAGTAGACCTGAACCTGGATATTGCCAATGAAATCAGTGCCAAAACACCGAACCTTTGCCATCTGGCTCCGGCAGGCAGAACCTATATGGAAGACCTGAATGAAGCCGGCGGTGTTTACGCTGTCATGAATGAGCTGACCAAGAAGAACCTGCTGCACACCGATTGCATGACCGTAACCGGCAAAACCATCGGTGAAAACATTGCAGGCTGTCTGAACCTGGATCCGGAAATTATCCGGCCAATTGACAATCCGTACAGTGAAACCGGCGGCATTGCGGTCCTGAAGGGCAACCTTGCTCCGGAAGGCAGCGTTGTAAAACGCGCAGCCGTACTGCCGGAAATGCTGGTACACGAAGGCCCTGCCCGTGTCTTTGACTGTGAAGAGGACGCACAAGCGGCCATCAACGCAGGTAAAATTGTTGCGGGCGATGTAGTGGTTATCCGCTATGAAGGCCCGAAGGGCGGCCCGGGTATGCGTGAAATGCTGAACCCGACCTCCGCCATTATGGGCATGGGTCTTGGCAACAGCGTTGCGCTGATTACGGACGGTCGGTTCAGCGGCGCAACCCGTGGGGCCTGCGTCGGCCACATTACTCCGGAAGCCGCCTCCGGCGGACTGATCGGCGTGGTGGAAGAAGGAGATATTATCAGCATTAATATTCCGGAAAACACCATTGAACTGAAAGTGGACGAAGCAGTTCTGCAGGAGCGTATGAAGAACTTCGTACCAAAAACAAAAGAGCTGTCCGGTTATCTGAAGCGGTATGCCGCACTGGTATCCGGTGGCGCATCAGGAGCAATTTTAAACTGATATGAACGGATTAAAAGAAAAGCTGGACACACTCTGTATTTTCAGAGACCTGCTGAAGGATCCCGTTATTTCTGCTTTAAGCGTTCTTTTAGAGGAGCCCACAAACTCGGCGTATGCCGGGTTTGTGGCTGCGCTTTATCAGGCAAACGGCGGCAACATCAGCAATCATGTAAAATCCCTTTGTGATGACAGCAGTAACATTTATGTCCAGACCATTGGAAAAAAGGAAGCAGTACCGGAGTACCTCTCCTCTGCTCTGCTGACAGAATTACAAACCCTGCAGGAGGTTTCTGATTTAACCAAAGAAACCCTTTGCCAGGAATTGGGAGAAGCACTTTACAATCAGGATCTTCTGCCGGCGTTTGCCACAGAAAAGCTGGATGTAAAAGAGCATTATCTGCATCGCACAGCCAATATTGGAAAATACGGCTACGGCATCTACGCCAAGAACCGCATGTTCTACGTGGATGAGCAGGACAGAATTGTTCCTGTTCAGCACCCGGATCAAACCAGACTGGCAGACCTGATAGACTATGAACGGGAACGGAAAATCATTCTGGACAACACAAAGGCGTTGCTGGACGGAAAACCAGCCGCCAACATTCTCCTGACCGGAGATGCCGGCACCGGAAAATCCTCTACCGTAAAGGCTATTGGCAATGAACTGTACCAGGAAGGTCTTCGTATTATTGAAGTGCGAAAGAACCAGTTGCAGGCCATTCCGAAGATTCTGGACGACCTTGCAAGCAACCCGCTGAAGTTTGTCCTGTTTATAGACGACCTTTCCTTCTTAAAGGATGATGACAACTTCAATGCCCTGAAAGCTGTTTTGGAAGGCTCCGTTACCGCAAAATCCGGCAACGTAGTCATTTATGCCACCAGTAACCGTCGGCATATTATTAAGGAAACCTTCTCTGACAGAGAAGGTGATGATATCCATAGAAATGACACCATTCAGGAATTAATTTCCCTGTCAGAACGCTTTGGAATTCACATTACCTTCTCCAAGCCAAATAAGGAAACCTTCCTGCACATTGTGCACTACCTGGCAGAAGAAAACGGCATTACCATGCCGCAGGAGGAACTGGACCTGTTGGCCGAGCGCTTCGCTCTGGAACGCGGCGGCCGCTCCGCCCGCATTGCCCGTCAACTGATAGACGGTCTCCTTGCCGCCCCCGCACAGTCTTAAACATAATAAGTGTTAATCACAATATGAAAAAAGCCCCACTTATGATATGTACCCTCTTTACTGTACAACCAGTAAGGAGGGTATTTTTATGGTGGCAAATTTAGAGGAACCGCTTTATTTGCCACCAAAAAGTGGAATTCGGGTGGCAAACAGCGGTGCTGTGCTTCATTTGCCACACGATTAGGGTTGCCCAAGCCAGGACCAGGCTAACGACGGCCACATAGGGTGCCCCAGCCACGCCAGGCTAAGCCAATGGCTGCCACAAGAAAAATGGACCGCAAATCAGAAAAACTTTCCAATTTGCGGTCCAACAAGAGTGGCTATACAGTTAGTTGCTATACATTAACCACCTATTATGGCGGTTTGCCATAGTGATGCAAAAAAGGGAGGGTTAGCCGTTCAATCGGCGGGAGCGGTCGGTGCGGAAATGAGCACCGCAGTTTACCTTTTCTTCTACCAGCGTAACAATATCTGTGGCAGCGTCCCGGTTAATATATTTCTTCTGGCTGGCAATCATATTGGTGGTCAGGTCCTGATCCTGTAACTGCTTTAAGCATTCCAGCAGATCCAGGTTAATGGACTTGGCATACAGGGCCATGCCATGTTCCTGGAAGAACCCAATATTTAAAATTTCCAAGCCGCCCGGAATAGGACTGATAAAGATAATCGGCTTCCCAAGGGCTGCCGCTTCAGTGGAAGACAATCCGCCCGGCTTAGTAATGACGACATCCGAGGCAATCATATATTCTGCCATGCGGTCCGTGTGCTCCATCAGGATAACCTTACCGGAAAACAGCTTCTTCATTTGTTTATACAGGAAACCGTTGGAGCCGCAGATGGCAATAATGGAAACGTTGCTGTCAATCAGGAAACGGCCTGCCATCAGCGCTACACTTTCCAGCAGCTTTCCGGAACCGACCGAACCGCCGGAAATCATAATATAACGCTTGTCCTGATCAAGGCCCAGCGCTTCCCGCGCCTCCTGCTTGGTCATTTCGGTGCGGAACTCTTTCTTTACCGGAATGCCAATCGGATACAGCTTATACTCCGGAATTCCGTAGCTGACATATTCGTCCAATAAATCGGGCGATGCAATAACATAGTTGTCTGCCTGGCTTTCTCTGGTTAATGGAATACAATGATAATCCGTAGAAATCCAGAACGTTGGCGGAATGTGATGGTCCCTGGCATGAATGGCTGCCAGCATTTCACTGGGATACGGATGGGTACAGAGAATAGCATCAAACTGTTCTTTCCGAATGTACTTATACAGCCGTTCTGCCATAGAGTAGTTGCTATAGTAAACCGGGGTACGGATAGGGCCGTCCTTAATATATTTACCAAGTAGCTCGCCGCAGTGATAAAAGAAGCCGAACACCTTCGGGATTCTTTGCACGCTTTTAATGTAGGTTTGGTTGATAATGGTACTGGTCAGCTTTCCCAGATGCTTTCCTTTTAGGGAAAACGGATCAATCATAACGGCTTCGTGGCCTTGCTTCTGGAACTCTTCTTTTAGGGCAAGGGCGGCTGAATTATGTCCGCCACCGGTTCCGTTGGACAGTAAGAGTACTTTCATGTTGGATACCTCAAATCGTGTTTCGGTTTTTGGTTTTACGTCTTTGGTTACGTCTGGCTTACAGTCCCATTCTATCAGCTTTTCTTATCTTTTACACGAAACAAAAAGGAATAAATGCAAATCAGCCAATGTGCAGATGGGGAAATACCTGATCAAAGCGCTCGTTGATTACCAGGTCTGCCTGATTATCCAGCGGTGTTGTGTCCCGGTTAATCAAAACCAGATGGGAACCATTAAAGTAACGCAGCAATCCGGCTGCCGGGTAAACCACCAAAGAGGTGCCAAGAACCACCATGACATCTGCGCTTTGAATGGCCGTGACGGCCTCCTGCAGAACCTGTTCTGAAAGGCCTTCTTCGTATAACACCACATCGGGTTTTACTGTGCCGCCGCACCTGGTGCAGTGCGGCACACCGGCAGACCGGGCAATCCATTCAGCAGAGTAGAATGCACCACACCGCTGGCAGTAATTACGCAAAACAGAGCCATGCAGTTCATATACCTTTTTAGAACCGGCCTTCTGATGCAGGCCGTCAATATTTTGCGTTACCACACCCAGTGATTTTCCGCTTTTCTCCATGTTGGCAATAAACAGATGTACTGCATTGGGCTCGGCGTTTAAATACAGCATTTTATCTTTGTAAAACCGGTAAAACTCCTCCGGATTTTGTAAAAAGAAGTGGTGGGAAATAATCTCCTCCGGTGGGAAATCATAGGTTTGCGCATACAATCCGTCCTGGGACCGGAAGTCCGGAATACCGCTGTCCGTGGACACGCCCGCTCCGGTAAAGAAAACTACTCTTTGCGCCTGTTCCAAAATTTTCTGAAGCTGTTTTATTTTTTCTTCCGTATTCATATCTGCCCGTTCAACTCCTTCCGGATCTGCTTCCATTCCGGCATATACTTACTTTCCAATGCATGAAACTCTTTCCCATGGTTGGGAATTACGGTATGGCAAAGCTCATGCATAATGACATATTCCAGGCACCGTTGCGGATAGCGGGACAACTGTGCATGAAAAGTCAGCTCTTTCGTTCTGGTATTACAGCATCCCCATCGGGCGCGGTATTGCCGGACATTCCAGCCGGCGCACGTCAGGCCCGTATAAGCCATCCACTCGGGAACCAGTACATTCAGACGGGCCTCTGTCTGCTGCCGATACCAGCGCAAAAAGAAGGCTTCTTTTTGCGCCGCGGTTGCACCTTCCGGCATCGTCAGCACTGCTTCACCAACGGCAACTTCTGCAACCCCAGCAGCTACATCGCCCACAAAATAATTCTTTTCGGAGGGCTCCGGAAAAAGCGTCAGGCTGAATCGCCGGGAAGAGGAATCCGTCCGTACAGTTAAAGAATATTTCTTTCCCCAAACCGGGATTTCATCCCCGTCTTCATACCGGAGTTGCGTCTGAGCGCTCTGTTTCCGCACCTGTTCCACATGTTCCAAGATCCAATCTTCCTTGGAACGCACAAACTGCAGTATTTCCCTATCAGAAACAAAGGCAGGGGCGGTTACAAGAACCGCCCCCTCCGGTGGCTTAATATAAATATGGATTCCTTTGATTGGTTTCTTCTCCACTTTGGCGGTTACCGGTCCAATTTTAATCTGATCCATTTTCTTCCTCTGCGCCCCTGCGCTTTCCCGCGTTACCGTGCACCTTTGCATTGCCGTCCTGTTTCGCATTATGGTTTTTGTGGAGACCTCTTACCCCCCCCGAAAATTTGCCTGATTTCGGGGCTTTATGGTTTTCTTCGGACGGCAGGGTTACCACAAAGCAGGTGCCGGTTTCATCCGAGTAATCCAGGTACAGCTTGCCGTTGTGTGCATCCGTAATGTTTTTTGCAATGGGCAGGCCAAGGCCATATCCACCCGGTGACAAATCCGTTTTCTGTCTGGAATCTTCCACACGGAAAAAGCGGTCAAAAATATTCTGCCGGCGCTCTTCCGGAATGGCTTCCCCGTCGTCATAAACCGTCAGGACAACATTCTTCTCCGCATTTTTTAAAGTAACGGAAATATTGCCGCCGGGTTTTGTATATTTCAGGGCATTATCTACTAAAATCATAACCACCTGCCGCATCTTTCCGTAATCGGCAACCACGGTCAGGTTAGATTGAATTTCCGACTTAAGAGTAATTTTTCGCTCATAAGCTAAAGATTCGGCCGAAAGCATGACATCGTCTACCAGGTCACTGAAGTTGACGGATTGATAATTCATGGCATTCCGTGCTTCTTTTCCTTCTGTACGGGAAAGACTGAGCATATCGGTTACCAGACCGGTCATCATCTGGGCCTCTTCCTTGGTGCTTTTCAGCCACTTGTGCTGCTCCTCTGCCGCCATTTCCGGATTGGCCAGCATAATATCCATATTGGCCAGAATAACGGTCAATGGCGTTTTTAATTCATGGGAGGCGTCCGCCACAAACCGGCTTTGCTCTTCCATGCAGTGCTTAATAGGTGCAACAGCGCGTTCTGACATATATTCCGCCATAATGTACAGCATACCGAAGGCCATCAGCGCCGCCAGGACATACATAATTAATTGAAAATATATATTTTCCTTTTCTTCTGTTAAATCTGCCAGGGCGATGCAGTTATATTCTCCTTTTTGGGTTTTAAAAAACCGCATACTGTAGTTGGGAATACTTCCCTGGTCCTGCGTAGCATTTGCAACATAACGGACAGCACGGGTAATAACAGTGGCATCATCCAGTTTGACAGAGGAAGAGGCAAATTCAATATTCCCATCGGCATCCGTAATAACCACAATAATATTTCCGGTGTACATGGAGGCAAAGCCGCTCTGCAAAAAATTTACGTCCAGCTTTCCTTCCTCTGTTTCCTTAATGGAAACAGAGTTTGTGGCCGCTTTCATGGCGTCCAAGGTGCGGGTCTTATAATAAGACTCGGTTACCACAAACAGTACAAATACGCCCACCAGAAGGACAATGAAGGTCATAATCATGCTGTCCAGAACAAAGCTTCGCTTTAGTTTTTTCAGCAATTAGTCCTTCACCTCCAGGCGGTAACCAACACGGCGGACCGTGGCAATCTGTACCCGTTCAGACAGCTTGGCAATCTTTTTGCGCAGGAAGGAAATGTAAACTTCTACATTGTTGTCTTCTACTTCCGCTTCTGCACCCCAGATTTTTACCAGGATATCCTCTTTTGGCACAATGACATTGGGGCTTGAAATCAGCATACGCATAATTTCAAACTCCTTCGGTCCCAGGCTGAGATTTTTGGTGGGAGACTCCAATGTATAATTGGACAAATTCAGCTTCAGGTCTTCAAATTCCATTTTGTTTAATACCACCGGACCCTGGCGCCGTGAAATGGAACGGATACGGGCCAGCAGTTCATCCGGGATAAACGGCTTGGCAAGATAGTCATCTGCACCGGCGTCCAGGCCGGCAATTTTATCTGCCACACCGTCTCTGGCAGTCAGCATGATGATAGGGGTCTGATTGCCTTCCTGCCGTAGTCTTCTGGTAATGTCAATGCCGCTTAACTTAGGCAGCATGACATCCAGTACTATGGCATCATAAATGCCGGTGGATGCATTGTCATATCCGGCTTCGCCATCATGAGCTACGTCAACTGCATATTTCTGACTTTTCATGATTTCCCGAAGGGCTTCTGCCAGACGGATTTCATCCTCAACAATAAGAATTCTCATAGGGGGAACCTCCAATCAGGGCTTTAGAAAAATTATAAACGGATTGACACCAAAAAACAATTATGTTACGCTATTTCAGCGCTTGGAGAGGTATCGAAGCGGTCATAACGAGGCGGTCTTGAAAACCGTTTGGGGGCAACCCCACATGGGTTCGAATCCCATCCTCTCCGCCACTAAAAGGAAAGCCCCACTGTGGATAACTCCACAGTGGGGCTTTTTGTTTCTTTTTACGCCTGTGGCAAAGGCCTGTTTTCTATGCTACACTGAAGACGATCAGGCCTGTTCATCAGCTGCTTTCATAGAAGCTGTCAGTTTCTTTGCAACAAAGACCAGTGCAATTGCAGCAGCAGCCAGGATGGCAGAGCCAATGTAACCGGCCACATAAGAACCTGTGCTGTCATAGAAGCTGGCGCTGATCTTAGGGCCAACAAAGGCACCAATGCCGTAACCAATGAAAATCAGGCCATAGTTCCGGTTATAGTATTTAGAGCCAAACACCGCCTTAACAATAGGTGCAAAGACTACCAGCAGACCGCCGAAGGAGAAACCTACCAGGCAGATGCAGACAATGAAATACGGCAGATTGTGCGCCACTGTCAGCATACACATGGACAATCCGTTAATTGCCAGAACAAGTGCCAGGGAATACCAGCCTTTCAACTTGTCATAAATGAAGCCAAATCCAATCCGGCCAAGCATGTTGGCAAGGGTCATGATACTAACGCACATGGCCGCTGTCATGGAGGACTGACCAATCTGATTCTGTGCAATCGGCGAGGTAGCACTAACCATCATGGTACCGGCTGCATTTGCAAAGATAAACATGACTAACATAACCCAGAATACCGGGGTTTTTACCATGGCAGGAATGTTGTAATTCTTGGTATGAAGTTCACTGGCCTGGGTTGCGGTAGGCGTCCAGCCTTCCGGAATCCAGCCTTCCGGACACGGAACAATCATCCATGCCACGGCACCAACACCAATCAGGAAAATGATAGCCAGAATACGGCAGGCAGACTGTGCGCCATAGGTGCTGATCAGCCACTGGGCAACCGGGGACATGATGAATGGTCCGCAGGAAGCGCCGGCCTGTACCAGACCGGAAATAGAGCCGCTCTTATCCGGGAACCACTTTAATGCGGTCGGCAAACATGCCGGGTAAATGGTACCCGCACCTGCGCCGGCCATGATACCGTAGAACAGGTATAACTGTGGAATGGAAGAGGCAAAACCGGTCAGGAACCAGCCTGCAGAGAAGAAAGCCAATCCCAGGTAAATTGCTACACGAGGCTGCAGTTTTTCTGCCAGGAATCCACCCGCAAAGCCCACAGCACAGTACACAAACATATAGATAGTGTATGCCATACTGAATTCGGAACTGTTCCATCCAAACTGATCCGTAAGCGGAAGAGCAAACAAACTAAAAAATGCGGTAGCAGACGTAAACAGACTCTGAATCCAGACGCCTGCAAATACACGCCAGCGGGTCTTATTTGTAATCTTCATGGTTGGTTTCCTCCTTATTGCTGCAGTGTGCCAAGGTCAAGGCCAAGGTCGCGTCCGCTGAATTTACCTGCAGCGCGACTGGTACCCAGCCAGTAAACCATATCCGCAATGTCTTCCACGTCTAAGAAAGGTACACTGTCATACATTTCCTGCCAGTTTTTAAAGTCCTTTCCGGTCAGGTCATTAATAAACTGAACATAGCTGTCTGTTTCACACATTGGTGTTTTTACCTTCGTTGGGCAAACATTATTGACCACAATTTCCGTGTCTTTCAACTCCTGTGCCAGCGTCTTGGTCAGACCGCGGACACCCCACTTGGCCATACAATAAGTGGCCAGCTTCGGTGTACCATACAGACCGGAGGTAGAAGAAATATTAATAATCCGGCCAAAGCCCTGCTTGCGCATATAAAGTGCCGCATATTTGTCTGTACGCCAGGTACCAATCAGGTCAATATCAATGACCTTTTCCACCTGTGCATCGGTCAGCTCCCAGGTGTATCCAAAATTAATGACGCCCGCATTGGCAATAACAACATCTAATCGTCCAAAGGTCTCCCATGCTTCCGCAAAAAGCTTCTGCATTTCTTCATCTGAACAAACATTACATTTGACTGCCAGTGCCTTTGCGCCGGTTGCTTCAATTTCCGCAACGGTTGCTTTAAAGGTTTCGCCTTCCGGGTCCTGCATATCGGCCAGGACCACGTCAAAACCATTCTGTGCATATTTCAGGGCGTGTGCTTTGCCCTGCCCCATTGCACCACCGGTAATTAAAACGACTTTCCGCTCCATCTGTTACTCCTCCTGTCTCTTTTGCTTTATCTTTTTATTCGTTATTTTTTTAACGAACTCTTACAAAATCATTATAGGCCGCCTATTTTTCCGGAACAAACGGAATATATTTATAGAATCAATCCATATTTTTTATGAATACCGGAGGTGCTTATTTGTGAACCTGGACCATCTGCGCTATTTTGAAGCTCTGGCTCATCTGCAACACTACGGTAAAACTGCAGAGCAGCTTCATGTCAGCCAGCCGAACCTGACCTACGCCATTTCCAAAATAGAGCAGGAATTAGGAGTCCCTCTATTTGAAAAGACCGGGCGATGTATTCGTCTTACCCGCTACGGGCAGGAATTTCTGCATACCGTGCAAAATTCGCTCAGTACCCTGGACAGTGGTACACGAATTGTGCAGGAAGCAGGTCATAGCGGAGGACTTATTCTACTGGGCAGTATTCGCACTTTAGGAACCGGCTTAGTACCTAACCTTATGCAAAAGTTTCAGGAACAAAACGCATCGGACATCCGTTTTCAGCTTCACAGCGGGAACGGACTTAGCCGGGATCTGCTGAAAGCAGTAGAAGAAAAGCAGTTGGATTTTTGCTTTACTTCTTCCGCCGGGGATCTGAATATCATGGAATCCGTCCCCTTTCAGCGTTCTCCGTTTGTTGTTATAACACCACTGCATCACCCGCTCAGTCAAAAGCAAAGCGTTGCTTTGCAGGAGACGCTCCCTTATCCGCAAATTTTCTTTGCCTCCTGCTCCGGATTACGTAAAAAAGTGGATGCTCTTTTTTGCGCAATTAATGCAGCACCAACCATTGCTATGGAAACCGAAGAAGATGTGGTTATTGCCGGTTTGGTGGCTGCCGGGTTCGGAATTGCCGTATTACCGGACAGCCCGTTCTTCCAAACGCTTCCGTTAACTGTTTTGCCTCTGCGCTCCCCGGACCCAACTCGCATTGCCTATCTTTCCCGGAAACGTGGCACTTTTCTTCCGGATACAGCAGAACAATTCTGGGAATTTTGCTGTGAACAGCTTACAAAACAATAAAACCGACAGTTTTGTTGAAATAACACAAAATTGCAGATAAAAACTTAATTGTTGCAAGTCAAAATAACGATATTGTATAATGAAACTGTTATTTTTCAGCTTATTAAAGGAGGATTATTAATGGAATTTAAAACCAATTATCCGTATGTCCTGGTACACGGTATGCTCGGTTACGGCAAAGACGAACTTGCCGACCTGTTTGTACCGTATTGGGGCATGCTGGCCGGCAGCACGCCTGCTTTTCTGCGGGAACAGGGCTTTGAAGTATATGCCCCGTCTGTCGGAAAGTATGCCAGTGCCTGGGACCGTGCCTGTGAACTTTATGCACAGCTTATGGGTGGAACCGTTGATTATGGCGCCGCTCATGCAGAAAAATACGGTCACAAACGGTACGGCAGAACCTATGACAAACCGCTGTTTGAAGGCTTTGGCCCGGACAAAAAAGTAAACCTGTTTGGTCACTCCTTTGGCGGTGCCACCATTCGTCTGTTTGCCACATTAATGGCTTACGGCTCCGAAGAAGAAAAAGCAGCCACTCCGGAAGGGGAACTGTCTGATTTCTTTACCGGCGGAAAAGCAGACTGGATTTATTCCATTACTGCCGTTGCTTCCGTTCACGAAGGTACCACCCTTCTGTATTCTGCCAAAGACGTTATGAGCAAACTGGAAGACGTTACCTATATGTTAGCTAACATCTCCGGCAACAACCTGCTTGGCAAAATTTATGAAAGCCACATGGAGCAGTGGGATCTGATTGAATGTGACAAACCGGGTCACGTGAAGAGCCTGCCATTCTCCAAAGAAAAGCAGAAGAAAATTAAGGATGCCCATGACAACGTTTGGTATGACCTGACCATGCAGGGTGCAAAAGAAGTTAACGCACTCATTAAGACACTGCCAAACGTATACTACTTCTCCTGGCCATGCTGCAAAACATCCCAGATGTTTGCCTCGCTGAAGCCACGTCAGACACCGCGTCTGTCTATGTGCCCGCTCTTCTGGCCTATGTCCCGCTCCATTGGTAACTACAGTAAAAATACCGTGGATGATTATCCAATTGACGAACACTGGCTGCGCAATGACGGTCTGGTTCCAACCATTTCTGAAACCGCACCGCTTGCAGAACCACATATGGATCTGCATGATCTGAAGGGTGACCCACAGCCTGGTATGTGGTACGTTTATGACACCCTGCCCTATGATCATCTTGGTGTTGTTGGCGGATTCCTGCCTCCAACAAATGCCAGGGAACTGCAGCCACTGTATCTGAACCACTGCAGAATGATCAACCAGCTGGAAGAAAAGAAATAAGCATTTCTTCCTGAAAATCCATGCAAAAAAAGCGGCCCGCAAAGGGCCGCTTTTTTATTTGTGGGTCATTATCCCTGTTCCAAGTCCTTCATAATTACCTGGAATTCCCTGCTGTCAGTTTCCACCAGCTTCAATTCCGGAAGCAAAATCTGATTGCCTTTGTTAACCGCTACAACGGTAACGGAATCCCTGGTACAGCAAACCTGGAATTCCAGTCTGACACAGTTATTTTCCAAATATTGGAAAGATTTTCCATCATCTGAGAAGAATTTAGCAGTAAAGGTGCCTTCCTTTACAGGGTATACTGTGAACACCGTTTTCTCTTCTGCATGATACGTGCAAAGTCCTGTATCTACTGGGAATACGGCACCTGCGCGCACAAAATACGGGACCGGTTGGTCGGCCGGAACCGGCAGGGTTACGGTCTGACCGCCGGCGTAATAAGTGCCGTTGCTTTGTAAGTACCAGTCATCCTCCGCAGGCAGGTAAACGGAGACGCCGGCGGCTCCTTCGTCAAGGACGCAGGAGGCCAACAGGTCCCGTCCAACAAGGAAGTCTGTGGTATTTACGTCTATGGCTGCATCGCCATAATAAAGGAAGGTTGGCGCCTGCATTGGAACGTCTTCTTCCACACTGTTATAAGCGCAGTTATACAGGTAAGGAATCAGGCTGCGTCTTTGCCGCAGAATGGCTTTGGCTCCGGGCAGTGCGTCCGGATAACTCCAGGGCATGGTTGCCGAGCCGTCCCCATTCCAGGAATGAATGGTAAAGCGGGGTTCAAAGACACCGTGCTGCATCCAGCGAAGCAGCAGTTCTTCCGATGGCATATCGCTGGAAAAGCCGCCAAGGTCATGCCCATAGAAATAAAATCCGGACAAAGACATGGTCATGCCTACATAATGGCAAAAACGCAAGTCATGGAAGGACGTAAAGTTGTCCCCGGACCAGGTTTGTGCCAACCGGCGCACCGCACTGCT
Organism: uncultured Phascolarctobacterium sp.; assembly: GCA_963640645.1. GTDB lineage: Bacteria > Bacillota > Clostridia > Oscillospirales > Acutalibacteraceae > RUG420. Next base: position 59,096 of record CAVHZY010000008.1, on the reverse strand, counting down.
GCCACTACGGGTAGACAGGAACGGTCGGTTTTCCGGATCCTTTTTCCGCTGTGCTTGATAAGAGGAAAGCACCATTAAATAGGTCAGAATTGGGCGAATCCGTGATGCCGGAACTTCCTTTTTGCCAAAGCCATAGGCCATGGCATCCGTTGCCTTAATATCAAATTCATTGTTGTCATTCCAGGTAGCATCAATACCGAAGTCCAGCAGTTTTTCTGTTACCTGGCTGTTCCAGAAGGCAAAACCGTCCGGGTTGGTGAAGTCAAGGTAACTGCCTACCCCGTCCCAGAACTGTGTAACATAAGGTGTTCCGTCTGGATTTTTCACAAACAGGCCCTTTTCGGCAAGTTCTGCATACATGGGATGGGACGTCAGAAAGGCCGGCTTAATATTCGGAATCAGGTGGACCCCTTCCTGCAGATAGGAAGCAATAAAGGCTTTGGGATCCGGGAATTTTTCATAATTCCAGTGGAAGACACATCGCAGATTGTCAATAGAGGTGTAACCGGAGGAAAGATAAAACGCCTGACAGCTGATGTCCAGTTTCTGCAGCGTGTCTAAGAAGCCCTGCATCTGCTTTTCGGCATCCGGTGCATCCGTGTAAGCCATGGTGCTGCCGCAGTAATCAAAGCTCCACTTTGGCGGAAAAGCCTGCTTTCCGCAAAGACGGGCGTACTGTTGCAGAATAGACAACCTGCTTCCAAAGAACACATAGTAAACCAGGCAGTCGTCTTCCGTCCTGAAGTACTTAAAATGGCAATAGTAATTGTTAATTTCCCTGCCAAAATCCACAAAGGATGTATCTGACGTGTCATAGTAAATGCCGTAGGCACCAACGGAATTTTCGCAAAGGTAAAATGGAACGTGCTTATACAACGGATCCGTATTGGCCGCATCAAAGCCCATGCTGTCCGCTGTTTCAATGCGATAAACCCGGCCGGCCTTGTCAATAGGGCCGCTCTTGTCCCCAAGGCCAAAGATATGCTCTCCGTCTTCTCTGGCGATGTAGTGGTATGATCCGTTTCCGAATTCCCCTTCCAAATTATAGGCAAGGGGCGCCCGGTCCGAAAACAGAAGGGCATCCTCTTTTTCATAAGACAAAAGGAAATTGGTTAAATCCAGATGAACAGTAATACCGCAATCCAAAGTGAAATGCTCTTTTCTCGCTTCTGTTTTCACGGCGGGCGCCACACACTGCATGCCCTTCAGGGACAGACGGTCCCTTCCGTGGGGCAGCAGGTCATTATCCGGATCTACGGTAAAAGTGGGCAACGGTTCGGCGCCATCCCGGAACAGGGCAACGCGCATGGCACTGCCGCTGATAAAATCCAGATGGGCATTCATGCCGTCTGCATGGTATTCTCTGTGCGTATCTGTTTTCTGCGTCAATTGAAACACATGATGGAATTTCATTAAATGGAGGCACCCCCGTTTACTGTATTTTTCAGGAGTTCTTTCTTATTCCAGGGCTCTTCCTTTGTGGTTTCCCCAAAGGACATGACCTTTTTGGTGCCCGGTTCCCAATGCGGAATGGCATTGCAGTTCGGATTGCCGTTTCTTGCAAAGGCCATGAAGGATTCCGCCAATTGATCCGAAATTCTGCGGTCCACGTCTTCAAACGGCCGCCAGTTCCGGTCCAGGGTGGAAAAGGCATAAAGCAGATCAGCGGAGTGCCATGCGCCCTTTTCGTCTCCGGGCAAAGAGCGCGCAAAGTAGTAAATGTAGCAAGGGCTGTTTTTGTCTGCCGCAACCCACTTTTTGTCTATGCGCTGCAGAATAATGGGCACCATGTCATTCTTGGTAATTCCAAATACTTTCGGCAATTCCGGAATGGTATGCTTATTAAAGCCTTCTTTTGTAATAATGGTGCCGTCACAGACAGGCAGGGTATACAGCATGCTTAACAGCTTGTAATCTTCTTTGCAGGCTTTGTTCCAGGCGCGGTACAACACTTCTTTGTCCGCTTTCTTCAGTTCAAAAATGTCCTTACAGCCGGCATTTTCAATAATCTTGTCCCAAAAGGCCTTGGTCTTTTCCGGCATCAGCGGCTTGGCCAGGAAGCGCTGCATGCCCGCGCCGCTCATTAGAACGGCACCGGAAAACCAGCCCTTGCAAAGTGGATTGGAAAGGTGAATGTCTACGCTCATGGCGCCCGCGCTTTGCCCGGACAGCGTAATGTTGTTCGGGTTGCCGCCGAACGCTGCAATGTTGTCCTTAATCCATCTAAGAGCTTCTACCTGATCATACAGGCCGAAATTGCCACAGCGCCCCTGATCATCCGTCAAATCCGGATGGGAACAAAATCCGTAGGCGTTCAGGCGGTAATTCAGGGACACAAAAATAATGCCGTTTTTTGCAAAGTGACTGCCGTCAATCTGTGCCTCATTGGAACTGCCACCGGTAAAACTGCCGCCATGAATATAAACAAAGACCGGGCAGTTTTCTGCCTGCTTTGGCACATAAATATTCAGGAACTGACAGTCTTCACTATAGGTAAATTCCAGACCGTCCCGAAATTCATAATGGTAAAACGGATTAACCGTGGCGTCATCATCAAAGCCCCGATGCTGATAGGAGCACTCTTTAAAATAGGTAGCATCTAAAACGCCGTCCCAAGAAGTTACTACTTCCGGATACTCCCAGCGTCCGGCGTTTGCGTACTTAATGCCAAGGAATTCCCGGTGATCTTCCAGGTCCAGTCCTTTCAGCGTTCCGCAATTGGTCACAAGTTCTACTGTGTTCATAAGTTCTATTTCCTCCGATACGGTTTTTGCCCGAAAAATTACATACAAATATATACTACACAGCGCTTACTTTCCGCGTCAATCAGAGCTTTTGCCAAAATTTGCAGCCACAATTATACGAAAAAAGTGCTTGACAAAACGGGCAGAAAAAAGCCATGGCAGAAAGCCTGCTTTTAGACGTTCCGCCATGGTTTCATTTGCGATTCAGCTCTTAAATAACTTCCGAGTAAGCACCCAGGAAGGTGAAATCAAATTCGTCATCAAATTCCCCAAGAAGCTTCAGAACCCGTTCGTCTGCCACACTGGCATCCAGGTCAAAGTAGAATAAGAATTCAAAGTCTTTTCCGGGTACCGGACGGCTTTCCAGCTTTGTCAGGTTCAGACCCAAAGCAGAGAATCTGGACAGTACACTGTACAGAGCACCCGGTTTATGGGACAGGCTGAACATTAAGCTGACCTTGTCCGCGCCCGGATAAACCAGCATATCTTTGGAAATGCAGATAAATCTGGTGTAGTTGTTATCATTGTTCTGAATGTCATCCGTCAGATTGGTTAAGCTATACAGCGTTGCGCAGTTTTTGGAAGAAATGGCAGCCACATCCGTGCGCGGACTTTCGGCAACCATTTTGGCGGCTACAGCGGTGTTTTCACAAGCCGTGATTTTAACGCCTTCCAGGGTTTTTAAGAAGTCACTGCACTGGTCAATGGCCTGCTGATGAGAGAAGATTTCCTTTACGTCAGACAGTTTGGTGCCCTTCTTGGCCAGCAGGTTATGGTCAACCCGCAGTTTAATGCTTCTGGCAATGTAGAAATTATGTTTTTTCATCAGGTCATATACTTCGTTGACCGAACCTGCCGTACTGTTTTCAATTGGCAGAACGCCAAAACGGCAAAGGCCCTGTTCTACTGCCTGAAAAACTCCACGGAAGCTGTTAACATACAGGATATTCGGCAACGTAAAGAGTTTGTCACAGGCATTCTGTGAATGGGCGCCTTCAATTCCCTGGCAGGCAACTACTGCACGGCTTGGGAACACCGCCTCCGTCTTTTCCATGGCTGCCGCAATCTCCGCCGGCAGCTTGGAGCCGGATCCGATAATCTGCTGCTGATATTCCCGGCTGACATCAAAAATGGCATGGTATAAAACCTGTACATAACTTTCCAAATCGGTTCCGGCTAAATCGCAGACGGAATTTAAAATTTCCCGTTCCCGGCCGCGGTTGTATACCGGTAAATTTTGTCCCTTTTTGGCAACGGCAATTTCCTTGGAAAGTTCCATTCTATTCTGGAACAGCTTGACCAGCTGTTCATCAATTTCATTAATCTGATTACGTGCGTCCTGTAACTCCATGGTTTTACTCCTCTCTTTTTGGAAGAAACAGTTTTTGTTAGCAAAAACTAATGGCCTAATTTTAACACATTTAAGCCATTTGTAAAAGTTTTTCTGTTGGGAAAAAAGAAGCTTTATGATATAATCGCCTTGAGTTGAAATCTTTATGATAAGGATGTGAAATTGTGGGCAACAAAGAAGAAAGAATCCAGAAAAAGCTGGATCAAAAACAATCCAAGTTGCTGAAAGAACAAGAAAGAAATTCCCGTCGGCTGGAAAAAAAACAGGTCAGATTGGAAAAGAAACTGGACACACTGGAAGAAAAGCGGATTAAAATTCTGGAAGAAAGCAATGATCTGGGAATCTCTATTGTGGATTCCATAGAAACGGAACAGGCCATTGCTTCCAAAGACCTGAAGAAACTACCGCAAAATACAGTGGACCAGATGACCATGACCAACTGGAAGTACTTTAAAAGTCACTTCTATGACCGCGGAGACCCGGAACGTTTAAGCGGATATGAAATTTTCTGGATTCTGGTCATCTGTTCTGTTATCGGGTACTGCATTGAAATGGTATTTGGGCGGATTACCAACGGATTCTGGGAAAGTCGTCAAAGCCTGGTCTATGGTCCGTTTGGTCTGGCCTATGGCCTGGGTGGCGTTGTTCTGACACTGCTTCTCCACAAAGACAAGAATGTTCCTGTTTGGAAGGTTTTCTTAAAAGCCTTTTTCTGGATGTCATTGGCGGAGTATATCATGTCCCTTGGGGAAGAAATTGTATTCGGCAGCGTCAGCTGGGACTACTCCAACATGCCATTAAATATCAACGGCCGAATTTGTGCTTTGTACTCCTGCTTCTGGGGTATCCTGGGTGTTGTTTGGGCTAAGCTGATTGCACCGGGCATTACCAAGCTGATTGACAAAGTACCTATTAAGCCGGGGAAAATTGCCTTTATTATTATGGCCATCTTCCTGGTATATGACTCCATTAGTTCGGCAGAAGCCATGGTTCGTTACAATGAACGCCAGGAAGGCAAGCCTGCCACCACTGCCATTGAACGCTTAATGGACAAACAGTTCCCGGATGAATATCTGGAATGGGTTTATGCCAACGCCATGAAGGTAGATGAAGACGGTAAAGTCTCTGACCAGACCATCTCCGGCAGACAGGCAAAAGAGTATAATGTGGAAACTACCGCCGCGGACGCTTCCACAAATTAATCCGCATTTTTGCCAAGAAATTAATCAAAGAGAACAAAAAAACCGGGATTTTCCTGTGTGAGTTTTCACTCACTCGAAAATCCCGATTTTTGTTGTAATTTAGCCATTGATTCGCGCTTGACAGGGCTTTTTTAACGGGTGTAAAATTGCTGCACTGAAGGCAATGGGGTCTTTGAGTCTGACTCAAAGGCCCCGTTCCGTCTATTACGCCTAATTTCTTTAAAATACAAGAAAGAATGTTTGAAGAGTGATGCCTATGAAGAATCAACCGTACACCCCCGAACAGCAGGAGCAATTCTACCGCGGACTTACCACGGACAGAGACGCCTGCGGAATCGGTGCTGTGGTCAACATTGACGGTCACCGGGACTATCAGGTGCTGGATGACGCCCTCCACATTGTGGAGAAGTTGGAACACCGCGCCGGAAAGGACGCCACCGGAAAAGTCGGTGACGGCGTTGGTATTCTGACCCAGATCAGCCATAAATTCTTTTTGAAAGCCGCAAAAGAAGAAGGCATTCGCCTTGGTTCCCACGGGGAATATGGCGTTGGTATGTTCTTCTTCCCCAATGACAAATTGAAACGGACCTTTGCCATGCGGATGATGGAAGTCATTGCCGCCAAAGACGGCCTGACCATCCTTGGCTGGCGTGCCGTTCCGGTGAAGGAAGATGTGCTTGGAGACCTTGCGCTTTCCACCATGCCCTGCATTATGCAATGCTTTATTCAAAAGCCGGACGATGTAGAAACCGGCATTGAATTTGACCGGCGCTTATATGTTATTCGCCGCGAATTTGAGCAATCCAGTGAAGACACTTATATTTGCTCTCTTTCTTCCCGCACCATTGTTTATAAAGGCATGTTCTTAGTGGGACAGCTTCGGAAATTCTATCAGGATCTGCAGGACAAGGATTACGAAACCGCCATTGCCATTGTGCATTCCCGTTTCTCCACCAACACCAATCCGTCCTGGACACGGGCCCATCCGTATCGCATGATTGCCCACAACGGTGAAATTAACACCATCCGCGGTAACATTGACCGTATGCTGGCCCGTGAAGAAACCATGTCCTCTGACGTGTTCCAGAATGACATTGACAAAATTTTCCCGGTTATTACCGCTACCGGTTCTGACTCCGGTATGCTGGATAACACCCTGGAATTCCTGTACATGAACGGCATGCCGCTTCCATTGGCTATGATGGCCATTGTTCCGGAACCGTGGAAGCACAACCGCTTTATGGGACAAGATAAGAAAGACTTTTACCATTACTATGCCACCATGATGGAACCCTGGGACGGTCCTGCGGCCATTCTGTTCACCGATGGTGAACTGCTGGGTGCCACATTAGACCGGAATGGACTTCGTCCATCCCGTTATTACATTACGGATGATAACCGTCTGATTCTGGCCTCTGAAGTCGGCGTTCTGGATATTCCACCGGAGCACGTAGTCCAGAAGTCCCGACTGGAACCGGGCAAAATCTTACTGGTAGATACCAAGCAGAAGAAGATTATTACCGACCAGGAATGCAAGAGCCGGTATGCAGGCAGCCATCCGTATGGTGAATGGCTGGATCGCAACCTGCTCAGGCTGTCCAAGTTGGATATTCCTAATAAGAAGATTCCTACCCATGACCAGGTCCTGCGGGATCAGTTATACAAAGTCTTTGGGTACTCCTATGAAGACGTCATCAGTCACATCCTGCCGATGGCGGAAAACGGCATTGAAGCCACCGCTTCCATGGGGCATGACGCTCCCCTTGCCGTTCTCTCCTTACAGCATCAATTATTGTTTAACTACTTCAAACAGTTGTTTGCACAGGTAACCAACCCTCCTATTGACTCCCTGCGGGAGCGGGTTGTTACCGACACCACCGTTTATGTCGGTTCCGATGGTGACCTGCTGCATGACAAAGCAGAAAACTGCCGTGTGCTGGAAATTAACCATCCCATTCTGACCGGCGTTGACCTGATGAAGATCAAGTCTCTGGATCAGCCGGGATTCCATGCCGTTACCATTTCTCTGCTTTATTACAAGAACACCTCTTTGGAGCGTGCACTGGACCAGCTGAACATTGCAGTTGACCGTGCCGCTGCCAACGGAAAGAACATCATTATTCTTTCCGACCGTGGCGTAGATGAAAACCACGTTCCAATCCCGTCTTTGTTGGCGGTATCCTCCGTAGAACAGCACCTGGTTCGCACCAAAAAGCGCACCAAAGTTTCTATTGTTCTGGAATCCGCAGAGCCAAGAGACGTTCATCAGATGGCCACCCTGCTTGGCTTTGGTGCCCGTGCCATTAACCCTTATCTGGCACATGAATGCATTGCCGAATTAATTGACAAGGGCATTCTGGATAAGGACTACCACACTGCCATTGATGACTACAATATGGCCCTCCTGCACGGCGTTGTTAAAATTGCCGCCAAGATGGGTATCTCCACCATTCAGTCCTATCAGTCCGCCCGTATTTTTGAAGCGGTCGGCCTGTCAGAAGAAGTCATTCATCGGTACTTCACCGGTACAGTTTCCCGCGTAGGCGGCATCACCCTGAAGGAAATTGAAGAAGGCATTGCCTTCCGCCATGACCACGCCTTTGACCCGCTGGGCCTTGGAACCGACACCACCTTAGACAGCGTTGGTTTCCACTGCCTGCGCAGCGGCAAGGATAAGGAAGACCACTTATACAGTCCGGAAATCATTGTCACCTTACAACGCGCCGTTCGGGAAGGAGACTTTGAGCTCTTCAAGAAATATTCGGATCTGGTAAATGACACTGCACATCCGCATACCCTTCGCGGATTAATGGGTTTTGTATCGCAGGAAGAACCGATTCCGCTGGAAGAAGTAGAACCGGTAGAAGAAATTGTCAAGCGCTTTAAAACGGGGGCCATGTCCTACGGATCCATTTCCAAGGAAGCCCACGAATGTCTGGCCATTGCCATGAACCGGTTGGGCGGCAAATCCAACACCGGTGAAGGCGGCGAAGATCCGGCCCGGTTCAATACAGAACGCAACTCTGCCATTAAACAGGTTGCCTCCGGGCGATTCGGCGTAACCAGTGCCTATTTGAACAGTGCCGTTGAAATCCAGATTAAAATGGCTCAGGGTGCCAAGCCGGGCGAAGGCGGACATCTGCCGGGCATGAAAGTGTATCCGTGGATTGCCAATACACGGTACTCTACCCCGGGCGTATCCTTAATTTCCCCGCCTCCGCACCATGACATTTACTCTATTGAAGACCTGGCACAGTTAATTTATGACTTAAAGAATGCCAACCGGTATGCCCGCATTTCCGTTAAGCTGGTTTCGGAATCCGGCGTCGGCACCATTGCCAGCGGCGTTGCCAAGGCCGGCGCCCAGGTTATTCTGATTTCCGGTTATGACGGTGGCACCGGTGCAGCACCGTATTCGTCCATCCACCATGCCGGTCTGCCGTGGGAACTCGGCCTTGCCGAAGCACACCAAACCCTTCTGGCTAACGGCCTTCGGGACAAGGTGTGCATTGAAACAGACGGCAAACTGATGACCGGCCGGGACGTTGCCATTGCTGCACTCCTTGGTGCCGAAGAATTCGGCTTTGCCACCGGTCCTCTGGTTTGCATGGGTTGTATGATGATGCGTGTCTGTAACAAAGACACCTGCCCTGCCGGCATTGCCACGCAGAACAAGACCCTGCGGGGACGCTTCTCCGCAAAACCGGAATATGTTATGAATTACATGCGCTTCATCGCCATGCAATTACGTGTCATCATGTCTAAACTTGGCTTCCGCACGGTAGACGAAATGGTCGGCCGTACAGACTGCCTGAAGCGCAGAGACAACCTGGTAACCCGTCGGGCAGAAGAAATAGACCTTTCCCGCATTCTGGATCCGGCCTATGCCCACGCAGAAAATTCTCACTTTAACAGAGAACACGTATATGATTTCCATCTGGAAAAGACCAAAGATAAAACCGTTCTGCTTCCGGTTCTGCAGAAGTCTTTGAAATCGGCCGGCATTTCGGTTCCAACAGCAGAAGCCGGTGCAGAAACCACACTTGCCGGAACCGGGAAAGCCCCAGCCGACATGCCATCCGGCAAAGCCCGTAAGGCTGCAGAGAAGATGGAACAGCAGGAAGTTTCTGTTACCGTTTCCAGCACAGACCGTTCTTTCGGTACCATGATGGGTTCGGATATTACCCGTATCTTTGGGCAGAACCTGCCGGAAGATACCTTTGTGGTTCGCGCCACAGGCGGAGGCGGTCAGTCCTTCGGCGCCTTTATCCCGAAGGGACTTACCATTCGCCTGACCGGAGACGCCAACGACGGCTTTGGCAAAGGACTCTCCGGCGGCAAGCTGGTAGTTGTTCCTTCTGAAAAAGCCACCTTCCGTGCAGAAGAAAATATTATTGTCGGCAACGTGGCACTGTACGGTGCCACTTCCGGTAAAGCTTATATCCGCGGCGTTGCCGGTGAACGCTTCTGTGTCCGCAATTCCGGCGCAACCGCCGTTGCAGAAGGCTGCGGTGACCACGGTCTGGAATATATGACCGGCGGTCGTGCCGTTATCCTGGGTCCAACCGGCAAGAACTTTGCAGCCGGTATGTCCGGCGGTATTGCCTACGTTCTGGATACAGATCACTCTCTGTATCGGAAAATGAACAAAGACATGGACACCATCCAGGAAGTTACTGACAAATATGACATCCTGGAATTGAAAGCCATTTTGGAAGATTATGAAAAAGAAACCGGTTCTACGCTTGCCAAGGAAATCCTGACAAACTTTGAAGAACGTCTTCCGGATTTCAAGAAAATTGTACCGAATGACTATCAGCGCATGCTGATTGCCATCAGCCGTTATGAAGAACAAGGCGTTCCGCACGAAAGTGCTGTACTGGAAGCCTTCGAGGAGGTGACGCACAATGGGTAAACCAACCGGATTCTTAGAATATGACAGAGTAAACAATACCGACATTGCACCGAAGGAACGGTTACAAAACTTTAAGGAGTTCCACAAACCCCTTTCGGAAGCCAGGCGTCGGGAACAGGGTGCCCGCTGCATGAACTGCGGTGTTCCCATGTGTCAATCCGCCTTAAAGCTGTCCGGCATGGTAACCGGATGCCCGCTCCACAACATGATTCCGGAGTGGAATGATCAGATTTACAACAAGCATGATGAACATGCGCTGTCCCGCCTAAGAAAGACCAGCAATTTCCCGGAATTTACCGGACGTGTTTGTCCCGCCCTGTGTGAAAAAGCCTGTATTAACGGTCTTTATGGCGATGCAGTTACCATTCATGACAACGAACTCTTTGTCATTGAAACAGCCTTTGCCAAAGGTTATATGCAACCGCGGATTCCTACCGTCAGAAGCGGGAAAAAGGTTGCCGTTATCGGCAGTGGTCCTTCCGGACTGGCCGTTGCGGACGAATTAAACCACCGCGGTCATCAGGTTACCGTTTATGAACGGGACGACCGCATCGGCGGCCTCCTGATGTATGGCATTCCCAACATGAAGTTGGACAAAAGTGTTATCTACCGCCGTCAGAAGCTGATGGAAGCCGAAGGGGTTACCTTCCGCACCGGCATAGAAGTCGGGAAGGATCTGTCTGCCGAAGAACTGTTAAAAACCGCTGATGCCGTAGTACTGGCCTGCGGTGCCAAACAGGCCCGTCCGCTTGCCGGAGCTGACACCAACGCCATCAAAGGCATCTACTATGCCGTTGATTTCTTAAAAGAAACCACTAAGAGTCTGCTGGACCACGGTTTGGAAGAATCTACCGGCACCTGGAAGACGGAAGAAGCCAGAGACACTGCCACGCTTTTGAAAAACAAGGATTTCCTTTCTGCCAAAGACAAACATGTTGTTGTCGTTGGTGGCGGTGATACCGGCAATGACTGCATTGGCACCGCACTCCGGCACGGCTGTAAATCCATTACCGCTCTGGAAATGATGCCTCAGCCGCCAAAGGAGCGCAGTGATTCTAACCCGTGGCCGGAGTGGCCTAAGGTTTTGAAAACAGACTACGGTCACGAAGAGGCCATTTCCCGCTTCGGCACGGATCCGCGTCTGTTTGAAACTACGGTTAAGGAATATCATTGCAATAAAAAAGGAGAACTGAAGGAAATTGTCATTTCCAAAGTCACCTTCCAGGATCGTCAGCTGAAATTAGTAGAAGGAACAGAACAGACCATTCCCTGTAACCTTCTCCTGATTGCAGCCGGCTTCACCGGTTGCGAACCGGCCACACCACAGGCCTTCGGCGTCACCTTAAACGCCAGAGGCACGGTTCAGACCGAAGACGAAGATACCTTTGCCACCAACATTCCAGGAGTCTTCACCGCAGGTGACATGCACCGCGGTCAGTCCCTTGTTGTCTGGGCAGTCTCCGAAGGTCGCCGTTGTGCCCATGAAGTGGATGAATTCCTCATGGGATATTCCAACCTCCGTGAAACCTAACCCAACTGAGACCTAATCGCACAAAACAAAGCAAAACACCCCGCAAGCAACCATTCGTTGCCTGCAGGGTGGTTTCATTTTGATAGTGAACTTATTCCAAATCTATTTCCACTACCACTACCTTATTTTCAAAATCTTCAATAACAGAAGAATCACTACTGTAAAGCGCATTTGCAACCTCTTCAAAGGTCATTTTTGAATCATCTGTCAAAACAACAAAGGTACTGTCTTTTTCTGCATTATGCATTCTTCCCGTAAGAACAAGCCTGTAAGAATAGGTTTTATCTTTACACTGCCAGGTACCGTCTTCCATTTCATAATACGTGTACGTCGGCCCGTTCTCCGTTGCTTCATAGGTCTTTTTAATCCCATTCTTATTGCTTCCACAACCAACTAATAAAACCAACGATACTGCTAACAGAAACGGCAATGTCAAGTTAAAGACAGCCTCAAGGATTTTGCTCTTTTTCTTATTTGATTGCTTAACATACATGAATTACACACCTCATTCCTTATTCTCCGCAAAAGGCGATTTTACATAAAAAGTTTTCTGTTTCAAATCAAGTGCAAAAAGAAGCTTCATTGTCAATTAAAATAATTTATATCTGCCTCTCCAGCAGCTTTTTGCCACAGATTGTATTGAACAATAAGCTGATGTATAACTTCTTTATTTTCGCTCAAGAGATCTTCCTGAAAAGGTTCGTATGACAAGCCCGTTTTCATATCCCCATTTTCATTAATTATTAGTGGATATTCCATATTCTTATCTGACAATAAGACACATATTACATCGCCTTTTTTGTATTCTTTTACAATTAGCAACAGGTTACCCTCTTCATCAGATATTCCCAGATTCCCCTTCAATGATAATCCTTTCGGCCCATTAACAGAAAAAGAATAGCCGTCTTTGTAATTGGAATATTCTCCTTTCAGAGTGGAATCTTCCGTAATTGTCATATATTCCTGGAAGGATTCTTTAACAAAATACATCTGCTGTCGTTTCCTGACAAATATAATTATCAGAAATAAAAGAACAATAATGATTATCACAACTAAAATTATTTTCTTTTTATTGGATTTCATACTCAATCTTCCCTCTTCCGAAAAGTTGTGAATCATGAGTTACAAGAACTATTGTTTTTCCTTTTTCATTAAGACCATTCAACAGAGCAAAAACCATATCTGCATTTTTTCTGTCAAGCGAGCCAGTTGGTTCATCAGCAAGAATAATATTGCATTTTTTCATAATGAGCCTTGCTATGGCCACTCTCTGTTGTTCTCCTCCTGACAATGTATAAACTTTTTTGTTCAGAACATCTTCTGACAAACCAACGAACGAAAGGGCATCTTTCATTTCAATATTTTGTCTGTACTTTTTCTTTACAAAGCTAAGGTTCTGTTTTACCGTTTTTTCCTCAACCAAAGCAAAATTCTGAAACAGGAAGCCGACCTCCTCACTCAGTATTTTTTGTCTATCCCTCTTTTTGGATGTATCATAGCCGTTTATTACCACCGAACCGGAGTCAGCATCCTCAATTCCTCCTATCATATTCAGAAGAGTTGTCTTTCCGCAACCACTAGGTCCTTTAAAAATTACAAAGTCTCCGTCTTCAATTGTCATGTCGAATCCTTTGTATAATTGCTTGGAGTTAAATGATTTATTTAAATTTGAAATCTTAATCATAACGCTGCTCCCTTTATCAATCTTACTACTTTTGCTTTTTCAACCTTATTAACGAAAAAGGCAATTGAAATAAAGTCAGTTACAGTTACCAAGGTAAACGCTGTTAGGACATATTTATACTCTGTGTGTATGGAATTCCCGAATTCAAGTCCCACTGCTAAAGCAATTATCAGAGTAATCATTTCAATTAAAACTACACCCCAGTATTTTTCTGCTTTTGTATAACCCAGGCTGCTCTTTATTGCAAATTCTTTTGCCTTGTAGGTCATTTCAGATCTTATGAAAATATACTGCATCATAATCATCAATAAAATAGCAACACACGATTCTATGAGCTCCACAGTAAAATCATGTGACATTGACGAGTACCGGTAATTATAATCATCCAAAATATTTGTTTTAAGTACCGAGTCAACGGAGGAATCAAATCCAAGTGCAGATAATTCTTCGTCAAGATTCATCTTTGACAAATCATACATGATATGGCTGTTAGCAATTGTTATGTTTACATCCCCTGTTATTTCATTTTTGATTTGGCTCTCATCAGTCGTATTCAAAACTACAATCGGGTCTTTATAAACCTCACTGGTTGCTTTTCTTTTCCCATTACTCATTGCTATTAATCTTACATTTTCCGGATAATAAATAGTCTCATAGTTGTAAGTCAACCCCTCTGAGGAATCAATTAACCATGTTGCAGTTCTGTTAAATTCTTTGATTTCTTTATCTGCCAATTTCGTTTTATATTTTTCAGGTATAAAAGTATAAAGCGTTTCGTCTTTCGGGATGAATGTTTCCATTTTCAGGCTTTCAAGCAGATACTTTTCAGCATTCTTATTAAAATAAAGAACATTTTTATTTCCGAGTCCAAAGTCCCCATTTAATTTTACCTGAATACGTGCATTGGCCTTATTAAAAACTGTTCTGTAAAAATTTAATTCCTTTTGAGACAGACTACGTCCTTCTGAATCTGTTTCACTTATAAAGACTGATACATAGCTATAATTTTTATTTTCTTCAAAAAAATCCTTTTGGTCAGAAAGGGAAATAAATGATGTCAAAGAAACCATAAAGTCAGACAAAAGAATCATACCTACAGACATGACGAATACTTTTGTCATCACGCCGAACGCCAAAGAACTTTTATTTATCTCTTTTCCCTTAATTGAAATTTTTATGTCTGAAAAAAGCAATGTCAGCCAAAAAGCAGAATTTACTATACAAACAGCGGTCAGAATCATTAAAGATTTTGTATACATAAAGGAACAAGGTGTAATAAAAGAAATCAGTTTGCCAAGAACAATATAAAGGCCTATAAGGGCCAAAAAATCCGACACTATATTGGTTGCTATGGTTTTTCCTCTGCTTTCACCAAAACACCATCTTACAGAAAATTCTTTTTTCTTGGAGACTATTTCAAAAACCGTCAAGCTTAAAATAATTATCCCTATTACCGTCCATATAAAATATACTTCCGACTCTTGGTTTGATATTCCTTCGGGACACGCTGCATACGAGAAGAAATTATATTTTTTTGTAACAGCATTTACGAATTCGTCAACGTCTTTCTCAGCACCAACAATATTAAATGAATATATGTTTTTTATATCCGTCAAATTATCAAAAGACTTATAGGAAACGGAAAAGCCACCTGACAGGAAACTGTCAAAAGTACCCTCTCTTACATAGTTATCTTTATGAAGCCTTTCTTTTATGGCATCATTTGATATGTACAAAGTATACTTATTACATGTTTTTGACTTGCGTTCATTACATTCTGAAAACAGTGAAACATTGAATTTCTCTGAGTTTCCAACAAGGTCATTTATCATGGATTCTGCATCATTTACCTCAACTTCATCATATTGCAAATAAAGACTGGGATAAATTGTTTCCCCCAGAGAATTAATGTACGACTCATATTCTTCTCCCTGAAAAACCAGTCCTAAAGATATCAGCAGTACACAAACAAGTATTTTGATATATTTCATAACTGTTATACCTCAAAAAAGGGGAAGGCTGGTATACCAGCCTTCCCACCCAAAATTTTAGCAAAGCAATTTCCAAACCGGCTTCGCCGCATGCTTTACAAATAAGGTTTTTGTCCACGCGCCGGCCTTAGCATAATATGCTCCTTCATCTCCGCCGCTTCCATGACTTATGACAGCTTGATGCCCTTTGCTAGAATGATATGTACTACAATAATCCTCGTTCAAAAGATGTGTATCATATCCATATTTGATTTTACCCTTTCCTCCATCAACTGTAATTGTATGTGACCAAGCACCGGCATAACTTGCATTTGCTGTGTAGGATGTAGCAGAACCGTTCTGATATCCTCTAATTGATCCGCCCCCATTGTCTCTAACTTCGTACTTATATGCGGCAGCAGGAATAATCAGTGATGTCGCCAATATTGATATTGCTAATATCAACCACGCTAGTTTTAATATTCTGTTCATTGTGATCCTCCTTTTCATAAAACGGTGGGGTGGGTCCATAAGTATTCCGATAAAAGCTCCAATTCAACTAAAAGGTATCATCCTTTCCTCAACTTATTTGTATCATAAACTCATCTAATACGCAAGCATATGTTTCAAAAAAGGGCACCTCATGTTGACACAATCTGCCAATATGAGGTGCTTTTTCTTTGTTTATTTGCTTTCCTTCAGAATTTGCACAATTTCTTTGTGCGTCAGCGTCTTGTAGCCACCGTCAAGGATGAAGGAGCCGTCTGCAATACCTTCCAGCATGTCATCGGTAACGCCAAGGTCGGTAATGTTCATGACCAAGCCGATTTCAGTCATCCAGGCTTCCATGCAGGAAAGTCCTTCGGCGGCAACCTGTTCGTCCGTTTTGCCGGTCGGGTCAATGTCCCAGACCGCCTGTGCGTAACGAACAAACTTCGGCAGGCCATACGGGCAAATGTGGCGGTAATACGCCATGGAAACCGCTGCCAATGTCATGCCGTGCGTAGCGTTGGTATAAGCGCCAATGGACTGTCCAATCATATGAACCATCCAGTCCGTGGTTTTGCCCTTGGCCACCAGTGTGTTCAGTGCCCAGGTGGCGTCCCACATAATGTTACTGCGTGCTTCATAGTCCTGCGGATTCCTGACCGCAATTCGGGAAGAATGGACAACAGAACGCATTAAGCCCTCCATCAGGTAATCAGAGGTGTTGTCATCCGTGTCGGAAAAATACTGTTCCGTAATATGGTTAAAGATATCATAAATGCCGGCCACCATCTGCGCCTGCGGAACCGTATAGGTATATTCCGGATTCAGAATAGAGAACTTCGGAAAAACATCCGGCCCAAACACGTGCCCAATCTTCAGCTTGGAAGCAGGATTGGTAATAACCGATCCGCCATTCATTTCCGAACCGGTCCCAACCATGGTCAAAATGCACCCCACCGGAATGATGGGATTGTCCACATCTTCCATGCGCAGAAAATACTTGTCCCACGGGTCTTCCTTGCAATAGGTGGAGACCGAGACGGCTTTGGCGTAATCACAAGTGGACCCACCGCCAACGGCCAGAATCAGGTCTACTTTGTTTTCCCTGGCGATTTGGCAACCTTCATACAACTTCTCCACCGTTGGATTCGGCATAACACCGGGGTCCTCAAAAACCGTTTTTCCGGCCTCTTTCAAAACGGCCAGGACGGCGTCATAAATGCCATTCTTCTTAATGGATCCGCCACCATAGCTTAACTGGATATTCGGGCCGTACTGTTCCAGTTCGTCCTTTAAAAACTCCAGTGCGTTCTGGCCAAAGTATAGTTTTGTTGGATTATAGTAAGAAAAATCACCAAGCATATAGGGGTACCTCCTTAGGATTGCGCATAAGTAATATTGTCTGTGGTAATCATGTTGACGCCCAGGTCCAACAGCTTTTGCATGGTGTCCAAGTCATCAATGGTCCAGGCACCCATGGCCAGTCCTGCATTTTGTGCCTTACAGATGACCGCAGCGTTATTATCATAGTTTTCTTCATTATTGCCATCAAAATCAATACCGCAATCTGAAATACTCTGCGCAATTTTAACGGCCTCTTCATTCAGTTCACTGCAAAGGTAGTAAAGATCTGCCGAGCTGACGGAGCGCATGGCCTTCAGGCAATTTTCATAGAAAGAAATATAAATAACCTTTTCCACTCCGGAGGCTTTAACCAGATCTTCTACCTCCTGGTAATACTCTGAATTGTTTTTACTCTTTAATTCAATAACCGGGACCATATCATATTGTTTGCAACACGCAAGATATTTTTCCAATGTACAAATCTTCAAATCCGGATACTGATCAATATTTACGCCATTGTTCACGGTATGCTCTTTCAGCTCTGCATAGGTAGACTTTTCAATTTTTTTGTTGCAGTCCATCATCCAGGTGGTAATGAAGTCATGCTGGATGACCCATACGCCGTCGGCGGTGCGGTAAATGTCACATTCTGCGCCCCGGAAGTCTGCCTTTCCTGCCTGTTCAAAGGCAGGAAGCGTGTTTTCCGGTGCCACCGCACGATATCCGCGGTGGGCAACCAGGAAGACCTCTTCCCTATCTATGCCCTTCGCGCTTAACAGTTCATAATCTTTTGGGGTAAAGAAGTCCTGCAAATACACCGCACCGCCGCCAATCAGAGCCACCAGCAACAGTGCAATTAACGCGGCAATCCATTTCTTGTGGCTCTTCTTTTCCGCCACAATTTCTGCCGGCGCTTTTCCGTTTTTAGGAGCTTTCCTGTTTGTTTTCTCTATCATAATTTTTTCCTCCTTGCTAAAAAGTAGGACAAATGCTCCTTTCATTGTCCCTTATTCCGTACAGGCTGGCAATGGACAAGCTAACCAAAAAAGCAAAGGGAAATTTTCTGCCGTCAGGCACACAAAAAAGCCATAAAAAAAGAGCACGCAGATGCTGTATCTGCGTACTCTTTAAAAACAGTATTCTTTTTTGACAGGCAATTATAAACTGTCTAAATAAAAGGCTCCTTCCTGGATTAAGTCATCCAGGGTAACACTATCCAAATAGTTGTTAATTAACTTGTCCAGCTTTTCCCACATGGGTCTGGTCCGGCAGTCTGCCTCTTTGGGACACTCCTCCGCATTACAGCTTAAACAGGGCACCGGGGAAAGATCTCCTTCGGTCAGGCGAAGAATTTCACCCACCTTGTACTGATACGGGAAGCGTGTCAGCTTATATCCGCCGCCCTTTCCATGAACACCTTCAATCAGCTTGTTCTTAGTCAGAATGGGCAGAATTTTCTCCAGGTACTTTAAAGAAATATCCTGACGGGCGGCAATATCCTTCATGGGGATATACCCGCTCCCGTAGTGCTCTGCCATATCAATCATGACGCGCAAAGCATAGCGTCCTCTGGTGGAAATCAGCATAACTGCTCCTTTGGATTTACGGCTGCATCGCCAAAGATAGGAACAAATAAATTAGTCCGCAAACAGCGGGGTAGACAGATATCTGTCTCCGGTATCCGGCAAAAGAACCACAATGGTCTTGCCTTTGTTTTCCGGGCGCTTGGCAAGCTGAATGCCTGCATACAGAGCGGCGCCGGAGGAAATACCAACCAATACGCCTTCCTTGCGGCCGATTTCTTTGCCGGTAGCAAAGGCGTCTTCGTTGGAAACCGGAATAATTTCATCATAAACGGTGGTGTCAAGAACATCCGGGACAAAGCCTGCGCCAATGCCCTGGATTTTATGGGCACCTGCAACGCCGGTGGAAAGAACAGCAGAGGTAGCCGGTTCAACAGCCACTACCTTTACATCCGGATTCTTGGACTTCAGGTACTTACCAACGCCGGTAACGGTTCCGCCGGTACCAACACCGGCAACAAAGATGTCTACTGCGCCGTCTGTGTCTTCCCAGATTTCCGGGCCGGTGGTTTCAAAATGAGCCTTTGGGTTATCCGGGTTTACGAACTGTCCCGGAACAAAGCTGTTCGGAATTTCCTGCGCCAGTTCGTTTGCCTTGGCAATGGCACCCTTCATACCCTTAGCGCCTTCGGTCAGAACCAGTTCTGCGCCATAGGCTTTCATCAGCTGTCTGCGTTCAATGGACATGGTTTCCGGCATAACAATGATAATGCGGTATCCTCTTGCCGCTGCAACGGATGCCAGACCAATTCCGGTATTCCCGCTGGTTGGTTCAATAATAACAGAGCCTTCTTTCAGAATTCCCTTCTTTTCAGCTTCGTCAATCATTTCCTTGGCAATTCGGTCTTTTACGGATCCGGCCGGGTTGAAATATTCCAGCTTGGCAACCAATTTGGCGTCCAGGCCTTCTGCCTTTTCAATATGAGTAAATTCAACAAGTGGAGTGCCGCCGATCAGTTGGTCTGCAGAGGTATATACTTTAGACATAATCTTTTTCTCCTTTTTATTCTGCGATTTACAAATTCATTATACCAAACTTTGCTGATGATTAAACAGCGTCAAAGCCTTTTTGAAGATCAGCAAGAATATCATCAATGTGTTCTGTACCAATGGACAAACGAATGGTTGCCTGGCTGATGCCCTGATCTGCCAGTTCTGCGTCTGTCAACTGGGAATGCGTGGTGGTTGCCGGGTGAATTACCAGGGATTTTACGTCTGCAACGTTAGCAAGCAGGGAGAAAATTTCCAGATTATCAATAAAACGGTAAGCTTCGTCTTTTCCGCCCTTAATTTCAAAGGTAAAGATGCTGGCGCCGCCATTCGGGAAGTACTTCTTGTACAGTTCATGATCCGGATGATCCGGCAGGGACGGGTGGTTTACCTTGGCAACCTTCGGATGGCTGTTCAGGAATTCTACTACCTTTGCGGTGTTTTCCGCATGACGTTCCAGGCGCAGGGAAAGGGTTTCCGTGCCCTGCAGCAGCAGGAATGCGGCAAACGGGGAAATGGTTGCGCCTTCGTCACGCAGAAGGATGGCACGAATATAAGTGGCAAATGCAGCTTTACCGGCAGCTTCCGTAAACTTAACACCATGATAAGATGGGTTTGGTTCGGAAATCCACGGATATTTGCCGCTGGCAGCCCAATCAAAGGTACCGCCGTCTACAATAACACCGCCAAGGGTGGTGCCGTGGCCGCCGATAAACTTGGTGGCGGAATGAACTACAACGTCAGCGCCGTGTTCAATCGGACGAATCAGATACGGTGTACCGAAGGTGTTATCAATTACCAGTGGCAGGCCGTGTTTGTGTGCCAGTGCTGCAACTGCGTCAATATCAGGAATGTCACTGTTCGGGTTACCAAGGGTTTCAATGAAAATTGCCTTGGTGTTGTCCTGAATGGCGGCTTCGGTTTCTTCCAGATTATGAATATCTACGAACGTAGTGCTGATGCCATTGGACAGCGGCAAGGTGTGTGCTAACAGGTTATAAGAGCCACCGTAAATGGTCTTCTGTGCAACAATGTGTTCTCCGGAACTGGCCAGTGCCTGAATGGTGTAATTGATTGCCGCTGCACCGGAGGCAACAGCCAGGCCGGCAACGCCGCCTTCCAAAGCCGCAATACGGTCTTCAAATACGCCCTGGGTGGAATTGGTCAGACGGCCATAAATGTTACCGGCATCGGCAAGACCAAAACGGTCAGCTGCGTGCTGCGAGTTATGGAATACATAAGAAGTGGTCTGGTAAATCGGCACGGCTCTGGAGTCGGTTGCCGGGTCTGCGTGTTCCTGTCCTACGTGAAGTTGTAATGTTTCGAATTTATAGTTTGCCATGATAGAATTCCTCAATCTTTCTTTTATTTTGAATTAGTTTTTACAGGTACAACAGCCGCACATTCGTCCGTTTCCGTAAAGGGTGTTTGCTGTTCTTGGCTGTTTTCTAAAAGAAAGTAGCATGGTAGTTCTCCTTTGAAAGTTTTACCTACCCGCTTGGTAGGTTGACAATATAATAATCCATTCAACCTACCTCGTCAAGGGGTAAATAGAAAAATTTTCAAAAAAAGACCACAAACTGAAAATTTCTTCTCAATTTGTGGTCCGGTATTTTCTGTCAGTGGGCTTATTCCGCCTGTTCTCCTACTAAATGAACGGTTGTATAGTCATGGTGCACTGCCGGCAGGAACGTCTGAAACAAGTCCTGCGTTTTCAACCGAAGCACGCTTGTGTTGACACACGGGTGCACTCCAATCATGTCATCCTGTAACAGATCCTCATCTACCAAAAGGCGAACATGATTCTCCTGATCATTCATTAACCCAAGAATGGAAACAGACCCGGGTTTAATGTCTAAGTACTCTTCCATTGCCGTGTCATCGGCAAAAGAAAGACGGGCACTGCCAATCTGGCTGGAAATTTCCTTTGTTTTGAATTTCTTGTCATGCCGAATCAGGAGCAAATAAAAGTCTGTCTTTTGCCGGTTACACAAAAACAGATTTTTACAAATAACAGCCGGAGCCAGATACTTGTCCAGTTCCAAGCATACTTCCATGGTATCCGCTTTTGGATGATCCATTTGCTCATAAGGAATCTGCAAACTGTCCAGCAAGTTATAACAGCGGACTTCTTTGTCTTCCCGGCCCTCCAAACTATTTGGACGGCCGGGGTTTAATTCATAATATGCCATCTTATGCCTTGTGCCATTTTACACCCTGCGGGGTATCTTCCAGAATAATGCCCATTGCCTTCAGTTCATCCCGAATGGCATCTGCTTTGGCAAAATTCTTTTCTGCACGGGCTGTCTGCCGTTCCTGAATCTTCTTTTCTACGTCCACATCCAGAGTTTCCTTCCTGCGGTTATAAATCAGGCCAAGGACACCGGTCAGTTCGTCAAATTCTTCAATGGCATAGGTCAGAAGGCCTTCGGACGACTTGCCATCCAGTACCTGCGTGTTAATATCCCGTACCAGTTCAAAGATGGCAGCCAGTGCATCTGCTGTATTCAGGTCATCATCCATAGACTTTACAAAATCAGCACGGTGCTTATCCAGCGTCTTCTTTACTTCAAAATCCGTTGGACGGTCTTCTACACTGGCATTTTCCAAAGCAAAGTCCAGATTGTCACGACAGGTGTAAAGGCGCTGCAAAGAGGCCTTGCACTGCTCAATGCTGTCTACACTGTAGTTGATTGGCATTCTGTAATGAGAGGAAATCATTAAATAACGGATGGGCTCATAGCCATATTTTTCCGCTACATCGCGCACGGTAAAGAAATTGCCCAAAGATTTGGACATCTTCACATTATCTACGTTAATGTAGCCGTTGTGCATCCAGTAGTTGGCAAACGGTACGCCGTTGCAACATTCGGACTGCGCAATTTCATTTTCATGGTGCGGGAAAATCAGGTCCTGGCCACCGCAGTGAATATCAATGGTTTCCCCAAGGAAGCGGCGGTTCATGGCAGAGCATTCAATGTGCCAGCCCGGACGGCCGTGGCCCCAGGGAGATTCCCAGTAGGGCTCGCCCGGCTTGGCAGCCTTCCAAAGAGCAAAGTCCATTGGGTCCTTCTTGACGTCCCCAATCATAATGCGGGCGCCGGCTTCCAGGTCTTCCAGCGGCTGATGGGACAGTTTGCCATATTCATTAAATGTGTTAGTGCTGAAGTATACGTCTCCTTCTTCTGTGGCGTAGGCGTGGCCCTTTTCAACCAGTGTGGAGATGATATTGATCATCTCGTCAATGTTTTCCGTGGCCTTCGGATTGGTGGTGGCTTCCCGTACATTCAGGCCCTTGGCGTCTACCCAGAACTCCTTAATGTACTTTTCGGAAACAGTTTTATAATCCGTGCCCTCTTCATTGGCACGCTTAATGATCTTGTCATCAATGTCCGTGAAGTTCTGTACAAAGTTCACTTCGTATCCGCGATATTCCAGATACCGGCGCAGTACATCAAATACGCAAAGAGGTCTTGCGTTGCCAATGTGAATATAGTTGTATACCGTAGGACCGCAGGCGTAAATTTTCAGCTTGCCTTCTTCCATTGGTACCAGTTCTTCTTTCTGGCGAGTCAGCGTATTAAATACTTTCATGGTGTTTATCTCCTGTTAGTTTTCTTTGTTTTTCTCCTGTTCCAGCAGAGCGGTCAGCTCATCAATCTG
This sequence comes from uncultured Phascolarctobacterium sp., assembly GCA_963640645.1. Taxonomy (GTDB): domain Bacteria; phylum Bacillota; class Clostridia; order Oscillospirales; family Acutalibacteraceae; genus RUG420. Next base: position 35,630 of record CAVHZY010000008.1, on the reverse strand, counting down.
GCCTTGCAGTCGTTCAATTTCTTCCTGTACCGGGTTAGGTACATGAATCTGATCCAGATTGTCAATCCGGACGCCATTGCGGCGTACCACTTGGGCGGGTACACCAACAGCGGTACTGTTTTCCGGAATGTCCTGCAACACTACAGCACCGGATGCCACGTTGGTGTTTGCTCCAATGGTAATGGGGCCAAGCACTTTGGCACCGGCTCCAATCATAACGCCATCCCCGATGTTCGGGTGACGCTTGCCGGTTTCCTTACCGGTACCACCAAGCGTAACGCCCTGATACAGGGTAACGTCGTCTCCAATTTCCGTGGTTTCTCCAATAACCACTCCGTGACCGTGGTCAATAAAGAACCGTTTGCCGATCCGGGCAGCCGGATGAATTTCTATACCGGTTACTTTAGCGGCATGCTGCGAAATGGCGCGGGCAAGAAAAACCATGCCGCGGTTTTGCAGTGCGTGGGCCACCCGATAATACCAGATGGCGTGAAGGCCCGGGTAAAGCAGTAACACTTCCAGCTTTCCGGAAGCTGCCGGATCCCGTTCCCGTACGGTGGCTACATCTTCCTTAATCAGGGAAATGAAGCGGGTCATGCCCCGAAAAAGGATGGATAAGCTTTGTTTCATGCATGTTCCTCCAGTCCAAACCAAAGACCGTGAAAAAAGCCTCCGTTGCCTTGCAAGGCAACGGAGGCGAAAAGTTCCGCGGTTCCACTCCGGTTTGTAACTTGATACCTGGTAACGGTGGTGGCCGGATGAAGATACTAAAACAAGATGTCTGTTCCCCTCATCTGCTTACGGGTGCATTTCCCTGTTTTCTGACACCGGAAGGGCTTTCAGCCGATGGCCCCTCTTCTCTGTTGTGCGCTTAAAAACAGCTACTTTCCCGGTCAACGCATTTCCTGTTTCATACGTGTTTCTATCATAGCAGTTTACTTTGAAAAGTCAATGATTTTCGTGCCCTCTACCAGGTACAATACACCGGAAATCAGGGTCAGTGCAGCACAGATTCCAAGGGCAATATTAGAGAACAATGCCAGTGGGAATGTGGCCGGTATTACGCCGAAATCTTCCTGCAGGGAAATGATCAGCATTACCAGTGGGGTCAGCACCATCATACTGGCGGTTTTAATCTTGCCCCAGATACCGGCAGGAATTACCACGCCCTGGGAAGCAGCAACCAGTCGCATAGAGCTGACGCCGAATTCCCGGAACAAAATAATAAAGACAATCCAGATGTTGCAGTATCCCATGGTCATCAGGCCAAGGAACGCCGCTGTAGTCAGCATTTTATCTGCCAGAGGATCTGTAAACTTACCGAAATTGGTAATCAGGTTTTCTTTGCGGGCAATATGACCGTCCAGTGCATCCGTTACAGAGGCAACAATGAAAACCAGCATGGCCCATAAATAATGGTACGGGATGGCCTGTACTGTGAAAAGAATCAGAAAAACCGGCGTCAGAATAATTCTGAGAAGAGTCAGCTTATTGGGTAAATTCATCATAGTACGTAATCCTCCTGTGCCTGTCCTATGAGATCATATTCTTCCGCAGCGGCAATTTCCACCGGGACAAAGGTGCCCGGTTCCAGATCTACAGCAGACCCAAAGAAAACAACGCCGTCAATTTCCGGAACATTCCGGTAACTGCGTCCTACATAACACTCTGCTTCCGGGTCAAAGCCGTCAACCATGACCTGCAAGGTCTGCCCGACCAATTCCTGGTTCCTGGCAAGTGCAATAGGATATTGCTGTTCCATAATCAGGTCCCGGCGATGCAGTTTAATTTCGTCTTCCAGCTGCCCATCCATGGCAGCAGCGGCGGTGCCCTCCTCCGGAGAGAAGGCAAAGCAGCCCAGATTGTCAAACTGCGCTGTCTGGACAAAGTCCGCCAGCGTATTGAACTGGGCTTCGGTTTCGCCCGGGAAGCCGGCCATTACCGTAGTCCGGATACAAATATCCGGTATTTTTTCTCTTATGTGCTGAATGAGCCCCAAAAATTGTTCGGCATTCCCCGGGCGGTGCATGGTCCGAAGGACGGTGCCGTCCGCATGCTGCAATGGGATATCCAGATAATGGCAGATTTTTTCCTGCGTTGCCATAGTGTCTAACAGTTCATCCGTAATCCGTTCCGGATAGGTATACAGGAATCGGATCCATTCCAAGCCGTCCACTTCGCAAAGTTGATTTAACAGCTCTGCCAGTTTCAAACTGCCATAAAGATCTTTTCCGTAAAGACCGGTATCCTGACCTACCAGGATGACTTCCTTTACGCCGGCATCTGCCAGATCTTTTGCTTCCTGTAAAATAGATTCCATACTTCTGCTGCGGAATTTCCCGCGAATGCCTGGAATGGCACAAAAAGCACAGTTGTTTGAACAGCCTTCCGATATTTTCAGGTAGGCCCAGTAACTGGGAGTAGTCAGAACGCGTTGCCCTTCCAGCGGAAGCAAAAGTTTGTCCGGATCCGCATAGGTTGCCTGGCCGTTATCCTCCAACACATTGCGGACAATGTCCACAATGTTGCCGTCGTCTCCAAGGCCAACAACACAGTCCGTCTCCGGCAGGTCTTCCACAATCTGGTCATGATACCGCTCTGCCATGCAGCCGGTTACAATAATTTTTCCGACCAGGCCGGCAGCTTTATATTCTGCCACTTCCAGAATACTGTCTATTCCTTCCCGCTTGGCATCATCAATAAATCCGCAGGTATTAATGATAACTGCATCGCAGCCGGCCATTTCGTCGGAAATCCGGTACCCGGCTGCACTCAGCTTTGCCAGCATCAGTTCTGCATCTACCTGGTTTTTAGGACAGCCAAGGCTGATCATGCCAATGGTTTTTGGATTGCTCATGCATTAACTCCTTAATAGGATTTTTTAACAAAGTTTTCTACAAACTGATAAACCTTCTGATTGTTTTCTGCGCACTGTCCGGTTTCCATCCAGTTAAACATAAAGCAGTGGTTCATCAGGGGATTGGTGCTGTGATACTCTTCATAGGGGCAGCCATAGGCATCCAGCTTTTTCAGCAGATTCTGTGTCTGGCCAAAACAAAGGGCATCATATTTTGCATAGGTAAAGAAGGCTTCTTTCGGAAAGTCTTTTGTTACGTAATTAATAGGGCTGCAGTGGTAAGCGTCTGGGTGCGTATCAAACTGACGCTTCCAGGCGCCCATGGTGTCTTTGGAAAGAACACCGGCCACAAGACCAATAACAGGCGTATGCAGCATCTTATGCAAATCATAAATACCGCAGTTCAGATAAGACCCGGCAAAATGCAGCTTTACTTCGTTCACGCCAATTGCTTTGCGGTATTCAGCATTGTTGGTCAGGTTAATACAGCCAAGACCCATATAGCCACCGGAGGAGTCACCGCCAACCATAACGCGGTCCAGATTAAAGTTGTATTCTTCGGCGTGGTCAGCTACCCAGTTCATGCCTGCAGCCAATTGTTGCAAAGATTCTTTAAAATTAAAATAAGGAGACAGGCCATATTCCACATTAATAACGCAGATGCCGGTTTTGGCCAGCCAGGTGCTCATGCCGCGGCGATACTTTTTTCCACCGGCGTCAAATCCGCCCCCGTGGATATAGAAAAGCACCGGTTGCTTTTGTTCGGATGGAATCCGGAAAATATCAAAAGCACAATACTTACTCCATTCCGGATTGGTAGTATAAGGAATGTCCTTCTGCACCTGTACTGTTCCGGTTGGGTCCTGCAGCATCGGCTGTTCATTTTGCGCGCCGTCCAGTAAAATGTCAACTGCACGGAACACTAAAAAGCCTAATGATGTTTTTGCTTTTACTTCTTTTAAAGTCATATCAGTTTCCTCCTGTCGTGTTATTTTTCACGAAATCATAACGTTTCAATTATAATACAACAGCCCCTAAAAAAGAATACCTGCCCCTCTCCCGCAACAGCGGTACTAGGAGCAGGTATTCTTTTTGTATCAGTATGCAGAATCTGACTAAAAAGTTAGAATTCTTCTGTAGTTATGTCCGGAAGGACTGCATAAATGTCTCCCGGCTGATATCCCATTCGCACTAAAGCGGCAATGGTACGCCGGCGGTCTTTTTCGTCCTGCAGGTTCCGGGTTTGAAACTTTCCATGCAATAAAGCAGCAATGGATTCTTTTTCATCCAGCTCCAGTTCCTGTAAAACCAGTTCAATAGTCTGACTGTTTACAAATTTTTCCCGCAGCTTATTCCGGATGCCGGTAGCCCCCAGGTGTTTGGTCCGCACTAATTCTTCTGCATAAAGCCGCGCAAAGCGTTCTTCATTCAAAAGCCCGTTTTCTTCCAGCTGATTGCACACGGAAGCCGCGTTGTTACGCAGTTTTTCATAGTTTATAGTGCTTTGTGCAATTTCTGTCAAGGTGTTCTCCTTTACAGGGCTGTCATGCATACTGTTTCTGCCACCGGTTTCCGCCATACCAGCATCCGGATTCTGGCTTGTTTCTGCCGTTTTTCGGCGTTCTTCCTGACGGAATTTATCCTGCTGGCGGCGCGCTTTTTCTGCCATCTTCTGCACCAGCTTATTTTCCAGCTCTTTTCTGGAATAATCCCGTGCCGTTAACAGATCCAGCGCCTTGTCATACATCTGCCGGTACGCAATCTGTTCCAGTAGCTGTTCCAGCTCTTCTGCAGAAAGATCAGCATTCTTTTTCAGGCCAAGCGAGTACCAGAAGTCTACTGTGGTTGTGGCCGTATAAACCCCATCTACCAGCAGATGGACCTTTTCCCCGCGCCCTTTTCTTGCTTGTAAAATCATGCTTGCAAAATCCTGGATCCTACAGATGTTTATTCGTCATCTACCGTAATGTCCAGCGCTGCTTTGGCAGAAGCGGCGGAAGTCCGCGCCGCAGGGGCGGCCGGGGCACTCTTAACCGGTTCTTCATGCATTTTGCCGCCGCGGTAGGACGGTTTCATCTGTTCTACCAGTTCCGTCTGGCGTTTCCGTACTTCCTGTTCAATGGTATCCATTAATTCCGGATGGTCTAACAGATATTGCTTGGCGTTATCCCGGCCCTGACCAATACGTTCTTCCTGATAGGAGTACCATGCGCCACTTTTATGGATGATATCCAATTCTACCGCGGCGTCCAGGATTTCCCCTTCTTTGACAATGCCACGGCCATACATAATATCAAATTCTGCGGTCCGGAACGGCGGAGCTACTTTGTTCTTTACAATTTTAACCTTGGTCCGGTTGCCGACAATTTCATTTTTACTGTTCTTCAGCTGTTCGGACCGCCGTACGTCTATACGCATGGATGCGTAGAACTTCAGTGCCCGGCCGCCGGTAGTAACTTCCGGATTGCCGTATACTACGCCAACCTTTTCCCGCAGCTGGTTAATGAAGATGATAATACAGTTAGACTTGGAAACGGCACCTGCCAGCTTCCGCAGGGCCTGGGACATTAACCGTGCATGAAGACCAACGTGGGAGTCTCCCATGTCTCCTTCAATTTCTGCACGCGGTACCAGAGCCGCAACGGAGTCCACAACCAGAATATCCAGTGCGCCGGAACGAACCAGCTGTTCTGCAATTTCCAAAGCCTGTTCCCCATTGTCCGGCTGTGCCACCAGCAAAGAATCCACATCTACGCCTAAATTGGCGGCGTAAACCGGGTCCAGCGCGTGTTCCGCATCAATGAAGGCGGCTTCTCCGCCCTTCTTTTGCGCCTCTGCAATGGCGTGCAGGGCCAGTGTGGTTTTACCGGAAGATTCCGGTCCGTAAATTTCAATGATACGGCCCTTCGGAAGGCCACCAATGCCGGTAGCGGCATCCAACGTTAAAGATCCGGTGGAAATGGCTTCCACCTGCATGTTTTCATCTGCGCCCAGGCGCATAATTGCGCCCTTACCGTATTGTCTTTCAATTTGTGCAATGGCGGTATCCAATGCTTTCTGTTTATTATCTGCCAAGGTAATTTCCTCCCAAAGATATAGAATGCGCCTGCCTGACACAAATTGCGTGCCGAACAAAAGCGCACAAATGTTCGGTTCGTTATCATTATAGAAGAACCCCTTTCAAAATGCAAGCCGCTTTTTTCGCAAGGCCAAGGGATTTTTATAAGCGGTCCCATTTTTGGTACAGGCGGCAGTTTTCAGAGAATAAACGCCATATCGCCCAGGAAAAAGAATACACAGGAAGCCACAAAGGAACAAAAAAAAGAAGAGCCGTCCACCCTTCGGTCAACTGCTCTTCTGTTCTTTTCTTTATACTGTATACTGTGTGCTTCCGGATCTCCGCTTTTTCGTTTCCGTTTGCGCTTCACTAATTGCCGCAAAGCAATCAGCTTAACGGACCATCAAATGGTGTCTTCCTCTGCCGCAGCTTCTGCAGCCGGAGCCGGAGCAGCCTCTGCAGCAGCTTCTACAGCCGGTGCATCCTCTGCAACATTAGAAGCTTCTGCAACTTCTGTGCCATCTGCCGGAGCGTCGGTCTTCTTTTCCTTCAGAAGCCAGAACTTTTCCAGTGGGAAGATGATAATGAACTGCAGCATACCGGCAGCAGCTGTTGCAACCAGTCTGGCAATACCGTGAATAAAGGAATTATCCACTCTGGTGCAGGCGCCGTATACCAGGCCCTGAATCCAGGTGCTGAACAGAATTAATGCCAGCAGGATAACCAGATAAATAACCACGTTCTTGGTCGGGGTATCCGATTTAAAGGTGGTCTTCCGGTTCTGGAAATAACCATAAATGTTGGCAATCAGGTTGGACAGCAGGAAGGGTAATACGTAACCCCAGGTTACTACGCCTCCAACAACATACTTTGCAATGCTTTCTGCGCCGTCTGCCGTACTGGCATCAAAAATAACGTTCGGATCAAAAATAGCGGCCAGGAAGCCCGGCAGGGTAGCTGTTACGCTGTCAAAAATCAGCGGCAGCAAATAGGCTAAACCAATCTGAATAATGCTAACCAGTCCGCTGACAATGGCAAATTTAATCAGCTGCCAAAGGGTTTTGGCGAACGAGCCCTTCTGGCCCTTCTCTTTTGTTTTTTCCATGGGTCAAATTTCTCCTTTATCTTCTATGGCATACACCATAATAATACCGTTCAAAATACCGCTACTATTGTACTGGATTAGCGCCCGGATTTCTATTAAAAAACCGTACTTTTTGCCTTCTTTTGGTCCACATTTTCATAATTTTGCCCGATTTTCCCTCTTTTCCCTCTCTTTTGCGAGTCAGCACTCACCCTTTTCCCCAGGTTCTAAAAAAACTCCGGCAGTCTAAAAAATTTTGCTTGCTTTTTGCATTGGTAAATGATAATATATCTTTTGCTACATCGCATTAGAGACGCTTCGCGTCATTACTTATATAAGGAGGTGCCGACACATGGCTAAATGTGCTTACTGCGGTAAGGAAGTAAAGTTTGGAAACAAAGTTTCCCATTCCCACAGACGTTCCAACAGAGCATGGAAACCAAACCTCATGAGAGTTAAGGTTGTTGAAAACGGAACTCCGAAAAGAGTTTATGTATGCTCCCGTTGCCTGCGTTCCGGCAAGGTGAATCGCGCTGTTTAACGGCACACCTCTCACAAATGAAATATCGGGGATTTTCCCCTTTATTTATTTGTAGCGGTATAGTGTAACGGTAACACGACTGACTCTGACTCAGTTATTTTAGGTTCGAATCCTAATACCGCTGCCACAAAGAGCCACTGACCAATTGGTCAGTGGCTCTTTTCTTTTAGCTTTTTCCACAGTCTTCCACAGGAAAGTGCAGAAAAAGAAACACAGGACACCTTTTAAAAGATGTCCTGTGTCTTTTTTGTGTTAGTACAGTTTAGTACAGCAGCCTGTTACCAGGCAATGGTCCAATACTGTTCCAGAGAGAATGCAAATGCATCAGAGCCAGAGGTAACGTAGGTCGGCATCTTGTAGTACAGGGATACCAGGTTGCCCTTTTCGTCAATTTCGCCCTTCAGCTTAACGCCCTTGCAGGTCCAGGTTCCGATTGGAACGCTAATGGTAGAAACACACTTGCTGGACTTGTCATAAGTACCGGCAGTATCGTTCTTTACGGTAATGTTAACAATCTTCTTCTTACCGGAAATAGTTACGGTTGCGGACTTAATGTCAGATGCGGAAAGGTTGCAGACATAGTCTTTGCCTTCTACGCAGAAGTCACTCTTCAGCTTGGAACCGGAAACGGTCTTCTTTTCCGTGTTAGTTCCTTCTTTAAAGCCGAAGGTGGAATACATGGAAGGAATTTCGCCTTCAATGGTGGTAATAACTTCCTTATTTCTGGTGGCAACAGCCTTGGAGCCGGAAGCCTTTACCTTGTTGGCAGCGGTCTTGTACAGTTCCAGAGCTTCTGCAGCAGTGTAGGAAGTCTTTTCGGAATCAGAAGACTTGTCATCTTCAGAATCCTTGTCGGAATCTTTGTCCTCATCCTTGTCGGAATCCTTGTCTTCATCCTTGTCGTCAGCATCTGCGTCTTTGTCTTCATCTGTTGCGGCATCGGTATCAGCAGCATCAGAAGCAGAAGCGTCGGCAGCAGCGGTGTCATCCTTTTTTCCGCAAGAGCAGGATGCAAGGCCAAGAAGCATACCAAGGCAAAGAATGATGGCCAAAATACTGGTCAGCTTTTTGTTCATGATCATGAATCTCCTTTTTCTATTTATGGGATATCTCCCTATTTACAAAGTTTTTATTACTGGTTTCATTATAAAGGACAGGTACTATTGGGAGCAAGCCTGAATCATAGAAACAGATCTGTTTCCCCAAAGTAATCCGGCTTACCCGACCAGCTTACTTTTCCTGGAACTGTCCTTCTTCCAGCTGTTTTACAGCGTCAGAATAAACAATCTGCTTTACAATGTTGCGGCAGCAGCGATCAATGTCTACCGGATCATTGTAAGAAAGCTTGCAGCCAACAACTGCCTGCAGAGCCTGCGTTGGAATACCAGGCATATGCAGATCATTACCGGCACGCATGCCCAGAACCGGGTTGCCGTTGAAGACAGAGCCGAACCAGTCGGACATAACTACGCCGTCAAAGCCCCATTCATTCCGCAGAAGAACCGTGCAAAGGTCATAGGAGTTCGGTGGGTTAACACCATTTACCTTATTGTAAGAAGTCATAACACCGGTGGCCTTGCCTTCTTCTACAGCAATACGGAAGCCTTTTACGTAAATTTCACGAAGCGGGCGTTCGTATACGTTAGAAGATACAAAGTTCCGGTTATCTTCCTGGTTGTTGCAGCAGAAATGCTTAGCGGAAACATACAGGCCCGGAATGGATTGTACACCGGAAATAATGGCAGCAGCCAGCTTACCGGACAGGATTGGATCTTCGGAATAGTATTCAAAGTTACGGCCGCAAAGCGGGTTTCTGTGAATATTCAGTGCCGGAGCAAGCCAGTAGGTAATTCCGAATTCCTGCATTTCCACAGCAACTGCCTCGCCGATTTCATACAGCAAATCCAGGTTCCAGGTCTGCGCTTCTGCAATTTCTGTCGGGAAAGCGGTTGGATACTGATAAGCAGTCTTAGATTTATTCGGGTTAGCGTACAGAACCTTTTTCAGTGCCGGAACCATATTCAGGGCAAGGTCAATACCGCCCATCATACCTTCCATGGCTTTTACTTTTCCGTTTTCATAAACACCAGCATAACGGGTTACACGAAGGCCGGCAGGACCATCGGAAAATTCTACGCTTGGCAGGCCGTATTTCTTCCAGAATTTGGAAGTAGAGTGTCCTACGGTACCTTCAATTTTAATGGTACGTCCGCCGGACATCATGGAAGCGCCAATGCAGACTTCTGCCTTTTCTTTCAGGCTCATGCGGTCAACAATGGCATCTACTTTCGGGTCATGATATGGCTTCGGAATGCTGTAATCATGATATACGGTAGTGAAGTTGGCTGCACGCATCTTTACTACAGGAACGTCAGACAAATCTTCCTCCGGGTGATCCGGAATTTCCATCTGCTCAAAGTCTTCCAGAACCGGGCAGATGTTCTGTGCCTGTTCTACTACTACATATTTATCCAGCGCAATTACTGCTACCGGAGTAGTATTGCGGGAAGAGTTACCCACTCTGACAACATAGTTACCTGCATCCAAAATGAACTGGGCGCCGTACTCTTTGTAGCTGGCTACCAGAGACATTGGGAAAGTCAGTGTAATTTCTTCGGAAGCACCCGGTTCCAGAACACCGGTTTTGGCAAAGGCTGCCAGGCTCTGGTATTCCTTTTTCAATACGCCGTTCGGGCAGCTGACATACAGCTGGACAACTTCCTTACCGGCGATGGAACCGGTATTGGTTACTTTTACTTTAGCAATAACATCCGTCTTCTTTACGGTAACGGATTCGGTTTCAACAGAGAACGTGGTATAGGAAAGGCCATAACCAAACGGATACAGCGGTTCCACGCCGTAGGAATCAAAATACCGGTATCCAACCAGAATACCTTCTTTATAGTATTCCTGTTTCAAATCTCCGTTTAAATAAGACCATTCCCTGGCATAAGGAATATCATCATATTTCTTTGCCCAGGTGTCCGTCAGCTTGCCCGACGGGTTTACATCGCCGGTCAGGACGTCCGCAAAAGCATAACCGCCCTGGGAGCCAAGCTGTGCAATGAAGAGGACGGCGCCAATGCCCGGTACCTTTTCCAGGAAGTCCATGTTCATGGAAGAACCAATGTTAATAACAAGGACTACGTTCTTGTAAGAAGCTACCAGACGCTGCAGGCTTTCAATTTCACCCTCGGTCAGGTCGTTTTCACCGCGCTCAATTTTACGGTCTCCGCCTTCACCGGCTTGTCTGGAAACTACATAAACTGCGGTATCGGCCGGAGCCTTCTGGATGTCTTCTGTAAGAACATCCATATCCGGCAAACTGGCAGTTCCCATGAACATAGCCATGGCATCGCCAAGATTGAAATTCTTAAAGAACTCTTTGGCAGTTGGATTGGCAGCTGCTTCTGCAACCACATCATACTTTTCAAGCCAGTCTTCCGAGGTAATTTCAAAGCCTCTGCGCTTCATTCCCTCATAAATGGAAATATTTTCCCGGTTGTTTACTTCACCGGATCCGGATCCGCCCTTAATGGTGTGTTTTGCACCAATGCCGAACAGAGCCACTTTCTTGTCTTTCAGCGGCAGGCAGCCGTTGTTTTCCAGCAGAACAATGCCCTCTGCTGCTGCGCGGTATGCAATTTCATTGTGCTTGATTTCCCGTTCGGAAACAGCATTGCTGAAATTGTGTCTGATGTACTGTTTTGCCATTTCGCATTCCTCCTCATGCTATTCTCAGTAATGAATGTCGTAATAATGATACACGATTAGCACACAAATTTTAGCACTATTTGGATTTTTACAAAAAATAAGCGACCAAATGTTTTCATTTGGTCGCATTTCGCTTTTTTGTATAAAAATGTGTACCCTGTTTTGTGAGTTTTGACTCACTCGCAGATCTCCGGTCACCCGCGCTTATTCCACAACACGGTTGCCAAAGCGGTTCCGGTATTCCAGTGGTGTCATCCCGGTTACCGTTTTAAATTGCTTGGCAAAATAACTCTGGCTTGGGAACCCGAAATAACCGGCAATTTCCTGAATACTCTTATTGCTGTAAACCAAAGATTCCTTTGCCGTCTCCATTTTGCGAATCCGAATGTAATCCCCAACGGTCAGACTTTCATAAGACTTGAACAAACGCCCAAGATACGATGCGGAGACGTTGATAGCAGACGCTACATCGCATAAAGAAACGGGTTCATAAATGTGCTCTGCGATGTAGTACTTAGCCTGTTCCACCAGGCGGTTATGTTCCGCAGTCTGATTCAGGATTTGCAGTTGCCGCGTAAATTCCAGAATACAGTCGGTTTGCGCCTCCTGCATTTCTTCTACCGTACGGCATTCCGCAATTCTTTGCAGGCAGATGTCACTAAAGCGGAACGCTTCTGTTCCGGGCATGCCGGAAAGAATGGCAATACGTGTTGTTACAGCCACCGCGGAAACGGCTAAATACTCATATGTTTTCAACTGATTATTATCAATAATCTGATAATCCACGTCCGCTCCGGCTTTCAGAATTTCCCGTACTTTATCTACTTTGCCATCGGAAATGGCCGTGGATAAAGCCCATTCGTCGCTTTCGGTGTGGTTGGCGTGAAAGCCATCCAGTTGTTCAAATAAATAGCGAAATTTCTGTCGACTTAATTGATCCTGCTGTTCCATAGTTAAATCTCCTTTTAGTTTTAATTAAAAGAAAACTCCTTTGATCCAGATTTCTAAGCCGATGCCGATCAGGATGACACCACCCAGAATGGATGCCTTTCCCGCCAGTTTCACACCGAACTTCCGGCCGATCAGAACACCACAGAGGCAGATGACAAAGGTAACAATACCAATGATAACAGACTCTGTAATGGCTGCCAGCGCCGTGTAATCGGCAATGGTAAAACCTACGGACAAAGCATCTATTGCAGTGGCAACACCTTGCACCAGCAACGCTTTGATATGCAGGGGCTTGTGCGTAACTTCCTCCGGCGGCACACTCCGGTTCTGAATGCCTTCCTTTAACATGCTGCCACCAATATAGGCAAGCAGCAGAAGGGCAATCCACGGAATGAACTTCTGGAAGGAAGAAAATAACTCTACTATGGTATGAACGCAGACCCAGCCGATTAACGGCATGGCAATCTGGAACAGCGCAAAGGTTCCGGCAATGCCCATCATTTTGCGCTTGTGCATCTGCGGTTCATTCAGCCCGTTTGCCATGGAGACGGAGAAAGCATCCATAGCCAGTCCGATTCCTAGCAAAATGCTATTCAACAGAAAAGTAAAATTCAAAAAGTTCCATGACATAAACAAAAGACTCCAATCTAAAATAGGGACAGGAAAAGAAAAAGTGTGCCACGTACAATGCTGTACGTGGCACACTCTTCTTCTTCAACCATGTATAGCACTGTGGGTATACATGAGTCTCGGAATTTAAAGCAAGCCAGACAAAAATGTCGGGGCTGTTGACTTACTACACTACTGTGCTTCCTACTCCCTCATGGGCGCTTTCTTTAGCTTTTTTGTAGTTTACAAATTTTTTTTACCCTTGTCAATATAACGGCAAAGTAAAGAAGTGTAAAAGTTTTATGACATTTTCGGAAGCACGATGTACTAACTCGCAAAGGAAAGCAACGGAAAACCAGTTGGTTCCGTGCAGACTGTTTCCCGCTCAGGTTCTTTCTTTACCCCAGAAGAACAGCGCAATGGTGCCCTGGCCGGTGTGGGATCCGATGGTAAAGCCAACGTTACTCATCTGCACCTTGCCTCTGGTCTTCGGGAAGCGCTTCTGAATTTCAGCAACCACATATTTGGCATCTTCCTCGGAGTCGGCAGAAGACAGGAATACCTTGCCGTCATACCGCGTTCCGTTATCACAAAGCTCTTCCATCTTGTCTACCAGGGCGTTCAGGGAAGCACGACGGCCTCTGGTCTTCTGCCGCAGAGCAAGATGTCCGTCCGGATCTACGTCCATAACCGGGCAAATTTTCAGCATGGTACCAAACCAGCCGGAAGCCTTACTGATACGGCCACCTTTTACATAGTAGCTCAGGTCTTCGGAAGTAAACCAATGCTGCAGGTTACGCTTATGGCTTTCCAGCCAGGCGGCATTTTCGTCAATGGACATGCCGGCGTCCCGGTTATCGGCAGCCGCGTCAACCAGCATGCCGTAACCGGTGCTGGCAGCCAGGCTGTCCACTACTACAACTTTCCGATCCGGATACTGTTCTGCCAGCAGCTGGGCTGCCGTTGCGGCGGAATTGTACACGCCGGAAATGCCGCTGGAAAGCGTAATATGTAAAATATCTTTTCCCTCTTCCAGGAACGGGGTGAAATATGCAACAAATTCTTCTACATTAACCTGAGAAGTTCTGGTATCACAGCCTTCCTTCAGTTTTGCGTAGAACTCTGGATAAGACATGGTTTTACCATTGTCATCCAGGAACTCCTGGTCGTTCATATAAAAGTGAAAGCCGATATAGTGAATATCGCGACTTGCTAAAAATTCATTGCTAAGGTCTGCCGGAGAGCAGCAGCTTAATACATAATTTGCCATAAAATGTTCCTCCTAGGGGTATTGAAAATTAATCAGATAAAGTAACCAGGCAAACTTTAAATTGATAAAGTGGGTAACAAGCAATAGCTCCGTAGCAGGCACGGACAGATGCGGAACAGAGATTTGAAGATTAGAGATCAGCGCATCCGCTTTCAGGGCTTTTTTGCAAGTGACATAATCCAATAATCAAGGCAGCGCAATTGCTTAGCATCAGTTGGTTGCCTCCAGTTGCTTGCCTCAGTTGCTTGACATCAGTTTGTTTGCCAACTTCAGTTGTTTCCCCACTTCAGTTGTTTGCCTGCAAAAATTGTACTAAAAATGGCATAGCAAACGCACCCTATTTCAATTTTTACTGCTCTACTTCCGCTCTACTGAAACTCTCCCGGCTCTCTCCCGGCGTTCTCCTCAAAGTAGAATCCGCAAGAACAACGCAGTTACACCATTCTTAAGGAGCTCTTATAAAATCCTTATAAAGTCCTCATAAAGCCTTATGATTTTTATTCTCCGTTCCCGGCGGAGCCCCTTTCTTCCTGGAGGGACTCCTTTCTTTTTCTGACGTTGCAACTTCTCTTCTGAGTTTTTCCCTCTTTGCTGATAATACAGCTGCTTCCATTTGCAACGCTCCTCCTTCAGTCAACCAAGAAAAGCATACCTTTTCCCGCCTGACAGCCGTCTTTGCGGCTTTTTTAAGCCAAAAGCATACCTCCAACCTCATTTCAGCCGAAAAGGTATGCTTTTATTTCTTCTTCCTTTCCAAGCACTTTATCCTGCTAAAGAGAAAAGCATACCTTTTCCCGCCCGACAGCCGGATTTGCGGCTTTTTTAAGCCAAAAGCATACCTCCAGCCTCATTTTCAGCCAAAAAGGTATGCTTTTATTTTCCCCGCCCGGCGGAGCCCCTTCTTCAACCCGGCGGAGCCCCTTATTTCCTTAGTCCAAACCGCTCACAAAGCTTTCCCCGAATCCAGTCAATATCAAACGGTACCCGCTCCGACTCAAAAGAAAACAAGAAGTCTTTTCCCATCGTAAAGCCGGCTTTTTCATAGTCTTTTATCTTACGCAAAGCCACTGCTCGGTAATCTTCCTGATCCATTAACCCAAAATGTTCAAAGTACACCTCCGTCCGCAACACAGTATCCAAAATGGTAAAATCCGGAAAAACAGTTTTGCCGTTTAAACGAAGCGGCTTTTCATATTGGTAAGGCAGCTGCATCGCATAAAGGAGGTTGGCAATCATCATTTCGGATTTGGAGCGAACCCGCTCGCCGTTGTCCGTTGAATACACCAGGTTTTCCGGATGCCAGTCGCCTGGCTGACCATCCCGCCCCGCCTTTCGGTCCATTTGTTTTTTTCCACTAGCCAGCCATTGCTCCACAAAGTCCGTCGTAGAAGAAAAAGGTGCAGCGATATACGACTGAAGCGTCACCGGAATTTCCGACATTGCACTTTCCGGATCCAGGCCATTTTGTAAGGATAAAATTACATCATTCAAAACATTCAAATTATTTTCAGATATTAAAAGCAATGCTTCCTCATATTTTTTCTGAACAAGTAATTGCAGGGCTGCCGGATTTTTCTTAGAAAGGTAAGTCCGGCCTCCCGCACCCGCTCCGGTGCGGCAATAAAACTGGGTTCGCCCCTTACTGCGCGCAACAAGCAGTTTCCCGTCCGGCGCTTCAGACAGGCTTTTTCTTAGATCCTGTGCAATTTGTAATTCCTTATCCCGCTCCTTTTGCAGCAGGTCAATCAGCGTGGTCATTTCCGCGTGCGTCATGGGTGCCTCCTATTTCTGCATTTCTGTTTTTCCCCGGCGATGTAGTTGCTCTTCGTCATGCAAAACTTCTACTTCAACAATACCATTTTGAGAAGCGGAAAACGATAGAATGATATTTGCGCTTTATTGCTAAACGGTGCGGGTTAGTTTCATCAAAAAATAACCGCGAAGCCAGTAGCTCTGCATAGTAAAGGGCTGTCAGGTACCGTGGACAGCAAAAATTCTGCAAGACCGAAGTCCAGAGTGGACAGCAAAAATCCTGCCAGGCGGAGGCCCAGCAGGATTTTTGCAGTTTGTTTTTTTAGTCAACGTCCGGAAGACTGTTGGCACGTTCTACCATGGCACGGAAGTCATCATAGTAGGTCTGCTTCTTTTCCAGATATCCCATCCAGGAGAAGTGGTCCTTGTGCTCTACCGGCATGTTGTGCCATACGCCCGGCTTAATTTCCATGCCGTCTTTCCAGTCGACGGCCGGCTGTGCCTTGCCGACGAATGGACCACGGCAGCAGATGGTATTAACCGGGCCGTCCGAGGCAAACCAATCGGCGTTGACGCCAAAGTTTTTCTTTAAGGACGGGCTGTTAAACCAGCCGGTTACCAATGCGGAAATGTGCGCAATTGGGAAGCTCTTCAGTTCCATCAGCTGAATGTTGGTATTGCCGATTTTCTTGGAACGGCAGGCGCAATGCGCAAAGTAGTACATGTGCGGGGAAATGGTCAGCTGCTTGTTAATTTCCGCCTGCGTTTCTACGGACATTTCCCGCATAATGTTGTCTTCATCATTGGCGATGTAGGCTTCAACGCCTTCGCGGCACGCGGTTGGTTTGCGGAAATGCCAGCCGGTAATATCTTTTGGATCCTTGCTGATGCCAAAGCGATCCATTCGCATATCCCAAATTTTCATAATCGGGGTGTCACCAAAAGTGGTGGAAAGAACGCCAAGAAGAAGCCAGTTGACTAAATCGCCGATTTTATTGCGGGCAAAGGATGCCATGGTTGTGCCGTTGTTGGTGCCGGAAAGGGTGGTTGCCGTGTGAACCAGATTGCCGTGTCCGCCGGCAAACAGCGGAGACAGTTCCTCTGCAGGAGTGCCTGCGCGCTCTTCTTCCGAGCCGGCTTCCATCAGGGAAGTAAATCTGCAAACGGTAGGGCCGCCAAAAGAGTGGCCGATAATGTTGATTTTTGCGTGTTGTCCGGGTTCACCCCAGTCTTTGATCAGGCCGGGATAGGTGCGACCGTAACGGGCATGGTGGTGCTTTTCCGAGTGCACTTTACCATAGTCAACTGTGCCACCTTTAATGATGGCGTACAGTTCACAGGAACGGTCCCAGGAAGAGTTCCACGGTCCAACAGACGGACAGTAGGCTTCATATCCCTGGGACATAAGGTATTTGTCAATACCTTTGTCTCCGATGCCCCAATAGCCGCCGAAGTAAGGAGCTGCCTTGTTAATAAGGTCACTGTCTCCCCAGCCAAAGAAGCCGTGAACAATAATGGTTGGATACCCTTTGTAGTTCATAGTATTTCCCCCTAAAAAATTAGAATAAAGTCAACACTATTTTACGCTTCTGTGGGAGCGTTGTAAATAATTCGGGCTCATGTTAGAATGTAGAAAAATGTTGTAGAAGGGTATCTAAAATGACGATTTCAGTGGCTTTGGCGGCCTATCAGGGGCAGCAGTTTATTGCGGAACAACTGGACAGCATCCTGCCACAGTTGGGGCCGTCGGACGAAATTATTGTGTCCGACGACCAACCGGGTGGCGCAACCGAAACGTTGGTCCGCGCCTATGCCGAAAAGGACTCCAGAGTCAAATATTTTGCCGGTCCCGGAGACGGTGTCATCCGCAATTTTAATGCGGCCATCAGCCGCTGTTCGGGAGACGTCATCTTCCTGTCGGATCAGGACGACGTCTGGCTCCCGAACAAAGTGGAGCGGGTTATGGCCGCCATTTCGGCAGGCGCGGACCTGGTGTTACACGACGCCGCCGTAACGGATAAGGATCTGAACATTACAGAGCCGTCCTTTTTTGCGGTCCATGGCAGCAAAAAAGGCTACCTGCAAAATGTTATTAAAAATTCGTATATGGGTTGCTGCATGGCTTTCCGTGCAAGCCTCCTGCCCTGCCTGATTCCTATTCCGGAAAACGTTCCCATGCATGACCAGTATATTGGTCTGCAGGCGGAAAAATATGGGAAAGTTACCTTCGTAAATGAGCCTCTTATTCTGTATCGCGTCCACGGCGGCAACGTTACCGGCCGCGCCACAAAGCTGTCCGAAAAGCTCCGGTGGCGCCTACAGATTTTAACAGCAACCCGCTTTGGAAAGACGCAGAAATTATTGGTTCCAGGCCTCCTTTCCAGACCGTTTATCGGGTCAGAAAATCCGCAGGACTGTGCGGTTTCCGCCTGTATTGTTACCTATAATAACGAAGACAAAATCGGGGACTGTGTTGCCTCTATTCTGGAAGCTGTAAAGTTAAATAACCTTACTCTATATATTGTGGACAACGGTTCCACTGACCACACTTGTGCACTCATTAAAGAGCAATTTGCAAAAGACTCCAGAGTGGTTCTTTTGGAAACCGGGGAAAACTGTGGTTTTGGTGCCGGACACAATAAAGTGTTACCCCTGTTACAATCTAAATACCACTGCGTTATTAATCCGGATGTCTTGTTAAAAGAGGATGTCATTACCAGGATGGTAACCTATTTAAATAATCATCCGGACGTAGTACAACTGTCCCCGCGCATTTGCTTTCCGGATGGCACAGATCAAATTCTGGGAAAACGCATTCCGCATATTCCCTATCTTTTTGGCAGCCACTTCCGAAAGAAAGATGCTCCCCCCAACTTTCTGCTTCGGCGGTACGCCATGCTGGATCGTGGGTTTTCAGCACCGTTTGCCATCCAGAATGCCACCGGTTGCTTTATGATTTTCCGAACGGATGCCTTTTTGAAGGTAGGCGGCTTTGATGACCGCTACTTCATGTATTTTGAAGACTGTGACATTACCCGGGAAATGAACCATTTGGGAAAAGTGCTTTATTACCCAGCAGCCACGGTATACCATGCATGGGAGCGAGGCAGCAAAACCAATCCCAAGTTACGTCAGATTCATATTATGAGCATGCTAAAATACTATGTTAAGTGGTATGCCGGTCCCTTCCAGCGTCTGCTGACAAAAGTGTTAAGCCATTTTGACGTAACGCCTTAACCTACTGATAAAGGAAGTCAGTTACATGAACTTAAAAGAAACCGTTAAGGATGCCGCTTTTCACGTTTACGGCATGCTGTTTTCCGTAGCCGCAAAGTTGCCGGTCAAAGAAAACAGAGTGGTTCTGTTTTCTTTGCATGACGCCAACTTTACGGACGGACTTGGGGAAGTAGAAAAGGAACTGCGGCGGCGCGGCGGCTATGACATTCTCCGGGTAGACCGGCAGGACCTGTTCCGTGGCAGGAAGGCCCTACTGAAGTTTTTCTTTGCGGATAACCTGAAAATGGCCCGTGCCAAAACCATTTTCTTAAATAACAACTTCTTTCCCATGAATTATATGAAGTTTAACAAAGATACCACTGTGGTTCAGGTTTGGCACGGCCAGGGGGTTTTTAAAAAGTTTGGCTTAGACATCCCCCAGCCCCCGCGGGAGCGGCGGCTGGAAAAAGGTGTCTACGCCAAAACCGATTACGTGGTTTGCTCTGCGCCAAGCTGCAAACCTGTTTACATGTCTGCCTTTGGCCTTCGTGCCGACCAGGTCCTGCCCATTGGCAACCCGGTACAGGATCAGTACTTCGGCAGCAATGTCAGCGCGGAGACCTGTCAGGCCCGCCGCGCCGCCTTCAACCAGGCCTATCCGGAATGCGCCGGAAAGTACTTGGTTCTGTACAGCCCCACCTTCCGGGACGACGGAAGCTCCGTCCTGTCCCATATGCAGCTGAATCGCCTGAAAGAAGCAGTAGACAAGGGCTTACAAAACGCCGGCATTGCGCAGGAATGTCAGATTTTACTGCGGCTCCACCCGCATGACCCGGAAGCTGCGCGTACGGACTCCGCTCCCTACTGCACCAATGTCAACCACTATCCCAACTCCAATGACCTTTGCTTCTTAGCGGACGTCATGATTACCGACTACAGCTCTATTTGCATGAACATGGCATTGCTGGACAAGCCCATGGTGTTTTACGCCTATGACCTGGACAGCTTTGCGCGGGATTTCTACTTCCCGTATGACACAGTCGGCGGCCCCATCGTCAAAACAATGGACGAACTTTGCAACGTTTTCATCACCAGAAACTTTCAGGAAGAAAAGCGTGCCCACTTCCGTGAATTGCACTTTGGCACGCCCACCCCAGGCGCCACTGCACGCCTATTAGATTTTTTAAAGCTCTAGAAAGGAACCCTATGGCAGATTTAAAAGCAAGCTTCAGCACCAATTTGCAAAACCTGCGCAAAGGAGCAGGCATGACCCAGGCCGAGCTTGGGGACAAACTAAACTATTCAGACAAAACCGTATCCAAATGGGAACGGGGCGAGGCAGTCCCCGACATTACGGTACTTCGCCAGATTGCAGAAGTCTTTCAGGTATCCCTGGATGACCTTCTGTTAGATCCAAAAGAAAAGAAAAAATCCTACAAAGCAGAATCCACCATACAAAAGCAGGCAAAAAAGCAGGCTAAGAAAGTGGCAGAATCCGCAGAAGATCTTGCCCATGTCGGTAAAGTTCATAAGCTGATCTGGAGTATTGTTATCCTGTCTTACTGGACCGCCATTGCGCTTGCCATGATTGTCATTAATTTTGTTTTGGGAATTAATTTCTGGCAGCTTTTGGTTTATGCACTTCCGGTGCATTTCATTTTGCATATTGTCTTTTGTGCCCTATGGTCTGACCACAAACGGCTGTCTGAATTCTTCAGTATTTCCTGTTTTTGCGGTTCCGTTCTGGCAGTTATTTATGTAGCTCTGTTACCAAGCAACTTTTGGAAACTGTTCCTGCTGATGATTCCTATCCTGCTAATTGTCGGACTTGGCGTAAACATTTCCAAATACAGAAAGCTGTTAAAGAAAGACTCCGACCACGCTGACGAAAACAAGGCGGATACTCCTGAAGCAACCGATACCCAGCTGGATTCTTCTCAAGCAGAGGAACCAGAAGGCCCTAACGCGTCCGGTACCTGAGCCCTTGGCAACGGACTTTCCCATTACAAATAACAAAATAAAAAGCCTGCAAGAGCAACGCTCCTGCAGGCTTTCCGTTTGCCAGGCCACTGTCTGTGCAAGAAAAAGGATGGCCCCACAAAATGAAGACTGATTATTCTACTTCAATCTCTTTAATGTTAAATTCATTGCCCCTGAGCAGGTAAGTATTTTCACTTCCGCAGTGCGGGCAAATTTTTCCGTAGGTTACTGTTGGATAGGTCTGCTGACAATCTTCACAGTACGTAACGGCAGGTAAGGTTTCTACCACTAATTCCGCACCATTGAACAATGGGCGCTTTGCAGCGGCCCACTGCCAACAGTTTTCCAAATAGGAAGGGATTACCGTGGAGACCTCACCCAGTTCCAGAACCACTTTACGGATGTGTTCTACCTGATTTTCGGCAGCCACCTTTTCCAGGTGATCCATAATGGTAAAGGTAACACCTAATTCGTGCATAAAGGCCTCCTATATTTCCTTTGGAAGTAATTATTTATTCTTGCGGAACTTCACCTTAATGGACTGTTTTGCCATGTTCGGAAGAATATACTTCAGCTTTTCTTCGGACGTACGCATGGTGGAGCAGCCCGGAAGATCACGATGCAGGTGGATGGCATCAAATACGCACTTGGTAGTGCAGATACCGCAGCCAATGCACTTGTTCGGGTCAACAACAGATGCGCCGCAGGACAGACAACGGGAAGTTTCGGTCTTAACCTGTTCTTCGGTCAGACTTCTGGACAGGTCACGGAAGGTTCTGGCCTGATCTTCAGCAGAAGCATGGTTCGGAACCTGACGCTTGGAAGTGTCATAAGCACCATAAGAGATGTTGTTCTTATCCAGTTCAACGAAGTCACGACGGTTACGGCCAATGGTAAGCGTGCAGTTTTCATGTACGTAGCGGTGCAGGGAAATGGCACCTTCACGGCCGGCTGCAATGGCATCAATGGCGAATTTCGGTCCGGTGTAAATGTCACCACCGACAAATACGTCCGGTTCGGAGGTCTGATAGGTCAGCTTGTTGGCCAGTGCAATGCCGTTCGGACGACATTCCACATTGAGGCCATCCAGCAGGCCGCCCCAGGCAGCTGCCTGACCAACAGAGAAGATGACATGTCTGCACGGTACGGTTACCGTATCATTTTCGTCATACTTCGGAGCAAATCTGTGCTGGTCATCAAATACGGACAGGCACTTCATGAAGACTACACCGGTAACCTTGCCGTTTTCGGAAAGAACTTCCTTCGGGCCCCAGCCGCAGTTTACAGAAATGTTTTCTGCTTCTGCTTCGGCAATTTCTTCTACGCTGGCCGGCATTTCAGCACGCTGTTCCAGGCAGTACATGGAAATCTTGTTGTCCGTGCAGCGGCTGCTGATTCGGGCTGCGTCAATGGCTACGTTACCGCCACCGACAACAACTACATCGCCGGAGAAGGTGAAGCTTTCCTTAGCCTGTGCTTCCCGCAGGAAGTCAATGGCAGCGTATGCGCCTTCTGCGTCCTGACCCGGGATACCAGGCTTTCTGCCGCCCTGGCAGCCAATGGCAAAGTAGAAGCCCTTGTAGCCCTGCTTCCGCAGTTCTTCAATGGTAACGTCCTTGCCAACTTCTACGCCGCACTTGATTTCTACGCCAAGTTCGCGGATGATGTCAATTTCTGCAGCAAGCAGATTCTTTTCCAGTTTATAGGATGGGATACCGTAACGAAGCATACCGCCCGGTTCCTCATTCTTTTCAAAGATGGTCGGCTTGTAACCGGTCAGTGCAAGATAGTAAGCACAGGACAGACCGGCAGGGCCGGCACCAACAATGGCAATCTTCTGGTCAAAGCCACCCTTCAGGGAAGGAATGGTTGCCTTCGGAACGTAGCGGGTTTCCTTGTTCATATCCAGTTCGGCGAGGAAGCGCTTAACGTCGTCAATAGCAACAGCCTGGTCAATAGTGCCACGGGTACAGGCGTCTTCGCAGCGACGGTTACATACGTGACCGCAAACTGCCGGCAATGGGTTGTCCTTCTTAATCAGGGCAAGGGCGTCTTCGTAACGGCCTTCCTTGGCAAGTTTCAGGTAACCCTGTACGGCAACGTGAGCCGGGCAGGCAGTCTTACAAGGTGCTGTACCGGTGTCATAGCAGTTAATGCGGTTGGTGTCACGGTAATTGTGAGACCACATGTGTTCGCCCCATGGCTGATCAGATGGCAGCGGAATGCGCGGATAAGTAACTTCGCAGCCTTCCTTGTCACACAGCTTCTGGCCAAGCTTAACAGCACCGGCCGGGCAGGATTCAACGCACTTGCCGCAGGCAACGCAGTTGGCCTTTTCTACCTTGGCAACATAAGCGGAGCGGGACATATTCGGCGTATTGAACAGCTGGGACGTACGCAGTGCATAACATACGTTTACGTTACAGTTACAAATTGCAAAAATCTTGTTGGCACCATCAATATTGGTAATCTGATGAACAAAGCCGTTGTCTTCGGCCTGCTTCAGGATTTCCAAAGCTTCTGCTCTGTCAATGTAACGGCCGTCCTTCTGGGTTTCTACAACGTAGTCGGCCATGTCACCAACAGCAATACACCAACCGTCCGGGTCATCGGCGCAACCTTCGCCGTGGGTCAGACGGGAGCGGCGGCAGGAGCATGGGCTGGCAGCATATTTGCCGTCATACTTGTCCAGCCAGTGGGAGATATGTTCCAGATCAATGGATTCGTTTTCCATTTCAATGGCCTTTTCTACCGGGATAACGTGCATACCGATACCGGCACCGCCTTCCGGAACGAACGGCGTAATGGCTTCCAGAGGAAGACGGGACATATGTTCAAAGAAAATACCCATTTCCGGATTTTCCTTCAGAATTACCGGGTTCATGTTGAAGAATTCAGCGCAGCCCGGTACGTACATTGGCAGTACATACTGCTTTTCATGGGCTTCGTTTTCCCAGTTGTATTCCAGAAGGCCTTTGCGGGACATTTCTTCCAGCAGGGCTTCGCATTTTTCTTCCGGCAGACCGGACAGTTCAACCATCTGCTTTAAGGTCTTCGGCTTACGAACGCCCATCTTCAGGGCAAGCTCTGCTTCTTCGTCCGTAACAACACCGGCAAGGCCCCAGTATTCCGGATCTTCTCTGGTAATCTTCTTCAGACCCAGTTTCTGTGGAATACGGTCTGTGATCATCTTGCCCAGCTTGGCAATGGGCTCACGGAATGGTTCGTCAGGATCCATGCTGAAATGTGGATATTCATAATCCGGATACAGTTCTTTGTCTAATTCTTTAGCCATACATTTGCTCCTTTAATAAAATAAACACAAACTTCTTATCTATGCTTACGCTTTCCAGTTTTGAACCTGGGTGCGCAGCCAATCGGTCCAGGCATCCATACCTTCGCCGGTTTTGGCACTGATTGGAAAGACTACGGCGTTCGGATTTCTCCGGGCGATGTACTCTTTTACTTTGTCCAGGTCAAAATCAAAATACGGCAGTACATCAATTTTATTAATCAGGACTGCGTTGCAGACCTGGAACATTAACGGATATTTCAGTGGTTTGTCGTGTCCTTCCGGAACGGAAAGGATCATAACATTTAAAGCAGCACCGGTATCAAATTCTGCCGGGCAAACCAGGTTACCGACATTTTCCAGGATGGCAAGGTCCAGGTTGTCAGTTCCCAGGCCCTCTACCCCCTGGCGCGTCATGTCTGCATCCAGGTGGCACATACCGCCGGTATGCAGCTGAATGGAGCGCGCTCCGGTTTCTGCAATGGTTTTAGCGTCCACGTCAGAGTCAATATCAGCTTCCATGACGCCAATGCGCAGGTCATCTTTCAGGGCGTTAATGGTGCTGACCAGGGTGGTGGTTTTTCCGGACCCCGGAGAGGACATCAGGTTCAACAAAAAGACACCCTGATCCTTCATTTCCGCCCGCAGCTGATCTGCCTGCCGGTCATTGTCGGCAAAGACGCTTTCCTTAATTTCTAAAATTCTTACTTCTTTTTCACTCATACCTCAGACCGCTTTATTCCTTTCATGATAATGGCAATCATTTCCTCTTTCCCCTGTTCATAGGTCATGTGGTTTTGTACCAGTACATTGCTGGTCAGGAACTTCTGTACGGTTCCTTCCACCATGGCCATAACAACCGGGATGGGAACGTTCTGAATTCGGTTTTGCCGAATGCCTTCTTCCAGATACTGTTCTACCAGTTTCCAGCCCTGATTTACCGCTTTCATTAAGTTCCGATAGGTTTTCGGATACTTTCCGGCAAGATCATAAATGCCGCTGAGTCCGATATTATAATACCGGTTTGGCAGGGCCAGCAGAAGGCGTTCAATTTTTTCAGTTATATCCAAACTGTCATCGGCTTCAATTTCCTGCTGCATGGAACGCAGATCCGTGGCGTAACGGTCTCCTATGGCGTTCAATACCGCCTGCTTGCTGTCAAAGACAGTGTAGATGGTTTTTTTACTGATGCCAAGCCGGGAAGCCACATCATTCATGGTAAATTTCAGACCATGCTCTGTAAACTCCGCAATGGCAGCATCTATGATTCTTTCCTTCATTGTTATATCCTCAAATAAGGAAACCTGGAAACCCGCTTTGGGTTTCCGGGTTTCCAGTTAATGGTACCATTCGGTTTTTCAGTTGTCAATTATTTAACAGAGCTCTTTTGCGCTTTTTCACAGATGTTTCAAAATATTAGCTTACGCTAACATTTCAGCACTGGTGCTCCCAGAAAAGGCAGGCATACATCAGGTGTTTAGAGGGCCTTATAGCAATGCACAAACGGGAGGGTCCGCCCGGCACTTTCACCTTCAGTAAAGCCTTTTTCGGCGTCAGATGATCCATGAATTTAGCGTTATCCTTAATAAAGGAAATCCTGTTGGGGAACGGCACATGAGAGCCATACATCTTCTTATACCCGGCCGCTTTGACTTCTTTATAATAGGCACGCTCCTGCTCTGCGTAGTCATGCAAATTCAGCTCCGGATTGGTGAATGCCCAAAAGCCCATGTTGCATGCATCGCCCGCAAAAATCAGTCTGTCATCCGGATCTAATAAAGTAATGGAGCCCGGCGTATGGCCCGGGAAGTCTTTGACAATCAGCTTGTGGTTGCCAAGATCCAGTACATCGCCATCATGAAGCGGGAAATACTGCGTGGCGCCCGGTTTGGTCATGAAAACTTTGTCTACCACTTTGCCAAGCAGACGTTGCAGGTGCTTTTTCCCTTCCAGTTTGTCCAAAATGGCAGTGGAGATGTCACCAACCAGTTTGAAATAACAGTCTTCGTTCGTAAAAGTGGGCAGGTCTTTTTCCCCAATAAAGACGGCATCAAAATGATGGTTTCCGTTGGAATGGTCCGGATGGAAGTGGGAATTGACCACCATGACGTCTTCCTGCCCGGTCTTTTTTACAATCTGCTTTTTCAGGTTAAAGAAATCCATGCCGGTGTCCAGTAAGACCGTTTTTTCTGAACCCTGAAAGACAAATTGCGACGTAGTAAATTCGTTGTTGTTGAAAATCCAGTCCTTTATTTTTTTGTACTGATAAAGATTCATTTCCATTTCCCCTTATGTTAAAATAACTACGATATCATTCGTTTTCATGATACCATAAAAATGAAAGAAAGCGGAGAAAAAAGGGAGGAAATGCTTTTATGAAGATTCTTGTTATTAACGGACCGAATCTGAACATGCTCGGCATTCGGGAACCTTCCATTTACGGAGACAGCACCCTGGAGGATCTGGAAAACCGCATTCGGGAAAAATGTGCGGAAGACCATATCAAAGTTGTCTTTTACCAATCCAATCATGAGGGCGATTTAATTGACAAAATTCAGGAAGCCTATGGCGTTGCCGACGGCATTATTATTAATCCGGGTGGATATACCCATACTTCGGTTGCCATTCTGGACGCCTTAAAAGCCGTTGCCATTCCCACCATTGAAGTCCATATTTCTGACATAGATGCACGGGAGCCTTTCCGGGAACACAGTTATATTTCCCTTGTTGCCAAAGCCACCATTAAAGGGCATGGTTTCCAGGGGTATCTGGAAGCGGTTGACCTGCTGAAGGAAATTGCAGGTCAGCAGTAAGCGTAAGCGCATGCCAGGCAGCACCCTGCACTAACAAAGCAAAAGACCCACACAGCAACATACTGTGTGGGTCTTCTTTTATTCTGTTGGGAAAAAACTTAGATGCTGTATTGTTCCTTAAAGGCCTTATACATATCCTTGAATTCCACAGATTCCGCCTTTACTTCGTCTATGTATTCGTGCTGGCTGTATTCGTCATTTTCAGATTCAATAATGGCAACGGCAACGTTGGAGCAGTGTCCGCTGATACGTTCCAGTGCCGTCAGCAGATCCGAAAGGACAAATCCGACTGCCACATCTGCGTCCCCGTTCATCAGGCGTTTTACCTGACGGTTTCTAAGTTTGTGAATCAGGTGATCAATTACGTTACGTAACGGTTCCACCGTTTCTGCCAGTTCCTGATCATTCTCTGCAAAGGCAGTGGTTGTTCTGTCCATCAGATCTTCTACTGCGGTATACAGAACATTCAGTTCCTTTTCGGAGCTTTCCGGGAAGACAATGTCCTTTTCTGTCTTTTCCTTAGAAACTTGAATCAGGCCGCTGGCATAGTCTCCAATTCGTTCAAAGTTGGAAATGGAGTGCAGCATACGGGTAGTCCGTTTTACGTCTTTATCTGCCAATTCCAGTTTGGAAACCTTAACCAGGTAAGTCTGCAGCTGGTCTTCGTAATTATCCAGTTTTTCTTCTGCCACGGCAATTTCATCTGCCACGTCTTCATTGTAGCCGTTCATTAAACCAATGGCGCTTTTTACGGACTGACTGGTCAGCTGTGCCATGCTGGTGGTTACCTGCAGTGCACGGCGAACAGCAAAGGCCGGGATACCGAAAAGGTGTTCGTCCAGAAGAGCAGTCTTCTTGGAACCTTCTCTGACCATAACGCGAGCCAGTTTGCCAAGTTTTTTATAAAACGGTGCCACCATAATAGTGGTTACAATATTAAATACGGTATGGATAGTTGCAATATGTGCCGGCTTTACGGCAGATTCGGTCAGCCAGTCCATATTCAGAAGGGAGGTAACCAGCAACCAGAGGGAAAGCAGGATAACCGTACCAATTACGTTAAACATAACGTGTACTACAGCAACGCGCTTTGCATTCTTGTTGGTACCAATACAAGCTAAGATTGCAGAAATACAGGTACCAATGTTCTGTCCCATGATAATAGGAACAACCTGTCCGTAGGTCATAACGCCGGTAACCGAAAGTGCCTGTAAAACACCAACGGAAGCTGCGGAAGACTGGATTAAAGCGGTAAACAGGGTACCAACCAGAACACCCAGCAGTGGGTTATTGAACATAGTCAGGATATTGCTGAAAGACGGCATGTCTGCCAAAGGAGACATGGCATCTGACATCATGACCATGCCGTACATTAAAATACCAAATCCGGTCAAAATACTGCCGACGTCTTTTTTCTTCTGCGTTTTTCCGGCCATGGTCATGATGACGCCAACCAAAGCAAACAGCGGAGCAAAGTTTTTCGGCTTTAAGAACTGCATGGCAATAGAGCTGGAGCTGATGCCTGCCAGAGACAGGAACCACGCAGTAATGGTAGTACCAATGTTGGAACCCATAATAACCGGAATAGTCTGTTCCAGTTCCATAATGCCGGAGTTAACCAGGCCGACCAACATAACGGTTACCGTGGAAGAGGACTGGACAACCGCCGTAATGCCGGCACCCAGAACCATGCCCTTAAACGGGTTGGAAGTCATTTTCCGGAGCATCTTTTCCATTTTGCCCCCGGCCAGACGCTCCAAACCGTTGGACATAACACCCATTGCAAACAGGAAGAACGCAAGTCCTCCTAATAACAACACAATGTTGAATACATTAAAGGTTGATTCCATAAACACTCTCCTAATCCAAGAAAACGGATTGTAAAAACGCGTGCAAAATCAGTATATCTATTTGCCTTTTTCATAGCAATAGTTTTTTTACGTCATTTTTACGTCAATTTTACTGTCTTTTTTGGAGCAGAAGAAACAGGTATAATGGAAGCAGCATCCCCTATTACTTTTAAAGGAGACTACTGCGTTGAATACAAAATCCAAAAAGCCCCTTGTCATTACCCTGATTGTAATTGCCGTTCTTGCCACACTGGCAGCCGGCGTTTTCGGCGTATTTGAGCACTATTACGGAAAGCTTCATTTTGAAAATTTAAAATCAGACACTTCCGTGGATTCCAACGATCCTGACCTGGCCGAGTTTCTGGCTTACTTAAAGGAAAATGGTATTTCCACTTCCGACCTGGAGTTTGATGATAACAACGTACTGAACGTTTTACTGGTCGGTACCGACAACCAGTCTGCGGGCGGCAGTGCCCGCTCTGACTCCATGATTCTTGTTTCCATTAATCAGAACACCAAAAAAATTATTCTGACCTCTTTGCTCCGGGACTGTTATGTCTATATTCCGGGGCATGGGTCAGCTAAGCTGAACGCCGCCTATTCCTACGGTGGTATTTCCCTGCTGTTGCAGACCATTGAATACAACTTTAATATTCCCATTAAGAACTATGCCAGCGTAGACTTTGAAGCTTTTAAAGATGTGGTTGAAACCATTGGCGGCGTTACGGTTAACCTGACCCAGCCCGAAATAGACTACATAAAAGCGGAACTGCCAGACCACGAAAATGAAAATTTACAGGTCG
Organism: uncultured Phascolarctobacterium sp.; assembly: GCA_963640645.1. Lineage (GTDB taxonomy): Bacteria > Bacillota > Clostridia > Oscillospirales > Acutalibacteraceae > RUG420. Next base: position 5,840 of record CAVHZY010000008.1, on the reverse strand, counting down.
GCAGTTCCACTTTGGACCCGGATCAGGCACTGTCCCACGCCCGCAACCGCCATGTCGGCACCGACTTTGAACGGACGCGCCGACAGCGTGACATTGTGCTGGCATCCATGAAGAAGGTCAAGAACCTCAGCCTTATGGAACTGAACTCCTTAATTAATGTCCTTCTTCCGGATGTTACCACCAATGTTACGCGGAGCCAGCTGGTCGGCGCCCTGCTTCATGCACGTACTTACAGCAAATACACTGTGGAATCCTATTCCATTCCACAAGCTGGCACCTACACGGACAAAACCATCAACGGTCAGGCCTGTCTGGTGGTGGACTTTGCTGCAAACATGCAGTTTTTGCATGAGAAGATTTACGGGGAGTAAATCTTATTGTCCAGAAGCCAGGAATAAATCCTGGCTTTATTTTTACCGGTGGATTATTTGACGCTTACCACATGACAGTTATCAGACCAACATCACAAACATTGATGCTAGTCATGACAGATCTATGCGTGAAGTATATGGTCTAGACAAAACATTACACGAGTAAACTCGCATAAGCGGTTCCCACATTACCGGACAGGCGGTTTCCCGTCTGCCGGATTTGCGGTGTTACCGCAAGAGAATATTCAACTAAATCATACTAACAACAATTATTCATTATAAGTTGATTTCGATTGTACATAGCGTTTACCATTTTCTGCATCAACAGCATTCGCATCATACAAATCGCTTTTAATTTGCCTAGTACTAATTTCAGGTGTTCGTGGAAGGTAAACCACGTCTACACCTTCTTCAGTTAAAAAATCAAATTTTCCTTTCCAATCATCACCGATAACGAATGTATCAATATGATATTCATGCATATCTGATCTCTTTTGTTCCCAGTTTTCTTCCGGAATAACCAAGTCAACGTAGCGGATAGCCTCCAAAAGTTGCTTTCTCTGATCATATGTAAAATACGTTTTCTTATGTTTTTCGTCCCAATTAAATTCATCGGTAGAAACTCCAACAATAAGATAATCACCCAATGCCTTTGCACGTCTCAAGAGATTAATATGACCATAGTGTAGTAGGTCAAATGTGCCATACGTAATAATTCGCTTCATACTCGATGTCTCTCCACTTTAAGTATTCTCAACTATTGCCTTCGCAATGCAATAATCCTCTGGCGTAGTAATTTTTATGTTTGTTGCAGCACCTTGCACCAAATAAACTGGATAATTCCGCAAAGTAAAAATCTGACAAGTATCTGTTATACCTTTTTTTTCTTCTTTTGACAAAGATTCATACAAAGTTTTTAGAACCGCTACTTTATAACTCTGTGGCGTCTGTCCCTGATACATTTGGTTTCGATTAGGAATTCTAGATATTGTTTTTCCGTCTTCTGACATAATAATCGTATCTATCGCAACATAAACGGTATCTACTGCATCATACATTAAAGCGCCATCTATATTTTCTTCTATCATACGTAACGACAAGAACGGCCGAACTGCATCGTGGACTACAATAATATGCGCTTCGTCTTCTCCAAAGGTTTCCTCTATTTCTCTTATAATGTTCAGAATGGTTTCATTGCGATCTTGCCCACCCGATACAATTTTAATGTGCGCCTGTTGCGTTGAAAAGTACTGACAAATCAAATCGTTTGCATAATCTATCCATTCTTTATGTACACCAACATAGATTTGATCAAAACGACTACATGAGAGAAACTTTTCTAAGGTACATATAAAAATAGGCTTTCCACCCAATGGCATGAACTGCTTTGGCAGATTAGAATTGTCCATTCTAGATCCAATTCCACCTGCTAAAACCGCCCCAAAGATCATCCATTTCAATCCTTTCTCATACCGTTTTCTTCTGCCAGTTCCAACTATCCCGGCACATATCTTCCACCGTTAATTTTGCCGTCCAGCCCAGCACTTTTTTTGCCTTAGTAACATCGGCATAACAGGTTGCAATATCGCCTGCTCTGCGAGCCACAATTTCATATGGAACGGCAACATTATTGACTCTTTTAAAGGTTTCCACCAATTCCAATACAGAAGTTCCGTTACCGGTACCCAAATTGAAAATTTCAGTTCCTCTATGTTCACGAGAATATTGCAATGCTTTCAAATGACCCTTTGCAAGATCCACCACGTGAATATAGTCTCTGACTCCGGTTCCGTCCGAGGTTGGATAATCATTTCCAAAGACAGACAGATGATGCCGTATTCCGGCTGCTGTCTGCATAATATATGGCATTAAGTTATTCGGAATTCCGGATGGTTTTTCTCCAATCAGTCCGGAAGGATGCGCACCTACTGGGTTAAAATAACGAAGCAGTACAACAGACAAATCTGGATCTGCCACTGCTGCATCCGTCAAAATTTGTTCAATAAAATATTTGGTCCATCCATACGGATTGGTGCAATTTCCTACCGGCATTGTTTCTACAAACGGAGCTTCATTATGCATTCCATAAACAGTTGCAGAAGAGCTGAAAACAATATTCTTACAACCACATTCTCGCATTGCTTCCAACAAGGCCAATGTAGTATCCAAATTGTTGCGATAATACTCAATTGGCTTTTCTACGGATTCTCCAACCGCTTTCAATCCTGCAAAATGGATAACTGATTCAATTTCATTTTCATGAAAAATCTTCTGCACAGACTGTTTGTCTGCAACATCCGCCATGTAAAAAGTAGGACGCCGTCCGGTAATTCTTTCAATTCTGTCTACTACAGACGCTTCACTGTTATAAAGGTTATCTGCAATAATGACATCTTCTCCACGTTTCAGGAGTTCCACTGCGGTATGAGAGCCAATATATCCTGTTCCACCGGTTAATAAAATACTCATATTAATCCCCTACTTCCATGCTCCGTTAATCCCCTGCTTTGGCTTATGAGGTTCCGGAATAATAATATTGTTTCCTTTAAAGAGTTGCTCTGCATTGCAGAGCACTTCTTTTGTTTTTTGCTTTCCCAGTTTTCTGGACAATTCCCAAACTGCCTCTGACAGCCTTGGGGCACTGGTCTTGGGATGGTGTGCATCGGAAGAAATGATATGGATTAGATTCCAATCTATTAATTGGAAAATCTGCTTCCGAAAAGTGCCTTTTTCTAACAAAGCATTGCTGTTTATCTGAACAATACAGCCTGCATCCACCAGTGCATATAGCAGGCTTAAATCTTCTAACAAAAACGGGTATTGTTCCACATGGGACAGAATTACTTTATACCCTTTCATCCTAATTTGAAAAATAGTTTTTTCCAAATCCTGCGGTAAGTATTGCTTAGGAAGATCTATTAGCAAGCAATTTGTCCCTGAAAAACAATACGGTTGCAAGTTCATTTCCGGCAAATTGCATGTGTAATGGATTTCAGCCCCTATGCGCACTTTCATGCCCTTTAAAGATGGAACCGTACGCATACCTTCTTTTAACACCTGCCAAGATTGCATTCTGTTATACAAGAAATCTTCCGGGGCCTCTTTTTCCGGGTCAAAATGTGGTGTAAAGGCAATTTCATTTACATCTTGCAATGCTTCCTGATAAAGCAGAAACAGCGCTTCTTTTACCGTATTTGCTCCATTATCTATTCCTGGTAATATATGGCAATGTAAATCAGTCATTTTTTACCTCTTTAATACTATTTGTAAATGTCCCTGAAATAACCGCTGCTATACGATTTACCGTCTGTTTGGATGCATCCCCTTTATCTACTCCTCCGAAAAGTTTTACAAACTCCGTTGCTTCCTTTTCTGCCTCTTTTGGCGTATATTTTTCCACTCGCGAAAGCAACTCTTCATTAGTCTTACAAACTGGATATGGAGAATCAAAAAACGCTTTTTTCAGGCCTCTGGTTCTTTGATATTCCTCAAAATCAGGCACATAAATAAACACCTGTTTTTTCATTATTGCAAATTCAAATGGAGTGCTTGAATAATCAGTTATTAAAATATCGGAAATCAATAAAAGTTCTTGCATATCCGAATATGTGGTAGCGTCTATTATCAATGGACTTTTTGGGAAAATATTATGTGCTGTAGTCACGTTAGGATGTAATCGAACGATCATTTTCCAGTTTTCGCCATTTTTTCTAAGCGTATTTAAAACTTCCAAACAATCAAGCGAATAAGCATGAACAGATCCATCATCTCGGAACGTAGGTGCATATAGGACTATCTTGTCCTGAGTGTCTATACCTAAATTATTCCTTATAATAGAAGCCCGCGCCTCATCTTTAGAAAAAAGGATATCATTTCTTGGCAAACCGCACTCTAAAATTTCACAATTACACCAATATGCCTTGCGATAACAATCGCTCATCGCCGTGCTATTTGATAGGAACAAATCCGTTTGCTCTGAATTATGCTTACTTTCTTTGACATATTGTGGATCAAGCTTATCTTCTACTTCTTTTTCTACTTTTTTGGCGCTGTATGATGAATGCCAAGTCTGAATAATATACTGCCCCTTTTTCTTCTTCAAGCAAAGATCGTTCTTTACATTTGTAACAACAACCTTGGCTGTAGCCACCTCCAATAAGCCCTTCCATTTTCGAAAGGGAGCCGTACGTATCCCTTTGGGAAATTTTTCATTTGAATCATTTACTAGCCAAACCAAATCCCACGGTAATCCTTGCCGAAGAATTTCAGCGGCTATGTATTTAGGATTGCATCCATAACCTTTTCCATTAAAATTGATAAAAACAATTTTGTCCCTCTGCACAGGTAAAAAGAAAAATATCGAAGGAATTAGTTGTTTTGTAAGAAAAGATTTTGTTGTATCCATTAATCTAATCAGTACTCGCTTCAGCATCAAAGAATTCTCCAATTAATCCGGGGCCCAAAAGGCATCCATATTTTTTTGGGTCTTTTCGGTTTTTTTCATATACGCATCATAATCTTTAGCCAAATGTCCTACATCCCAAGCCATATAACCTAGGTCAGTAAGATCTGGAACCATAACAGTTGCTGTCTGACCAAGGATCAAACAAACAAGGTAATCTTTTGGCACCGTTTTCTCTATTTTATTGATTAGTAATTCATATTGGGAAAATGCATTTTTCTGTGGTCCATGCACTATCATTTGCGTTTCCGACTTATCAAACACATTGAAGGACAACTTTTCAAATACTCCAGTTCCTGCAATGATAGCAATTTTTTTCCCCGCAAAAAGATTCTTTATCCTCTTATAATGTCCCTCATAATCAAAATTTTCATCGTATCTGTAGTAAGCACCAAAGCATGCTGCATCAAGATATGTTTTATTCATATAACAGTGGTCAACAAAAAAGCGCCGGTATCTGGTTGCACGAATACGATAAAATTTTTTGTTTCGTTCCGCATAGTTAGAAGGGGATTCCCAATAGGCGTGATTCAGTCCTACATAAACATCTTCTCTAGGATTTTCTAAAATTTCTTGTAAACGCCTTGCAAGCACGGGGTCAAATTGTTGAAAGTCCTGATCAAGGCCCTCCATGACATGTATCTCTCCATCACCGTAGCGAGTAAAACTTTTAGGATGTTTTGTAAGTATTTCTATTGTCTGTTGCGAATCAAGCACACATAGTTCTTTCAAGTTGTTCCTGTATTCATCAATTTCTCGTGCACATTCTTCTATTGTTTCATCTTTAATTTCATAAATGAGGTCCTGTTCTCTGGTTCGCAAGTCTATTTCTGAAAGATAATACAAATTTTCTTTAATCTGCACCCAATCTATATTTTTTAAATTGCATATTTTTTTTAAGAAGTTCATTTTTTTACCTTTCCTTTAACCATCTCTTGAACAACTGCAAGCAAATAATGAAACGTCTCAACTTTAAAAATCATTGACCCACCCAGATAAATAACAGC
>CAVHZY010000007.1:0-75966 GCA_963640645.1 uncultured Phascolarctobacterium sp. | reverse complement strand
CAAATTGAAATTTCAGGGTTCTTTCGTTCGTTGTTGTTCAATTTTCAAGGTACTTTGCACTCCGCTGTGGCGTTGCGCCGTCAAAAGAGTGCTTTGTTATAATAGCAAACAGACAACCCAAAGTCAACATAAAATTTTCTCAATTTTCTTATTTTTTTCTTTGGCACTATTTTTAAAATAGTATCTTAAGAGAAGTGGCACCACAAGATATATTTCCATTTGTTGGTGTTGCTTTTTCGTAAGCTCTTTATTATAATGTTTCTTGCTGAGCCGGTGTGTTGGAATTGGCAGACGAGACGGACTCAAAATCCGTTGCTGGAAACAGCGTGCGGGTTCGACCCCCGCCACCGGCACCAGGAAGGCGCCCACTCTGAGGAATCAGAGTGGGCGCCTTTTTCTTGCTTTCACTTAAAACGGTAGTGTGTCAGGTGGCGCGGGGCGGTTCCGCACGGAAGACGCGGAACAGTGGCAGGCAGGCGGAAAAGAAGTCCCGGTAAGCGCGGCAATAATTGCAGTCTGCCCGGCTTCTTTTGCAACCGCCGCCACGGCACAGCGGATAATAGCGGCATGTTTGGCATTGCGGGTCCGTTGACAAGCTTTCTCTGATAAAAGAGATTGCTTTGGAAGAAATGGCCATTGTACTTAATTCTTCCGTTTTAATATTGCCAAGAAGCCATTCATCCAAACAATAGAAATCACATGGGTAAACATTCCCGTTTCCCTCTACCACAAACTGATGCATACAATGTCCACAAACGCCACACTGTTCTGGCTGCTGGCCGAGGTACAAGCGGACCCAGTTGTCAAACTGCCGCACACTGGTGTATTGCCCACGTACATAGTCTTTCACATATGCATTAAATGCATGAATTAAAAAATACGCATACTGATCGTTGGTCATGGACAAAGAACTACCTGTACAGGGATTTTTCTGATCCCCTAACGGGCGAAGACAGGGAATAAATTGCAGATACCGGAAACCCTGCTGCTTAAAGAACGCATAAATCTGATCGATATGATCGGCAGTATAGCCAGTGACCACAGTTAAAATATTGAAATCTACCTGATATTTTTCCAATACCCTGGCTGCCAGCAGGATGCGGTCAAAGGAATTCTTCCCTTCTGCATCGGTCCGATACTGGTTTGCTGCTTCTGCTCCGTCCAGACTGAGCCCAACCAGGAAGGAATGCTTTCGAAAAAATGATGCCCACGACGGATTGATCAGCAGGCCGTTTGTCTGAATACTATAGTATATAGGACTTCCTTTGGTATTCTTTTGCGCTACATATTCTGTAAAATGCGAAAAGTAGGATAACCCGGCGAGGAGTGGCTCGCCACCCTGAAAAGCAAAAGCAATGCTTCCCCCATCGGCAAACTGAAGTGCACTGTCAATCAGCCGTTCTGCCGTTGTTTCCGACATCATTGGAAAATGTGCCTGCTCCCGGTGCGAAGTGACATCATGGTAAAAGCAATACCGGCACTGCAAATTACAGGCATCTGAGGCCGGTTTGATCATAATGGAAAGCGGTGTCAAATCTGCCCCCTCCGGTTATTCTTAAAGTCATTTGCAATCTCATGCATGCGCTGATTCATTTCCTCTGCAACCGTAGGATAGGCTGGCGTCCGGTTGTAGTTTTCACCTGCGTCATCCGTCAGAATGTGAAGCCAGTTTTTGCGGAACTTGTCAAAGAAGGCGGAGTTGTCATTCTGAATGGATTCAAAATACTTAAAGACAACATAATCATTGTCATTCAAAACGTCGTAATCATAGTCTTTGTACTCGTCCTGGGAAAGAATATCCTCCGTGGAAACGGCGTACTGGATGGCTTTAATTTTTTCCCGTTTCATGTGCAGAATCGGCGAGTCAGCAGTGTGAATTACCTCATGGTCCTTCAGAATCGGAACCATAGACTTACCGTCAATGATGCGGTCTTCCGGCAAATAAGAAGCTTCCCCATCAGTACTGGTAACGTTACACAGATCTATCAGGGTTGGGAACAAATCTACCAATGTGGCAGATTCTTCATAGGTAGAACCGGCTTCAAACAATCCGTCATTATTGCCCCAGCGGATTAGGAACGGTACTTTTTGTCCGCCTTCATAAGCAAGATACTTTCCGCCACGAAGATCTGCTACAGACCCCTGTAATGCTGGTCCGTTGTCACTGGTAAAGACAATAATGGTGTCATCCATAACACCCAGTTCTTCCAGCGTGTCAAACAGCTGACCCAGATAATAGTCAAATTCTGTTACGCAATCCACGTAGGTTCCCATGCCCGTGGCGCCGTCAAACTCTTCACCGACATAAACCGGCGCATGCGGCCACGGGGTGGCATAGTAGGCAAAGAAGGGCTCGTCCCCTTCTGTTACCTGATCCGTAATCCAGCTGCTGAGTTCTTCATAAATCCACTTGGTAGCATTACTCTGATCTTTCAGTTCGTCGGTTCCGCGGACAATTTCATATTGTCCGTTTTCTTCCTGCACATGGTAGAACGGCGTCATGTCATTCACATAGTGGCTGCCGTAGAAATAATCAAAGCCCTGATTGGTCGGCAGGTATTCACCGTAGTCTCCCAAGTGCCATTTGCCGAAACAGCCGGTGGCATATCCGGCACTTTTCAGCGCTTCCGCAATGGTAATTTCGTCACCAAGCATGCCGTCCGCATTGGCGCCCATTTCCACGGAGTTATAAAGCCGGGTTGAGGCAAACGGCGAAATGGTATCCACCGTTGGGTAAATAACATTGTCCGCGTAACCACGGTACGGGTACCGCCCCGTCAGCGCCGCAAACCGCGCCGGCGAACAAACAGAATAACTGGAGTAGAAATTGGTAAACCGGGCACCCTCTTCTGCCAGCCGGTCAATATTCGGTGTCTGATAAATAGCACCGTTAGCAGAGATATCTCCGTATCCCAGATCGTCCATCAAAACAAATAATACGTTTGGCGAGTCAGCTACCGATCCATTCTTATCAATTTTCTTTAAGTAGTCTTCCTGCCCTTCCCACATCCGTTCGGTATTCGGCTTGGACCGCAAATTCATGGTCAGTACAAACACAACCGTTGTGCACACCAGAAGAAAACTGCACAGGCGGGACAGCACTCTTTGGCGCGTTGCTTTTTTGTCCATTTTGACCACGCACAGAATTAAGCAGGTCAAAACCACTAAGGACGGCAGAGCCAGTAGCAGATTACCAAGCAGCCTGGTAAAGAAGTTTCCTTCGCCGGTCAGGAGCGGATGCGCCGCGCTGGAAAATCCGGCAAGGCCGGAGGTGAACGCGCCGAATCCGGCATCCGCTCCCCAGATGATGTAATAGGTCAAAATACCAAAAAGCGCCGCGCCATATCCCACTAAGAATCCCAGATACAGCTTCTTCTTCCCTAATATGCCAATTAGTACAAGAGCGGAAACAATACAACAGTACCCGACACAAATGACTGCAGTCAGATTCAGGCGTGTAATCCAAAGTGCCAGCATCAAAGCAAGACCAATCCCCATCACCAGGATTGGAAATACCTTTTTTTCTTTATCTAATTGTATTTTTTTCTCCAAGTAATCATCTCCCCTGATTCCTTATTTTTCCGAAATTAGCTAAGTTCAGTATACCATAGGCCACTACGGAAACGGTAGAAAATGAATTGCAGAAAAAAGAAAATCTGCCTCGCCTTGTGAAAAAAATAACAGTATCTTACCAGTCATTTCCTTTCCTTTTGTCAAAAATGTGTAATAAACCCGCTTGGCTTTGCTAAGAATGACGAAGTTTCCTCACAGGTGTGAATCTTCACTCACACCTTGAAAAAGTCTGATTCACAAGTGTTATATTTTATCTTGTAAAGCATTGCTACTGGTGCTTTTATTGTTTATTACTTACCATTTTTGTTTGAAGGAGGACAAATGCATGAAGACCCGGTTGGAATCTGATTCTGTCGGAACATTGGAAATACCTGCAGACGCTTACTACGGTGTACAAACCTATCGTGCAAAAATGAACTTTCCCATTACCGGTCAGGTGTTAAAGCCAGATATGATTAACAGTCTTGTTGAAATTAAAAAGGCTGCTGTCATGGCCAACCACATTGACGGTACCATTGGTGACGAGCTCTATCACGCCATGGTGCAGGCTTGCGATTATATCCTGGATGGCAATCTGCATGATCAGTTTATTACGGATCCCATTCAAGGGGGTGCCGGCACCTCATCTAATATGAATGCCAATGAAGTAGTTGCCAACAAAACCCTGGAAATTCTTGGCAAAGAAAAGGGCGACTACCAGTATTGCCACCCAAATGATCATGTAAACATGTGCCAGTCCACCAATGACGTTTATCCGACCGCCGGAAAAATGACCATTTTAAAGCTGATTGACAAAACCATTGATCAGTTAGAGCATTTGTTAAAAGCCTTCTATCAAAAAGCTGACGAATTCAAACATATCTATAAGATGGGCCGCACGCAGCTGGAGGACGCAGTTCCCGTTTCTCTTGGAGAATCCTTTGGTGCTTTTGCCCATGCACTGGAAAGAGACATTGCCCGCATCCGCAGAACATCGGATGAAATGCGGGTTATCAATATGAGTGCCACTGCCGTTGGTACCTGCATTAATGCCACACAGGTGTATCACGACAACATCATCCCCTGCCTGAACCAGGTTGCCGGATTAGGCCTCCGCATGGCAGACGACCTGATTGATGCCACACAAAATCTGGATGGTTATGTTTCCATGTCCGGCGCCATTAAGACCTGTGCTGTTAACCTTTCCAAAATTTCCAATGACCTTCGTCTGATGAACTCCGGTCCAAAAGATGGTCTTGGTGAAATTGTACTTCCGGCCAAGCAGAACGGCTCTTCCATTATGCCGGGTAAAATTAACCCGGTTATTCCGGAAGTGGTTTCTCAGGTTGCCTTTAATATTGTTGGCAATGACATGGCTATTACCATGGCAGCAGAAGCCGGCCAGTTAGAGTTAAATGCCTTTGAACCGGTTCTGTTCTATAACCTGTTTGAATCCATTGAAACTCTTGGTCATGCAGCCACTACTCTTGCTGACAACTGCGTTTCCGGCATTACAGCAAACGCGGAAGTCTGCAAGGCTAATATTGAAAAATCTGCCGGTATTGTTACCGCACTCTGTCCTGTTATCGGTTATCAGAAATCTGCCGAAATTGCAAAGAAAGTACTGAAATCCGGCAAAACTGCCAGAGAATATCTTCTGGAAGAAGGCATCATGACCAACGAACAGATTGACCGGGTTCTGGATCCTGAAAAACTGGTTCATCCAATTTATAAAAGTAAAGCATAAACAAAACTTCTATTAAAACAAAGGAAGAGCTGTTGCAGAAATTCTGCAACAGCTCTTCTTCTGTAAGATACTGAAGATTGGTTATTTGGTTCCGAAGATGCGGTCCCCTGCATCGCCGAGGCCGGGAACAATGTAGCCGATTTCATTTAAGCATTCGTCTTTTGCGGCACAGTAAATGTCCACATCCGGGTGGGCTTTCTGCAAAGCTTCCAGGCCTTCCGGAGCAGCTACCAGTCCCATGAACTTAATGCTCTTCGGGTGAGAGAGCTTAATCTGGTTAATGGCGTCAATGGCAGAGCCGCCGGTGGCAAGCATTGGATCACAAACAACAACATCTCTTTCGGAAATGTCAGATGGTAACTTGCAATAGTAAGGAACCGGCTTCAGGGTCTTTTCGTCACGGTACATACCAATGTGACCTACTTTTGCGGAAGGAACCAGGGTTAAAACACCGTCTACCATACCAAGACCGGCACGCAGAATGGGAACCACGCACATTTTACGTCCATCAATTTCATGGGCAACACAATGACCCATAGGCGTGTCAATTTCTACCGGGCGTAGCGGAAGATCTCTGGTGGCTTCGTAACAAACCAGCATGGCCAGTTCGGAAACCAAGGCACGGAATTCGTTTGTTCCGGTATCAGATCTTCTGAGAATAGAAAGCTTGTGCTGGATCAGCGGATGGTTGGTAATGGTGACTTTTCCCATAAATGATTCCTCCAAGAATTGTTCTTACGTTTATTTGTTTTGTTTACTTGTTTTCAAAGGCCATGAACAGATCTACCCTGCGCTGGTGCCGGCCGCCTTCAAATTCGGCTTCCAGGAATTCGTCTGCAATGTCACAGGCAAGTCCGGGCCCCACAACACGGCCGCCCAGGCAAAGGACATTGGCATTGTTGTGCATTCTGGTCAGGCGTGCACTAAAGGTTTCTGAAACTGCGGCAGCACGAATGCCTTTGATCTTGTTGGCTGCCATGGACATACCAATTCCGGTTCCGCAAACCAGAATACCCAGTTCACATTCGCCGGACGTAATGCCGTTACAAACAGCCTCCGCAATAACAGGGTAATCCACCGAATCCGGTGTATGCGTACCGTAATCTTTTACTTCATACCCTTTGTCCTGCAGGTGCTGGATTAACACCTGCTTCAGTTCAAATCCGCCGTGGTCACAACCGATTGCAATCATGGAAGACCTCCTATCTGCTTTGCTTTTTCTTTAATTCCCGTTCTGCCTGCGGTGCACGCAAATAAACCGGCAGCAGCTCCGAAGAAGAAATGGGTTGCTGGCCCTTCAGAAGTTTATCCTGTGCGCAGACTGCTACCGAATAGGCGTTCTGAAAGCGCAACTGTTCCGGTGCAAGAGAGACAGACATTGGTTTTTCTAAAAAATAATTATAACACAAAGCGGCACCATCACCAACAAATACCACGGGCTTTTCTGCTTTTTGCATCTGCTTAAGGCGTTCTTCCAATTCCGGAATTAAAATGGCTTCGTCTTCTGTCAGGCGATGTACTTCTTCTCCGGTAATTTCAAAGCATGCCGTATAAACCTGGTTGCAACGCGCGTCCATGGCGGCACAGACAATACAGTCTTTGACGCCTTTGTAGTTATAGGCAAGGGATTCCAGAGTGGAAATGGAAAAACAATTGTTTTCCAAAAATTCAGTTAAACCTTTTAATGCAGCCACGCCAATACGGACACCGGTAAAAGATCCCGGGCCTACATTAATTGCAAAGTAATTGATTTCTTCCAACCTGCATTGTGCCTGCTCCAGTGTATTCTGCACCATGGGCAGAAGCGTCTGACTGTGGGTCAGCCCCACGTTTGTATAGGATGAACTTTTCCATTTTCCGTCTTCTGTGATGGCTACGCTGGCGGCAACCGCCGAGCAGTCAATTGCCAAAATCTTCATTGATTGTCTCCCCTGTTATTTCCAGAATGCGGTCCGTGTCCGTTTCTCCTTTGGAAAAACGGATAAAAACTGCATCTTCCGGCAATGCACTTTCAATATTTTCAGACCATTCTACCGCCAGGATGGCACCCTGGTCCAGGTAGTCAAAAAAGCCGGTAGAATAAAGGTCTTCCCAAGTAGAAATACGGTACATATCAAAGTGCACCAGCGGCGGGTTTCCACCGTAGTCATTTACCAACGCAAACGTGGGGCTGCTGACGGCGGACGGGTTGTGAAGACCTTTGGCAAGGCCTCTGGTAAATGCGGTTTTGCCCATACCAAGGCCACCAAAATAAGCAACTACCATGCCCGGATGCAATTCTCCGACCAGCCGTTCCGCCAGTTGTTCCGTTTCCTCCACAGAGTGCGTAAAATACCGTTTCATGGACCGCATCCTTTCTGTCAAAATCCGTATGCTATTTTAACATGTTTCAGGCCCTTTTCAACTGAATCCTGATTGAAAAAGAATCCCTGTTTTACTATAATTAGGGTTAACGTCTGAGAAAGGAAATGATTATGAGCAAAATCAAAGATTATCTTGCCTACTTCTTTAAAAGTACAGACAAATTTTTGCTTGCCTTATCTCTGGCATCTTCTATTTTCGGAATCTGTATGGTCTACAGTGCCACTTTAAACAGCACTACCACCGGTTTCCCAAGAGATGCCCGCACCATGATTTTTGCTGTTATCTTAGGCCTGATTCTGGCCATGGCAATTTCTCTGGTAGATTCGGATATTATCTGCAAGCTCTGGCCTGTGTGGGCCGGACTCAGTATCCTATTAATGGTCATCGTCTTTATTTTCGGTGTTGCCCCCAGTTCCAGAGAAGACGCCCGCACATGGTTAAACTTGGGGCTCTTTTACTTCCAGCCATCGGAATTGGTAAAAATCTTCTTTATTATTACCTTCTCCGTTCACCTGAGCATGGTGCAGGCCCAGATTAATAAAATTAAAAATGTGGCGCTTTTATTAGTCCATGTTGCGGTTCCTACCGGTCTGGTTATGATCTCCGGTGATGATGGTTCTGCTCTGGTTTTCCTTCTGATTGCCGTCGGAATGCTTTTTGTTGCCGGACTCAGTTGGAAATATTTCTTAGGCGGTGGCGTTTTAGTAGCCGCTGCTGTTCCTCTTCTTTGGATGCGTTTAAACGAATTCCAGCGTGCCCGCTTTTTAAGTATTATTCACCCGGAAGATTATCCCACCACTGCCTATCAGCAGAATCTGGGTTTATCTGCCCTTGCCAACGGTGGACTGACCGGGCAGGGTTATCTGAAGGGTGCTTATACACAAGCCGGCACCGTACCGGAAGCACAAAATGATATGATCTTCACCGCCATTGGCGAAGAGCTTGGTCTGCTTGGCTGCCTTGCCTGTCTGATCCTTTTAAACCTGATTATTTTTCGGATCATCTACAACGGAAAACATAATCTGCAAAGCCACTCCCAATTTCTTTGTTATGGCATGGCCTTTATGATTGGCTTTCATGTTTTAATTAACGTGGCCATGTGTCTTCGCATTGGACCGGTTATCGGTATTACCCTTCCGTTCTTTAGTGCCGGTGGTTCCTCTACTCTTTGTCTTTACATAGGATTGGGTGTTGTCTTCAGTGTTTACCGAAGCAATTATAATTTGGCCAAAGACACAAACTTCCGATTAATTGGTGTCCGATCCCCGTTCCATACAGACTTCTCAGATGATAAAAATGCCACCAATCGGAAAGTAAAAGCCAATACTACCGTACAAACCACACCAATTACCGGTGTCAGCGGCAGTCAGTTCTCTGCGGACAAGCTGCTCCATGCTGCCAAAAATGCGTGGAATGAGAACAAAAAAAACAAAGGACAAAAGAAACGGACCTATACAAAATCTTCCGTAAAGCGCAAAAAAAAGTAAGCAATCCGCAAAAAGCAAAATGAAATCCCAATGCAGAAATTTGTTCTGCATTGGGATTTTTTCATTTAAAAAAGATATTTTCCGTTCAGCCTCAGCACTTGGTCAGCTTGGCAAAGTTGGCCATTACCTTTTTTGTACCGGCCCGGTCAAAGGCAATTTCCAAAAGAACATCATTACCCATCGGCGAAACATTTAAAATGACGCCGGTACCAAATGCCTTGTGCTTAACCGTATCCCCGATTTTATAGGAGTTGGTATCTTTGGAAACGGTGCCGGCTTTGGCGGCAGCTGCCTTTGCGCCGATTTTATGGGACGCAGCATAGCCTTTGCTATCTGCGTCTCCGGCATACGCACGGCCGGACTGATAGGCCTTTTCCGAAACACCATAACTGGAGCCGCCGTAAGAGGCGCTGCCATAGCCGCCAAAGCCAAGGAAGCTCTGGCCCTTCGGCTTGCCCTGATTCCGTACGGAATATGCGGCATAAATAGAAGGCTGCTCCGGCGGATCCGCAATGGTTTCCGGCGGAATTTCCGCCAGAAACCGGGACGCCGGGTTCCGGGTGGTGGACCCAAACAGCATTCGTGTGGCTGCGTTTGTTAAATAAAGCTTTTCCCTTGCTCTGGTAATGCCGACATAGGCAAGCCGACGCTCCTCTTCCACTTCGGATCGGTCATACATAGACTGTCTTCCAGGGAAAACGCCTTCTTCCATTCCGCTGATGAAGACAACCGGAAATTCCAGGCCCTTGGCGGAATGGAGGGTCATGAGAACCACTACATCGCTCTGGTCATTATACGCATCAATATCTGATAAAAGGGAGATTTCTTCCAGGAAACTGCCAAGGTCCCCGTCTTCGTTTTCTTCCAGATACCGCTTCATATTAGATTTTAATTCCTGCAGGTTGGCAAGCCGGTCTTCATAAGTATCCTTATCCAAAGCAAGAGATTGCAAATAACCGGTCTGGTCCAGTAACTCGTCAAAGAAATCATACATTGGGACTTCTACCGACCGTGCCCGCAACGCATCCATCATGGAAATAAATTTGTGTAATTTAGCGGCTGAGCGGGAAATACGCTCATACTGATCTGCATCTGCAAGAACTTCATATAAGCTGACGCCCAGACCTGCGGCAATATCAGCAGCATTGTTAACGGTGGTATCGCCGATGCCACGCTTTGGTTCATTAATAATACGGCGTAGTTTCACATTGTCCGATGGATTGTTGATGACTGCCAGGTAAGCTAAGGCATCCCGGATTTCCTTTCGTTCATAGAACCGCTTACCGCCGATCACACGATACGGAATACTCATGCGCACGAAGGCACGTTCAATGGGGTTGGATTGTGCATTGGTCCGGTAAAGAACCGCGTGGTCACCAAAAGCGCGTCCCCTGGAAACATTGGTAGCAATTTCATCAGCAATGTACATGGCTTCGTCGGTTTCGCTTTCTGCCGTAAAGGAGACAATCTTTTCCCCGTCCCCTGCGCTGGTCCACAGGTTTTTTCCCTTGCGTTCTTCATTATTCTGAATAACGGCATTGGCAGCCTTCAGAATATAACCGGTAGAACGGTAATTCTGCTCCAATCGAATCAGGGTTGCATGCCGGTATTGCTTTTCAAAGTTCATAATATTTTCAATAGTGGCACCACGGAAGCGATAAATACTCTGGTCATCGTCACCAACCACACAGATATTCTGATATTTCCCGGCCAGCAAACTGACCAGAACATACTGTGCATTGTTGGTATCCTGATACTCATCCACATGGACATACCGAAATTTATTCTGATAATACTCCCGCACTTCCTGATCCTGGCGAAGCAGGGTTACCGTGTGGAAAATCATGTCATCAAAGTCCATGGCATCCGCATTTTTCAGCAGCTGCTGATACAACTTATAGGCTTCCGCATACTTTTTCAGGCGGATATCCCCTGCTGCGGATTGTTCATATTCCTTAACACCAATTAAACTGTCTTTTGCTCTGCTGATGGCCTTCAGAATTTCCTTGTGAGACATCAGACGGTCATCTATGCCAAGCAGGCGCTGGCATTCTTTCATGACACGCTTGGAGTCGTCTGTGTCATAAATGGTAAAGTGCGAGGTAAAGCCGATTCGGTCTCCAAAGCGGCGCAAAATTTTGGAGCATATGGAATGGAACGTGCCGGCCCAGATGTCATTACCTGGATCGCCAAGGAAAGCGTTCAAGCGATCTTTCAGCTCCGTTGCTGCCTTATTGGTAAAGGTGATGGCCAATATTTCCCAGGGTTTTGCCGGACGAACTGCCAGCAAATCCGCAATTTCCGCATTCCATGGGAGAGCCCCGGACCGGTATGCCTGCAGTAAATCAACATCTTCTTCTGTAACCGGTCGGCTAAATTTTTCAGAGGAATACCCTTCCCCGTATTTCACCAGATTAGCAATGCGATTGACCAAAACCGTAGTCTTTCCGGATCCGGCTCCGGCCAGGATTAAAAGTGGTCCGTTTACATGGAAAACGGCCTGCTTCTGCATGTCATTCATGCGTTTAAAATCCCGTTCAATCAGTTCTTTTCTGAGTGCTAAAAGTTCTTGTTGTGTCTGCATAAAATGGATTGCCTTTCCTCTTCGTTTCTTTTTCTCTTCTCTTCGGCGAGTCAGTTATCTGCTGTTTTTTCGAAAAGCCAGATAATCTTCCAGGATTAACGTGGCCGCCACGGCATCAACGGTTTCCTTGCGTGCGCGTCCACGTGTATTGGTTGCATTTAGTGCTTTGTGTGCTTCTACTGTAGTCAGACGTTCATCCCGTAACACAGTGGTTACGCCGGATTCCTGCTGCAGCAATTCCGCAAATGCCTGGCATTTTTCTGCACGGGGTCCTTTGGTACCATTCATGTTAATAGGATAGCCGACAACAATCAGCTCCGCCTTCTTTTCCGTAGCCAGTGTTGCCACTTTAGCCGCCAGTTTTGGCGCATAGGATTCTTTTATTACAGTGACCGGAGACGCCAGAAGTTCGGTTCTGTCACAAATGGCAATTCCGGTACGTGCATCTCCGTAATCCACAGCCATAATAATCATGTATATATCCTTTCAGAAAACAGGACGGTGCCATGGATTCCATGTCACCGCCCATTCATTCACTTGTTTATTCTACTACTTCCGGAGCGGCCGAAGTGGACGCTGCCGTTGTCGGCGCAGCCGTAGTCTGTGATTCAGACGCCGAAGAATCCGTTTCAGAACTGCTTGTGGTAGAAGCCGGTTCAGACTGGGAGTTGTGGATTGTAATGGTATGGGTACCATCACAGGTATCCGGCAACTGATCTGCGTCATAATATCCTGTGGCTGCAGGGCAATTGGCTCCGGCCAGTTTACCGCTGAGAGTACAGTAGCTCTTGGCAACCACCTTGTCTCCGTAGTCAAAGTCCTTGGAAGCCAGGCCCTGATGTGCACGAGTCATAATGGCAGACCAGATTCTGGCAGCTGGGTTACTGGAACCAACATTGGTAATTTCTTCCTGTTCGTCGTAACCGTACCAAACAGCGCCTACATAGTAAGGTGTTCCGCCGGCGCACCACTTATCCTTCGTATCCGATGTAGTACCTGTCTTCATGAAGGCCGTAAAGCCGCTAACACCGCAGCCGGCACCGGTACCGGAAGAAACAACAGTCTGCAACACGCGGTTCATGGAACCGGCTACCCCTGCAGAAAGCGCCTGTTCAGACTTGGATGTGGTTTCCAACAAGACCTTTTCTCCGGTGTAATCTGTTACCTTGGTATAACAGCGCGGATAATAGTAAACGCCCTGATTACCAAAGGTGGCATAGGCTGCCGCCATTTCCAGGGTATTAACACCATAGGACATACCGCCTACTGCCATGGAAGAAATATTGTTATCCGTGTTCTTTCCGCTGGTTACCAAAGTGGTAAAGTGGAATTTCTCCGTCATATATTTCATACCGGTGGAGGTTCCAATCTTGTTGACAATCTGCGCTGCACAGGTATTCAAAGACTGTGCTACCGCATATTGAACAGATACATATGCGTTAGGATAACCATAGGAACCATTAAAGTTCTGCGGCCATTGTTTTCCGTTGATGGTCAGTGCATAGTTCTGCACCGCAGAGGAATAAGAGATAATACCCTTTTCCATTGCCGGGGCATAAACGGAAAGTGGCTTAATGGAAGAACCTGGGGACCGGATAGCCTTAACAGCACGGTTGTTACCGCGGTTAATGGTCTTCTTACCGGCTCCGCCAACCATGGCTACAATATTGCCTTCATAGTCCATAATGGTACATGCAGACTGTACTTTTTTCTTGGTATCATCTGCGCCGTCTTCCGTCCGGCTTGGTTCACTTGGGAAAGTAACGCGGTTTTCCAGTACATATTCTGCCGCTTCCTGCACGGTAGCAATCTGGCAGGAATAAATCCGGAGGCCGCCGTTATACAGTTTCTGTGTGGCTTCCGATTTGGAATATCCGTACTGTTCCATAAGGTCAGAAATAACGGTATCCAGAACGTAGTCAACGTAGTAACTGTTGATATCAGAAGTTTTAGAGGAGTCGTCCTCTTTTTCTTCGGTGTTGCTGCTGGTGCTGGAATTGGTGAAGACCAGTTCATAGGAAATGGCTTCATTATACTGATCCTGTGTAATGGCGCCTTCCTTCAGCATATATCCAAGGCACAGTTCCTGCCGCTTTTTATTGTTTTCCGGATACAGCAGCGGGTTGTATTTGGTTGGTGCCTTGGTAATAGAAGCCAGAACGGCAGCTTCTGCCACGTTCAGTTCTTCCAGGTCCTTGCCGAAATATTTCTGCGATGCAGTTTCTACACCATAACAACCGGACCCTAACGGAATGGTGTTCAGATACGCTTCCAGAATTTCATCTTTGGAATAGTTCTTTTCCAGATTCAGCGCATACAGAATTTCCTTCAGCTTTCTGGAAACCGTAACCTGGTTTTCTTCTGTCAGATTCTTAATGAGCTGTTGCGTCAGCGTGGAGCCACCACCGCTCTTACCCAGTGTAATGGCTGCTTTCAAGGTACGAATCCAGTCTACGCCGTGGTGCTTGTAAAAGCGCTTGTCTTCCATGGAAACGAAGGCGTTCTTTACATTATCCGGGATTTCCTTGTAGTCAATCCAGACCCGGTTCTGTTCCCCGTGCAGGGAACCGACTTCCACATACTTATCTGATGTTTCAGATTCTCTGGCATAAATGATACTGGTCTGTGCCTGATTGGATTTGTAATCTTCCAGATTGATGGCCGGTCCGCTGTGGACAAATGCCACCATATAGATAACCACAAAGACAATACTGAATAAAATGGCAAGCCCAATGACTTTTAAGAAATTCTTCCATTTCTGATTGCCTTTGCGCTTTCCTTTTTTCTTGGCATTATTGGTCGGCCGTCGGCCCTGCTGGTTAGCTGGACGCCTGGTGGCCTGTCTGGCAGGTCTTCCGGCCGTAGTTTTTTTCGTTGATCCAGTTGCCATGAAAGCTGAACCCCCTTACTTCAAGCTGCAGACACAAAGCTGCATAATAACACCGTATATCATACCATAAACCCGTAAGAAATGGCATAACTTTCAGAAATTTTAATCTTTTTGTACGCTTTTTCTCCCCTTATGGAACAGTTATGAAATAAAAAAGGCTCTCCTGTACGGAGAGCCTTTTGAAAGGATCAGAATTCTTATTTTACCAGGCTGGCAATTTCGGCTGCAAAGTCGTCCTGCTTCTTTTCCAGGCCTTCCCCTTTGGCATAACGGATAAATCCGGTAACCTTGATGGAACCGCCCAGCTTCTTAGCAACAGAAGCAACGTACTTTTCTACATCTTCGTGGTTTTCAGCCTTAACGAATTCCTGCTGCAGAAGGCAGTTTTCTTTGTAGTACTTACCAATCTTACCTTCTACAATCTTAGCAAGAACCTGTTCCGGCTTGTTAGCCATCTTCGGATCTTCCTTCATCTGGGCAATCATGATTTCCTTTTCATGAGCCAGTACGTCTGCCGGAACAGCTTCCGGATTCAGATACAGCGGGGACATGGCTGCAACCTGCATGGCAACATCCTTGCCCATGGTTTTGAATTCATCGGTATCAGCAAGAGCTGCATCAGTATCAAAGGATACCAGAACGCCAACAGCACCGCCCATGTGAATGTAAGTAGCGCAAACACCTTCTACTCTTTCAAAGCGGCGAATTTTCATGTTTTCACCGATGGAAAGAATCAGATCCTGAAGGTTATCCTTTACAGAGCGGTCAGAACCGGCAAGGTTCATGGCTTCCAGAGCTTCTACATCTGCAGGATTGCCTTCTGCAACGGTCTTAGCGCAGTCCAGAACAAAGCTCTGGAACTTTTCGTTCTTACCAACGAAGTCGGTTTCTGCATTTACTTCAATCAGAACGGAAACGTTCTTAGCTTCATCTGTATAAGCAAGAACAGCACCTTCTGCTGCAGCACGGCTTGCCTTTTTGGCAGATACGGCAGCGCCCTGTTCTCTGAGAATATCAATGGCTTTGTCCATGTCACCATCTGCTTCGGCCAGTGCCTGCTTGCACTTCATCATGCCGACGCCGGTCTTTTCACGGAGCTCTTTTACGTCTTGTGCAGTAAAGTTCATGAGTAAATCCTCCTGTATTTCAATTTTAATGTGGCAGCTTATTCAGCAGCTTCTTCTGCTTCTTCAGCTTCTGCGTTCTGTTCGCCCTGACGGCCTTCAATAACAGCATCTGCCATGGCACCGGCAATCAGTCTTACGGCACGGATGGCGTCGTCATTGCCCGGGATAACGTAGTCAATTTCGTCCGGATCACAGTTGGTATCAACAATAGCAATGATGGGGATGCCCAGCTTGTGAGCTTCTGCAACAGCAATTCTTTCTTTGCGCGGGTCTACAATAAACATAGCATCCGGCTGCTGTTTCATTTCGGTAATACCGCCAAGGAATTTTTCCAGCTTTTCAATTTCCAGTTCCAGCTTGGCAACTTCCTTCTTCGGCAGAAGATCAAAGGTGCCGTCTTCCTGCATGGCACGAAGCTGTTCCAGTCTCTTAATGCGGTTCTTAATGGTCTTGAAGTTGGTCAGCATACCGCCGAGCCAGCGGGCGTTTACATATGGCATGCCGGCACGGGTGGCTTCTTCCTTAATGGAATCCTGAGCCTGCTTCTTAGTACCAACGAACAGGACAGTACCGCCCTCTGCGGAGATGTCTCTGACTACGTTGTAAGCTTCTTCCAGCTTCTTAACGGTCTTCTGCAGATCAATGATGTAAATTCCGTTCCGTTCGGTGAAGATGTATTCTGCCATCTTCGGGTTCCATCTTCTGGTCTGATGTCCGAAATGAACACCGGCTTCCAATAATTGTTTCATAGAAACGACTGACATAGGTTTTTCCTCCTTAAAATTGAACCTCCGTAAGGTTATAAAAGCACATGACACTGCCCTTTCTTCCGGGTAATGCAGGAAAGCGCTCAACACCTTACGTGCGATTTGCTCTGACATTATAACAGGACTGCTTCCTGAAATCAAGAAAAATCCTTATCTTATGCGGCCTGATTTGTATAAAGTTCTGTTCCGTCAGTAGCAAAAATGATGTTTCCCTCTTCGTCCGTGCGATGTACCTCTGCGCCACCTTCTGCCAGGCGGTCCAGCGTTTCTTGGTGCGGATGCCCATACTCATTGTTCTTCCCACAGGAAATAACCGCATATTGCGGCCGGACCTGCTGAAGGAAAGCCGCACCGGTAGAAGACCTGGACCCATGGTGGCCCACTTTCAGGACGGTGGATGCTAACTCGCCGGAAAGGGATTGTTCTTCTTCCGTTTCTGCGTCTCCGGTTATCAGAAAAGAAAACGCACCATACTCTATTTTCAGAATCAGGGAATTGTTGTTCTCCTCTGTTCCGAAGAAGGATGGACCCAGCACGGAAAAGCGGCTTCCTCCGATTTCATAGGTTTGTCCAAAACCCGGTTGTTCTATCGTGGTGCTTTTCTCTTTGGCCATCTGATAGAGCGTTCCGGGATAGCCCTCTCCTGTTAACAGCAATTTCTGAACAGGTACAGTTTCCAATAGTTCCGCAAGACTGCCAAGATGGTCTTCATGCGGGTGCGTGATAAAGCAGTAATCTATGTCATCTGCTTCCAGTTTGTCCAGTTGGGAGCAAATCCGGTCACCCTGCCCGGAAGGACCGGTATCTACTAAAACAATCCGGTCTTCCGTGCGGATCAGGGTACAGTCCCCCTGGCCAACCGAAAGGAAGCAGATGACAAAAGGATACTGGTAACAAAGGTTATCGCTGCCAAGGCCCAAAACAGCGTACACTTGTTCCCAGGTGGGAATGTGTGGCAGATGTTTTGGGCCATACGTGAACAGCGCCGACAGCAGCAGGGCAAGCGCCATTCCAAAGCAGAGTACATGCGTTTTGATGTGCTCTGCCCTCTTTTGTATGTTCCGTTTTTGCAGCTTATTCCTTTGCATAAATCATCACCAGTCAGAGCGTACCGCACTTTTTTCATTTTACAAAACGAGGGCGCATGAGCGGGCCCTGTCGGCGCTTCAGCGGTATTTTGCAAAGAATAAACGTAAACGAGAGGCCTGTTTAACAACAGACCTCTCGTTTGAATTAGTTTGCATTTAATTTCCATTGGAAAATGGCAAATCCTGTGGCGGTGCCTGGTGATCTTCCACTCCAAGTTCTATGGCTGCTGCGGTTCCGTCATCCGGGGCATCCGCCATAGCGTTCATCTCCAGCCACTGATTTTTCGTCATCAGGACTTTCCGTGGTTTAGAGCCTTCATAAGGCCCGATAACACCACGTTCTTCCAGTTCATCTACAATACGGCCTGCACGGGCATAGCCGACTTTCAGTTTGCGCTGGATTAATGTGGTACTGGCCTGCCCGGCTTCAATAACAACGCGGATGGCATCCGGGAGAAGGATGTCACCGTCTTCCTGTCCGGAAGGCGCATTTACGCCACCGGAGGATTTGTCATTAGCAGCATCCGCAGCTTTGGCAGCATCTTCAATATCCTTGATCACTTCATCTGAGTATTTTGCATCGCCCTGCTGTTTGATGTAGGTTACAACCTCTTCCACTTCCGCATCAGAGGTAAAGCAGCCCTGAATACGAACCGGCTTGGAACAGCCAATAGGATTAAAGAGCAGGTCCCCATTGCCAAGCAGTTTTTCTGCACCCGCCATATCCAGAATGGTACGGGAATCCACAGCAGAAGAAACGGACAAGGACAGCCGGCTGGGAATGTTAGCCTTAATCAGACCGGTAATAACATCTACCGATGGACGCTGGGTTGCAATAACAAGGTGCATACCGGCAGCACGGGCCATCTGGGCCAAACGGCAGATGGAATCTTCTACCTCTTTCGGCGTTGCCATCATTAAGTCGGCCAGCTCATCTACAAAGATGACTACATGCGGCATTTTGCCCTTTTCCGGATCCATGGAAACCAGTTCATTGTATCCGGCAATGTCCCTGACATTATTTTCAGAGAACATGCGGTACCGCTTCAGCATTTCCTTTACCGCCCAGCTTAGGGCGCCGGCCGCTTTGTTGGGTTCGGAAACAACCGGAACCAGCAAATGCGGAACCCCGTTGTATACGGAAAATTCCACCTTTTTCGGGTCAATCATGATCATCTTTACTTCATCCGGCTTAGCGTTGTACAGGATGGATAAGATCATGGCGTTCAGGCAGACGGATTTACCGGAGCCTGTGGTACCGGCAATTAACAGGTGCGGCATTTTCGCAAGATCTGCTACACAGCTGTTTCCGGAAATATCCCGACCAAGTGCTACATTCAGGAGGCTCTTCTTTGTGCCTTTCTTATAGGTATCCGATTCCAGAATTTCCCGCAAAGTA
This sequence comes from uncultured Phascolarctobacterium sp., assembly GCA_963640645.1. Lineage (GTDB taxonomy): Bacteria > Bacillota > Clostridia > Oscillospirales > Acutalibacteraceae > RUG420. Next base: position 56,961 of record CAVHZY010000007.1, on the reverse strand, counting down.
ACCGTTTCCCGTGTTTTGTTAGGAACTTCAATACCAACTGCGGCTTTTCCCGGAATAGGAGCTTCAATACGAATTCCTGTGGCTGCCAGATTCAGTGCAATGTCATCCGCAAGACCGGTAATTTTGGAAATTTTGACGCCCACTGCCGGAGCCAGTTCATACCGCGTTACCGACGGGCCTCTGGCAATGTCTACAATGGTAGTTTCCACGCCAAAACTGCGAAGGACATCTACCAGTTTCTGTGCATTATCCCGCAGTTCCTGTTCGGAAGAACCGCCAAGAGAAAGCTTTGGTGGTTTCAGGCAGTCCAGCGGAGGCAGGCGGTATCCGGAAGTGTCTTCCTTTTCCAGGGAAGCCGGAGTCGGTTCTTCTGCCTTTTTTTCCGTGTCTGCGTTTGCATCCGTTGCTTTCGGCTGCGCAGGCCTTCTGGCGGCTTTGGCTACAATATCATCTAATTTGACCGGAGCAGGTGCGGCATTTTCTGCTTCTGCCACTGCGGCTACGGTTCCGGCAGCTTTTTCAGCAGTGGAGGCAGCCGAGGCGGCAGTAGCCGCTACAGCTGCTCCGGCCGCAGCTTTTTTACCCTTCCGGCCGGATTTTCCGGTAGAGCCGGAAGCGTTTTCCGCTTCCGCACCGTGGAACTCCGGTCCCAGGTCAACATCCGGATTAAAGCGGTATCCGGCCCGGCGCTTTGCGGCGGCGCGTTCGGCGCGCTGTTGCTGCCGTTCTTCATTGGCAGCAGCACGCTGCTCATAGGATTCTTTGGTGGCTTCCCCTGCCTTCTTTACCGGGGAAGCAATATTACTTGCCAGCCGGTTTAGGGTTGTACCGGTTAAAAGCATCAGAACAAGAAGAATCAGAATGATGGTAACCACCATGGCAGGTGTTTTTGTGTTCCCGGTAATCAGCAGGAACAAGCCGCCCAGCACAGCGCCAAACACGCCGCCGTTGGTGTGCACCCCGCCGGCCTGATACGCTTCCTTTATGGCCTGGTCAAAGCCGCCAACCATATCTTCTGCGTTATACCCGATAAAAACAGCCGTACAGATCAGCCAGATAAAGATGGCTACCTCTGCCACCTGTACTTTTAAATTGCGGTAGTCTTTCTGCAACGAAGCCATAAAGGCAACATACGCCAGGACAAACGGCCAGATATAAAAGCCGATGCCAAAGCAGCCGAAGAAAAACTGCTGCAAAGCGCCCCAGGCCCCACCACCGGGGATAAAGGCAATACAGAGCATTAAAAGTGCTACCCCAAAGAGAATGACCGCACCCATCTGGCGCTGTTCCGCCTCTTTGGCCTGCGCCTTGGTCTGTCTCCCTTTGGCAGTTGTATTTTTTTGGGTGCCGGATTTGGCTGCAGGCCGTTTTTTAGCCGCAGTGCTACCGGTTTTCTTCCCGGTTTTCTTTTGGGAAGTTGCCATTTGTTACTCACCTCAAAAATTCATATAAAACTTCCTGTAAACAGTCCTTTAAAACTGCAACAGATTGCCCGTTACGTGTTCATAGCAGCCGGCTGCAATAGTCAGCGTTGCCAAAATCAGGCAATAATAAGCAAAGAAGGTAAATTTGTCCTTATTTACCATCCACTTCAACAGTTTGATAGCCAGAATGCCGAAAACCGCAGCGGTAATTACGCCAAGTAACAGCGGTCCAACAGAAATTCCAACCAGGCCGCCTTCTACGGCGTCCTTCATTTCTACCAGACTGGCCGCCAGTACAGCCGGCGTTCCCAAAACAAAGGAATATTCTACCATGACATCCTTGTCTACCCCACGCAGCATACCTGCAGAAATGGTAGAGCCGGAACGGGAGACGCCGGGGAAAGCTGCTGCCAGAACCTGCGCAAAGCCGATTACCCAGGCATCCTTCATTTCTACTCTGTCACGAATGTTTTTTGACGTGCGAGATACGTACACACCGGTAAACAGCAAAGCGGACGTAAAGAGGAAGCAAAAGCCCTCCAGTAAAATATCATTATCTTCCGAAAAGCGCTCTACGTAATCCTTCAGATTCATATCGCCGCCAAGCGGAACAAACAGTAAAAGAAGCGGCAGGCAGGAAATAAACATCATGTACAGCAGATGCCGACCTTCCGTTATTTCCTGATCTTTCCGGAACAGCTTTCCGGTAAACAGATCCCGCAGAAAAAAAACGATTTCCTTCAGCAATTTCCAGAACGTTTTATAGTAAACTGCAACCACGGCAATTAACGTACCAATATGCAGAAAAACAGTCAGCATTAAGGAGCCTTCTCCGCTCATTCCCATAAAGTGCTGAAACAGGGACAAATGGCCACTGCTGGAAATGGGTAAAAACTCTGTCAAACCCTGAACAATTCCAAGAATGATTGCTTTTATGTACTCCATATATGATCTCCTTTGTCTTAGCAAAATCTGCCAGGCAGACTCTCAGATATACGGCCTATAGTATAGCAAAAGCAAGAAGCAATCGCAATATATTGTGTCTGTTGTTGGAAGTACCAAGAAAAGGTGTCCACGCCCGTTCTTTTTTAGAATTCCTTACACACTTTTTTCTTTAGTTCGTGAAAGAATTGACGTTCCCTATTACATTATTTATAATTGAGATTGTTAAAAAAATGAATAAGTATGCTTAGGAGATTTTCAAATGGGCTATACAATCAGTCAAAAGATTATCAAAAACCACCTGGTTACAGGTGAAATGGTACAAGGATCCGAAATCGGACTCCGCATTGACCGGACTCTGACACAGGATGCTACCGGTACAATGGCTTACCTGGAACTGGAAGCTATGGGTATTGATCGCGTAAAAACCGAACTTTCGGTTGCCTATATTGACCATAACACCCTGCAAACCGGTTTTGAAAATGCGGATGACCACCGGTTCATCCAGAGTGTTTGTAAGAAACGCGGCATCCGTTTTTCCCGTCCGGGAAACGGCATCTGCCACCAGGTCAACCTGGAACGCTTCGGCGTACCGGGTGAAACCCTGATTGGTTCCGACTCCCATACCCCAACCGGTGGCGGAATTGGCATGCTGGCCATGGGCGCCGGCGGCCTGGACGTTGCAGTTGCCATGGGCGGCGGTGAATATTTCATCACCATGCCGAAAATGCTGAAAGTTAACCTGACCGGAAAGCTGTCCCCGTGGGTTGCTGCCAAAGATGTTATTTTGGAAGTACTCCGTCGCCTGTCTGTAAAGGGCGGCGTTGGCAAGATTGTTGAATATGCCGGTCCCGGTGTTGCCACCCTTTCCGTTCCGGAACGCGCAACCATTACCAACATGGGTGCTGAATTAGGCGCCACCACCTCTATCTTCCCCTCGGATGAAATTACAAGGGAATTCCTGAAGGCACAGGGTCGTGAAGAAGATTGGACCCCGCTGGAAGCAGACGAAGATGCTGTTTATGACGAAGTCATTGACATTGACCTTTCCAAGTTGGAGCCGATGGCTGCCATGCCGCATATGCCGGACAACGTAAAAACAGTCCGTGAAATCGGAAAAATTAAGATTGATCAGGTTTCCATCGGATCCTGCACCAACTCTTCCCTGTCTGACATGATGAAAGTGGCTGCCATTCTGAAGGGTAAGAAGGTTGCTGAAAACGTCAGCCTGTCCATTGCACCGGGCTCCAAGCAGGTTCTTTCCATGATTGCCAGAAACGGTGCGCTTGCCGATATCATTGATGCCGGTGCCCGCATTCTGGAATCTGCCTGCGGCCCCTGCATCGGTATGGGTCAGTCCCCGAATTCCAAGGGCATCTCCCTTCGTACCTTTAACCGGAACTTTGAAGGCCGCTCCGGTACTGCTGATGCCGGTATTTATCTGGTTTCTCCGGAAGTAGCTGCCGCCTCTGCTCTGACCGGTTATCTGACCGATCCAAGAGACCTCGGTCAGGCACCGGTAATTACACTGCCGGAAACCTTCCTGGTTAATGACAATTGCATTGAACTTCCTGCCTCTCCGGAAGAAGCAGCCAGTGTAGAAATTCAATACGGACCGAACATCAAACCATTCCCGGATTCCAATGTCCTGACAGACGAAATTGCTGCCAAGGCCATTTTGAAAGTCGGAGACAACATTACCACCGACCATATCATGCCGGCCGGTGCCAAGATTCTTCCGTTCCGCTCCAATATTCCGAAGCTGTCCCAGTTCTGCTTCCGTCAGTGTGATGAGCACTTTGCCGAAAACTGCAAAAAAGAAGGCAAAGGCTTCATTATCGGCGGTAGCAACTACGGTCAGGGTTCCTCCCGGGAACATGCCGCACTGGTTCCGCTTTATCTGGGCATCAAAGCCGTTATTACCAAGAGTTTTGCCCGTATCCACGCAGCCAACCTGATTAACGCCGGTATCATGCCGCTGACCTTCCTGAATCCGGAAGATTATGACAAAATTGATCAGGGAGACCAACTGGTTCTGTCTGATGTATTCGCCGGTCTGGATTCCGGTGAAATCTTCTTAAAGGATGAAACCAAGGGCATTACCATTCCTCTGGTTGCCTCCTTCACCGAACGGCAGAAAGAAATTCTGAAGGCAGGAGACCTGCTACAGTACACTAAGAAAAACAGCTTAAACTAAAGGAAGTGCTTCCCATGGAAAATTATGTAGAACAGGCTGTTGCACAGTTCAGGGAACTGTTGGAACAGCAGATTGCACGGTCTGATAAAATGGCAGAAGGTGCTGGTAAGACAGATTTTGCCAGCAAAGACCAGATTGTTATTGGTCTGGCCGGTGGAGACGGCATCGGCCCTATCCTGACAGCAGAAGCTGAGCGGGTTTTAAACTACCTGATTGCCGATGAAATTGCTTCCGGTAAAATCGTTTTAAAAACCATTGAGGGCCTGACCATTGAAAACCGAATCGCCAGAAATGAAGCCGTTCCGGCCGATGTACTGGCGGAAATCAAAACCTGTGATGTCCTTCTGAAAGGACCTACCACCACCCCGAAGGGCGGCACCATGGAAAGTGCCAACGTGTGCCTTCGCCGGGAACTGGACCTGTACGCTAACTGCCGTCCGGTTTCTGTTCCGGAATTAAACATTGACTGGATGTTCTTCCGGGAAAACACCGAAGGGGAATACGTTCTTGGTTCCAGAGGTGTGGAAATTCCGGGTAAACTTGCCTTTGACTTCAAGGTAACTACTAATCCGGGAACCGAACGGATTGCCCGCGCTGCCTTTGATTACGCCAAAGCAAATGGCAAGACCAATGTTTCCATTGTTACCAAAGCCAACATCATGAAAAAGACCGACGGCAAATTTTCCGAAATCTGCCACAAAATTGCCGAAGAATATCCCGGCATTACGGCAGACGACTACTACATTGACATTATGACGGCCAATCTGATTAATCCGGATTTCCGTACCGGATACCAGGTATTTGTTTTGCCGAACCTTTACGGAGATATCATTACGGATGAAGCTGCCCAGATTCAGGGTGGCGTTGGTACAGCCGGTTCTGCCAATATCGGTGACAGATACGCCATGTTTGAGGCCATCCACGGCTCTGCACCGCGTATGATTGAAGATGGAATTCAGGATTATGCTAACCCATCCTCCCTCTTCAAGGCCACCGAAATGATGTTGCGGCACATTGATCTGACGGAAAAGGCAGACCTGTTTGCCAAAGCAATGCAGATTTGCACTGAAACCGAAAAGAAAGTGGTTGTTACCGGCAACACGGACGGCGCTACCTGCCATCAGTTTGCCGACTACGTTATGGAAACCGTTCAGGCATTATCTTAATGTAAAGGAGACACCGTTATGGGATCCAAATATGTATCTATCTCCGTTATCAAGCGTCTGCCTCGTTACTATCGTTTCCTCGGGACCTTACAGGAACAAGGCATTGTCCGCATTTCCAGTCGCGAACTGGCAGAGCGCATGGGTCTCTCCGCTTCCCAAATCCGTCAGGATCTGAACTGTTTCGGAGGTTTTGGCCAGCAGGGATATGGCTATAATATTGAAAGCCTGCATGAAGAAATTGGTAAAATCTTAGGGCTGAACCACGGCTTTAAAGCCATTCTGGTAGGCGCCGGTAACTTAGGTCACGTTATGGCAAATCAGGTGGATTTTGAATCGCACGGATTTGAACTCATCGGCATTTTTGACAAGAACGAAAGTCTGTCCGGTCAGCTGATTGGCGGCCTTCCGGTTCGCTCCTCCGCTTATCTGGAAGACTTCTGCAAGGAAAATGCAGTTGACATGGCCATCCTCTGTATTCCTACCAACTCGGCGGAGGACGTGGTTGACACCCTGGTCCGTTGTAACGTAAAGGGATTCTGGAACTTCTCCCACTACAATATTCAGGAAAAGTACCCCAATATTTCCGTAGAAAATGTCCACCTGAATGACAGCCTTATGACGCTTTGCTATCAGGTCTATAACGCAGATTAACCCTAGGAGTACCCTTATGAAACAAATTTTAGATTACATGCCGCTGGACATTGTGGCACATCCGGAAGGGTTCGTAATCGTAACACCGGATGGCAAGGATGACCGCGGCAAGCTGCGTATTTCCTTCCAGTTTTATCACCTGGAAAAGCAGGTGGTACAGAGGGTAAAAAAAGACTTCTACTGTGCCTGCAAATTTGGCCCTGCCTACAAGGAAATTGTTCCGCAGGTCCAGGACTACATTTCCTGTGCTGTATGTGAAACCCCGGCAGAGTTCACTAACCTGGTTTTCCCCACCGGAGAGATGGGAATCTTTGACGTCAACGGAACCCTGATCTGGACTGGCGATTTACTCTACCACGACTGTGCCCTGCGTTCCTGTGCCCCGGACAACACTAATATCTGGTGTGCTGTACCGGATCAGAATGCCATTGTACGGTATTCTACTAAATTGCAACGGGTAGACTTCCGCATTGGCGGTCTGGATACCTCTGCTCTGGGCAGGCCCATGTCTGTATCCCGCATAGACAATGATCTTTATGTCTGTTGCAAGACTTCCCAGAACATAAAAAAGATTAACCTGGAAAATTACACAGCAACCGATTATAAGAAGTTTGAAGAGGGCGTCCTCCGCTTCCTCCGGATTGGAGACAAAGAAGTGGTTGTTCTCAGCTCCGGCATTTATCTGCTGGAAAATGACGCCTGAAGAAGTAACAAAAATCGAAAAGACAGGACTGAGCAAATTGCCCAGTCCTGTCTTTTTTGATGAATTACATTCTCCTGTATTTCTTTTTGAGACTGCTATTTTAGCTCTTTCTTTTCGGAAAAGTGAAGAATTTCCGTTAAAGGAACCTGGTTTGCTTCTGCAAATTGTTTGGCACTTTCGTATTCAATAGTGGTCTTTTGAATATCCTGGTAAGTGCATTTTTTTGCTTTCACAGAGCCGTATGGGGTCATAACGGTAGTTGGCTCCCGTTCCATAATGATTCGCTCCGTAGGCGTTCTGCGTAAGCCAATAGCTCCCGTTTCCCGGAAAATAGTATGAATTAATGCTTCTTCCTGTTCGGGCTTGCAAATGACCTTTAGGGCATAGGCAGGCCGGTTCTTTTTCATATAAATAGGAGTATAAGACACATCCAGTGCACCCTGCTGTTCCAGAAGCTCCATCGTGTAGCCCAGGGCTTCTCCGGTACAATCATCCAGATTGGTTTCCAGGACAATAACGTTATCATGGTATTGCATGGTACGGTCCCTCCTCCTTTGGCTTTTTCCTTTAAGCTTCTTCAATCAGAATGGCGCGCAGCAGATTGGGTTGCTTGAAGACCCGTTTACCGGCACCATATCCGACCTGCAGGGCCGGATAATCTTCCGCAGAAACATAGGTTTCCGCTAAAGCGGCCACAATGGCGGCTCCGGTTGGGGTTACCATTTCTCCGTTGTTATCTGTCTGATGAACCGGAATCTGATACCGATCCGTAATGGCCCTGGTGGCCGGAACCGGTACCGGCAGGCGGCCATGATGGCAAAGCACCGTTCCGGTGCCCTCCGCCAGCGGTGTGGCAAGAACCCGTTCAATGCCAAGATTATCCAGACAATATGCCACACCGCAGATGTCCGCAATGGAATCTGCCGCGCCCACTTCGTGGAAATGGACTTCGTTCAGTGGTTTTTGGTGTACAGTTGCCTCTGCTTCCGCTACAATGCGAAAGATTTTTTCTGCAGTAGTTTTGACTTGCACAGATAAAGCAGAGCTTTGAATCAGCGTAAGTACATCCTGTAAATTTCTACTTTCTGCCGCATGTGGATGTTCGTGGTAAGCCTCCGTTACTTCATGGGCATGCTTGTGTCCTTCCGGCAATTGCACATCAAAATCTTTTGCAAGCGTTTCCTCCCTTTGGACCGTTTGCAAATGAAACCGGCAATCCGGAAGAAGGTCCGTCAGGACCGGGTGCAGGCCGTCCCAGTCAGCGCCAAGGTCAAGCAAGGCAGCAACGGCCATATCTCCGGCAATACCGGAGGCACAGTCAAATAATAACGTTTTCATTGGGTTCTCCTATTTCCGGGTTTTTGCTATGTATTCTGTCCGTTAATTTTGGCTGCCAGGTATCCGGCGCCAAAACCATTGTCTATGTTGACAACAGCGGTCCCTGCGGCGCAGGAGTTCAGCATAGCAAGCAAAGCAGACAATCCGCCAAAGTTGGCACCATATCCTACACTGGTAGGAACAGCAATTACAGGAACATCTACCAATCCACCAACAACACTGGCCAAAGCGCCTTCCATACCGGCAATGGCAACAATGCATCTGGCAGAACGAATGTCCTCCAGATGTCCCAGTAAACGGTGTAAACCGGAAACTCCGACGTCATAACAGCGAATGATATTGGCACCACACATACAGGCAGTAATGGCAGCTTCTTCTGCCACCGGAATATCCGTTGTTCCGGCCGTACAAACCGCTACTGCGCCGACGTTTTTTTCCGGGGTTCCTACTGTAATGCATTTTGCACTTTCATGGAATTCTGCTTCCGGCAGCAATACCTTGACGGCATCATATTGTTCTTTTGAGGCTCTGGTACCCAGTACCAGACCGCTTTTCTGATACAGATGCGCAAAAATAGCGGCACATTGATCCACCTGTTTCCCCTGACAGAAAACCACTTCCGGAAAGCCGGTGCGAAGGCTGCGGTGATGGTCCAGGCACGCAAATCCGCCTAAATCCTCATAGGGTAATTGTTTTAACTGGTTGTAAGCAGTTTGTGGGCTTACCGACCCATCAGCCACTTGTTCCAGTAATTCTTTTAGTTCCATTGCCATGTCCTTACTGCTCCAGGCAGCTGCAATCCAGTTCGGAATACTGTTCCAGGAAATTTTTCAGGTCGGCCAGTATGTTTTCTACGCCACCTTCCGTATTGCTTTCCAGGTTAAATGGAAGAATAGGATCATGCACTGACAGTCTGAGCAGGAACCAGCCATCCACCTCTGTCTTGGTGGCGCGGAACCCTTCCCTGTTGTCCTCTGCCGGTTGGTAGGCCGGGTTCTGTCTGATAAACTCTTCCAGATCAGCAATGACCCTTTCACCGTAACTGCGAAAATCCGGGGCTAAAATGCGGATGCGGTATTCCCGTTCTTCTGCCGGCTCCGCCAGGCCAGCAATCAGCTGGTCCAGAGTCTTGCCTTCTTTACGGAGAACAGCAGCCTTGATAATAATTTTGGTCATCAGATAAGCGCCATCATCCAGATAGTAATTTTCCCGCAAAGCAGCGTGTCCGGAGGTTTCAATTGCCAGCGGCGAGTTAATGCACTCTTCCCGATTCAGGCGGATACATTCATCAATGACATTGCGATATCCCCGTTTAAAGCGGTGATGTTTTCCGCCCAAGTGATCTTCAATAAAGGTTTTCAGGCCGGAGGACGTAACAGAGTCAGTAACAATTGTACCGCCTTCGTTTCCTTCCAAGGCAATGCAGGAAGCCAGTGCAATTAAAGCATTTCGGTTAATTTCCCGTCCGTCTGCGGCAACACAGGCAGCGCGGTCTACGTCTGTGTCAAAGATGACACCTAAATCTGCCTGATGATTGACCACTGCTTTGGAAATGGAATCCATGGCTTCGGCATTTTCCGGATTGGGAATATGATTTGGAAAATACCCATCCGGCTCCAGGAACTGACTTCCGGTAATGGTGGCACCAAGCGGTTCCAGCACTTTGGTGGCATAAAAACCACCGGCACCGTTACCGGCATCTACAACAATATGGAACCCACGTAGCGGCCGGTTATAATCATCCGCATTCACGCCTTCGCAAATTTTTTCACGTAACGTACGGGCGTATTGATTCATGTAATCACAAACTTCACAGGTGCCGGGCTCTGTTGCCGTTACTTTGGCTCCATCCTGCGCCAGCTGCAGGATTTCTTCCACCTGTTTTCCGTCAATACCACCCTGTTTGGTAAAGAATTTAAATCCATTTCTGTTAAAGGGATGATGGCTTGCCGTAATTTCAATTGCTGCATCGCAATCAAAATCTACCGTTGTCATAAACATAGACGGCGTGGTGGCAAGGCCGCAATCCTTTACATTAACACCACTAGCCAAAAGAGCTTTTACCAGTGCTGTTTTCAGACGTTGCGCGGAAATTCTTGAATCATGTCCAACGGCAACGGTATACTGCTCCCGCGCCCTGGTTGCATTCTTTTCCAGCCATACCGGAAAAGCGTAGCCGACAGCCGATGCCACTTCATCCGTTAATTGCACGGCCTCTTCCGGCAGATCGTCGGTGGCAACGCCTCTGATATCGGTTCCGCTTTTGATTGCTTTCCATTGTTTCTCCAGCATAATTAGTTCTCCTTTTCTGCGTAAGTTCCGACACGGATCATGCCAAGCTTTTCATAAAAGCATTGCTTTTCCGGCTTACACATAAGATATATAGTTCTGTCCGCATACGCATTGCACAGGTGACGAATATTGCTTGACGCATAATGCTTTCCTCTGCAATCCGCATTGGTTGAAATGGCACCTAAAAACACTGCCGGCTCTGTTACTACCAGGGCGGCAGCCGTAGCACAGGCGGATTGATTTGCCATTAATAGGACCGAGCGCGCCGTCTGGTGGCGGATTCGATGAGAAAAATCCACCAGCCACGCTTCGTAATCCTGGCCCAGGTAGCCGGGATTATTTTTTTGCAGCAGGGTATAAAACTCTGCCAGATTTTCGTTTTCTGAAAAGGAAACAGATTCTGCACTTCCTTTGGCGATGCAGTCTTCTCCCTTTTCCAGTTTCATCAGGCATCCGGCTTCTTTCGTTCCGGTAATTTCCGGCGTGGAAATCAGGGTCTGATATCCAATCATCTGCAAAAAAGAAAGTAGTTCTTCCTTATCTGTAGCACTTGCAGACTCCGCCGGATACACTGTTACCGTTCCGTAAAACTTAGAGCAAAAAGCAGTTAATTGCCCTACTTCATTCTGTTGTACCCACGAAGTGGCAAACGGATAATCCGTTCCATAGGACAGTAACGGCCCGATGGCTTTTACCCCTAAGCAGGATGCCGCGCAAAAGTGTTCTATTTTCTGTATCAGCTCTTTGGAGGGCTGTTCCAATAATGTAATCATATGATGTCATCATTTGCCACTACCGGCAGTAAAGCACTTACCAGGTTTGCTGTGGCCTGTACGTCCCGCTGGTCCATTACGCAAACCGGAGAATGTAAATATCTGGTTGGGACGGACAGGGCCAGCACCCGCGCACCGGCTCCGGCGGCCTGCACCGAAGCCGAGTCATTGCCACCGGCAATGACCGTTTTTGTCTGGCACGGGAGTCCTTCCGCTTCCGCCACCTGAAAAGCACATTTGTAAAGTCCGGTATCATACACTGTACCGCGGTCCATAAAAGGAACTACCGGTCCACTGCCAAGAAGGCAGGCACGTTTTTCGTTTTCCACATCCGGAAGGTCCCCGGCCGTAGTGGTTTCCAGAATCAGAGCCACGTCCGGTTGCAGGCGGAACGCGGCGGAGCCAGCCCCGCGGGAGCCAACTTCTTCCTGTACGGAAAAAACCGCGTCAAAGGAATACTGCTGCTTCTGATTTAACAGCTCCAGCAGAATGGCACAACCGACACGATCGTCCAGGGCTTTGCCTTTCCAGTAATGGTCTTGATCGCCGAAAGAAAGGAAGGAAGAAGCAAAGCAGGCATAACTGCCCGGTTCTACAAAGGCCTCCGCCTCCTCTTTGCTGTGGGCTCCGATGTCAATCTGCAGGTCCCGCATTTCCGGAATCTTTTGCTGTTCTTCCTTGGAGCACAAGTGAATGTGCTTTAAGGAAATAACGCCGGTTAATCCGGATTCCAGTTTGACCCGGCGGCCAATCAGAATGGCAGGGTCTACACCGCCGACGGCATCAAATTTCAGATATCCTTCGTCTGTAATATAGGTGATAATCAGGCCGACCTCATCCATGTGAGCACACAGCATGATTTTATTTTTTCCGTTTCCGTCTGTTCCCTCTTTGTGGCAAATCAGGTTACCCAGGGCGTCCACAAAATAAGTAACGTCCGAAGGAAGATGACTGATCAGATACTGTCTGACCGGTTTTTCCCGACCGGACACGCCGTGCAACAGACTGAGTTCTTTTACTAAATCCGTCATCAGTTTCTGCCCCCTTCTGCCTTTTCTGCCAACGTCATAAGAAATTCAGTAATCAGTTGTGCAGTCCACTCCAGATCCCGGGCATCTACCACTTCCACCGGAGTATGCATGTATTTCAGTGGCACAGAAACAAGGGCTGTTGGCACACCGCCCCGGGTAACAGCAATATCATCCGCGTGGGTTCCGGTCCGCCGTGTCATGACTTCCATCTGGTATGGAATTTCTTTTGCTCCGGCAACCGCCTTCAGGGCCTGAGTCATACTATGGTCCAGTACCGGTGCAACCCCAATCATAGGACCTTTTCCAATCAGCCCGCATTCTTCCTTCAGGCAGCCTGGCGTATAGGCAAAGCTGACATCAACCGCAATTGCCATATCCGGATTTGCTGCATAGGCGGCTGTTGCCGCAGCATGTCCGCCACATTCTTCCTGTACCGTGAACTGTACCGACAAATTGGGCTTTGACGCACCATTCAGGGTACGTTCCCGTATCATTTCCAGAACACGCAAGAACACTGCAATTCCGGCCCGGTCATCTAATGCAGCAGCACAGACTTCCGAGCCAAGCAGTTGACAGAAATGATTCTTCGGAACAATGCGGTCTCCAAGAGACAGAAGGGCTTCACATTCTTCCCTGGTTAATCCGGTATCAATGGCTAATTCGGTTTCTTTTTTTGCATGGCCTTCCTCTTTGGGATCCGCAAGGTGCGGTGGAATGGAAGTAATGACACCATATACCGGACCTTTTCCCAGCACGGTAACTTCCATACCGGCCAGGGTACGTTCATCCGGTCCGCCACATTTATCAAATTTCAGAAAACCGTTATCTGCAATGCCCGTTAAAACAAAGCCGATCTGGTCTACATGGGCATCCAGTAAAACAGTCGGGCCGCTTCCCTGTAATGTGCCAATGACAGATCCACGGCAATCCTGCCGTACTTCATCCACCAGTGGTTTCATAAGTTCCGCTGCCACTTTGGCAGCCTGGGTTTCCCTGCCGGACACACCGGCAGGAGCCGTCAGCATTTTTAAAACAGACGCTAATTCCAAGCGGCTCACTCCTTTTTCCGCAAGCATTTTAACGATTAAATTTTATCATATGAAGCGTATTCAGACAATAAAAAGACCGCCCGGGAAATCCCGGACGGTTTGGCAGGGATGGCTGGATTTGAACCAGCGGTGACGGAGTCAAAGTCCGTTGCCTTAACCCCTTGGCTACACCCCTGTGTAAGGCAATGCAATAAAAAAGAAAGGCGGCCTTTCTTAAAGCCACCTTTTGAAATGGGGTGGATAGTCGGATTCGAACCGACGGTCTCCAGTGCCACAAACTGGCGCTTTAACCAACTAAGCTATACCCACCATATAATGGCGCGCCAGAAGGGACTCGAACCCCTGACCCACTGCTTAGAAGGCAGTTGCTCTATCCAGCTGAGCTACTAGCGCATACAACGTCAAAAAGTGGAGCGGGTGATGGGAATCGAACCCACGTAGCCAGCTTGGAAGGCTGGAATTCTACCGTTGAACTACACCCGCATCTTTTCGCGACGGTGATTATATTATCATAACCACCGCCGCTTGTCAATGTAAAAAAGTCGGAATTAACCAGGCTTCACCTGAATTTCCCCATCCTCCAGGGAAAGGTGAATTCCGCCTGGATTGACGCCATCGGCAGCAATGATTAAATCAGCAATCTTGTCCTCTACATTGCGGCGGATCACATTCCGCAAATCCCGGGCACCGCGAACATTACTGTCCATACGTTCCCGCAGGGCTGCCGGAATGTCGTCATCAAAGGTCAGGGTAATCCCCTTATCCTTTAACGGCTCTTCCAGCTCCGAAAGCATCAGGCGCGCAATATCCTCATAATCGGAGTCATCCAGATTACGGAAGAACACCACTTCATCTACCCGTCCGATAAACTCCGGCCGAAGGAACTGCCGTAAAGCCTTCATGGCATGCTCCTTATTTGCAGTGTCTATACTCTTATTAAAGCCGACACTGGCCTCCTTTACAGAACTACCGGCATTGGACGTCATAATAATAACTGTATTTTCAAAGTTTACCGTTCTGCCCTGGGCATCATTAATGCGTCCTTCATCTAAAATCTGCAGCAGAATATTCATGACGTCCGGATGGGCCTTTTCAATTTCATCAAACAGAATAACAGAATATGGTTTGCGACGAACTTTCTCTGTCAGCTGTCCGGCTTCGTCATAGCCAACATAGCCGGGAGGCGAACCGATAATCCGGGAAACACTGTGCTTTTCCATAAATTCGGACATATCCAGACGAATCAGCGTTTCCGGCGTATCAAACAGTTGCAGGGACAGTTGTTTAACCAGCTCGGTTTTTCCGACGCCGGTTGGGCCGACAAAGATAAAGGAAGCCGGCCGTCTGCGGGAATTAATCTGAATCCGGCTCCGTTTTACGGCATTTGCAACGGCATGAATGGCTTCCGGCTGGCCCTTTACATGGGCAGCCAAGGCATCTTCCAGGCCTGCCAGCTTTCGCAGATCCGATTCAATAATTTTATTGGCCGGAATGCCGGTCCAGAGTTGGATAACCTTCCCCAGGTCTTCCTGTAAAACCTGATTGTCCTTTGCCGCTTCCTGCAATGCCGGAAGTTTGCCCTCCAAAGCAGAAATTTCAGACTTTACCTTTGCCTGTTCTTCATAGTCCGGATGTTCAGTGTCTGCTTCCAGTTCTGCCAGGGTGGCTTTCTGTTCTTCCAGTTTTTTCTCTGCTACTTCGCACTGGCTGATGGCCTTGTTACGCAAATTAGCAGTGGTACATGCTTCGTCCAGCAGATCAATGGCCTTATCCGGCAAGAAACGGTCTGTAATATACCGTTCGGAAAGCACGACAGCTTCATGAACCAGATTGTTACTGATCTGAACCCGATGAAACTTTTCATAATATTCTTTAATACCAACCAGAATCTGATAGGTATCTTCAATGGACGGCTCTTCTACCTTAATAGGCTGGAAACGGCGCTCCAAAGCCGCATCCTTTTCAATATGTTTGCGATATTCCGTAAACGTGGTAGCACCAATTACCTGAATTTCCCCACGGGACAGAGCAGGTTTCAGAATATTGGCTGCATTCATGGTACCATCTGCATCTCCGGTGCCAACCAGGTTGTGCACTTCATCAATGAACAGGATGATATTTCCTTCGTCCTTCACTTCCTGGATTAAGCCTTTAATCCGGCTTTCAAACTGGCCGCGGAACTGGGTTCCTGCAACCAAAGCAGTCAGATCCAGTAAATGAATTTCTTTATCCTGTAGCTTGGCAGGTACCTGGCCTTCCGCAATACGAAGAGCCAGTCCTTCGGCAATTGCTGTTTTACCGACCCCTGGCTCGCCAATAAGACAGGGATTGTTCTTGGAACGGCGACACAGAATCTGAATGGCACGCTCTACCTCCCTGTCCCGACCAATAATCCGGTCCATGCGGCCTTCCCTGGCCTTTTGCGTCAGGTCTGTGGCATAGAGTCCCAGAAATTTCCGGCGTTTCTGCTGTCCTTTGGTTCCGTGCTTCCGGTGGCGGCGAACACGGGTATCTGTCTCTTCAGCAGTTTCCGGGGCCTCGTTCGAAGCCTCCAGCTGTTCGGTTTCCTCCTGGTCCGGATTCATGATGGCATTCATCATTTCGCCAAGATTGCCCATGTTTCCCATATTTCCAAGCAGATTTTCCAAAGACAGCATGGACGGTGCACCGCCCTCTTCAAAGTCTTCGTCCGCATTGAAGCCCAGCATGGCATTCATCTGATCAGAGACCTGATCCAGATCTTTTTCCGATAATCCCATGCGATCCAGCATTTGCTTTACCGGGCCGATATTCATTTCTGCAGCGCATTTGATGCAGTAGCCGATTGGCTCGTTTTTGTCGTCATCCAGCCGGGATACAAAAACCACGGCCGGGTTTTGCTTGCACCGTGTGCAGAGCACTTGTTTCATAGAAGTTTACTCCTTATGGTCGGCTTTATTTGCCTTGTGCTCTTTCACCTGTTTCAGGATGTCAGGCATATAAGAAATAAAGGCAATTAAGGTGAGTACAGCCGAAATGGACACTAAAATAACAACGACCACAGACGGAAGAGTCCATGCGCCGAAGGAAGCAGTCAAGCCAAAGACCGGGCTGCAGATTAACAGGAGAAGCATAACAAGGTAATAAACGAAAGTGGCTACCTTGCCGTAAATAATAGCGGCTCCCGGAATAATGTTAACGGAAAGCATAACAACAGAACCAACTACCATCAGCAGTTCCTTGCATACATAGAACCAGAAAATCCAGCTGAATCCGCGCAGTAAAGAGTCCTCTGCACCATGATATGCAAAAAAGAACGCAATGGCGATGGTCATCTGGGTCAGCTTGTCAGCAAGCGGATCCAACAGTTTTCCCAAATTGGAAATCTGGTTAAATCTGCGTGCAATTTTTCCGTCTAGGAAGTCCGTCAGACCGGAAACAGCTACCACAATGATTGCCGCCAGGTAGGACCCCTTCAGGAAAAGGACCAGGAACACCGGGACCAGGATAATCCGCACCAAAGAAAGTGCGTTTGGAACGGTCAGTGCCCCATCCGTTAACCGTTTGGCCTGTTCTTTTAAATTACTCATACTAATTCTCCTTTATACGTAAGCGCTATTCAGCGCGGTTGTACAATGTTGGACGCGCCAAGGACAAAATCATCCTGCACCAAGGTAACAAGATAGGAATTGTCCAGGCTGGTCTGAACCGATTCCGGTAAAGCGTCCCAGCCGGAATCCCGCAGGTAGGACAAGGCAAGTGCCAGCGCCACAATTAGCAGGCCACCTTTTACTACGCCCAGTACACCGCCAAGAATCCGATCCAGGGTACCAACCCCTTTTGTGCGATGCAGTGTTCTGGTTAATAATCCTAATAACCAACTGACCAAAGCGGACAGAATGACAAACAACAGGACGCTGACGACCACACTGGTCATTTGCAACAGCACATGGGAAAGATACTGGTCCGTAATATATTCGGCTATGTCAGATGCCTTCGTACTCATTTTAGACGCTTCCTGTACATAGTCAAACCATTTATTGCCTTCGTGATAAGCACTGCCGTTAAAAATGGCAGACTTAATCCGGTCTATGGCAATATTGCGTACCACTTTTTCATAAAGAAAATCGGCAACAGAGGAAGTATAACGGGAGGTTACAAAAACAGCAAGTAAGTAAGAACCCAGGCCGGACAAAGAGGCAAGTGCGCCTCTTTGATAAGAAAGAATAACCGTCAAAACTAAAATCAACAATAAAAGAAGATCCGTCATACGTTATCCCTCCCTGGCCGTTTTATACTTTTCCTTGGCCTTGGAAATCTTGCCGGACTCATAAATATAGGTTCGGTTTCCTACACGGATACCGGCAATGGCATTGGAGCCGGCAACATAGCTCTTATACTGATGTCCGCCCATACCGTAACTGTCTACATGGGCATTGCACAAAACCGTAATCCGGCTGTCGGAAGCAGTTACCGATTTAATCTGCTCTGTATATTTCTTTTCAAAGGAAACCTTTCCGCTTTGATTATAACACCGGAGTACCTGTGAATTTAAGCTTCCATATTCCGCTAAAACAACAATGGTCTCCCCGCTTTCTCCGTAGCAGAACGCGGAGACGGTGCTGGTGCTTAAATCGGCTTCCTGATTTTTCTTCAGATTCTTTAAGAAGGCAATTTTATTGTCTCCGATAGCCACAACATCATTATTAGTAGCAAAGTTAACACTGATCATGGCAGTTCCCGGATATTCGAAGGAGCAAACCGGATCCGAATAGGAGAAATCAAAAACATATACCTTTGAGAAAATTTCCCCGGCCTCGGAACCGATGACGGAAACCGCCACGTAACGGCCGTTGTCCGAAAGAGCCACGGAGGTAATGGTATAGTCTGCACAATTCCAGACAAACTCTGTTTTCTTATAAGTCTTGTTCAGAACAGTCAGTCTTGACGTGGCCTTATCGGACAGGGTGGCAAGGGCAATATTGCCTTTGCGCCCAATACAGGCCGTAATAATGTCTTCATCGTCTTCGGTAGTGCCCTCATAAACCACATCCGTCCGGGTTTCCACACGGTACCGGTGGCCGGACCGGTTATAGACAATGGCTTTCCGGTCCTTTAAATACATGGCCGGATTGGCATAGGTATGCGTTTTTTCCGACGTTTCCTTAGCGGTACCGCTTAAGGTAACCGTGCGTCCGGATTCCAGTAAGAAAAGGTCTCCGCTGATGGAACCGATTTTTTCCACTTCGGCGGAGTTGACCTGATAAGGATACCCGCTACCCGGCATCATAGAGTGAAAAGTATTTACAACACTATCCTTCATGGAGGACAACGAAGCAATCTGGAAATTGGATAAGGCCACTAAAACCAGCATCAGAATAACCAGAATCAGTGCAATGATCCGTGCTGTTTTTTTTCTGGCCTCTGTCCAGGAAAAGGTCTTCACGTAATGAACCAGTCTGGCCCAAAGGCTGGCAAACCACTTGCCGGCCTTTTGAAAAAAGGCTGCCATCCGCTTCATTCCGTGTCACTTCCTTCGTAAAATACCTGATTTAAATATAACCCGCAGGCCGGTGCCGTCAGTCCGGCTGCCGTGCGGTCCTCTTTTGCTAAAATGGCGGGAATACTACCTGCTTCCCGCTTTCCTTCGTTAATCCAAAGAAGGGTTCCCACCATAATCCGTACCATGTTGTAAAGGAAGCCGTCCGCCTCTACCGTAAAAAGGACCAAATCCCCTTCCCGTGTTACAGATGCCTGCTTTACGGTACGAATATTTCCATTCACCGGTTCTTTATTGGCACAAAAAGACGTAAAGTTGTGGGTGCCAACCAGATCCTGTGCCTGCTGATTTAAGAAATCCACATTAATGGGCCGGTGATAGGCAAGCGCCCGGTCCTGCAAAAACGGATCTTTTCCGGGCCCGTTATAAATTTTGTAAACGTATTGTTTGGAGCAGGCGCTGTATCGCGGATGAAAAGAGTCCGGCACGTCCTGACAGGCAAGCACGCCGATGTCTTCCGGCAATTTGGCATTCAAAGCCCCCATCAGGCGGTAACAGTCCATGGTCCGATCGGTTCGTAGCGTACAGTAATATCGGTTGGCGTGAACGCCACTGTCCGTACGGGAACAGCCGGTCAGCGCTTCCCGGCTGCCGAAAATGGCTTCTACCGCATCCTGCACCTTCCCCTGGACGCTTTCAGCGTTTTCCTGCACCTGCCAGCCGTGGTACCGGGTACCTAAAAACCGCAGGGTAATTAAAATATTGCGCAACGCTTGCGTCCCTCCTCTGTCTGATGCTCTTTTAAATGGCTGCCGGCAGGAAATGATTCAGTACAAAAATACCGGCAATAACCACAACAAGATAAACCAGCGCCAGGTAATCCCTGGCTTCCAGTTTCATCTGTTTCATCCGTGTCCGCCCCTCATATCCGTGATAACAGCGGCATTCCATGGCAAAAGCCAGATCATACGCACGCCGGAACGAGGTAATAAACAGCGGAATAAAGACAGGCACCAGCGCTTTGGCCCGTTCCACCAGGTTACCGGTTTCCAGGTCTGCACCGCGCGCCTTCTGCGCACTGGTAATCTTATCAAATTCGTCAATAAGCGTAGGGATGAACCGTAGTGCAATGGTCATCATCATGGCAATGGTATGTACACTGCCTCGCAAGGGTTTAATGGGACTTAACAGCCGTTCAATTCCGTCAGTAATTAAGGTTGGCGATGTAGTGTATGTCAGCAGCGAGCTGGCCACAATCAGACAAAGAATCCGCACCACCATAAAAATGGCGGTAGACAGACCCCCGGAGGTGATATGAATAAAGTGCCAGTCCACTAACATGGTGCCCTTTTTAACATAAAAAATGTTCAGCAGAGCGGTCAGAATGATAATAATCAGAATGGGACGAATGCCCTTCAGGATGGTTTTCAGTGGAACTTTGGAAGCCGCCACCATAATACCAAGAGCAAGCACCATAAGCGCCAGAGACGCGAAATTTTTACAAAGGAAGATGCTGATAATAAAGACTAAGCTTAACACCAGTTTCATGCGGGGATCCATCTTGTGCAGAAAAGAATTTCCAGGAAAATACTGGCCGATGGTAATGTTTTTAGCCACTTACACGCCCTCCTTTCCGGAAAGACGCCGGACTTCATCCACACCCTGCTGCAGGGTATAAATATCCGTACGGCAGGGAATGCCTCCTGCATTCAGTTGTAAGAACACTTTGGTAATCTGTGGGACATCCAGTCCGATTTCCACCAGGCGTTCTGCCTTCTGGTAAGTTTCTTCTACCGTGCCGTAGCATTCCACTTTGGCGTCATTCATGACCAGAACACGGGTGGCAATTTTGGCCACGTCTTCCATGGAATGGGACACAATCATAACGGTGCTTCCCGTATTGTCCCGGTAGTCCCGGATCATTTGCAGAATCTGGTCCCGGCCACGCGGATCCAGTCCGGCAGTGGGTTCATCCAGAATTAACACTTTCGGTTCCATTGCCATTACCCCGGCAATGGCAACTCGGCGTTTTTCCCCGCCGGATAAGTCAAATGGTGACTTGTCCAGCAGTGCTTCCGGCAAACCGACAAATTCTGCTGCGCGATGCACTCTGCGGTCGATTTCCTCTTCAGACAACTTCTGGTTTTTGGGTCCGAAGGCAATGTCTTTATAGGCTGTTTCTTCAAACAGCTGATATTCCGGATACTGGAAACAGAGGCCAACAAAAAAACGGCTTTCCTTCAGCGTCTTTTTGCTTTCCCAGATGTCCTGTCCATCTACATAGATTTTTCCGGAAGTCGGCTTTAACAACCCATTGAAGTGCTGGATTAAGGTGGATTTTCCGGAACCGGTGTGCCCGATGACGGCCACCAGTTCCCCCGCCTCCAGTTCTATGGAGACGTTATCCAATGCCACCGTTTCAAACGGAGTTCCTTCTCCGTAACGGTATGTCAGGTTTTCTGTCTTTAGAATTGCCATGGGCACTTAGCTCTCCTTCAATACGGCAGACAGGGCTGCCACGCATTCTTCCGTTGTCAGGATATCTTCCGGCATAGGAATTCCGAATTTCTGTAGCAACTGGCTAAACTCTGTTGCCTGCGGAACATCCAAGCCAACCTGCTTCAGCTGTTCTGCGTTCCGAAATACTTCATAAGGGGTTCCGTCAGACAGAATCTGTCCCTGATCCATAACAATAACACGGGACGCCGTTGCCGCTTCTTCCATAAAGTGCGTAATAAATATAACCGTCAGGCCAAATTCATCATGCATTTTCCGAACGGTGTTCATGACTTCTTTCCGGCCTCGTGGATCCAGCATGGCAGTGGATTCATCCAGGATAATACATTCCGGCTCCATAGCCAGAATACCCGCAATGGCTACCCGCTGCTTCTGTCCCCCGGAAAGCTTATGTGGTTCATGCATTTTATATTGTTCCATGCCAACCGCTTTCAGGCAGTAGTCCACCCGTTGCCGGATTTCTTCCGGCGGAATGCCCAGATTTTCCGGGCCAAAGGCCACATCTTCTTCCACAATGGTTGCCACAATCTGGTTATCCGGATTTTGGAAAACCATACCAATATGCTGGCGAAGTTCCATAAGCCGGTCTTCGTCTTTAGTGTCTATGCCATAGGATGTTACAGTACCCTGGTCCGGGACCAAAATACCGTTACAAAGCTTGGCCAGGGTGGATTTACCGGAGCCGTTGTGCCCTAAGATGGCCACATATTCCCCTTTTCGAATGGTCAGATTCAGGTTTTTAATGGCAAGCTGCACTTCCGTTGTTTTTTTCTGCTCTGACGCCTGGTCTTCTGCGGTATCGGGTTCCTCTTCATAAGAGAAATCAACATTTTCAAACTTGATGAGCTCTTCCATGAAGCCCTCCTGCTGTTTTAAATTACTTTTCCCAAATGGCGGATGCCCCACACGGGAGGCACAGGCCGGTCTGGGTGGTTGGCAGGCCAATTTCATCACTCCGGACGGTGCCGCCGTAAACCGGCACAATCAGACTGCCCAAAATATAACTCATGACCGACGAGGAAAGTCCCGTTGTATACGAATTAATTAAAAACATCAGTGGCTGATCAGAAAGCACTTTCTGACAGGTTTCCACCAGTTCATAAATTTTATCTTCCAGTTTCCATACTTCTCCACCCGGGCCTCTGCCGTAACTGGGCGGATCCATAATGATAATGTCATATTTGTTTCCCCGGCGGATTTCCCGTTGTACAAACTTCAGGCAGTCATCTACCAGCCATCTGACGGGCCGGTCCTGCAGTCCGGACAAGGCAGCATTTTCCTTGGCATAGGCCACCATTCCCTTAGAGGCATCTACATGACAAACGGAAGCACCTTCTGCCAGACAGGCCAGCGTGGCGCCGCCGGTATAGGCAAACAGGTTTAATACCTTCACGTCTTTGCGGCCGGAATTGCGAATTACCTGCCGGGTATAATCCCAGTTGACCGCCTGCTCTGGGAATAGTCCGGTATGCTTAAAGCCCATGGCTTTAATTTTAAAAGTCAGGTCCCGGTAGGTAATATTCCATTCATCCGGCATCTTCCTATACTGTTCCCACTTACCACCGCCTTTTTCGCTGCGGTGATAACGGGCATGCGCCTGTTTCCACAGAGGATGCGCTTTTGGTGTTTTCCAGATAACCTGGGGATCCGGGCGAATTAAAATAATGTTTCCCCAGCGTTCCAGACGCTCTCCTTCAGAAGAATCCAGCAATTCATAATCCTTCCAAAGCTCGGTATTTCTCATAGAGTAAGACTCCTAAATAAAGTTTAAATTAAGCGTTCGCGCACTACTTCGGCAATGTCATTGCCCAGGCGTTCAATCTGTTCCGTGTCCTGTCCTTCCAGCATAACGCGAACCAGCGGTTCCGTACCGGAAACCCGGACTAATACCCGGCCGGTATCTCCCAGTTCTTCTTCCGCTTTGGCAATAGCAGCCGCAATTTCCTTATCTTCCGGGAAACGGACCCGTCCATACTGGGAAACCCGGACGTTAATCAGAACCTGCGGATAAATGGTCATACAGGCAGCCAGTTCTGACATCTTTTTACCAGAGCGCTTCATGGCCTTCAGCAGCTGAATGGCAGACAGTTCGCCGTCACCGGTGGTAGCATAATCCAGAAAAATAACGTGTCCGGACTGCTCTCCGCCAATGGAGTAACCGCCTTCCAGCATATTTTCCAGAACATAACGGTCTCCTACCTTGGTCTTTTCGCAATGCATACCGTTTTCTTCTGCAAATTTAAAGAAGCCCATGTTGGACATAACCGTAACCACAACAGTATCTTTTTTCAAATGTCCTGCTGCCTTTTTATCCAGCGCACAGATGGCAATAATTTTGTCACCATCCACTACTTGGCCGTTTTCATCTACCGCAATGAGACGGTCTGCATCGCCGTCAAAAGCGAAGCCACAGTCACACTGATTGTCTTTTACAAACTGGCAAAGCTGTTCCACATGGGTAGAACCGCAATTGTCATTGATATTGGTGCCGTTGGGATCTGCGTTAATGACAAGCGTCTGGCAGCCAAGGTAATTGAAGAGCTTTTCTGCCGTGGTGCTGGAAGCCCCATTGGCACAGTCCAGAGCCACCTTCTTTCCGTTGTAACGGAAGCCGGTTGTGGTCAGCAAATGGTTGATATAATCTTTATGTGCTTGCTCTTTGGCAAAATGAATGGTGCCCAGATCAGCGCCCACCTTAACCGGAGGTACTTTGGCTTCGTCCAGAATAATGGCTTCAATTTCTTCTTCCAGTGCATCCGGCAGTTTGAATCCATTTCCCTGAAAAATCTTGATGCCGTTGTATTCATATGGGTTGTGCGATGCAGAAATCATGATACCGGCATCATAATGATATTCCTGCACCAAATAGGCAACCGCCGGAGTGGGAATAACACCCAGCACCAGGACATCTGCGCCTACTGAAGTTAAACCTGCTGCCAAAGCAGCATATAACATATCACCGGAAATGCGGGTATCCGCACCAATCATAACTTTTGGATGCTTTTTTTCTTCTTCGGTACCGATTAAAACCATGGCGGCCGCACGGCCAATTTTCATAGCAAGCTCCGGTGTCAGTTCTGTATTGGCTACGCCTCTGGCACCGTCTGTTCCAAATAATCTACCCATGTTAGTTGTTCTCCTTTAGGTTTGGTCTCCCGGAAAGGGAAAACCAAGATGATGATAACCGGCAGGTGTCACCATCCTGCCGCGCGGGGTTCTGCTTAAAAAGCCAATCTGCATCAAATATGGTTCATAGACATCTTCAATGGTAACGGCTTCTTCGCCGATGGCAGCTGCAATGGTTTCCAGACCAACCGGTCCGCCGTTATAGAACTTAATCATGGAGGTTAACAGTACCCGGTCTATATTGTCAAGACCAAGCGAGTCAATCTCCATTCTGGATAATGCAAGATCCGCTGTTTCTTTCGTAATCTTACCGTTACCAATCACTTCGGCAAAGTCCCTGGCCCGTTTTAACAGGCGGTTGGCAATGCGCGGCGTTCCGCGGGAACGACCGGCAATTTCCAACGCGCCCTGGTGGTCAATGGCAATGCCAAGAATGTCGGCGCTGCGGGCTACAATGTCAGCCAACTGCTCCGGTGTATACATTTCCAGCCGCAGGATCATACCAAAACGGTCCCGCAGTGGTGCGGACAGCTGTCCTGCCCGCGTGGTGGCGCCGACCAAAGTAAACTTTGGCAGCTCCAGGCGAATGGAACGGGCAGACGGACCTTTGCCGATAATGATATCTACAGCACCGTCTTCCATGGCAGGATAAAGGATTTCTTCTACCTGCCGGGAAAGGCGGTGGATTTCATCAATGAAAAGAACGTCCCCATCTTCCAGATTGGTAAGGAGTGCCGCTAAATCTCCCTGCTTTTCTATGGCCGGCCCGGAGGTAACACGAATGTTAACCCCCATTTCTGCGGCAATAATTCCGGCTAAGGTGGTTTTTCCCAGTCCGGGAGGGCCATACAGCAATACGTGATCCAGTGACTCGCCCCGCTGTTTTGCAGCATTAATATAAATTTGTAAGTTCTCTTTGACTTTATCCTGACCAATGTAATCTTTCATGGCACGGGGACGCAAAGAGAATTCGTAATTTTCTTCCTCCGACCCGGACACATCCGGTGTAACAAGCCGGCTTTCAAAATCCATTTCTTCGTTTCGCACGGGTTGTCACCTCATAATAAGTTTTTCAGGGCCAGGGAAATAATTTTCCCGGCCGGTAACGTCTGGTCTACTTTGCTGACTGCAATGGAGGCTTCCGACTGGTTATACCCCAGTTGTACCAGTGCCGCAATGGCTTCTGCAGCCTGGGTCCCATTTCCGGGCGCCACAGCAGCGGTAACACTGCCCTGCGATGTAGCTCCACTACCGTCCATTTTCAGTTTGTCTTTTAATTCCAGGGCCACACGGTCAGCTACTTTTTTTCCGACCCCCTGTGCCTGTTGGATTGCCTTTGTGTCCCCGGTGGCAACAGCAAGTGCCAGCTGGGACGGATCCAATACGGACAGAATGGACAGCGCGGCTTTAGGGCCTACTCCGCTGACAGAAATCAGTAGCTTAAATGTTTCCAGTTCTTCCTTCTGATAAAAGCCAAACAGATCTACACCATCCTGCTTTACATTCAGATAAGTATATAACGTTACCGTTTGTCCTTCTTCCGCCAGTTGTTTGCGGGTGTTCATGGACACCTGGCACTGAAACGCAATGCCGTTACAGTCTACGGCTACCGTAGAGGTATCCGCATAACACAGCGTTCCCGTTAAGCGATAAAACATGGTATTCTCCTATCAGATTCCGTTTCGAATTTTCAGCGTCCTGGGCTTGCCGCGGTCCATTGGTCCTAATTTGGATCCGTTGACGTGGCCGTGGCAGATGGCCATTGCCAGGGCGTCTGCCGTGTCGTCCGGCTTCGGCACTTCCTTCAGGCCTAAAATCATGCGGGTCATTTCCATGACCTGCTTCTTTTCGGCCTTGCCGTAGCCGACCACAGCCTGCTTTACCTGCATTGGTGTGTATTCATGTATTTCCATGGCATGCTGTTCTGCCGCCAGGACAATGGTCCCTCTTGCCTGGGCCACGTCTATACCGGTGGTCTTGTTATTGGTAAAGTATAACTTTTCAATGGACAGGGCCTCCGGCTGATAGCGGTCCATCAGTGTCATGGTTTCCTCATAAATCTGCAGAAGGCGTTTGGGAAAGTCTGTTCCGGCAGCCGTAGTAATGGCACCGTAATCCACCACGGTACAGCGTCCGCCTGCATAGTCCAGAACACCCCAACCGATGATGGCATAACCCGGGTCTATTCCCAGGATTCTCATCCTTTCCACCTCCTGCCCTTTTTCACGCATTGGTCATAGTATTGTAGCATAGTTTATCTGAGAAAAAAAGTCGGGCAGGAATCCAAAAAGGACCCTGCCCGGCCAATTGATTTGTTGGTCAGCTGTTTACTTTTCCAGACGTTGTTTGTAAAGAACCGGAACCCACCAGGTAAAGCCAAAGGCGAAGTGCATAACCAGCAATTCCGGCACTTTGATTCCGGCGTTGCGGCCTACCTTCCAGCCAATGGGGAATTCACAGGTATGCATAATCAGGATACCGATGTTAATCCAGGGCATTCCATTAATGGCAAGAATGGTTCCGATTACCCAAAGCAGAATAACCAGCGCATAGTCTATCTTTTCCAATTTGCCGATAGTAACAATTAAAAAGTCTTTTAGCTTTGCCATAAAGAGAACCTCTTATTTCTTTGCTGTGTTAAGAATCCATTCTGTTGTATATTGCAGGCACTTTTTAGCTTCCTTGGTTGGTGCTAAGAGCAGGAAATCATGGAAGGAGTTCGGAACAGCTTTTCCAATGTAGTAATCTACATTGACGCCAACTTCCTTCAGTTTCTTGTGCATCATGTCAGACTGACCGATAGTCATAACGTCAAGGGCGCCTTTTACAACCAGAGCGTTCGGAACATTGCCCTTCAGGAACGGGATTGGGTTGTGATATTTCCACAAATCCAGTTTCTGCGGTTTCTTACTGCCCATGAACTTCTGCATCATAACCCGGCCAACCGGAATATACTTATAGATGTTCATGTTATAAAGTCCGCAGTTCATAATGTAGCCCTTTGGAGCAAAGTCCGGCTTTTCTACGCCAAGTTCACGGGCGTAGGCTTCATTGTCAAAGCAGGCCAGAACCATACCGGTCATTTGGGAACCGGCAGAGTCACCGGATACGAATACATTATCCAGGTCAATGCCATATTCGTCTGCATGTTCCTGCACCCAGCGGAGTGCATCCATATGGGTCCGGATCTGCAGCGGGAAAATGTAGGCATCGTCATGAACTTCTTTCGGGTCTACCCCTTCAAACATAAGCGGGATTTCCTTAGACGGCATACCGTAGTTAATATTCATAACCAGGATGTCCGATTCCCCGGCTACCATATAACAATACGAAGTGGAATTTTTCTTGTCCCCGATGATCAGTCCGCCACCGTGGATATTAACCAGGCAAGGTCTTTTGGTTTCCGGTTTCTTTACCTGGTAATGCAAATCGGCTTTGCAGGCCGGGCATTTGTCAGAATATGGAATATCGTGTTCCGTAATCAGACCTGGGTAATTCTTCTGCACCGAGTTGACAATTGGTGTTTTTGCCCAGTTATCAAAGTTAAAAACAAAGGCAAGAAGAGCAGATTCAATGTTCATTTTTAATTTCCTCCTAACAGAACGACAGTCATCCTCTGTCGTGTTTTTTTATCAATTTTATTTTAGCATTTGCCCTTTAATTGTCAATAAATATGCTAACTGCACAAAACACATCGCACAGACCTAAAATATATTGGTAAGCGATGACTCATATTGTGGTTTACGCAATAAAGTAGCAAATGGTATACTAAACATGTGTGTAAAAAGGGCTTTTTTGAAAGCCCCGCATATCTATAAACGCTTTTTGTTTGAATGGAAGGAGAACTTGATAATGGTATATGATATTGCTATTATCGGCGCCGGTGTTGTAGGCACTTTAACAGCCCGCACTCTTGCCAAGTACAATCTGAAGACGGTACTGATCGAGAAAACATCGGACATTGCAATGGGAACATCAAAGGCCAACAGCGGCATTGTACATGCTGGCTTTGATGCACAAAACGGAACCCTGAAAGCCAAACTGAACGTACAGGGTTGCAGTATGATGGAGGAAGTTTGTTCCACCCTCTTTGTTCCGTATGAAAAGAACGGTTCTTTGGTTGTTGCTTTCTCTGAAGGAGAAATGGAACACATCAAGACACTGTACGAACGTGGCATCAAGAACGGTGTCCCGGATATGGAAATCATTGATCAGGCAAAACTTCGGGAACTGGAACCACACATCAGTGAAACTGCAGTAGGTGCTTTGTGGGCAAAATCCGCCGGTATTGTAAGCCCCTATGAGCTGGCTATTGCCGCTGCGGAATGTGCCGTTTCCAACGGAGTTGATTTCGTTCGCAACTTTGAAGTTGCCGGCATCAAATATGCCGATGATATCTTTACTCTGACTTGCAAAGACGGCAAAGAAATCCAGACAAAGCTGGTTATTAACTCTGCTGGACTGTATGCCGATAAAATTGCAGAACTTTTTGATGGAGAAAAGTTTGATATTATTCCGCGTTTGGGTGAGTATGGCCTTCTGGACAGAAGCGCTTCTTATCTTTGCACGCATACCATTTTCCAGTGCCCGAATGAAATGGGTAAGGGAATTCTGGTTACTCCGACCACACATCATAACATTCTGGTAGGACCTTCTGCCGTTAACACTGAAGATAAGGATGACACTTCCGTTCGCGTTGGTGCACTTCGTGAAATCTTCGCTACTGCTGACAAGTCTGTACCAATCGTTTCCATGCGGGAAATGATTACCTCTTTTGCCGGTCTTCGTGCCCATCCGGTTTCCGATGACTTTATTATTCAGAAATCCGCTTCTAATGACAAATTCATCAACCTGATTGGTATCGAATCTCCGGGTCTTGCCTCTTCCCCGGCCATTGCAGAATACGTTAAGGACATGGTTGTTGACGTACTTGGCAAAGAACCGGAAGTAAAAGCAGACTACAATCCTTCCCGGAAAGAACCGGTTGTTTTCCGCAACCTTAGCCTGGAAGAAAAAGAAGCCCTGATTGCCAAAGACCCGGCTTATGCCAGAATTATCTGTCGCTGCGAAACCATTACCGAAGGTGAAATCCGTGACTGCATTAAGGCTCCGGCCGGTGCCATTGACATTGACGGTGTAAAACGTCGTGTTCGTGCCGGCATGGGTCGTTGTCAGGGCGGCTTCTGCGGATCCAAGGTTATGGAAATCCTGTCCGAAGAACTGAATCTTCCTATTTCCGAAGTAACCAAGTTCGGCGGCAAATCCGACATTATTTACGAAAGGACGAAATAAGATGAACAATGTTTTGAATTATGACCTTGTCGTAGTCGGAGGCGGCCCTGCCGGTATGGCAGCAGCCCTTGCCGCAAAAGACAACGGCGTAAACGAAGAAAGCATCCTTATTCTGGAACGTGCCGAACGTTTGGGCGGCATTCTGGAACAGTGCATCCACACCGGTTTCGGTCTGACTTACTTTGGTGAAGAACTTTCCGGTCCGGAATATGCCGACCGTTTTGTAAAACTGGTTAACCAGACCAAGATTGCTGTTAAAACAGACACTATGGTCCTGAATCTGACCAAGGAAAATCAGGTTATCTGCTCCAACAAGAAAGATGGCCTGATGGTTATTAATGCCAAAGCCATTATCCTGGCAATGGGCTGCCGTGAACGTCCCCGTGGCGCTCTGGATATTGCCGGCAGCCGCGCCGCCGGTGTTATGTCCGCCGGTGCTGCACAGAAATTCGTCAACATCGACGGATATATGCCTGGTCATAAATGCGTTATCCTTGGTTCCGGTGACATCGGCCTGATTATGGCCCGTCGTATGACCCTGGAAGGTGCCAAAGTAGAATGCGTCTGCGAAGTTATGCCGTACTCCGGCGGACTGCAGAGAAACATTGTACAGTGCCTGGAAGACTTCAACATTCCCCTGTATCTTTCCTGCACCGTTATTAAAGTACATGGTAAGGACCGCGTAGAAGGTGTTACCATTGCCAACGTAGATGACCACATGATTCCAATTCCGGGAACAGAACGCTTCATTGAATGTGACACCGTTCTCCTTTCCGTCGGCCTGATTCCGGAAAACGAACTTTCCAATCAGATTGGCCTGGAAATGGACCCGGTTACCCGTGGCCCGAAAGTAAACGAAATGCGGGAAACTTCCCATAAGGGAATCTTTGCTTGCGGTAACGTTCTGCAGGTACATGACCTGGTAGACTTTGTTACCCAGGAATCCCAGATTGCCGGTAAAGGTGCTGCTCAGTACATCGCCGGAACAGAAGAACCGGAATATATTGAATGTAAGGGCATCAACGGCGTACGTTACACCGTTCCGCAGCACATCAACAAAAAGCAGAAGGAAGATGTTAAAATCTACTTCCGTGTTGCCAACGTTTTCAAAGACAAGAGAATTGTGGTTACCTGCGGAGACAAAGAGCTCTGGAACCGCAAAAAGATCAAACTGGCCCCTGGTGAAATGGAAAACGTTATCATCAAGGCAGCTGATCTTGCAGAAATGAAGTCCGGCGACGAAATCGTCGTTAGCATTGAGGAGGCGTAATCATGTCTGAAAGAAATTTGATTTGTGTAGCATGTCCTCGTGGCTGCCCGATTACCGTAACCATGGACGATGCCGGAAATATTACCAGTGTAACCGGAAACACCTGCAAACGTGGAGATGCCTATGCCCGTGCAGAAGTAACTCACCCGGAACGGTCCCTGACCTCTACGGTTCGTGTTACCGGCGGACAGGCTTATGTTGTTCCTGTTAAATCCAGCGCAGCCCTGCCAAAGGAACTGCTCTTTGACGCAATGAAGGAAATCAACAAGGCTTCCATCCCTGCCCCGGCCCATATCGGCGATGTTGTTATTAAGAACATCCTGGATACCGGCGTAGACATTGTGGTTACCAACGAAGTAAAATAAGTTCAAATGAACAAAAGCCGTTGCTTTCTGCAGCGGCTTTTTCTTTTGTCTATTCCTTTTCTCTGGTGAGTCAGCATTCATTCTTAGGGCAAAGAATTGCTAATAAATACAAAATATCATATAATGTGTTAGTTATCATCGGAAAGGAGTGAGTCAATGTTCGAGACCGAATCCAGTAGAAGTCTAACTACCATCGGCTTCCTGCTTATTATTCTCGGCGCTGCCCTCCTTTTTTTCAACCAGTCAAATTATATGCAGACTCTCCGCACGCAGGCGGAAGAAGTTACCACTTACTCGCAGTCCGCACAGATAGAAGAAGAGCAGGACGCCAGGAAGCCATCCGACAGCAATGAAGAAAAAAGCAGGCCGCTGCAGACCATGGAAGACATTTATGAAGACCTTGGTATTTCCAAAGTGGTGCAATACTACTTCAAGTTTACGGACTATATGGAGGGTCTGGAAAACCGGATTCAGGACTTTGACAATCTGTTTCTGGTAATCCTTGCCCTGCTTGGGCTGTTTGCCGTAAAGTCCTTTGTTCCCTTTGTCCCGGTTTCCCTGACCTGCTTTTTAAGTGGTGTGGTTCTCCCCTTCTGGCTGGCCATGATTGTCAACTTTCTGGGACTGGCCCTGATTTTTGCCATCAAGTACTTTTGGGGCAGAAGCCGGCCCAGCAACTATATTCACCGGACCATGAAGCGCTTTCCCACCATTGAATCCGTTGTGGAAGGGGATGACCTGGGCTCCACCCACGGCAACCCCATTCTCCTGTTTGCACTGCGCATGGTTCCCTCCATTCCCATTAACACCATCAGCCAGTTGTATGGCTACATGGAATTTGATTTCTGGCGATACATGCTGCTTTCCATGCTTGGCTTCTCCGTCAAGCTGGTTGTTTACACGGTCATTGGTTCCAACGTGTATGATCCGTTCCAATCCGCTTTCATGTTACCGTTTGCCATTATTCTGATTGTCAGTGGCACCGCTACCATCGGACTTGGCTGGTTCCTTTCCAGACGGAAGAAAAAAAGTAAAAAGAAAAAGGTTCAGGAACAGAATATGGTTCCTACAGCACCGGCAAAGGAAACAGAGCCGGAGGAACCGGATGAAATTTAAGGTACGGGAGCAGACCTCCTGTACCTTTTCTTTCATCTTGATTTTATCCCCTTTGCAGGGTACAGTAATACTACATTTTTTAGAAGAGGTTCTGACAAATGAGAAAAAAAGATACCAATCCGAAGAAAAAAGGGTTTCAAAAAAGA
Organism: uncultured Phascolarctobacterium sp.; assembly: GCA_963640645.1. GTDB lineage: Bacteria > Bacillota > Clostridia > Oscillospirales > Acutalibacteraceae > RUG420. The sequence continues at coordinate 24,084 of CAVHZY010000007.1, read as the reverse complement.
ACCGTCAGCCTGGATCTGAGCCAGGAAGACTTAAACCGCCTGAGCCGGATCAGTGGCTTAGTAGCGGAAAGCACGGCGGCCCTGCTGGCCCTGCTGAAAATAGCAGACCGGTATGAATTGGGGAAACTGCCTTACAGCGAGCTTCTCCGTTTGTTCCAGGAAGACAAAATTGCCTCTTACCGTCTGGATATGGGCAGTCATGAATTACACTTTTTCCGTAAAGGCTCTGACCAGCCGGAAGGCGCACTGATTCCGGGTTCCAAAGTGTTCTTTCAGGACATTCATGAACTGGTAAAGAAGCGGAATGAACAGAATCCGGAAGAAGCAGTCAGAATGGAATACCATCGTGGCGTGCCATCCTCCCTCTATGTCGGCGCAGGTGTGTTATTACTGGTCTTCTACATGTTCCGTGGTTTGCTGTTGGCACAAAGCAGAAATGTACCGCAAATTCGCATTATGCAAAGTGGCAGCCCGACAGATCAGAAAAATGAAATTACCAAGTCCAGCTTTACCCTGGAAACAGAGCGCAAGGCCACTTTTGAAGACGTGGCCGGTGCCGAAGAAGAAAAAGAAGAACTGCAGGAAATTATTGAATATCTGAAAGATACCGAAAAATTTACCCGGCTGGGTGCCCGCGTGCCAAAGGGTGTTTTGCTTGTGGGCCCTCCGGGCACCGGCAAAACCCTGTTAGCCAGGGCTGCCGCCGGGGAAGCAGAAGTCCCCTTCTTTTCCATTTCCGGTTCGGAGTTTGTGGAAATGTTCGTCGGCGTCGGAGCCGCCAGAGTACGGGACTTGTTTGAAAACGCCAAGGAAAAGGCACCCTGCATTGTTTTTATTGATGAAATTGATGCCATTGCCAAAAAGCGCAGCTCCACCAGCATTGGCTCCAATGAAGAACGGGAAGCTACCTTAAACCAGCTGCTGGTAGAAATGGACGGCTTTGCCTCCGACGCCGGCATCATCATGATGGGCGCCACCAACCGCCCGGATGTGCTGGACCCCGCCCTGCTCCGGCCCGGCCGGTTTGACCGTCGTATTTATGTCGGATATCCCGACATAAACGGGCGCAAGGCCATTTTAAAGGTGCATTCTAAAGGCAAACCGCTGGCACCGGAAGTAGACCTGGGAGAAGTTGCCAAAAACACCTCCGGGTTCAGTGGCGCCGACCTGGAAAACCTCCTGAATGAAGCGGCACTCCTTGCCGCCAAACGGAACCAGACCGCCATTACCAATCAGGACCTGCAGGAATCCGCTGTCAAGGTCATGATGGGCCCGGAAAAGCGTTCCAAAAAAGTATCCGAAAAAGAACGCCGTTTAACGGCCTTCCATGAAGCCGGGCATGCCGTTGTTACCTACCACCTGCCAAATCTGGATCCGGTAACAGAGGTCTCTATTATTCCGCGTGGTTCCGCCGGCGGCTATACCATGTTCCAGCCACAGGAAGACCGCAATTATCAGTCTAGGGCGGAAATGCTGGATGAACTGGCCTCCCTGCTGGGCGGCCGTGTGGCCGAGGCCCTGTTCATCGGTGACATTTCCACCGGTGCTTCCAATGACTTGGAGCGCGCTACCCAGCTTGCCAGAAACATGATTACACGGTATGGCATGAATGACATCCTTGGTCCCGTCTCCTTCCAGAGCCAGACAGAAGATTACTACATGCCAGGCAAGGAATATTCCGAAAAAACCGCAGAACTGATTGACTCGGAAACACGGAAAATCTTATCCGCTGCCTATCAGAAAGCGGAAACCCTGCTAAAGGAAAATAAGAATAAAATGGAACAGCTGGCCAGCTTTCTGCTGGAGCATGAAAAAATTGATGCCTCCGGCTTTGAACAGCTGATGGCTTCCAAAGAAAAAGAATAAGCTGACTCGCCAGACAAAAACAGAGGCCCTGCCTTCCCCAAAGGAAAGCAGAGCCTTTTTTATATTTTTCTGTCAGTTCAGATTCCATTCCGGCACAGGGAATCAGGCATCCTGCACTTCAGCCATCTGGACAATGTCCATGATATAGGGAACCACTTCGTCCTCCGTAATTTCCAGCACAGTGGAAAATTCTTCGTAAATCAGTTTTTCCGCGTGCTTCATGGCCGTTTCATCTACGGTCCAGAGCTTTTTGCCCTCTTCCTGCCGTGCCTGTCGATGCAGGTGCAGGGATTTTAACAGCAACAGCAATTCCCTGCTGTCTCCGCGATTAAAAATTTCCCGGTACGTTTCATTGCGAACCCGGTTGTCTTCAATCCATTCTAAAGAATCTCCGGCAACGGAGCGGATTAAATCCAGAATTTCTTCTTTAGACAGAACCGTACGGATTTTGGAAAGCAAATGTTCATTGTCCACCGGGACATAAAAGGTGGACGCTTCATGATTGGCCGGTTTCAGAATATAGTATTCCTTAAACTGACCGGCAAATTTTTCTTTTCTTTTGTCTACAATCTGGCAAACGCCATTGTCTCCGTAAACGACAAAGGTATTTTTTTCTAACATAATTTCATCCTACTTCTCTTCCACAACATGTCTTTCGATGTCTTTGAATGCACGAAAAAATGGCCACACAGCCTTGCGACTATGTGGCCATTATAGCACAAATCGGGATAATTTTCCAGTTACCCTTATAAGGTGCAGGACAGTGCAATCAGGAGCAGGCCTACAAAGTAGGTTCCGCTATTGATCCGGAGCACCAGTTTGCTTTCCTTATATTTGAATTTATGAAGGGAAATAAACCAGTCACTGATCATGAAGAGGATACTGCCAACAAACAGCAGAACACTCTGTGAATCATGCAGTTGGAACAGTGCGGCAATGCTTAAGGTACCATGCAGCATAACGGAAAACAGGTACGGGTACATTTTGGTTTCGTACTTTCCGAAGGCAATCCAGCCGGATTTTCCAAGGTAAACCCAGATTCCATTGAATACAACCATAGGAATCAGGAACCACCAATAGGAAGAGAACGAAACGCAGTTCTTTGTCAGATAAATCAGGTAAGCAACAAAGAGAAATACATTTCCAAAGCCAAAAGAAAATCCACCGAGGCTGAAGCTCTTCAGCAATAAAACATCTCCCAGTGCGCTGAGCAAAAGACCCAGTGCAAGAAAAATACCATAGGCACTTGCAATAACACCGGAATCTAACAATCCGCCCCAACCGATGGCAAGGAATAAGGCTGCCAAGAAGCATTTGTTAACAACGCGTCTTTCATAGTTGCCGCTGGTTTCGGAAAAGAAATAAGAAACCAGGCCGCCAAGATAAAGAACGGTTAATAGGATTAGGGTTGCTGACATAAACTTCTCCTTAGCGATATTGGTTAAACCAAGCCGCAGTCAGGTCTCCGGCACGTTTGCCATATTTAGAATCCGGATATGCAATTGGATAGACATGTCCCAGTTTTGGATTTAGCTGGAAGTCCAGCTTACAGGCAACGCCTCCGGCCTGCAGGTCCTTAGTGGCGCGAACGGTCTGCCAGTTGGCAACTACGTCAAGCAGGGAAGTAAACAGAATAACCGGAGGATATTCTGTTACAGCATCCAGACAGGCATCCAGATTGCCATAATTATTGTACATGGCATATGAATACCCTTCCGGGCGGATGCCGGCCGTGTAAACATCATAAATGCCGCCCACATTCAGGTAGGGTACACCGGAGGTCAGGGCAACCGCTTTTACGTTCAGGCCAGCCCGTTCCATTTTATACGCGGCACAAATTTCATCCGAAAGATTGGCTGCAGCCAGATGTGCTGCCAGTTGTCCACCGGCAGAGTCCCCGGTCAGATAAATCCGGTTCGGATCCATAGGATACTTTCCCAAATTGTTCTTTACCCAGAGTAAAGCGGCGTTGCAGTCCTGCATCTGATCCACAATATTGTATTCCGGGCAAAGGCGATAGGAAATGTTAACCACGGCAAATCCGCGTTCTGCCAGATGGAGGCAATAGTTCTTATTCAGTTCCTTGTCCCCATAAGACCAGCCGCCGCCGTGAATATCAATAATCACCGGCAGGTGATCCGTGTCCTTCGTGCCTTCCGGGACATAAATGTCCAACAGATGCATGGGATTTCCGTCCTCCAGGTACGGAAGGTCTGTATACTCTTTCAGTACCGGGTACACCTGTTTGCTGAGGCGCTTCTGGTCGTTTGGTCCGCACATGGCCCGGAAGCCCTTCAACAAGGCTGCCGAAATGCTTTTCTTAACGTCCATTTCGCTTCTCCTTTTCTGCGATTTAGTCTTTATGATCCTCTGCAATACTTTCTTTTACTGCAGTTTCGTCTACCGCAACTTTTTTCCGGTTCTTCGGCTTTTCGTCTAACAGGCCTGCCTTGTACATAATCAGGGCACCGGCCATGGAGATGGCAATGGAAATGAACATGCCGTAAGCAAGGGTAATGCCCGGAACAAACCAGTACAGGATGGCCATAGCCAGCATTGGCAGTTCCCACAGCTTCGGATTCTTGACACAATACGGAACCAGAATGGCACCAAACAGGGCCGGTAATACCTGCTGGAACGCCGGATAAAACAGACCGTTTTCATTGGTCAGCATAGGAATAACCGGAGTCAGGGCCACACAGAAAATGGCAATGGTCAGACAGGTAACAATAGAGGAAACACAAACAGCAAGGGTTGCCAGTACTTCCCCTTCATCCGAGTGAATATCTACGTCTGCAGATTCTACTGCAGCAACAGTACAGGGAAATTTCAGGTTAGCAATGTTTCCGGTCAGGAAGGAAACATAAGTGGCGCTTGGACCAATCAGGGTAGTGTACATTAAGTCTTCTCCAATACCACCGATTCCGGTAATAATGTACAGAGAAGCTGCTGCTGCAAAAGCTGCAGCGGTTGGCCAGGCGTTCAGATGCAGGCTCAGGGACAGCGGAATCATCAGAAAGACGATCAGTGCAACAACACCCCAGATTCTGCCGTATACATGCGTACGGTCATTGTATTTCTTTTCAATACCGGTAACGCGTTCTACTCCGTTTTCATCAATGGTAACGGCGGAGGATTTCTTTTTTTCTTTACTCATAGCTTAATACCTCCATTCCAGTGTGGCAAGATCCGTTGGCAGAATCTGGCCCAGAATCATAACAACCAGCATGGCACTGAACATGGCAATTGGCATGGCCAGCGACTCCAGCCAGTGGTTCTGCCACTTATTATTCAGTTTTACCAGCAGGTACATAACACCCATGGAAACAATCAGGGCAGTAACAGACATGATGCCTGCACCGTCTCCAAGAACGGCCTTGTCACCAACGCCGGTAATAGATTTTGCAGCAAAGGCAATCATTAAGCCAATGAAAGCAGATCCGGTCAACGTAGAGCTGACAAAATTATTCTTGGAAGCAACACTGCTGACACCGGTCTGAATATACTTGGTGGCAATGGGAACAAATACCAGTGGAATAATGGAACCACAGGTCATAATCCAGGCAGCGGTTACAAAGGCCTGTTTGTCCGTAACTTCGGAAGCAAGGCCGCCTTTTACCCCAACAGCTTCCAGTGCTGTTACAGCAGCAGGAACTTCATAGGTTACCGAGCCAATAACGGAAAGCCGGATCCAGGGAAGTACAATTCCAAGGGCTCCGGAAAGGGCAACAACCGTCATAACAACAGAAATGGCGGCCGGAAGACTAAAGAGTCCGGACTGCACCATAACGCCTTTCATAACGGACTTGTCCATTCCCAGTTCCTTTCCGCGGCGATATGCCCGGATCAGAAAGAAAAGGGAATCTGCCAAGACGAATAAAACGACAATGGCAGCAACGCAATAGATAAAAGTATCGGTTTTAAAATCCATTTCACTTCTCCTTTAAAAATGATGCTTAGATTTTATCTTATATTTGTTCGGTTTTCAACAAATATGCAGATAAAATATACCGACGTTATTGGGCTTTTGTTGACTTTTTAGACAGGTGTCTGATACAATTTCACCCGATAATCCAAAGAGGAGGTTTTTGACATGAAAAACCAGCATTTAAATAAGGTTTTAGAAGACGTACAGCTACGTAATCCCGGCGAAACGGAATTTATCCAGGCCGTTACGGAAGTATTTGAATCCCTGGATGTTGTGGCTGAAAAAAGACCGGATTTAGTAGAAGCCGGTATTTTTGACCGCATTGTAGAACCGGAACGCCAGATTATTTTCCGTGTTCCCTGGGTAGACGACCAGGGCGTGGTTCGCGTTAACCGCGGATTCCGTATTCAGTTCAATTCTGCCATTGGTCCATACAAGGGTGGTCTTCGTTTCCATCCCTCTGTTAATGCATCCATTGTCAAATTCCTCGGCTTTGAACAAACCTTTAAAAACTCTTTGACCGGTCTGCCTATGGGCGGTGGTAAAGGCGGTTCCGACTTTGACCCAAGAGGTAAGTCTGATTTGGAAATTATGCGTTTCTGCCAGAGCTTCATGACGGAGCTTGCAAAGAACATCGGTGCTGACACAGACGTACCTGCCGGTGATATCGGGGTTGGCGGTCGTGAAATCGGGTTCCTGTTCGGCCAGTATAAGAGAGTCCGGAATGAATTCTCCGGCGTTCTGACCGGCAAAGGAGAAGCTTACGGCGGCTCCTTAATCCGTCCGGAAGCAACGGGTTACGGTGCCACCTACTTTGCCCAGGAAATGATGAAGGTAAACGGTGAAGAAATTAAAGGCAAGACCTTTGTTGTTTCCGGATACGGTAACGTAGCCTGGGGCGCTGTAAAAAAGATTACCGAACTGGGTGGCAAAGTTCTGACCATCTCTGGTTCTGCCGGTTATATTTATGACGAAGAAGGCGTTGGCTCCTCTCAGGAGAAAATTGACTATATGCTGGAAATGCGGGAAAACAGCAACGGTGGTATTCAGGACTATGCAGAAAAGTTCGGTGTACCGTTCTTCCCCGGCGAAAAGCCCTGGGGCGTAAAAGCGGATGTTGTCATGCCATGCGCCACGCAGAACGAAGTCAACTTTGAAGACGCTACCCACATTGTGGCAAATGGCACGCGGTATTATGTGGAAGCCTCCAATATGTCTACCACACCACACGCCATGGAATATCTGAAAAAGCAGAAAGTCAGCATCGGACCGGCCAAGGCAGCAAATGCCGGTGGCGTTGCCGTATCCGGTCTGGAAATGTCCCAGAACTCTCTTCGCTACAACTGGACGAAGGAAAAAGTTGATGCTAAACTGAGACATATTATGGTCAATATCTTCCAAGCCTGCAAAGAATCCGCGGAAGAATATGGCCTTGACGGTGACTACTGTGCCGGTGCTAACATTGCCGGCTTTATGCGTGTTGCCGAAGCAATGAAAGCACAGGGTGTTGTTTAATGAAAAATTTGTATTTACCTGCCGGATATCAATCCGCACTATCCCTGCTGGAGACGCAGGAAGCTACCGCCGTTACCAGAGATTTGTTTCAGCAAAAACTGGGAACTGCCCTGCAGTTAACACGAATTACCTGTCCCCTGTTTGTAACCAAAGGCAGCGGAATTAATGATGACCTGAACGGTGTGGAACGAAAAGTAGAATTTACTATGCTGAACGTGGAAGGAACGGCTGAAATTGTGCAGTCCCTTGCCAAATGGAAACGCATGGCGCTCTATCGTTACCAGTATCCGGTAGGAACCGGTATTTATACCAATATGTCTGCCATCCGCCGGGATGACGACTGCGACTCCCTGCATTCCATTTATGTGGATCAGTGGGACTGGGAAAAAGTCATTACCAAAGAGGATCGGACCGAAGCCTATCTGAAGGGCACGGTTTGCAAAATTGTGAATGCACTGGTAGACACCAAAGAAGAACTTAACCGGCGGTATCCGCAGCTGAAAACCAGCTTACAGCGGGACGTTACTTTTGTTACCACCCAGGAATTGGAAGATCAGTATCCGGAACTATCTTCCAAAGAGCGGGAAAATGCCTTTGTGAAGGAACATAAAACCGTATTCATTATGCAAATCGGCGGCAAACTGAAAAGCGGACAAAAACATGACGGACGTGCTCCGGATTATGATGACTGGTCCTTAAACGGAGACATTTTCTTTTGGAATGAAACACTTGGCTGTGCAGAAGAAATTTCCTCCATGGGCATTCGCGTAGATGCTGACTCGCTGAAAAAACAATTGGCAGAAGCCGGTGCGGAAGACCGCATGGCCTACCCATTCCATCAGGGTATTGTAAACGGCACTATTCCGCTAACCATTGGCGGCGGAATCGGGCAGTCCCGGGTTTGCCTCCTGCTTCTGGAAAAGGCACATATCGGCGAGGTACAGGTTTCCCTTTGGCCGGAAGAAATGGTGAATCTCTGTCGGGAAAATAATATTTTCCTGTTACAGTAATCTTTCATCCCGTAATTTTTGATTGTATTTTTTAGAAAGCTCCTGCTTTTGGCAGGAGCTTCTTTTTTGTCTTATTTTTGCTTGTTTTTCTTTGCATTTGTCTTGATTCTGCAAAACAAATCCTCCAAAAATAGTCAAAAATTCACCAAATTTTCTTTTCACGGATGTATTGCCTTTCTTAAAAATAGTGCTAAAATTGCATGGATGCGGGAACCGGAATGGGGTCCGCTCTTGCTTTATGCTTTTGAAAAGAGGTCTTCCATTATGAGTATCAGTTTGCTCTATTGCATTCCCTTTGCAGGGTTGCTTCTTTCCATTGCCATTGTTCCTTTGTTTGCTGGGAAGTTCTGGGGCAAGTATTATCCACTTGCAGTCGTATTCTGGTCTCTGGCTTTTATTATTCCCTCCATCATTGGTCTTGGCGGATCTTTTACCGTAGAAACCGTTTTGGATTGTATTTTCAATGACTACATGACCTTCATTATTCTGCTGTTTGGTCTGTATTGTGTGTCCAGTAACATTACCATCCACTGCCGGCTGGCCAGCACTCCAAAAATCAATACCATCTTCCTGGCCATTGGTACTTTGCTTTCCAGTATTATCGGTACTACCGGTGCTTCCATGCTGTTGCTGAAACCGTTACTTCGTATCAACACCAGAAGAGGCAAAAAGACCCATCTGGTCGTTTTCTTTATTTTCTTAATTTCCAACATGGGCGGCTGCCTTACCCCGATTGGTGACCCACCACTGCTGATGGGATTTTCCAGAGGCGTTCCGTTCTTCTGGGATCTGAAGATCTTCCCCATTCTGCTGATAAATATGGTCATCCTTCTTACCGTTTTCTATCTGTTTGACTCCCACCTCTATAAAAAGGAAATGACCCCGGTTCTGGATCACTTACAGAAAGGCGGCACCTCTTTCCGCTCCATTACTTCTAACATCCACATTTCCGGAAAACACAATCTGATCTTCCTGATTGTTATCATTTTGGCCGTTATCCTTTCCGGTTATCTGCCAACCCTGTCCCTGTTCCAGGATGCTTCCGGTTCCACACTGGGTATCCATATTTACAAGGACGTTATGGTTAGTTATCCGGAACTGATTGAAGTTGTCATGATCCTCCTGGCCGCTTTTGGTTCCCAGAAAACCACCAAAAGAAAAGTGGACAAAATCAAAGTCTTCAGTTGGGATCCCATCAAAGAGGTTGCCATTCTGTTCGTTGGTATTTTCATTACCATGCAGCCGGCTCTGATTATTCTGAAAGGCCTTGGCAACTCTTTGACCATTACCCATCCGTGGGAATTCTTCGCCATGACCGGCGCCCTGTCCTCCTTCCTGGATAACACGCCGACTTACCTGGTATTCTTCACCATGGCTTGCTCCATGGGCTTTACCACAGGACTTACTACCACCGCAGGAGTCATTCCAATTGTCTTACTGAAGGCCATTACCTCCGGTGCTGTCTTTGCCGGTGCTGTTACCTACATTGGTAATGCACCAAACATGATGGTTAAGAATATTGCCGAAGAAAGAGGCATCAAGATGCCTTCCTTCTTTGGATACATGGCCTGGTCTGTTGGCATCCTGGTTCCAGTCTTTGTTTTGGATTGCCTTTTGTTCTTCCGCTAATCAAAAACAATTTATCATTAAGCACCCTAACCCATAGTTAAAACACAAAAGAAGCCCGTTTCAGCATTCATTTGCTGAAACGGGCTTTCTTATTTTTATTCTATTACGTGCTGTTTATTGTATTCTGCCAAACTGCTTTTCCAAATCCGTACGGGTCATTTCAAACAGAATGGGTCTGCCATGGGGACAATAGCGTAACTGGCGATGGGAAAGGAGATACGATACCAGACGCTCCTGTTCTTCCGGTGGCGTATTGTCTCCCGCCTTAATGGCAGCACGACAGGCCATGTTGCAGTAAATCCATTCCAGTTTTTCCGGCTCTGCCCCACGATGGTTCAGCAAATATCCGGCAATTTCTTCCAGCAGTGCTTTGGGGTCCTCCCCTTCCAGCATAACCGGTATTTCCCGCAGAAGAACGGTTCCGAAACCGAAGTCATCTACCTCGTATCCGGACTGGGAAAGAAACTCCCGGTTTTCTAAAATTACCGCATACTCTTCTTTGCTTAATGAAACTGCGGCCGGACTCAGCAGTAATTGGGATTGAATGGGTTCCTTGTTGGCTTTCAGCTCTTCAAACAGGATTCGTTCATGGGCTGCGTGCTTGTCCACCCATAAAATCAGGCTGCCGGTTTCCACCAGAATATAGGTCTTAAATGCTTCTCCAACAATCCGGAATTCCGGTACTTCCTGCTGATCTGCATAAGGTACAGGGACCGGTTCCGGCGTGCTGACGGGCTGTTGCTCTACGGCCTGTTGTTCTACCACCTGTTCTACGGCACGTTCCGCAAAGGCCTTTACCCTTTCCGGAATGGGATTGACCGGATTCCTCTGCGATTTAGGAACATACGGTACTGCCGGCTTCTTTTCCTGTTTTTCCTTGAACTCTTTTGGCAGTTCCTTTGCCCAGAAGCCCTCTACCTTTTCTGGAAGATCCGGATCCTTTTTTTTCAACTGCAGCTGCTCTCCACTTTCTGAGTGGAACTGTTTTTGCCGTTTGGCTTCCATCCGGCTTAAGTCAACCCGGTTTGGAACATCCTTTTGCTGAATGGCATTTTGGGCGGCATAATAAACCGCATCAAATACTACGCGCTCATTTTCAAAGCGCACTTCCGTTTTGGCAGGATGGACATTTACGTCTACCGCTTCCAACGGCATGGTAATATGCAAAACGCAGGACGGAAAACGCCCTACCATAATGGCATTTTTATAGGCCTGCTCCAGGGCGGCTGTAGCCGTCTTGATCTTGACCAGACGACCGTTTAAAAAGAAGAACTGCATGGAGCGGTTGGAACGGGAATAGCTGGGCTTGGAAACCAGACCGGATACCTGAACACCGTTTAATTCATAATCGGTTTCCACCAGACCACCGGCAAAGTCAGAGCCAAAGACGGAATATACCGCCGCCTGGAGCCTGCCATTTCCAGGAGTGGCCAGCTGCTGCCGGTCGTCCCGAATGAAACGGATGGAAACCTCCGGATGGGATAAGGCAATGCGGTCTACCACACCCGCTACACTGTTGCCTTCCGTAACGTCCTTCTTTAAGAACTTCATGCGGGCAGGCGTATTGTAAAACAGATCTTTGACCACAATGGTAGTTCCGGCGGGACAACCGGCATCATCCAACAGGATTTCTTCCGATCCTTCCATTTTATAAACGGTGCCAATGGTATCGTTTTCCGTCCGCGTCAGCAGGTCTACTTTTGACACGGCGGCAATGGAGGCCAGTGCCTCCCCGCGGAATCCAAGGGTTCCGATTTTATGGAGGTCCTCTTCTGTCAGCAGCTTACTGGTGGCATGACTCTTAAATGCATTTTGTACGTCTTCCCGGGCAATTCCGCACCCGTTATCCGTAACACGGATTAACGTAATGCCGCCGTGTTTAATTTCCACGGTAACGGCAGTAGCGCCCGCATCAATGGCATTTTCCATAAGCTCTTTCACCACGGAAGCCGGCCGTTCCACCACTTCTCCGGCCGCAATTAAATCTGCCATATGTTTGGGCAGCACATTAATCTTAGGCATGAGGATCCTCCTTTCTTTTTATTGAAAAAGCGTTTTTTATTCCTCCAGATCTTTGGCCTGACTGCAAAGCTGATACAGCGTCTGCATGGCCTCAATCGGCGTTAATGTATTGACGTCCAGGGTCTGCAGGGTTTCCACAATCTGTTCCTTTTTACCGGAAGCAAAACTGATTTGCAGCGTTGCCGGATCTTCTTCCAGCACTTCCGCAGTACTTATAGTGTCAGCAGAACGTACGTCATCCAGTTTACTCTGCAATACTGCAATATGGGCTAATACTTCCTTTGCACGCTTGACTACCGCATTCGGCACACCGGCCAGTTTGGCAACTTCAATACCATAACTACCGTCTGCCGCACCCGGTACAATCCGCCGCAGGAAAATGATATCGTCTCCCCGCTTTTTACAGGCAATGTTGTAATTCTTGACAGATGGATTTTCCGCTTCCATCTCCGTTAATTCATGATAATGGGTGGCAAATAACGTTTTTGCACCCAGTTTTTTCTTGTTGCATACATATTCCAGAACGGCTTTGGCAATACTCATGCCATCATAAGTGGAGGTACCTCTGCCGATTTCATCCAGAATAATCAGACTGTTTTTGGTGGCATTTTTCAAAATATTAGCCACTTCGGACATTTCTACCATAAAGGTGGATTGTCCGGAAGCAAGGTCATCGCTGGCTCCGACACGGGTATAAACTGCATCGCAAATGGAAATGCGGGCCGAAGACGCGGGCACAAAGGAACCGATCTGCGCCAGAATAACAATCAGCGCCACCTGCCGCATATAGGTGGATTTACCGGCCATGTTCGGTCCGGTAATCAGAGCCACCTGGCGGCTGTCTTCATCCAGGAACGTATCATTCGGCACAAACGGATTTCCGTCCAGCATCTTTTCTACTACCGGATGACGGCCGTCTCGGATTTCAATGACCCCATCCTCCGTAATTTCCGGACAGACATAATTGTTTTCCACAGCCACTTTGGCAAAGGAACAAAGCACATCCAGTACCGCCACCGCATGGGATGTTGTCTGAATCCGAACCAGCTGCCCGGCAATCTGTTCGCGGACACCGGCAAACAGATCGTGTTCCAGTTTTACAATGCGTTCCTGTGCTCCAAGCACCTTGGATTCCAGTTCCTTAAGCTCTTCGGTAATATAGCGCTCCGCATTGGCCAGCGTCTGTTTACGGATATAATTTTCCGGTACACTTTCCGAAGCAGAATTGGGCACTTCAATGTAATATCCAAACACGCGGTTGTAACCGATTTTCAGTTTGCTGATGCCGGTCTTTTCCCGTTCGGCAGCTTCAATGGATGCCAGGAAGCCCCGGCCGTCACTGACAATACTCCGCAGTTCATCTAACTCCTTATGGTAGCCTTCACGGATCATGCCGCCTTCCCGGATGGAAAACGGAGGTTCTTCCACAATGGCACTGTCAATCAGCGTTAAAATGTCCTCCAGTGGGTCTATTTGCTGTTCAATTTGTTTCAGCAGCTCCGTGGGCGCTTCCGCCAAAAGGGCCTTAATGGGCGCCAGGCGAGTTACTGTTTCATATAAGCTTCGCAGTTCTCTTGCATTGGCAGTACCATACGAAATCCGGGTAATCAGGCGTTCCATATCATGAACCGGAACCATGTACTCTGCCAGTTCATCCCGCAGCTGCATGGAGTCAGTCAGATAAGCCACCGCATTCTGGCGGCGGATAATAGCCGCCGGAGAAATCAGCGGCTGCTCCAGATAGGAACGAAGCAGACGCTTGCCCATGGCAGTTTTGGTCTTATCCAAAACCCAGAGCAGCGTACCGCGCTTTTCCCGGTTCCGCAGGGTTTCCGTCAGTTCCAGATTGCGTCTGGCAGAGAAATCCAGCTTCATGTACTTGGAATCGGTATAATAGTTGATATCCCGCAGATTATTCAGGGAGTTCTTCTGCACTTCATACAGGTAGCTCAGTGCTGCACCAAGAGCGCAAATAGCATTTTCCCCGGTCAGGTTCAGCTCCTCTGTAGTGCGGCCGAAGTGTTCCTCTATCAGGCCTGCACACTTCTCCGGATCAAATTCAGACCGGTTCCGTTCTTCCAGACTGGAACCTTCCTGCTTTTCCCGGTATTGCCGGAGACTTTTCAGTTTTCCGGCCTGTGCATTAACCAGTAATTCTTTTGGGGAAAAACGGCCCAGCTCATCCAGGGTCCGTTCTCCGTCTGCACTCTCCTCTACTTCCGTTACAAAAACGGATCCGGTGGAAATATCAATAAAGCAAATACCGGTACTGCCCTCTGCATGACAAAGGCAGGCAAGATAGTTGTTCTTTCCTTCGTCCAGCATATTGCTTTCAATAACCGTACCCGGCGTAATAATCCGGACAACCTCTCTGGAAACCAGTCCTTTGGCCAGTGCCGGATCCTCGGTCTGTTCGCAGATTGCTACTTTGTAGCCGTGCTGTACCAGTCTGGCCACGTAGTTGTCGGCGCTGTGGAACGGAACGCCACACATGGGAGCACGTTCCTCCTGCCCGCAGGCTTTTCCGGTCAGAACCAGATCCAGCACGGACGAGGCAAGCTTGGCATCCTCAAAGAACATTTCATAGAAATCTCCCAGTCTGTAAAACAGGATGCAATCCTGATACTCCTCTTTTATTTGCAGGTATTGTTTCATCATTGGAGTATATTCTGCCACGGTTTCACCTCTAACTACGCGTTTATTTCAACAATGTTATCTTCTGCTGTTTATTCGTTGCAGCCACAGTTGCCGCCACATCCACCGCCGCAGGAACCGCAGTTTCCGCCGCATTCTTCCTGAGATGGTTCACAGGTTGCCGGGTCTTCGCCGTTGGCGCAGAGATACAGAATCTGTGTCATATAGGACATTAAACCGTTCAGCTGGTTGCGGGCATCATTCAGGGCAGCCATGGATTCGGCAGCCATAATTTCCTGATACAGGGCCTGGAATTCCTGATCCATTTTTTCCATACCGGACTGATCCGGTTCTGCCTTGGCCATTTCTGCCTGATAAGCAGCCTGCAATGCCTGCAGGGTCTGCATTTTTGCATTTACGGCTTCATCCGCCTCGGCTACCTTGCTGGCAGCAACAAAGTTCTGGTAGGTTTCGTCGTCCTGCAGAGCAGCACCCAGCGCTCTGGTCATTTCAATTAAGTTCATAAAAATCTCCTTTATTGGGCGAGTCAGCCCGTTTTTATTCTGCAAGTGTTCCTTTTAAAATCCAGGTTAACGGTTCTGTTACGGTAACATTGCAAAAAGTTCCGATGATTTCTTCCGGCCCGTCAAATTCAATCATGACATTGCCGGAGGTTCTGCCGTTAATTTTGCCTTTTTTTCCGCGGCCTTCGGCCAGGACACGGAAGGTCTGTCCTTTGGTTGCAGCCGTTCTCTGGCCTGCAATCTGCTCCTGTGCAAATTGCAATTCTTCAAACCACTGCTGCTTGATTTCCCTGGTAACAGGGTCCGGCATTTTTGCGCCCGGAGTTCCCACACGTGGACTGTAAATGAAGGTATACAAAGAGGTAAATCCAACCTCCTGTACCAAAGAAACGGTGTCCAGGAATTCTTCGTGGGTTTCCCCGGGAAAGCCGACAATTACATCGCTGGTCAGAGAAAGATCCGGCATAACCTGTTTGGCATAGTGAACCAGATCCAGGTAACGGGCCCGGTCATAATGGCGGTTCATGGCCTTCAGCACACGGTCATTGCCGCTTTGGAACGGCAAATGCAGATGGCGTTCTACCTTTTCGCATTCGGCCATGGTATCCAGCAGCGTATAGGAACAATCCTTCGGATGGGAAGTCATGAAGCGGATCAGGAAGTCCCCCGGAATAGCATTAATTTCCTTTAACAATTTGGAAAAGAGATCCTTTTCCCCAAAGTCATTACCATAGGAATTGACATTCTGCCCCAGCAGCATAATTTCCTTGTAGCCCTGGGCAACCAGATCTTTGGCTTCCTGCACAACCACATCATAGGCACGGCTGCGTTCCCGTCCGCGGACATACGGAACAATGCAATAGGTGCAGAAGTTGTTACAGCCATAGGAAATTGGCAAAAATGCCTTTAACTGGTTGGTCCGTTTCATGGGAAGACCTTCTGCAACCGTATTATTTTCATCCAGGCAAAAGACACGGTCTTCTCCGGTATATAAGCGGTAAATAAATTCCGGCAAACGGTACTGTACAAAGGTACCAAACACCAGATCCACATAACGGAAATTGCGCTTCAGGCGATCCGCAATGTGCGGTTCCTGTACCATGCAGCCGCAAACCGCAATAATCAGGTTCGGGTTCTGTTCTTTCAGTTTTTTCAGACGTCCCAGGTTACCGAAAACCCGTTCTTCTGCGTGTTCCCGGACACAACAGGTGTTATATAAAATGAAATCGGCTTCTGCCGGATCTTCGGTAAATTCATAACCGATTTCCTGCAGGATACCGTCAATCCGCTCTCCTTCTGCCACGTTTCCTTGGCAGCCGTAAGTATGGGTCATGGCCTTCGGAATTTTTCCGCCCAGGCGGTCCTGAAGCAATTGTTTATCCCGGGTCATGTAGTCAAACTGCAATGCAATTTCTGCCTTGGCAATAGCCAAAAAGCGTCCCTCCTCCGCTAAAAATTCGGAAGATATTTTACCATACAGGTAGGTATAAGTAAAGGAACCTGCCCCGACCGAAAGTCATTAAGATTCTTTTAAGAAAGCTTCAAGGTAAGCTGTTTATAATAAGGTGTGTACTTAAAAAAATAGGTACTGTTTTCGGAATAAATTAAGCAAAAAGGAGATGTTTTTTTGTACACTAACAAATACCCGTTTATCTTCATTCACGGCATGATGGGCTGGGGTGAAGAACAGAAAATTTACTCAGTCATGCCCTATTGGGGAATGGTTTGCGGTAATTTAGTAAAGCAGCTGAGAAGCGAAGGCCTGGAAGCCTATGCTCCACAGGTTGGACCTCTGGGCAGTGCCTGGGACCGTGCTTGCGAACTGTACGCACAGCTGACCGGAACCCAGGTTGACTACGGTGCTGCCCATGCAGCCAAATATCATCATGAACGTTTCGGCCGCACCTATGATAAGCCTTTGGTAGAAGGCTGGGGCCAGCCAATGGAAGACGGCGGCATTAAGAAGATTCACCTGTTGGGGCACAGCTTCGGCGGTGCCACCATGCGTATGCTGGTAACCCTTTTGGAAGACGGCGCTGAAGAAGAACGTGCCGCAACACCGAATGATCTTTCTCCGCTCTTTGCCGGTGGTCACGGTGCATGGGTGCAGAGCCTGACTTCCATTTCTGCGCCACATGACGGCACTACCTTCGTTCATGCCTTTGAAGGCTTTATGAAGGTGCTGAAACCGGCAGTTGTATGCTTAACTGCAGTGCTTGCCAACCTTGGTGGAGGCCAGTATTATGACATCCATATGGAACAGTATGGCATGAACGAAGACCCGTTCCATGCTACCGGAAAAAAGCATTTCCTGTTAAGTTTCAAGCAATGGAAAGGCCTTGTTAACATCTGCAAATACAAGGATAACGTATTTGATGACCTTCGCATAGATCAGGCCGCAGATATGAATCAGCGCCTGCACCCATGCAAGGACACCTACTACTTCTCTATCGCCGGCAACGGTACCAATGCAAACCGGTGGCATCCGGAATTCCAGGTGCGGGCTCCTATCATGATCTTTGCCTTCATTCCGTTTGCAAAAGTCATGGGTAAATTCCCGGTTTGCACCATCAACGGCACCGTTGTGGACGAAACCTGGCGGCCGAATGACGGTCTGGTGCCCCTGGCTTCTGCCCGGCACCCGCAGCGGGAACCGTTTGTTCACTTTGAAGATGATCCGGAAATGAGAAAGGGCATCTGGCATGTTATGCCGGACTATGAAGCCGACCACGGCACCGTCATCGGCGGTTCCATCTCCTACATCGGTCCTGGCAAGAGCAAGCCTTACGCCAAATACTGGCGTGCGCATCTTGCCATGCTGCAGGAGCTGGAAGACTAATCCACCCGAATACAAATCCACTACCAGGAAGGACCTGCGCCGGCGGCGCAGGTCCTTTTACATATACTCATACAACACACACTTGCAATAACAAAAGGACCTGCGCTGCTGCGCAGGTCCCTTTGCTTTTATAAGTTACAGTTAAAACTGTTGCTTATTCATTGATGCCGGTAACAACGCCGGAACCAACAGTACGGCCACCTTCACGGATAGCGAAGCGAAGACCTTCTTCAATAGCGATCGGAGTGATCAGTTCAACGTCCATTTCAACGTTGTCTCCAGGCATGCACATTTCGGTGCCTTCCGGAAGAGTGATAACGCCGGTAACGTCAGTGGTTCTGAAATAGAACTGCGGACGATAGTTGTTGAAGAACGGAGTATGACGGCCGCCTTCGTCCTTGGTCAGTACATAAACCTGGCCGTGGAACTTGGTGTGCGGATGAATGCTGCCTGGTTTAGCAAGAACCTGGCCTCTTTCAATTTCGTTTCTCTGAATACCACGAAGAAGGCAACCGATGTTGTCACCAGCTTCAGCGTAGTCAAGGATCTTACGGAACATTTCAATACCGGTGCAAACGGTCTTGGTCTTTTCGTCCTTCAGACCAACGATTTCAATTTCTTCACCCATCTTGAGCTGGCCACGTTCTACTCTACCAGTAGCAACGGTACCACGACCGGTGATGGTGAATACGTCTTCTACCGGCATCAGGAACGGAAGGTCAGCCTTACGATCCGGAGTCGGGATGTATTCGTCAACAGCGTCCATCAGGTCCCAAATTGGCTTCAGGACAGGAGCGTCAACATCGTCACCGTCATATTCCAGAGCCTGCAGTGCAGAACCGGCAATGATCGGGCATTCGTCGTCAAATTCATACTCAGCAAGAGTTTCACGAACTTCCATTTCAACCAGTTCAAGAAGTTCTGGATCGTCAACCTGGTCAACCTTGTTCAGGAAAACAATGATTGCAGGAACGCCTACCTGACGAGCAAGCAGAAGGTGTTCTTTAGTCTGAGCCATAGGACCGTCAGTTGCAGCGATAACCAGGATGGCGCCGTCCATCTGAGCAGCACCGGTGATCATGTTCTTGATGTAGTCGGCGTGGCCCGGGCAGTCAACGTGAGCATAGTGACGCTTTTCAGTTTCATACTCAACGTGAGCGGTATTAATGGTAATACCACGTTCTCTTTCTTCCGGAGCCTTATCGATTGCGGAATAGTCTTCGAACTTTGCCAGGCCCTTCATTGCAAGGGTCTTGGTAATTGCAGCGGTCAGAGTGGTCTTACCATGGTCTACGTGACCGATGGTACCAATGTTAACATGCGGCTTAGTTCTGTTAAAATGTTCTTTTGCCATGGGGATGTTCCTCCTTTAAAACTAATAGCAAATAGTCTAAAATTCTTTGATATTGTAACAAATACAATGCCTTTAAGCAAGCACTGAATCAGTTCTTCTTGGCACGGTCGGAAATGATAGATTCCGAAATACTCTTCGGTACTTCCGTGTAGTGAGACGGTTCCATAACGTACTGGGCACGGCCCTGTGTTTTGGAACGAAGATCAGTGGCATAACCGAACATGGAAGCCAGAGGAATCTGTGCTTCAATCTGGGTTGCACCGTTAACGTCTTCCATACCCTTCATGTTACCACGACGGGAGTTGATGTCACCAATAACATCACCAACGTATTCGTTCGGAGTAATGACAACAACCTTCATCATCGGTTCCATCAGAACCGGAGAAGCCTTACGCATTGCATCTTTGAATGCCATGGATCCGCAGATTTTGAAGGACATTTCAGAGGAGTCAACTTCATGATAAGAACCATCATAAAGAGTAACCTTTACGTCTTCAACCGTGTAACCAGCCAGAACGCCATTGGTCATGGCAGACTTGATACCGGCTTCAGTCGGTCCGATGAATTCCTTCGGAATGGCACCACCGACAACGGCATTGACGAATTCGTAACCCTTTCCTGGGTTCGGTTCAATCTTGATCTTAACCTGAGCGTACTGACCGGAACCACCGGACTGGCGCTTGTACTTGCAGTCTACATCGGCCGGAGCAGTGATGGTTTCACGATATGCAACCTGTGGCTTACCAACGTTGGCTTCTACTTTGAATTCACGAAGCAGACGGTCAACAATGATTTCCAGGTGAAGTTCACCCATACCGGCAATGATGGTTTGTCCGGTTTCTTCATCAGTGTAGCACTTGAAGGTCGGGTCTTCTTCTGCCAGCTTGGAAAGGGCTACGCCCATCTTTTCCTGACCGGCACGGGTCTTCGGCTCAATGGCTACGCGGATAACAGGATCCGGGAAGTCCATGGACTCCAGAATAACCGGATGTTTTGGATCGCAGAGAGTATCACCAGTAGTGGTATTCTTAACGCCTACACAAGCGGCAATGTCACCGGCATAGCATTTATCAAGGTCCTGTCTGTGGTTAGCGTGCATCTGCAGAATGCGGCCCATACGTTCGTTCTTGTCCTTAGTGGCATTCAGAACAGTTGCACCGGCATCTACAGTACCGGAATAAACGCGGAAGAAGCACAGTTTACCTACATATGGGTCAGTTGCAATCTTGAATGCAAGAGCAGCAAATGGGCCGTTATCTGTAGATTCACGGCATTCCTCTTCGTCCGTTTCCGGATTTATGCCCTTAATGGCAGGAATGTCAACCGGGGCCGGCATGTAGTCAACAATGGCATCCAGCAACGGCTGAACACCCTTGTTGCGGTAAGAAGTACCGCAAACAACCGGAACCAGGTCATTGTTAATAGTTGCCTTACGGATGGTAGCCTTCAGCTCTTCCAGCGTCAGTTCGTCTCCGTTGAAGTATTTTTCCATTAAGTCATCATCATAAGAAGCAACTTCTTCAATGAGTTCGTCATGATACTTCTGGGCAATTTCTTTCATGTCATCCGGAATGTCTTCGTCACGGATGTCATTACCGAGGTCATCATAGTAAACTTCGGCACGCATGGTCAGCAGGTCAATAATGCCGCGGAAGTTGTTTTCAGCACCGATTGGCAGCTGAATTGCAAGCGGATTGGCCTTCAGACGTTCACGGATCATGTCGAGTACATGGTAGTAGTCGGCACCCATGATGTCCATTTTGTTAACGTAGATCATGCGAGGTACGCTATATTTGTCAGCCTGACGCCATACGGTTTCAGACTGCGGTTCAACACCGCCCTTAGCGGAAAGAACGGTAACGGAGCCGTCCAATACACGCAGGGAACGTTCTACTTCAGCAGTGAAGTCAACGTGGCCCGGGGTGTCGATAATATTGATTCTGTGTTCTTTCCAGAAACAGGTGGTTGCAGCGGAAGTAATGGTAATACCGCGTTCCTGTTCCTGTTCCATCCAGTCCATGGTGGCAGCGCCTTCATGAACTTCACCGATCTTATAGTTAACACCGGTGTAGTACAGGATACGTTCGGTAGTGGTGGTCTTACCGGCGTCAATGTGCGCCATAATACCGATGTTTCTGGTTTTTTCCAAAGAAACCTGTCTTGGCATTCATTTCCCTCCAATAAGTTACCAGCGGAAATGTGCAAAAGCCTTGTTGGCTTCTGCCATCTTGTGGGTATCTTCACGCTTCTTATAAGCAGAACCGGTCTGGTTTACAGCATCCATGATTTCGTTTGCAAGTCTTTCCTTCATGGTTCTTTCACCGCGCTGACGAGCATACAGCGTAATCCAGCGCAAACCAAGGGTCTGTCTTCTTTCGGCACGAACCTCAATTGGAACCTGGTAAGTGGCACCACCAACACGGCGAGCCTTTACCTCTAATACAGGCATAACATTTTCCATGGCCTCTTCAAATACTTCAAGAGGATCTCTGCCTGTTTTTTCTTGGATGATTTCAAAAGCGCCGTATACGATTTTCTGAGCAACGCCCTTTTTACCATCCAGCATAACACTGTTAATTAACCGTGTTACGAGCTTTGAATTGTAAAGCGGATCTGGCAAAACATCACGTTTTGCAATCTGGCCTCTTCTTGGCACTTCGCTTCCCTCCTTCATAATAATGATATCATAGGTACTCGAGTGACAACATTCCCGTGGCGCCAATGCGGAGGCGTATTAGCAATATAAATACACCCTTACATTGTTACGCAGAAGACTGCGCAGCCTGCAAGAAGATTGTTCTCTTTACACTTCCATTTTCAAAGTAAATGGATTACTTTTTGCCGGCTTTCGGCTTCTTGGCACCGTACTTGGAACGGCTCTGCTTTCTGTCGGTTACGCCCTGGGTATCCAGCGTACCACGGATAATGTGGTAACGTACACCAGGAAGGTCCTTTACACGTCCGCCTCTGATCAGAATAACGGAGTGTTCCTGAAGGTTGTGGCCGACACCCGGAATGTAAGCGGAAACTTCAATTCCGTTGGTCAGACGTACTCTGGCAATCTTACGAAGAGCGGAGTTCGGCTTCTTTGGCGTTGCGGTCTTAACTGCTGTGCAGACACCACGTTTTTGCGGAGAAGCGTTGTTAGTCATCACGTTCTTCTTGGAGTTCAGTCCTTTTAAGAGTGCTGGAGCCTTAGCCTTCTTTTCAGTTACCTTACGGCCCTGACGAACAAGTTGGTTAAAGGTTGGCAATCTGTTTCACCTCCTGCGAAATAATGTAAAAATGTAATTATATTGCTATAGGAGAGCTTTCCACAGTGCTGTGGAAAGTTCTCCAAATAGTAACCTAAAATTTACCGGTTGCACAACACGGCAAGTTAGCATTTTAAACTAAGACAAGCGGTTTGTCAACAAGTTAGATTTCTGTAAATTCCATTGGAAGAGAGATATCTTCAATGAAGAGTTCCGGGTCAATGGAATTAAATTCTTCATGCTTGCGTTCCACCTGTACATCATTGTAAACCTTCATGCCGGTACCGGACGGGAGCAGCTTACCAATGATAACGTTTTCCTTCAGACCGTGCAGCGGGTCAACCTTACCCTTGATGGCAGCATCCGTAAGAACACGGGTGGTTTCCTGGAAAGATGCGGCAGACAGGAAGGAATCGGTTGCCAGAGAAGCTTTGGTAATACCAAGCAGCATGGCTTCTGCCTCTGCCGGATTGTAAACCGAGCCTTCTTCTTTTGCCTTGGCAGCCAGAGCATCGTTGGCATCCAGGAAATCGGATTTTTCAACAACGGAGCCTACTAAGAAGTCTGTATCACCGGCTTCGGTAATGCGAACCTTCTTCATCATCTGACGAACAATAACTTCAATGTGCTTGTCATTGATGTCTACGCCCTGACGACGGTAAGTGCTCTGTACTTCACGGATCAGGTAATCGTGAACAGCATCTACGCCCATGATTTCCAGCAGGTCATGTGGATTGATGGAACCTTCGGTCAGCGCGTCACCCTTGTTGATGCGAACGCCATCCTGAATGGCCTGACGCAGACGCAGACCGTAAGGAATCAAATACTGCTTCTCTTCCCCTTCTTCGGCATTGGTTACCACAACATACTTGCTCTTCTTGATTTCCTGAATGGAAACCACACCGTCAATTTCAGACAGGATGGCAAGTGTCTTCGGTTTCCGGCCTTCAAACAGTTCTTCAACACGCGGAAGACCCTGTGTGATGTCGGCTGCAGATGCAACACCACCGGTATGGAATGTTCTCATGGTCAGCTGGGTACCTGGTTCACCGATGGACTGTGCAGCAATGATACCAACTGCCTCGCCGACGGTAACAGGTCCACCCGTTGCCAGGTTGCGGCCGTAGCACTTAATGCAGACACCGTGGTGGGCACGGCAGGTCAGCAGGGACCGAATGCGGATTTCCGCTCTGGAATCATCGGCTACTGCACCGCTGGCAACGTCTGCTTCATGGGTTGTCTTAACGTACTTGTCTACCTTTGCGGCAGAATCTTCGTCCATCATGACATCTGCGGACTGGATCAGTTCGCCGGTTGTGCGATCTACCAGATCTTCTACCAGGTAGCGGCCTACCAGACGTTCCTGCAACTCTTCAATGACTTCGTTGCCGTCCTTGATGTCATATACGGGAATGCCTTCCTTGCAACCACAGTCTTCTTCGCGAACAATGATTTCCTGGGAAACGTCAACCAGACGTCTGGTCAGGTAACCGGAGTCAGCGGTACGAA
>CAVHZY010000006.1:0-85566 GCA_963640645.1 uncultured Phascolarctobacterium sp. | reverse complement strand
AAGTAGTCATCCGTGTTTCCATCCGGATCTGCAACACAAACATTGCAGATGCCGGGAAAGTCGGGAGCTGCTTGGTGGAGGCTGATTGTGGTGGCAAATTAGGGATTATTGCTTTATTTGCCACCAGAAAGTGGATTTTGGGTGGCAAACGGAGTGGCAGTGCCAGATTTGCCACACAAGTGGAGCCGGGAAAGTCGGGAGCTGCTTGGTGGAGGCTGATTGTGGTGGCAAATTAGGGATTATTGCTTTATTTGCCACCAGAAAGTGGATTTTGGGTGGCAAACGGAGTGGCAGTGCCAGATTTGCCACACAAGTGAAATTTGGAACAGCTGGGCACTACAAATGGAGCCCTGCGTGCAACGCGGGGTTTTCTGATTACAAAAAAAGAGAGAACAGCAGTTGCTGTTCTCTCTCTTTTTTGTCTTATCGTTTGACCCTTGGACCTTTCCCCAGGCCTTTCCCCAGGCCTTTCCCCAGGTCCTTTCCCTAGGTCTTCCCCCAGGTCTTTCCCCAAAAGGGTAATTACTGGACAAAGTAGTCTTTTCACAGAAAGGCGGCTTGATACAGTATTGCCACCCGGAAAGCCCTTTCGTTTAGTCTTTTTCCAAAAGGGTAACCTGCTGAACGGGGTCCGTTAAAGCTTCTCCTAAAAGGATTTCCGCCTGTTCCTGGAAGTTTTCAGCGGCATCACTGACAAAGAACTGGCGGGTACCGGGGTCGGCACTGTCCCGCTCCAGGTGTTCTGCCTGCAAAGTTTCCTTTAAGCAGGTGGCTGCCGCTGTACTGGAGCTAATTAAAGTCAACTCCGGGAACAAGGATGAAATGGCATCTGCCAACAGCGGATAATGCGTGCATCCTAATACCAAGGTATCAATACCCTCTTCTGCCAGCGGCTTTAAGTAGTCCGCCAGAATTAGGTTAACTACCGGGTTGCCGACCCGGTACTGGCCGTTTTCTACCAGTGGAACCAGCAGCGGGCAGGCCTTCATATAGACCTGCGCCTCCGGATTATACTGGGCAATTGCCTTTTGATAAGCCCTGGTTTTTACGGTAGCATTTGTGGCAATAACACCGATTTTTCCATTGCGCGTGGTTTTTGCGGCCTGCGCCGAGGCTGGTTCCACCACACCGAAAACCGGCATATCCGGGTAGGCTTCCACCACTTTTTCTTTTGCCACTGAGTCAGCGGTATTACAGGCAATTACCATAGCTTTTAAATCAAACTGCCGTAAGAATTGCACGTCAGCCAGAACGTATTCCGTAATTTGTGCTTTAGAGCGTGTTCCATAGGGCACATGAGCAGTGTCTCCAAAGTAAATGATGTTTTCTTTCGGCATGGTTTCTACAATGCTTTGCACTACGGTCATACCGCCAATGCCAGAGTCAAACACCCCAATGTAACTGTCTTTGCCCATCTTGCTCTCCATCTTTCTACCGTTTTTTTATTTTCTCTTTTTCTTTTGCGAGTTAGCCCGCTCTGCCATTTAGTTGGTTTCGTGTTTCTGCAAAGCCCACTTTTATGGTGTGCTGTTTTTGAGCATACTTTTCTAAGGTTTATAAAGCGTTAACCAGTTTTTTAAAGTGTTCGCCACGCTCTTCAAAGCAGGAGTACTGGTCAAACGAACTGGTACTTGGGCTAAGAAGGACGGTGTCACCCGGCTGGGCAAGTTCCACGGCTTTGGCCAGTGCGGCGGGCAGGTCATCTACTACAATACCGTCGGCCCCGACGGTATCGTCTACCAGACGCTTGCCGCAGGCCCCAAAGCCGATGGCCTTCTTGACACAGCCCATGTGGGCTTTGACGTCATCCATGGCCAGACCTTTTTCAAAGCCGCCAAAGAGCAGAATGACGCCGCGGTCAAAGGACTTTAATGCGGTAATTGTGGCATCGGTGTTGGTGCCCTTCGAGTCATTATAGAATTTTACGCCATTCCATTCGCGTACAAACTCCATGCGGTGTTCTACGCCATGGAAGGCTTCTACCGCGGCGCAAATGGTGTCTTTGTCCACACCGGCAGCTCTGGCCATGGCCACGGCAATCATTACGTTCTGTAAATTGTGTTTGCCTACAATGTGGATTTTATCCAGTGGCAAAACAGGTTCTCCGGCTACGTAAACGTAGCCGTCTTTAACATAGTTATCTGTATCCTGACGGTCCAGGCTGAAGGTCTGTGCCTTACAGGGAACCGGATTTTTTTCTGTGTATTCCTTTACCAATGGGTCATCCGCATTCAGGATAAACAGGTCATTATCCCGCATGTTCCGGTAAACTTCCGTCTTGGATTTATAGTAATTTTCCAGGCTGCCCATGAAGTCCACGTGGTCCGGAGACAGATTAATAATGGTTGCCACTTCCGGACGGAACTTATCAATGTTGACCAGCTGGAAATTGGATACTTCCAGGGCAATATAGTGCCCTTCTTCTTTCAGCAGATTTTCTGCCAGGACTATCTCGCATAAAGGAATGCCGATGTTGCCGCAAAGGTGCACCTTTTTGCCGTAAGCTTTTTCCAGAATGTGGTACACCAGTGTGCTGGTTGTGGTCTTGCCGTTGGTACCCGTAATGGCAAAGTAGTGCTGCGGCCTGGCCACCTGAAAGGCCAGTTCAATTTCCGTAATGACCGGAATGTTCTGGGCCTCCAGAGCCTGAATTTTATCCGAGTGATACGGAATGCCCGGGTTCTTGACGCACAGGTCATACGGCTGCTGGAACACAGCCAGGCTTTGGTCCACAACGGTAACGCCCAGTTCTTCCAGCTGCGGAAGCTCTTTCAGATCTTCCTTGGCTTTCTGCTCAGACAGGGTTACCGTGGCCCCAAGCTTTGTCAGCACTTTAATGGCGGCCATGCCGCTACGGGCAAGGCCCATAACCAGTACGTGTTTTCCTTTTAAGTTCATCTTTACTGCCTTCTTTAATGCATGAGATTCAAAATAAATTGGAGTGTGTGTTTTGCGGTGGTTTGTAACTCGCCCTTGGTCAGGCCATGCCGTTTTCCAAGCGTTTCTAAAAGCGAGCTGTCGGTTTTGTAGGACCGGGCCAGGCGATTCATGTCTCCCGGCATCAGGACGTCCACCCCTGCGCGCACGCGGTATGCGTTGTTTTTAAGCGATGGAAATTCCGGACTGTGCGCAGGTTTCATCCACCAGTCAGTAATAACCAGGCCGTCATATCCCCAGTTTTTGCGGAGAATAGTGGTAACCAGGTCATAGTTGTAATGCGACCAGACTCCGTTGACCTTATTGTAAGAGGTCATAATGCAGAGCGGTCTGCCTTCTTTAACGGCAATTTCAAAATTGCGAAGGTAAAGTTCCCGCAGTGCGCGTTCGGAAACAACGGAGTCATTGTTGGAACGGTTGGTTTCCTGATTGTTGCAGCAGAAATGCTTTGGACAGGCACTGACACCGTTGCGCTGGATGCCGCGAATAACGGCGGCGGCCATGAATCCGGACAGCAGCGGATCTTCTGAAAAATATTCAAAGTTTCTGCCGCAGAGCGGATTCCGGTGCAGATTCATGCCCGGCGCCAAAAGCACGTCGGACCCGGCGGACACCATTTCTGCACCAAGCAGTTCATATAAGTCCGTAACTAAATCCAGGTTCCAGGTGCACGCCAGCGCGGTGCCGCACGGCAACAGGGAACTGAAGCGGTTCAGCCGGATGCCGGCCGGACCGTCTGTGGTGGTAATAACCGGCACTTCCTTCTCCTGCAAAGACGGAAGAATGCCGCCAAAGGTACCGGCGTTGCCGTCCGTGCCAAGCGGGCTGTGCATGAAACCGTGTCCGCGGGTCAGGGCTTCCAGTTCCTGATTGCTGAGCTCTGCAACAAAGTCATCCAGGGTTACTCTGCCCTCTTTCACGTCTGTTAAACGCAGCAAATTTTGTCCCTTGGACTGTAATTCTTCCGGCAGGTGCTTTTCAATGCGGGCACGCAAATCTACGCCCGGAACAGCAGCCTGTTCACACTGCTTTTGAATGGTTTCTTCCTTCATAAAGACGGAACCATACAGTGTGTTGTTAATCATGAAGCGGTATTCGCCCTGTTCGTACAGGAATGCATGTTTCCATTCGTCATAGGAAGCCATGTAATCCAGTTTGGCAGTAACCAGTAAGTTCTGCCGTTCTCCGGGCAGCAGTTCCTTGGTTTTGCCAAAGCCAACCAACACGCGGTTCGGCTGTTTTAATCTGCCTTCCGGCGGAAGGCACCAAAGTTTAATGACTTCCTTGCCCGGATACCGTCCGGTGTTGGTAACCCGTACCTGAACGGTAACCTTGTTTTCTCCTTCGTTGTATGCAAGTCCAACGGGATTTACTTCAAAATCCGTGTAACTGAGACCATAGCCGAAGGGATATAAGATCTGATCTTCCCGATATTTTTCAAAGTAACGGTATCCAAGGAAGATACCCTCTTCATATTCATTTTTCAGCTTGTCTCCAAAGTGACTGCTGCTGGGATAATCCTGATAATCTCTGGCAATGGTGTCGGCCAGTTTCCCACAGGGAGAAACTTTGCCATACAACACGTCGGCAACGGCGTTGCCGCTTTCCATACCGCCCTGCCACGCAA
Organism: uncultured Phascolarctobacterium sp.; assembly: GCA_963640645.1. GTDB lineage: Bacteria > Bacillota > Clostridia > Oscillospirales > Acutalibacteraceae > RUG420. The sequence goes on along the minus strand of CAVHZY010000006.1, from coordinate 81,002 downwards.
GCAGAATGGCATCCAGCTTATATTTTCCGGTCCAGGAAAAATCAATAATGTTTCCGATATTTAAAACCACTACGGTCTTGGCAAAGGCCGCAGAGACCGTTTGCAGTAAGTTTTCTTCTTCGTCTGTTAAATAATAACTGCCGGGTGTTAAGGTATTTTCCCGGTCTTCTCCGGCCGCTCTGCCAAGAACAACAACGGCGGTATGGTTGCGTTCGGCAACGCCTTTTACCACCGTGGTGTCCAGTGGCATCTCCGGGTGGGACATTGGCCAATGGCCCCAAAAGCCATGATATGCGGCATGCTCTTCCGAATGCGTCCACTCCTCATAAATTTGCGCCAGTCCACGGTCATACAGGGCTCCGGCATTTTTCAGGCCCTCTATCAGATTGACCGTGTACGGCGGATGTACGTCCCCACCACTGCCGTAGCCAACATAAAACCAGTCCTGCTGACAACGGCCAAATACGGCAACCGAGTCGTCCTTATCCAGTGGTAAGGCGCCGTCATTCCGCAATAAAACGCAGGACTCCGCAGCAGCCTGTCTGGCCAGTTCCGGCATGCCCTCCGTAACGGAGCGTGGCCCCAGCGCCAGACTTTCGTCCTGGGACAGGCCGGAAGCGGTCACCTTGTTGATTACTTTTTGGAGCTGCTGCTCCGCCATTCGTTTCCAGTTTTTCATTCCGGCACCTTCCTTCTTTGTTACCACAAGTGAAACTGGTTTCATTATAGTATATTTGCTAATATTCCGCTATAAGCACATGAAGCCTGCCGCAGAACAACTTGTCTGCGGCAGGCTTTAATTCTTTTCTGTTACCGAATGTTGCCAACGGTTCTTGGGAACAGGATAACGTCCCGGATATTTTCAATACCGGTGCAGTACATAACCATCCGTTCAAAGCCAAGGCCAAATCCACTGTGCGGTACGGATCCGTAGCGGCGCAAATCCAGGTAATCCGAATATGCATCCATATCCATGCCGCGTACTTTCATGGCTTCTACCAGTTTGTCATAATCCGCTTCTCTTTCGGAGCAGCCGATGATTTCCCCTACGCCCGGAACCAGAAGGTCTGTGGCAGCAACGGTCTTGCCATCCGGATTCTGTTTCATGTAGAAGGACTTAATTTCCTTCGGATAGTTAGTAACAAAGACCGGTTTATTGAACACCTTTTCGGTGATGTAGCGTTCATGCTCTGTGCCAAGGTCCATGCCCCATTCTACCGGAATTTTAAATTCCACATCTGCCTTTTTCAGCAGTTCAATGGCTTCTGTATAATCCAGAATCTGGAAGTCATTGTTGACTACGTTGTGCAGCTTTTCTTTCAGGCCCGGCGCCACGCGCTTATCAAAAAAGTCCATTTCCTGCGGGCAACGTTCCAGCACGGCGTTAATCAGGAATTTAATCATTTCCTCTGCAATGGCAATAATGTCCGGCAGCTCTGCAAAAGCCACTTCCGGCTCTACGTGCCAGAACTCTGCCACGTGGCGCTGGGTGTTGGACTTTTCGGCCCGGAAGGACGGCCCAAAGGTATAAATCCGGCCAAGGGCAGTAGCGGCCATTTCGCCTTCCAGCTGGCCGGATACGGAAAGGCCGGCCTTCTTGCCGAAGAAGTCCGCAGCATAGTAGTCTTCTGCGGTTTCATACTTCTTTTCGGCATCATAGCCAATGGTGGTAACCTGGAACATTTCTCCGGCACCTTCACAGTCAGAGCCGGTAATCAGCGGACTGTTAATGTAAACATAACCGTTGCTCTGGAAATATTCGTGTACGGCGGCGGCCAGTACGGATCTGACACGGAATACGGCGTTGAAGGTATTCGTACGAACGCGGAGGTGTGGCATGGTACGCAGGTATTCCAGTGTGTGCCGCTTTTTCTGCAGCGGATATTCCGGTGGGCAGGTACCTAAAATTTCAATGGCTTTGGCGTTGATTTCCACGCCGCCGTCTTTGGCAACGGCAGACGGTACTACGGTACCGGTAACGCAGACTGCTGCACCAAGCTTCATGGCTTCTGCCAGAGAAGCTGCATCATTGAATTCTTCCTTATTAATAACCACCTGAATGTGTTTAAAGCAGGTACCGTCATTCAGCTCCATGAAGGCCATGGTTTTGGAATCCCGGCTGGTGCGGACCCATCCGCAAACGGTTACTTCCTGCTGCAGGAACGAAGCATCTGCCAGAATGTCCTTAATGTCAATATGTTTCATACGAATTCCTCCTTTGTGCCTATGTAGTTTACCATAAGTATGGGAAATTTCAAAGAGTTGTAATATAATGAACAGCAGAAATGGAGGGACCTTCATGGAGCAGGAAAAATACCAAAAACTCCTCCAGATTTTAAAGAGCTACAAAAAAGTTGCCGTTGCCTTTTCCGGCGGCGTGGACTCCACCCTTTTACTGGCCGCCGCCAAGGAAGCTGTTGGAGAAAACTGTGTTGCCATTACGGCAGTTTCCGAATTAAATCCCCACTGGGAAACAGAAGAAGCAGACAGCTTCTGCAAGGACCGGGGAATCCGGCACGTCGTCGTGCAGGCCAAGCCGTTGTCGCTTCCGGCCTTTGCATCCAACCCCAAAGACCGCTGTTACCATTGTAAGAAAGCCCTCTTTCAGCAATTCAGGGAACTGGCGGAAGCGGACGGCTTCACCCTTGTGGAAGGGTCCAACACCGACGACCTGACGGATTACCGTCCGGGACGCAAGGCCCTGCAGGAGCTTGCCGTAAAAAGCCCGCTTCTGGAAGCGGGCCTCAGCAAGCAGGAAATCCGCAACATCAGCGAAGAGCTGATGTTGCCCACCTGGTACAAGCCAAGCTTTGCCTGTCTTGCGTCCCGGGTCCCGTATGGAGAGCCCATTACCAAAGAAAAACTGCATCGCATAGACCTTGCAGAAACTTACTTAAAGGATAATGACTTTCCCAATTTCCGCGTACGCTGTATGGATGGCGGCACTACCGCCAAAATAGAAGTAGAGCCGGTGGACATTCCCGCTCTGAAAGAAATTCTGCCTTACCTGCGCCCCTATTATCAGGTATTAGGCTTTACCAAAGTTATCATTGACGAAGAAGGCTACCGTCGCGGCAGCCTGAATGAAGGAGTTACCGTATGAAACAGATTGCCAGTTTTGCCATTGACCACGACAAACTAAAAAAAGGACTTTACGTTTCCCGTGTAGACGGGGACGTTGTTACCTATGACATCCGTATGAAAGAGCCAAACAAAGGAGACTACGTTTCCAACGGCGGCTTACACACCTTTGAACACTTATTTGCCACTTACGTACGCAACACCAAATACTCTGACCAGATTATTTACGTCGGGCCAATGGGCTGCCGTACCGGATTTTACTTCCTGACGCGGGACACCCTCCCTAAGGAAGAAGTCATCTCCCTGTTGCAGGATACCTTTGCCTTTATCCGTGACTTTGAAGGAGACATTCCGGGTGCCAGGCGTCAGGAATGCGGCAACTATCTGGAACATTCTCTTCCGGACGCAAAAGAGGTAGCAATTGATATGCTCCACGTCCTTGACGGCTACACTCCGGAGCAAATGCAATACACCGCCTTCTTAGACGTCAAGGACGTCACCTGATACCACCAGGTACCAAGTGCTTCATCCTTAAGATCTTACTTTACCACTTACTTAAGCTCTTACTTAAGCAGTTACTTCACCACTAAGCTTCTAACAAGAAAGCACCGCATCCCAGGCATGGCGCCCAGGATGCGGTGTTTTTTGCTTTGTAACAGGTAGACTGAAAATGTTCAACTTGTTATTGCAATTGGCAATTGTTATTTAAATTGCTATTTACAACAATCATGTTTTAAAAACAAAACCTCAAATAGCCCAAAAGGGTGACCACACACAGCTTTTCCGGTATTAGCCATCACAAAACAGTCCGCCAAAGATGCAACAAGTAAGCAAAAAGGGTGACTACAGACAGCTTTTTCCGGCATTAGCCATCACAAAAGCGCCATCAAAAATCAATATCAGCAGAGCAAAAGGGTGACTAGGCATAGAAAATTCAAAAAGCAGTCACCCTTTTAGATTATTTCTAACAGTGTAAAAGTATCATTTAGGGGTGACCATATACGGAAAAGCAAGCATTAGCCATCACAATCAGCCACAACAAAAATGTTATCAGAAAGGCGGGTCAGCCAAAAGGGGTGGGTATCTGTAAAAGACAAGCCAATACCCATCATAAAAATACTATCAGAAAGGGCCGCTGGTCGGCTGAAAGGGTGGGTATCTACAGGAAACTGGCAAATAACCATCACGAATATGCCATTTGTGAATCTTCCAAGCAGAAAAAAAGGGTGGGTATCTACAGGAAACCGGCAAACAACCATCATGAATATGCCATTTGCAGGGTCTTTCAGGCAGAAAAAAGGGTGGGTATTTACCAAAGCATGGCAAATACCCATCATATATAGTCTACCAGAAGCTGTTTTATGTTACAAACAGGGATGGGTATCTGCAAAAAAGCAGGAAATACCCATCAAAAATAGTCTCCACAAGAAAGTTCTTCTGAATAAAAGAAAGATCTTGCCCAGCACCTGTAGCTGTACCCCTGTAGCTGTACACCTGTAGCTGTACATCTGCAGCTGTACCCTTATAGTTCTGCGTTCAAAAAGCTTACAGCAGATAGTTTTTCTCCATCCAGTCATGGATGTCTTTTTCATAGTCCTTATGATGCATAAAGTGGGACTGCGCATGGAACGCGCGGCCGTAAATATGCAGTTCTGATTTGCCCCGCTTGGCTTTTGCCATATCTTTGGAAAAATGCGTTGGCACAAAGAAGTCTCCGCCGCCGTGGGCAAAGAAGACCGGATAGTTCGGCCGCGCGGCTTTGATATGGGTAAGGCCTTTGACATCTGCGTAGGTTACATCGCCGACGGCAGAGAGTTCATTTACCAGGTCATGCAAAGCGGTCTTTGGATAAAAGAAGAACAGCTTTTCAATCCAGCAGGCCATTTCGTCCATGCCGGAGTAGCCGCAGTCCAGGACGGCAAAATCAGAAGTTTCATCAATTCCGTCCAGTGCCTGCGCCAGGGTACCGGAGCCCATGGATTCCCCGTGCACACCGATGATGGCATTCCGTCCATGCTTTTTGCGCAGATATTTTACTATGGCAACCAGGTCAAGGGCTTCATTGTATCCCATGGTGCATTCATATTTTTTGGCTTTCTTATGACCCCGTTGGTCAAAATAAACAGCGGAGAAGCCCTCTTTCATGTAGAGGGAATAGTACTGCAACATATAGGTGCTAACCGAGTTAAAGCCGTGGGACAGCACAACAATCCGATCCTTGCCGTCCTGTTTACGATACTTTTCCGGGCACTCTACGAACGTCAGCTTCAGGCTGCGGCCGTTTTCCAATTTCACCTTTTTCCTGGTTCTGGATTTTTTTACTGCCTTCCAGTCTTCCTTGTCATAAAATCCCATGCCCCGGGAACACACCATGCCAAACGCATACGGCAGTCCACCCGGATGCTTGGTCATGTTGGTCAGGTACTTGGCAACCCGTATCATGCTGAGCTCCTTGAAGCCCGGTTCCGTGCAACCGACTGCCTGTAACTGCTCTGCGGTCAGACCGGAAACTTTCTGTTCTTTTGCCAGATAATCCATTTTCTTCCTCCTTTTATTATTTTGCACCGCTTTCCTTTGCGATGTAGTACTTACTGTTGTTTTACGCCCTTCATGGTCAAAGAAATACGTCCCCGTTTTTCATCTACATCCAGTACTTTTACGGTAACAATGTCTCCAACGGAGAGCACTTCAGACGGATGCTTAATAAAGCGGTCCGCAATCTGCGAGATATGAACCAGACCGTCTTCGTGGACGCCGATGTCCACGAAGGCACCAAAGTCAATGACGTTGCGGACGGTACCCTTCAGTTCCATGCCCGGTTTCAGGTCTTTCATGTCCATAACGTCCGAGCGAAGCAGGGGCTGTGGGAGTTCATCCCGCGGGTCCCGGCCCGGCTTGCAGAGTTCTTTGGTAATATCCTTCAACGTAGGAACGCCGCAATCCAGTTGCTTTGCCACTTCTTTGTAACCCAGTTTTTCTACCTTGGACGGCAGGTCGGACAGCTGTCCCGCGGCAACAGCTTTGGTGTCATACCCACAAAGCTGTAATAATTCTTTGGCAATGGTGTAAGACTCCGGGTGCACGCCGGTATGGTCTAACACGTTTTTAGATTCGGGCACCCGGAGGAAGCCGGCGCACTGCTCGTATGCCTTTGGCCCAAGCTTTGGTACCTTTTTCAGCTGTGCACGGCTGGTAAAGGCACCATTTTCTTCCCGATAGGCCACAATGTTTTTGGCCACGGTACCGTTGATGCCGGCAATGTGGGACAGCAGGGACGGGGACGCCGTGTTCAGGTCTGCGCCAACGGCGTTGACGCAGTCTTCCACCACGCCGTCCAGCGCTGCCGCCAGTTGCTTTTGCGGCATATCATGCTGATATTGTCCCACACCAATGGCCTTCGGGTCAATCTTGACCAGCTCGGCCAAAGGATCCTGCAGGCGCCGGCCAATGGAGACCGCCGAACGCAGGTTAACATCAAACTGTGGGAACTCTTCCGCCGCCAGTTTGGAAGCAGAGTAAACGGAAGCACCGGCTTCGCTGACTACCATATAAGACAAGCTTCTGCCGTACTGCTGCTTTATTTCATTCATGACTTCCACCGCAAACAGTTCGGTTTCCTTGGAAGCCGTACCGTTACCAATGGAGAGCACTTCTACCTTATCTTTCTGAATTAATTTCTTTAATGTTTCTTTTGCCTGGGCGTATTTGTAATCCCCCTGGGTTACATAAATAACGGCGGTATCCAGCACTGCGCCGGTGCCATCCACTACGGCCACCTTACAGCCCATACGATACCCGGGATCCAGTGCAAGAACCACTTTATTTTTCACCGGCGGTGCCATTAACAACGGACGCAGGTTTTGTGCAAATACTTTAATGGCGTTGGTACAGGCATCCTCTGTCAGCAGGGAACGGATTTCCCGCTCCACCGACGGGTAAATTAATCTGTCATACGCGTCTTCTGCGGCCGCCAGCAGGAACCGGTCTGTTTCCGTGCCCTTGCTGCGGATCAGCGTGCGGTCAATACAGTGCAGGGCCTTTTCCCGGTCAAAAGAAACCGAAACTTTCAGGAATCCTTCCTTTTCCCCGCGATCCACGGCAAGGACCCGATGGCCGGCAATTTTTGCCACCCGCTCCGAGTAGTCATAATACTGTGCATAAACACTGTCTTCCTCTTTGGCGGCTTTGGCATCCAACGTAGCGGATTGCAGGAATTGTTCCCGCAGGCGGCCCCGCAGCTCCGCGTCATCGGAAATCCGTTCTGCCAAAATGTCGGACGCCCCCTGCAACGCCTCTTCTACGGTTGCCACGCCCTTTTCTTCCGAAAGGTAGGCTTCTGCTTCCTGCGCCAGAGTGCCGTGCACGGTTCTGTCCCAGATGCTTTGTGCCAAGGGTTCCAGGCCCTTTTCCTTTGCCATAGTGGCTCTGGTGCGCCGTTTCTGTTTATACGGGCGATACAGATCTTCTAATTTGGCCAGGGTTTCCGCCTTTAAAATAGCTTCTTCCAGTTCCGGCGTCATTTTTTCCTGTTCGGTAATGGAATGAATAATTTCTTCCCGGCGCTTATCCAGATTGCGTAAGTATTCCAGTCGTTCGTTCAATTCCCGCAGCACCTGGTCATCCAGTGTGCCGTGTGCTTCTTTCCGATACCGTGCAATGAACGGGATGGTATTCCCTTCATCAATCAGGTTGACGGTATTTTCCACCTGCCATCGCTGCAGGCCAAATTCTGTGGTTAAAGTCTGTATAATATCCATAAAAATCCTTTCAGAAAAAGCCGGCCTGAAAGCCGGCTTTTTGATTTTCCTTTGTTATGATTTCAGCTGACGGACATCTTTTCCCAAAAATTCCAATGGGGTAAAGCTGCCGATGATTCTGGAGTAAACCCGTTCCGAATACTTGTCTCCAATTTCATCATACATCAGATTGGTGCTGATGACGGTGGGAAGTCCTGTCAGGATGCGGGTATTCAGAATGTTATAAACTGCCGAAATGGTGAACTGGGTAGTGAATTCGGCTCCTAAGTCATCCAGAATGAGTAAATCGCACGTGAGCAGTTGTTCTTCCGGCGAGGAGTCATCCTTTAAGCGGCCGAATTTTTCTTTTTCCAGCAGGTTCAGCAGATTCTGCGCGGAGCCGTAAATGCAGGTGAAGCCCTTGTCTATGACTTCGTTTGCCATTGCCAGGGATAAATGGGTTTTTCCAAGGCCGGTCCGGCCGTACAATAACAGGCTTGGGGATTTGCGATTGAAGTCCAGCGCCCAGCAGCGGCAGTAATTGTAAATCTTGGTCATATGTTCATAGGCATCGGTGCCGTCCGGTTCCGTGGCACCCTTGTAATAATCAAGGTCAAAGTTGTCAAAGGTGGACTGCCTGGCCGGTGCGGTCTGGTTCAGCCCGTCATATTGCAATTGCTTAACCAAGGTACGCAGGCAGGTGCAATAGTGACCGTCTGCCACGCCGGTATCCCTGCATTTAGAGCAGGCATAATGCACTTCCAGAGCGTCTTCCGGCAAGCCCATTTCTGTCAGCAGCATTTTACGGCGTTCCTGTGCCATCAGGTTTTCTTCGGCCAGCTGCTCCAGATATGGCCTAGCATCTTTGCCCATGCCAATGGCTTTCATGGCCTGCAAACCGGCAGATGCAATGTCCGCATTCAGCTGTTTTAATTCCGGAGAGATGGTTTCCAGACTCCGGCGACGGTCTTCCGCCGTCTTCTCTGCATCTTTCCTGCGCTGGTCCACAATGGCTTTTGCGCGTTCCAAAATGCTTTCCATCAGTCATCTCTCCTCTTGTATTCAATGGGTCCCCGTGCCTTTTTCCTGTAGGCGTCAGAGTCATAGGACACGGTTTTCTGCGATGCAGTTTTTCTGCCTGGAACCGGCTTTTCCTGCTTATCCTGCTGCAAAACATCCTGCGGAGTCTGCCAGCCGTGGCTGTACCAGTTTTCCAGGATTTTATCCAGATAATTAAAGTTGATCTTGTTGATGTTGTTAATCATCTGCTCATAAGCATAAAAAATCAGATCATTGCTCTGCTGCCAGGTCAGGCGCCATTTTTTCAGGAAATTGACGCGGCTGGTAGTGGCCTTTGGTGCATCTACAGCAAAGCGGGAAGCAAAGTCTTTCCAGAGCTTTTCTGCCTGGTCCAGACTGCGCAGGCGTTCTTCCGCCGCTTCCAGGGTGTCAATTCCGTCTTCGGCCCAGTTCTTCCCTACTTTGCAAATGTAAGCAATGGAGTTTTTCCCGTGGGAAACAGAGTATTCAATAATGGTTAAAATAACCTCCGGCGGAAGGCCGTAGGCGTCTATCATCATGAGCAGTTTGGCCTGGGTATCATACCCGATGGTCTTTCCCAGACGGATCTGTGCTTCATTGAATAGTTCCTTAATTTCCGGAGATTCCAAAACGCGTGCCGCTACCGTTTCATGGGTTGGCGCCACGTCCGGAATATCTGTCAGGAGTGCTTCTTCCTTAGAAGCAGTCAGAGGTGCCGGAGCATCTCCGTCCTGATAAAGATAACCGGTTTCTACCCAGTAGGAAAGCGCGTCTTTGGTATCCTCTACCGAGAGGCCAATATCTTTGGCCATTTGCTCCACGGAAGGACTTTGTCCGTTCCAGCGAAGCAGATAAAGCAGGGCTTTCAGTTGCTGTCCGCTGACCCGACGCAGGTGCTTGTCCACCACTGAAGTGGGCACTACCAACACCGAATTCCAAAGGTCCGGATTCAGTTTATAGCCCATCTGCGTCACTTCCTTCCCCTACTGAATCATGCTATAATAAGCGTACCATTTATTCTAAACGAAAACGGATTTAATGTCTATGTTAAAGAAGAACCAGGAACTGATTTTGCATATTGACGGAATGTCTGCCGAAGGGACCGGAATCGGGCACTACAACGGACAGGCTGTCTTTGTTTCCGGCACCGCAATCGGAGACGAAATACGCTGTCATATTATAAAAGCAAAGAAGAATTATGCGGTTGGGAAGCTGCAGGAACTCCTGCAGCCTTCCCCCGACCGGATTCCGGCTGACTGCGCCGTATCCGGCCGTTGCGGCGGTTGCTGCTTCCGCCACGTTTCCTATGAAGCCGAGTTGCAATACAAGCAGCAACGGGTGGAAGATGCCTTCCGCCGCATCGGCCATATCAACTGCGCTGTCAGCCCCATTCTGGGCAGTGCGGAGCAGACCCGTTACCGGAACAAAGCGCAATATCCGGTTGGCAGCCAGGACGGGCTGCAGGTGGGTTTTTATACCTTCCATTCCCATCGCATTATTCCCTGCACGGATTGTCTTTTGCAGCCCGCCCTTTTTGCCGACCTGATTCAGGTCATTACCGACTGGGTACAGACCTACTCCATTCCTGTTTATCAGGAAACAAGCCATACCGGTCTGCTCCGCCACCTCTATTTTAGGGAAGGCCACTTTTCCAAAGAGCTGATGGTCTGCCTGGTGGTAACCAGTTTTGCCGTTCCGCATCTGGACGAACTGTTGCAGGCCCTGCAACAGTTCCCTACCTTAAAAACTGTTGTCCTGAACCGCAACGCAGAAAACACCAACGTTATTCTGGGGAAAGACAATCAGGTACTGTTCGGAAACGGTTACATTCAGGACCAGCTTCTTGGCAAAACCTTCCGCATTTCCCCGCTGTCCTTTTATCAGGTCAACAGTGCCCAATGCCAGGTACTTTATTCTAAAGCGGCTGAATACGCACAACTAAGCAAAGAAGATACCCTTTTGGATCTTTATTGCGGAACCGGCACAATTGGTCTGACCATGGCAGACCGTGTCAACCGGATTTACGGTGTGGAACTGATTCCGGAAGCGGTGGAAGACGCCAAGCGTAATGCCGCAGATAACGGCATTACCAACGCCGTCTTCTTCTGTGGGGACGCCGCCAAAGCGGCATCCCGGTTAAAACAGGACAACGTCCACGCCGATGTCATCCTGGTTGACCCTCCACGCAAGGGGCTCAGTCGGGATCTGATTCCAATCCTTGCCGACTTCGCCCCGAAGCGCATTGTATACGTTTCCTGTGACCCGGCCACTCTTGCACGTGACTGTGCTCTTCTACAGGAAGAAGGCTACATCGCCCGGGCCATTACCCCGGTAGACATGTTCCCCCGCACCAGCCACGTAGAGACGGTAGTACTTCTGTCTAAAGTGAACTAGTTTCTGCTGCAAACACAATATTTATCCACAGGGCATCTGTCAGAAATGGCAGGTGCTTTTTTATGCGATGTAGTTACCCTATATATTCCGAGAAGGTAATAAGATTTTTTTATACCTGATAATAAATTATACGCGTTAGACATTTCCGGAGGGCTGTGCTACATTGGATTCAGAAAATCAACCTACCAAACAGGTAGGTAGTGTAGAGGAGCCTTATATCATGGGAAAAATTTATAAGAGCATTACGGAACTTGTTGGTCACACTCCCCTTGTGGAACTGACTAATTATGAAAAGAAGCACAATCTGAATGCAACGTTGCTGGGAAAACTTGAATATTTCAATCCTTCCGGAAGCATTAAGGACAGAGCCGCGCTCAACATGATTGAAGAGGCTGAAAAAGCAGGGCTCTTAAAGGAAGGGCAGACCATAGTAGACAATACCAGCGGAAATACGGGCATTGCCCTTGCCGCTTTTGGACACGCAAAGGGGCATGAGTTTGTAACGTTCCTTGAAAATGGGGTTTCAAAGGAGCGCGTAGACATCTTTAAAGCCTACGGTGTAGAGCAGTTCTGGTTTGCAGACATCAGCCCAAGAGTAAAAGAAATGCTGGAGACAGGATCGCTTAACATCTCTGCCATTGAAGAAGATGTAAAGGCTTATGGGGACGAGCGAGGCTACTACTACACGGATCAGTGCAGCAATGAACACAATGCACTGGCTCACTATAAAACAACCGGGCCCGAAATCTGGGAAGATACCGACGGCAAAGTGGACATTGTTGTGTTGCTTGGCGGCACCGGCGGTACCATTTCAGGCCTTAGTAAGTATTTCAAAGAAAAGGATGAACGCATTCAGATTGTCGGCGTACAGCCGGATGTCCATTCAAGACTTGACGAAAACAACACGACCGGAGATACCATTGACGGCGTATTTCCACTCCAGATTGGAGAACAGATTATTATTCCGCTGATTAATCAGTTCGAAGCCAAAATTGATGAAATTATAGATGTCTCCGCAGCCGATGCTTATGCGGCGGCAAAGGAACTGGTAAGAACGGACGGCATCTTTTTAGGGCAGTCTGCCGGTGCTGCACTTGCAGCAGCCACACAGCTTGCAAAGCGGCCTGAAAATGCCGGAAAGAATATTGTCATCATTATGGCCGATGACGGTACCAAATATCTTTCCACTAATGAATATAAATAAAGCTGCATCGCCCCGGGAGGTACATCATGGCTGTAAAAGAATTAGCCGTTTTCAGAAAAAATGAAACAGTAGACTATCTGCGCGCAGCGGAAGACACTGCTGCATGGATAAAAAAGCAGGAAGTCAGTGACAAGCTGGGAAAGCGTTGGAAAATCAGCGGTACTGAAGGAAAAGTTCTGGATTCCACAGAAAGTTCCTTCTTAACGGATACTTCACTTTACGGTGGCGCAGCCGGTGTGGGGTATTTCTTTTTACAGCTGTATGAAATTACCGGTAAGGAGGACTACCTTGCGCAGGCAAAAGATGCTGCCGATTATCTTATTACTTCCTATCAAAAGACAGAGGTTGTAAATCCCGGGATTCACAACGGACTTTCCGGACAGGGTATTTTTGCCCTTTATCTTTATGACATAACAAAAGACCAGCGCTATGCTGATTTTGCAAAGCAGCTGGCAGAAGATTCTTATACCCAAAGTGTTAAGGATGCATCCGGCATTCACTGGAACGGATTTTATGACTACATGGGAGACGGCGGCGTTATTGCGTATTGGATTTATTTAGCTGGAAAGCTTGATGACAACCATTATCTTACCTACGCCAAAGAAGCCCTTGACGCCATTCTTGCCTTAAGGAAGGAAGCCGCTGACGGTGCAATCTATTTTAATTTGTTTGATCCCAGCATTTATTTTCCCGTGCTTCCCAAAGGCGGAATCGTCCCCAATTTTGCCCACGGCACTGCTGGTGTCATCTACCTTCTGACAAAGTATTATGAAGCCACCAAAGACGAAACTTATCTGAGCTATGCCAAATCCGGTTTTCAATTCTTAAAAGCAATTGCAAACAATACGGAAAAAGCATCCATCGTCCCCTATCTGTACTTCCCTGGGGAAGAAGACAAGTACGATGTCAGTTATCTCGGTTTCTGTCACGGCCCTGTCGGTGATGGAATTGCCATCCGGGAACTGTATCATGCCACAGGCGATGCAGCCTATCTGGATTTTTATCAGCGGCTGACCGAGGCTCTTATTGAAGCAGGGGTTCCTTATAAAAAATCCCCCGGCTATTGGAACAACTGCATCTGCTGCGGTGCGTCCGGTGTTCTGCTTCATTTCATAGAGGCATCCAGGCTGATTCAGGATGAACGATATACGGTTCTTGCAGATCAGTTAGCCAGCAAATTACTGAATGATGCCTTTCAGGATGAAACCGGCAAACGCTGGTATGACGCCTGGACCAGAGTAAAGCCCTGGGATGTGGACGCACATATCGGCCTGTATGTAGGCACTGCCGGTAATGCCAGCACATTGCTTACCTACTATGCGGATAAAACCGGAAAGAACATCACACCGATCTTTGAATATTGCTGATTGAATCTATTGATACTTGAAGCGTAAATGCAACGCAAATTTTTTCGTTGCATTTACGCTTCTTTTTACACGCAAAAAAGAATGCGGTATAATTTGTATAGGAAAGGGGATCTTTAGCATGAACATACGGTACGCAACAGTAGAAGATATTCCTGCCATTGCTGCAGTTGAAGCAGAATGCTTTCCGCCGGCCGAGGCGGCAACCGAGCAGGATTTCATCGCCAGGGTCAGATATTACGGAAATCATTTCTGGCTGATGTTTGAGGACGAAAAGCTGATTGCTTTTGTAGATGGTTTTGTAACAGATGAAGCAGATTTAACCGATGAAATGTATGAAAAAGCAGATATGCACAACGAAAATGGAGCGTGGCAGATGATCTTTGGGGTCAACACCATTCCGGCCTACCGCAGACATGGCTATGCAGGAACATTAATAGAACACGCCATTTCAGATGCAAAAGCCCAGGGACGAAAAGGACTTGTGCTAACCTGTAAAGACAAACTGGTCCCCTATTATGCAAAATTTGGGTTCCAGGATGAAGGCATTTCTGAGAAGTCCACCCACGGAAATGTGGTCTGGCATCAGATGAGACTTACTTTTTGAACTAAAAAGACAGGAAGGATTCACTATGAGCTCACAACGAAAAATCGGCATCATTGGATTAGGGCATGTGGGGGCACACGTTGCCAACAGCCTTTTACTTCAGGGAATTACGGATGAATTGTATCTGTGTGGTCTGCATGACCAGAAAGTTATTTCCGAAGCGCAGGATCTCCATGACTCCCTCAGCTTTGTGCCTTACAATACGCGTATTGTAAACTGCGGTAACCAATATGAAGCTCTTTCCGAATGTGACATCATCATTAACAGTGCCGGGAATGTGGCATTAAGCTCCACTAGCAGAGACGGCGAGCTTTTTTCTACTTCCCAGTCTGCAGAAGTTTTTGCCAAACAAGTATTGGGCAACGGATTCAACGGAATTTTAATTAATGTTTCCAACCCCTGTGATGTTATTTGTACCGCCATTTGGAAGCTTACCGATTATGATCCTGCCAAAATTATCGGCACCGGTTGCGGACTGGATTCGGCACGCCTTCGTTCGGAAATTTCCAAGGTAACCAACATTAGTCCGAAATCCATTGAAGCCTATATGATAGGGGAACATGGATTCTCCCAGGTTGCTGCATGGAAGTGCGCTTCTATTGCCAGTAAAAGAATTTCTGATCTGGCAGTGGAATATCCGGAACAATACGGATTTGACCGTGCCGAAGTAGAAGAAAAAGCACGAAAAGGCGGTTATATCACCTTTGCCGGAAAAGGCTGCACCGAATATGCTGTAGCCAATTGCACCGCACGTATTTGTGCAGCAATCCTGCATAATGAACATGCCGTTTTGTCCGCCTCCACCCTCATGACCGGCTACTACGGAGAAGAAGGCATCTTTTCTTCCTTACCCTGCGTCATTGGAGCAGGCGGGGTTGAACAGGTTTATACGCTGGATTTAACACAGGAAGAGTTACAGGGATTCCACAACAGCTGTTCCCATATCCGTGAAAACATCAACAAATTACAGTTAAACTAAAACCTAACAGCCCACCCGGAACTCCTGGTGGGCTGCTTTCGTCCCTCATTTCATCAATCACAAATCATTGAAAAGTGATTGATGAAATGGTATTCTATAGCCAAAACGGCGCTGGGAAGGAGGAAATCATGAAAAATCCACCCTTTGAAATTACAGATGAAATTATGAAAGAGGTTGCCGGGATTGCTGAACTTGTAGGGCAAATCAGTTCTACGGAAAACCTGTCTGCAAACCCAAATCTTCGGAGAACCAACCGCATTCGCAGCATCTACTCCTCCCTTGCCATTGAGCAAAACTCTTTAACCCTGGATCAGGTTACTGCTGTTCTGGCCGGTAAACGTGTCCTTGCCCCACCGAAAGATATCAAAGAAGTCCAAAACGCCTATGAAATTTATGAGCACCTAACTCGCTTAAATCCATACAGCGTAGATGATTTACTGTACGCTCACGGTGTTATGACCAGGGATCTGTTGGAGGAAAGCGGTGTCTTTCGCTCCAGGTCTGTTGGTGTTGTAAATCAGGAAGGGCAAGTTTTACACTTTGGCACACTCCCGCAATATGTTCCAAACGCAGTGCTGGAACTTTTGGAATGGGCAAAAGAAAGTCCGCTTCCCATGCTGATTAAAAGTTGCGTGTTTCATTATGAATTTGAGCTAATCCATCCGTTTGCTGATGGGAACGGGCGAGTTGGCCGTCTTTGGCAAACTCTGTTACTAACACAGTGGAATCCGCTGTTTGCCTGGCTGCCCATTGAATCTTTAATCCATGATCAACAGGAGGACTACTATGCCGCCATTAATGAATCCAATGCCGCCGGAGAATCCACTCCGTTTCTTTGCTTTATGTTAAGCACCATTAAAAATGCTTTAGCGGAAATTACCGATGTGACTAGCGGAACCACAAAAGAGAATGCGCGATGGCTTACTATTTACTCCTATTTGCAATCAAATGAGTTCATTACAAATGCTGCCGTTCGTAATTTACTTTCCGTTTCTTCGGCAACCGCAACGCGTATTTTATCTGCCCTTTGTGAAGAAGAAAAGCTAACTAAAATCCGTCTGGGCCGTTCCTGGGCCTACACATTAAAACAGCCCGTCCGGTAATTCCGGGCGAGCTGCTTTTCTTTTCTTATTTCATACGCTGCTTTACTTTGTGAGCCAGTGGTGTTAATGCTAAACCTTCCTGGCTGGTTTCCCGCAGACAGGCGGGAATCAGGTTGCCGGTGCGGCGCATGACTTCTATGACGTCATCCGGAGCAACCTTACTGCGCACACCGGCAATAGCCAGTTCGGCAGAGCTGACGGCGTTGACGGCGCCGGACACGTTCCGCTTTACACAGGGAACTTCTACCAGGCCGGCCACCGGGTCACAGGTTAAGCCAAGCATATTTTTGATGGCTAAGGCGGCTGCATGAACAATGCATTCGTTGTCCCCGCCGAGCAGGTATGCAAGGGCGCCTGCTGCCATGGCAGAAGCGGTGCCGATTTCGGCCTGGCACCCGCCTTCTGCACCGGCAATGCTGGCGCTTTCGGCAATAACCTCTCCAATTCCGGCCGCAACAAACAACGCTTTTACCATATCGTCTTCCGGACGGTTTTCTTCCTCTTCAAAGCTGAGAAGAACGGCCGGAATGACGCCGCAGGAACCTGCGGTTGGCGCGGCAACAATGCGCTTCATGCAGGCGTTGGATTCCGCCATTTTTACGGCCTTTTCCATAACTTTAGCAAGGAACGGGCCGACCAACGTATTTCCGTTTTTGCGGAACGCTTCCAGTTTGGCACCGTCCCCGCCAGACAGCTGGCTGACCGAACGGGCATTTGCATCGTACAGGGTATCTGCATTCCGCATGGCCAGATACATGGAGCGCATGGTTTCAAAGGATTCCTCTTTGGTAACATCCCGCTCCTTCACGTCTTCTGCACGAACGACTTCCCAGAATTCTTTCTGTTCCCGTTCGGAAAGGCGGAGGATCTCCGACAGTTTAGCGTAACTCATTTAGAAATCCTCCTTTGCACTGTAATACGTCAGGCGTTCCACGCCTTTTTCCTGTTTTAAAAGCTCCAGTGTTTCTTTCGGAATTTCTTCGTCACACTCTATAATCATAACCGCGTTGCCGCCTCGCCCGGTGCGATACAACTGCATAGTGGCAATATTAATGGACAGATCGGAAAGCACACCAGTAATGTAAGTAACACGGCCGGGAATATCCTTGTTGTGTACAATCAGCGTTGGGCGTTCCCCTGAGAAGTTGGCCTGCCGTCCGTCTACGCTGGCAATGTTAATCAGGGATCCGCCCAGGGATTCCCCAACTACGGAAAGTTTTTTCCCGCTAACGCCAACTAAGTTCAGCACAACGGAATTCGGATGGCCGTTCTTCAGGTGCGCCTTTCCGAACTGCACCTCCATGCCGGCTTCCTTTGCGTATTCCATACTTTTTGGAATACGGATGTCATCCGGCTCCATGCCAAGCAAACCGGCTACAATGGCACAGTCTGTGCCGTGGCCTTTACCGGTTGCAAGGAATGAACCGTAAAGCAGAATTTCCGCTTCACGGACCGGCTCCGCCATCAGTTTCCGAGCAACGTATCCAATTTTTACGGCACCTGCCGTATGGGAGGAAGACGGGCCGACCATAACCGGCCCTATGATATCGAATAAATTCACAGGCTACTTCCCCTTCTCCTCTTATTTAATGTCCGGATGGCTTCTGTTCCAGACTTTCCCTGTTATCCGCCACATCTGCATAAACCAAAGTGCCAAGCAGAACAGCAAACGGAATCAGCGTTAACAAAATGGCTCTGCCGGAAATCAGACGGCAGAAAACAGTTCCTACCGTAACCCCGCCCAAGAAGAAAACCAACATTAGAAAATGCTTTTTCAGCTTTTCCCGGTGGGACTTGTCCTCTGAATGCAGCTGGCGAATTTCATTGGCAAGACCAATGCCAATCTGCCGTACATGGTTGGTGGCAAAGGTGGTTGCCATTGGGGTACCTTCTGCCTGACGGAACGTGTTATATTGCATGGACGCAATAAAGTTAATGGCAATCTGTGCAATCTGAATAGGGGCAGAGTCCGGCAACACGCCAATAACCAAAACCACAGCCATTTCTATGGCAATCAGTAACGTATCCCAGCGAATGGGAATATTGTGCTTTACCGGATCCGGCAGCAGTTCCGACATCAAAGTTCCTAAAAGATAAGCAAAAATGGGAAGCAGGTAATGGCGGGCCAGGCTCCATTCTCCTTGTCCCAGCGCCATTCCCAGCAAAATAATATTGCCGGTCTGTGCATTACAAAAGACGCCACCCTTCAGCAAATAGGTATAGGCGCCAAAGAAGCCGGCAATACAGATTAGGGTGTAATAAACCCAGTTTTTTTCACACGTAAGATAAAAATACGTATCCGACGGCTGCTGATCCAATGGTTCCCCCACCGGATCATCCAGTAACTCTTCCAGGGAATCCGTCAATGCTTCTTCCCCGCTGATTAGGTTTGGTTTTCCTTCCATTTTCATCCCTCTAACCCTGGTGCAAAAGTATTGATTCAATTGTAGACAAAGGGACCTTCTTGTCAAGCAAAAAGGTCCCTTATTTGTTTAGAATGGGCGTTGTGAATACAGGGCTACATAGTCAACCAGGAAATCCGTTGGGAAGGTCCCTTCCGGGTTCTTGAAGACCGATTTGGCAAGGACGAAAGCCGGATCGCCGGGAACGCCGTCAGATCCATTCAGTTCAATGGACAGGTTCCAGTAAGCGGTCAGCGGAGAAATGTACTCCTTCTCTGTTACTTCGTATACCAGCTGGCGGTCATAGTAGAAACGGTAATAATCTTCCGTCCACTCTACGCCAAAGGTATGCCATCCGTCATAAATGGAAATGTCTGCGCGCGATTTATTGGTCATCGGGCTGATGGTTTTTTCCTTGCAAATGAAGTTTGGCCCGCTCCGGTCATAATCTCCGACGTGCACGGCGCACTGATAACTGTCATTCGGCACCAAATCCGAGTTGTAATACGGTGCTTCAATAATATCAATTTCCGAACCGCCCACGGTTACATCCGCTGTTCCTTTTTCCGCCATAATGGGGCTCATCAGCCAGAATGCGGTCCAGATGCCACTGGCCTTTGGCTGATACAGACGGGCTTCATAATATCCGTAGCCGGTTTCCATCTTGCCCTGGGTATCTACGGTACCCATGTAATACTTTCCGTCTTTTTCCTCTGTTCGAAGGACCAGGCAGCCGTTCTTGGTAAAGGCTTCGTCTGCAGACCAATATCCTCCGCGACGTACGCCATCCTGAATATTCCAGACATCCGTATTAATTTCATCTTCCGTAAAGTCGTCCAAGAACAACAGGTATTTCTGTTCCGTTTCATTCGGAGTGAAAACATATTGCGCTTCTTCGTTGTAAACTTCTCCGTCTTCGTGGGTGCGGCTAAACAGGTTAAATACAACAATAAAGACACACAGCAAAGCGGCAAGCACAATTAGCAGAATAGAGAGTACTTTTCGTCCTCTGCCTTTCTTCTTTTCTTTTTCCGGTTTTGTTTCCGGCTTCCCTTTCTTTTTGGCCATAGCTTTTCTCCCTTTTTTAATTTGCCGTTCCGGCATTTTCCAAAACATTCTGTCTTTATTGTATGAAAAAGAACGAATGGGTGCAAGAAAAAGCGTTGCATTTGACATAAAGTGTCATTGTTTTCTTCTCTTCCCATATGGTACAATTTTGACATTCTGTATTAAAGGAGCAGCAACATGAGCAAAAAAGAAGAAGGAAAGCTTTCCCTCCGAACCATGTTATGTTACGGCATCGGCGCCGTTGGTCTGGATTTAAGTTATGGTATGTTTTATTCCTTTCTGTCCTATTACCTGTCCAGTGTACTGGGACTGAAAGAAGCCTTTCTGTTAATCCTGACTCCCATTGCCCGTATCTGGGACGGTATTAATGACCCCATGATGGGCACCATTGTAGACAACACCCGCACCAAGTTCGGCAAATACCGTCCGTGGATTTTAATCGGAGCCTGCTGTAATGCCATTGTTCTGGCTCTGTTGTTTACTTCTTTCGGCATGAGCGGATTACCCCTTTATATTTACATTGGTGTTATGTACATTCTTTGGGGCATGACCAACACCATGGCCGACATTCCATACTGGTCCATGGTTCCTTCCTTCACCAGCGAAGAAAAGGACAGAAACCTGGTAGCCACCATTGCCAGAACCTTCTCCGGTTTAGGTCAGGCCATCATTACCATTGCTACACCAATTGTCCTTCCGTTACTTTCCTCCGGCGTTACCACGGAAAAAGGTTACAGTGCTACCGGATTTTCCAGATGGGCCATTATCTGTGGCATCCTGTTGGTGTTCTTCTCTTTAACCTGTGTACTTTCCACCAAGGAAACCAATGTGGTTTATGAAGAAAAGAAGAAATTCAGCCTGAAACAGATTTTCCGGGTTCTGAAAAACAATGACCAGTTAATTACCTTTATTGTCTTTGCCATGCTGTCTAATGCCGGTTGGTATTTGACCAGTTCCACCGCTGTTTATTACTTCACGGACGTTCTGGGACAGCCAAAAGGGCAGTCCCTGTTCCAGACCATCGGTACCATCGGCTCTGTTCTGGGTCTGTTTGTTATCCCGTTCCTGTCCAAATGGTTTTCCAAGCGGGCCATCTATACCATTTCCCTTGGCTCTGCCATTGTCGGCTACGTTCTCATGTTCCTGTTTGGACCAATTCTGAAGCTGACTATTGTCATGGATATTTGTTACATTCTGGCTTCTACCGGAATTGCTTCCATGTTCGTGGCACAGACCATCTTCCTTGCCGACATTGTAGACTATGGTGAATACAAAAACGGTACCAGAAATGAAAGTATTACCTTCTCCATGAAGGGCTTCCTGCAAAAGATGGCTTATACCATCCAGACCCTGGTTCTGTTCGGCGGCCTGGGCCTGATGAACTACAACCAGCAGATTACCAGTGGCAGCATCAATGCCGGAACCAAAGTCGGTATCGGCGTTATTGCCTTTGCAGTACCGCCTGTTCTGATGCTTGCTTCCATGATTGTTTTCCGCAAAAACTTCAAGATTTACGGAGACTTAAGCAACGCCATTCACGACTTCATTACCGAAAAGCGTGCCGGCGAACAGACAGAAGCTCCTGCCGTTGAAGCGGAAGTTGTTTCTGCAAGCGAAGAATAAAAAAGTAAATGCCTATCAAAAAAAAGGGGGGGACCGGCCGGTCCCCCCCTTTTTTTCTGTCTTTTTTCTTATTCCCTTCCACCTTCTTTTCTGCCTTTTTCCGGCCTTAAAGTTTGCAATTTTTCAAGGTTGTACAACTGTCCAGAAAACGCCTTGTTTTTTCTAAAACGCCGCCTATAATGAAGGTTATCTGATATAAAAAGTGCGAGCTTCCTCGCCCGCAGAAGGAGAACATTATGGCCAATCAATATCCTACTATTTTCATTCATGGTCTGTTCGGATGGGGCTCCGGAGAAAAGCTTTATGCAAAGCTTCCGTACTGGGGTGCCTCCAAAGACAAAGAACTGACTCACTTCCTGACCGGTAAAGGTTACGAAGTCTACAACCCCTCTGTTGGCCCGGTTTTAAGTGCCTGGGACCGCAGCTGTGAACTCTGGGCTTTCCTGATGGGCGGCACCGTTGACTACGGCAAAGTCCATTCCGAAAAGTACCACCATGCCCGTTACGGCCGCACCTATGAAAAGGGCGCCATTGAAGACTGGGGTATGCCGGGAAAGCATAAGAAAATTAACATTGTCGGACACAGCTTTGGTGGCCCAACCGTAAAACAGTTTGCCGAACTGGTTGCCCATGGCTGCCAGGAAGAAATTGATGCCACTCCGGAGGAAGAACTGTCCGGTCTCTTTAAGGCTAACAAGCCGCAGAAATTACATACCGTTACCACTCTGTCCGGTGTAAACAACGGCACCACCTATGCTTCCAAAGACGGCAAGCTTGGCATGGTTGCCATCTGCAACTTCCTGCTGTTCTTTAATGTACTGTTCAGCAGAACCAAGGCCAACCAGTGGTGGGACTTCCACACCGACCACTTTGGCATTATGCCGGAGCCGTCTACCGTAAAAGGCTTTAAACTGACCAATCCGTTCTCCAAGCGTCAGGAAGTACACAACTTTGCCTGGAATGACTTTGACTGCATCGCCCGTGAACTGCAGGTTGAAACCCAGTGTGATATTAACGAAACCGAAAAAGTAGATCCTTCCATCTACTACTTTGCACGCCGCGCCTGTCGTTCCAACCCGGCACCGTTTGGCACCACCTATCTGGATCATGACGGCGAGCTGCTCTGTAAAATCCTTTGCCCGATTACCGCCATTGCCACCGCCCGTCCGGGTCTGAAAAAGTACGGCGTAGACAAGAGCTGGAAGCCGAATGACGGTATTGTTAACGTCATTGGCCAGAGCGCTCCGCTGAACGCACCGCAGACCGACTACAATCCGGGTATGGACGTAGAACCGGGTATCTGGTACAACATGCCGGTAGAACGCAAGGACCACATGTCCTGGGCAGGCATTGGCGAAGATAAAGACGTTTATACCAAATACTATGAAGATATGGTAAAATGGTTCTCCGAGCTGCCGGATGGCGAAGAAGTTTCCGGCAAATAAAATTTTTTAAGGGAAGAATTATCATGCACGGAAAGACAAAGCAGATTACGCTTACGGCATCTTTTGCCGCTCTCATTTTTCTATTCACTTACTTTGTAAAGGTTCCGGTTGCTTCCGGATATGTCCATCTTGGAGACACCCTGATTTACCTTCTGGCCTGCATTATCGGCGGCCCGTGGGCAATGCTTGCCGGAGCCATCGGAGAAGGTTTGGCCGACGTGGTTGGCGGTTATGTCATGTACGCACCGGCAACGGTTCTGATCAAAGCAGCTGTGGCTGTTCCGTTCCTCTTCTTTACAAAGAAAAGTGACAAGATTTTAACCCTCTGGACCGGACTTATGACGTTACCCGCCGCACTCATTACGGTTGGCGGATATTTCCTGGCAGACTGCATTATTGATAAGACCTACGCCGTAGCCGACATTCCCGGCAATGTCATTCAGGCGGTTGGCTCTGCTGTCCTGTTTATTGTTCTGTCCCTTGTCTTTGATCGCATGAATTTAAAGCAGCGCTTCCTGAAAGAAAAAAGCACCGTTTAACGGTTCCCTTATCTAAAACCAACAAAAGAACGATCTTCCGATGGAAGACCGTTCTTTTTTATTAAACATCTGTTAACAAAGTGCACAAAAAGCCCTTTCCCATTCACAAAATGTTCATAAACCAACACTATTGTCCGGATAAGTTATATCGCCTATAATAATCCGCGCATTAAGATTGCTTTAAGACTACTTTAAGCGTGTTTTAAGAATTTATGAAAAAGGAAGAGCCCTATGAAAACAATGAAGCGGATTTTAGCCACCATGCTTGCTGTTGTCATGCTGGTTTGCTGCTTTGCCATGACCCTGGCCAACGCAGCAGAAGTAGAAGAAGTCATCAGCACAGACGGCACCTACAGCACCTCTGCTAAAAGCAAGAAAAAAGTAACCGAAGAAAGCGTCAGCAACTCTGACACGGTTTACACTGATGTCACCACGGACCGCATTGCCGAAGTCACCGAACGCATTACCGACTATGCAGCCGACAGAGACAGCAGTCTGAACGACTCCAACCTGATTTTTTATGATACCAACCCGCTTCTTTATATTCCCACCATTGTGGAATATGCCACCAAAGAAGGAAACTCTGAAAAAGCAGAATACAAGGACACCCTGAAGGATCTGACCTTTGTGGTTCCGGTCAACTTTGCTTCTGCATTTACCAAGTCCTTTGCCAGAAACCTGGCCAAGTCCTTCTCCACCTATATTGAAGAAGGCACGGAAGCAGCCTATACCGCAAGCCAGACCGTTTCCGAATTACCGGTTGTCGGCACTGTATATAAGGGCACCACAGAGCTTGGCAACGTTGCCATTTATGCAACCACTGTTACCATCAACAACGTTTCCAACACCGCTCTTCTCTTCTTAGTCGGTGGCGTTGTTGCCATTGCCACGGTAGTCCTGATCCCAATCACCTGGATTGCCCTGCCGCTGATGTTCCTGCAAAGCAACAAGTATGTAACCGCGTCCATTCAGATGATGATGGACAAGTTGAATGAAGCCGTTTAATCAAAGGAGTGCCCAATGAAAAAGATTCTTTCCGTTCTGCTTGCCCTGGTTGTCATGGGCTCCACCCTGCTGGCCGTAACCGCCAATGCCGCAAGCAAGAAATCCTCTAAGCCAAGTTACTATGGCAAATATAAAACCGTAACCTGCCTCGGCGATTCAGCCAGTTCCGGCTACGGACTGAAAGACTATGAACAGTATGACCGCCTTGTTGTCTGGGAAACCCGCATTGAGCAGTCTTATCCTGCTTTGGTAGCAGACGACTGCGGCGCTAAAAAGCTGTATTCCTACGGTGTTTCCGGCATCCGTTCCACCGAACTGAGAATGCTTCTGGATCCGGATTATACCGGTGACTATCTGTTAAAGAACGGAACCATGTCCACCCTTTCCGACGGCGAAATTACCGTTGATAAAATTAAAGAACTCCGTCCGGATT
Organism: uncultured Phascolarctobacterium sp.; assembly: GCA_963640645.1. Lineage (GTDB taxonomy): Bacteria > Bacillota > Clostridia > Oscillospirales > Acutalibacteraceae > RUG420. The sequence goes on along the minus strand of CAVHZY010000006.1, from coordinate 55,978 downwards.
ACATTAAGGCCGTAAAAAATGCAGACCTGATTATTCTGGATATTGGTTTTGACGATATCTGGCTTCCAACCATTGCCACCATTTACTCTCAGGCAGCAGAAGGCCGCTTTGATACAGAGGAATTCAGCCTGAAAGAGTATGTTGCGGAACACGGTGCAACCATGACCGTAGTCAACAACGTTCTTTCCTACCTGCACGCCTGGCTGACAAAGCCGCAGAACTGGGTCCGTTACTGGATGGAGTGGGACAAAGCGGTATTAAAGTTCTTATTTGATTACACTGTAAATTACAGTGCAATCCTGGCTCGCATATATGAATTAAATCCGGATGTTACCGTCATTGCCAACGGCATGTACAACCCCTGCGAAGGCTGGAGCATCCTGCCGAATGACCGTTCCATTGAGCACGTAATTCAACCATACTTTGACTTCATGAATGCATACAAGGAATCCTTCACTTCTTTGTATTCCAACTATTACTACGTTGCAGAAGAAGATATTCCGCTCATCAATACCAAGTCCACCCTTCCGCTTTACGAAAACCTGACATTGGATGACAGTGGCTTCAACCCGCATCCGACCGCAGAAGGACACCGCATTATTGCTGACCTGGATTTGGCCATGATGGAAGAAATTAATTCTTAATTGCACTAGCACATCCTTACTAACACAAAAATTGGGCAGTTCCCTTACGGGAGCTGCCTTTTTTTGTCTGCTTTTATTGTGCCGTGGTCGTTTTCTCGGTGCGTCCGCTGTCTGCCCTGTCGAATTTCGCATTCGCTTTTTAGATACTTTTGCCGTATAGTCCGAATCCCGACTCATGCTATACTTTTTTTGCTGTATTTTATAAAGGAGAAACGTGCTATGAACTATATTGGCAAAAAAGAAAAGCGCAGTTACTATGTCGGCTTATGCGGACAAAACCTGGTTTATTCCCTAATTGGAGGCTCTTTTTTTACCTACTTCATGACAGATATTGCTCTGTTTCCGGCAATTGTAGTCTCCGTCCTTCTGATCCTGATGAAAATTTGGGATGGGATAAACGATCCCATTGTTGGATCTTATGTAGACAAACACCGTTTTAAAACCGGCGAAAAACTCCGTCCGTTTTTAAGATACTCTCCTCTTCCTGTGGGTATCTTTACGGTATTACTATTTCTGGTATTCTCTACCGAAGAAAGCCTTCTGTGGCTGCGAATCAGCTACTTCGTTATCATTTACATCTGCTGGGACCTGACCTACACCTTGCAGGATGTCTCCATCTGGGGCATTACCGCTTCCATTTCCCCTAATTCGGAGGAGCGGGACCGCTTTGTATGGGGTGCCAGAACCATTGGCGGAATTGTTTATTCCATTTTCAGTGTAGGACTGCCCATGGTTTTGGAAATTATTGTAAATGCATCCGGTGTTTCCATGCGGCTTATGGTATTTGTCTTTGCCGTCATTTTCGGACTGGGCGGTTCTTTAATCAGTATTCGTGCCTCTGCCGCTCAGGAACGCATCCGTGTAGTGCAGGAAGAACAGCAAACCACCATGTGGGAAAGTTTCTCTTTGTTGTTCAAGAACAAGATGCTGCTCCTGGTTACCCTTGCCAATTTACTTGGCGCCTTCGGATTTGGTGTTAATCTGGTTACCTATCTGTTTAAATACAAAATTCCGGCCGATTTCCTTGGCACCACCGGTCTTCTTTCCTATATTGGTGCCCTTGGTCTGACCACGCTCTACTTCTTAATTACCGGCGGCCTTGGCTTCATTGGCATGGTGTTGGCAGACAAAATGAAGAAATGGTTAAAGGGTTACATTAACGTTCTCTTCCTAATCCAGATCTTCAATATTGTTTTCCGTGTGGCAGCCTATTTTGTCGGCTACGAAGGGAACGCCCTTTGGATATCCATGATTTTGATCGGCATCGGCGGTATTCCGGCCGGGGCCTCGTCCATTGCCCAGACGTCCATTTTCTGTGACAGCATTGATTATATGGAATGGGAAACCGGCAAACGGACAGAAGGCATTTCCTTCTCCATGCAAACCGCTTTTACTAAAATATCCAGTGGCATCACGGCCGGTCTGGCCACCCTTGCCCTGCATCTGCTGCATTACAAGGCCATCCCTGATTCAGTCCAGGTTTTCATTGGTACCCAGACGGCCGCCTTTGATGCCTGGATTTGGCCGCTGGTTGTCCTGACCCCGGCCATTGCCAGCGTACTGTACATGATTCCACTCTTCTTTATCCGCTACACACCGGAAAAACGTGCGCAGGTGGAAGCAGATCTGAAAGAGCGCAGAGCTCTGGCAGCATCTGAAGCAGAAGAGAATTAATTACCACTGCATCGCAGAAAAAAAGGAGAAAAGAAAAGCCTGTTGTGGAACTACCACAGCAGGCTTTCGTTTGTGTTTAATTGTTTGGTTAGCCAAAGACGCCAAAAGATTGCAGCAGCAGGGCAACCAGGAACAAAGGCGCAACGTAGCGGATCATGATTCTATAAAGAATTTTCCGTGGGAATTTTTCTCCGTTGCGGGTTACTTCATCTGTAATGGTTTCCGGACCGGCAACCCAGCCAAACAAAATACAGGTAAGCAGAGCAACCAGCGGCATGAAAATATTGTTGCTGATGTAGTCCATAACATCAAGTACCTGGCCGGTGGTGCCGTTTGGCAGCGGCAGTTCAAAGTACAGGATGTTATAACCGAAGCAGACAATCAGACCCATGATAACCGAATATATCGTTACCGCAATGGCGCTCTTCGTACGGGACCAGTGCCATTTATCCATTAAGCCGGAAATAACGGCTTCCATAATGGAAACAGAAGACGTTACGGCAGCAAAGGTAACCATCAGGAAGAAAAGCACACCAATTGGACGGCCAATCCATCCCATGGCATTAAATACTTTTGGCAACGATACAAACATCAGGCCGGGACCTGCAGACATGCCTTCTGTACCCATGAAAGTGTACACTGCCGGAACAATCATTAAGCCGGCCAGGAACGCAACCAGCGTGTCAAAAAATTCAATCTGATTAATAGACTTCATTAAGTTGGTTTCTTTCGGAACATAGGAACCGTATGCAACCATGATACCCATGGCAACACTGATAGAGAAGAACAACTGTCCAACAGCGTCAATTACCAGCCAGAAGAAGCTTTTGGCCGTCATCCCTTCAAAATTGGGAACAGCATAAACCAGGAGCCCCTGTAAACCGGTTCTGGAAACGCCGGACTCATCTGTGTAAGACAGGGTCAAGGAAAAAATAGCAATGCCAATGATTAAAAGAACCAGAATCGGCATTAAGATACGGCTGTATTTTTCAATTCCCTTTTCTACGCCGCCGATAACAATAAAAGCGGTAATGGCAAGGTAAAGAATCATCCAAAAGATGGGTGCGCCCTGCCCGGAAATGTAACTGGAAAAATATCCGTCTGTAGCGGCACTGGCACCGTCTCCGGTCAGGAAGACACCCAGATATTTCAAAACCCATCCGCCAATCGTACAATAATATGGCAAGATAATAATAGGAACCAGCCAGGCAAAAAAGCCGGTAAAAGCAAACTTCTTATTAATTTTTCCGTAAGCAGTCAACGGGCCCTGTCTGGTTTTCCGCCCCAGCGCAATTTCCGTTGTCAAAAGTGCAAAGCCAAAGGTCAGTACTAAAACAAGGTAAACTACCAGGAAGGTTCCCCCGCCGTTTTTGGCAGCCAGATACGGAAACCGCCAAATGTTTCCAAGGCCAACCGCACTGCCTGCGGCAGCCATAACAAAGCCAATGGCGCCGGTAAAGCTGCCGCGCTTGGCTTTTTCATTGTTTGAACTCATGTCATTTCTCCTTTTCAAAAATTCCGCTTTTACAAAATCTTTATTTTGTAACCCTCTTTTTGCATATTAAAAGTAATTATATCATGTCATAGGCATATGGAATAGCCTAAATTTTAAGCAATCACAATTTCGCTATTTCTATATTTATTCATATCTTGGAGCTGGAGAAAAGCTATAATTTAGATATAAAAATAAATTCCCCATTTAGAAATTGGGCTTAGAAAAAGGAGCTGATACCAACCGCCTCCCCTATTTTGCTACTTTTGTTTGTACAAGTTTTTCGGAGAGAGACTCTACTAACAACCGCATCCATTTAAGAGGTGACACAATGAGAAATAAATTAGGAAAACGGATTATGGCATCTGCCGTAGCCGCAACAATGGCGTTTAGCCTTGTTGTACCCACATTCGCTGCCGGTTCGGAATATTCCAAAACACCGGTAACATACAGTTCTTCCGGATATACCTTCGGAAAAATTTCACACGCAGACAAAGGCCTGAAGGAAGCCGACGGACTGGTTGACTACACCGGCAATGGTTCTGTTGCCGTAACCGGCAGCACAGAAGATGCTGACGGCCAGGGAGACAGAGGCCAGAGCTACGCCTGGTCTGCCGCCACGTATGGTGACTATGCTTACATCGGAACCTGTTACGCCGCCATGGGTCAGACTTTGTCGGCCATGGACTCCCTGATGGGTCATAATTTTGACGAAGAAACCATGCGCGCCGAACTGAACGCTGTCTTTAATGGCTCTTTCTTCTACGGTCAGGAAGACGGCGGGAACTCCAAAGGCGTTCTGGTTAAGGTTAATGTCAAGACCGGCGAAATGAAGCTGATCCTGGCCAACTCCCTGAATGGCGTTGCACCATTGTTCCGTAATGCCATTGAATATAACGGAAAGCTTTATTTCTGCGGAAGTGTTAATGAAAACAATAAAGCTGGTTTGCCAAGTGTTTATGAAATTGATCCGACGGACGACTCTTACAAGTGCGTTTATCAAGGATTAAGCAACATGACCGAATATATGCAGGCCTACAAAAAAGGCATCTGCACAGGCATCAGAGGTATGACTGTTTATGATGGCAAGCTGGTTATCAGTAACGTTGGCTTGGACGGATCTTATCTTTTAATTTCCGACAATCCTTCTGCAGGATTCACCAAGATTGCTACCCAGTCTGACCTTTACAACTACCCGGCCATCCGCTACGTAGACAGCGTTTACGGTGGTGGCGTTTGGGAAATGGCAGAGTACAACGGCGACCTTTATGTTGCCATGTGCACCGGTACCCCGGAAACCCGTGAAGGAGACAACATGCAGTCCTTCGCCATTGTCCGTGGTGAATGTAACGGTGACTGGAACAATCCTTCCGCATGGACCTGGACCCCGGTTGTCGGCAACAAAGCAGACGGCGCCAAGTACACCTTCGGCATTGACGAAGAACGCACCCGTGCTGCTGCCTGCAACATGTGCATTTATGACGGCTATCTTTACATTGGCGAATACAATGATGAAGAAATTCCACTGGAAGAACTCATGTTTGATCAGGACTTCGGATTCCTTGCCAGAAACCTGGAGCAATCCATTAACCTGTATCGCATGAAGATTGGATCCGACGGAACCGAACAGTTCGAGTTAGTTGTCGGCGAACCCACCAAGCTGTTCCCAAGCGGCGGTATTCTTTGCAAAGAATCCGGCTTCGGTGATTACGAAAACCAGTATTTCTGGCAGTCTGAAGTCTTTGATGGCAAGCTGTGGCTTGGCACCTTTGACACCAGCTCTCTGTTGGAGCCGCTGGCTCAGTTCACCAACGGGGATCTCCTGAAGATGTCCGCATCTGAGTGGCTTAGCCAGATTAACTACATTAAGGTTCTGGTCCAGATCCTGATGAAGAAGAATCAGGAAGAAGGAACGAAGCTTCTGCCAACGGTTACCACTAAAGCAAAAGCCGCTTCTCTGGTTGACGAAGCAACTGAAGAGGCAGCCGAGGAAGATAGTACTGTTACTATTACCGAAGAGCAGCGCAGCTCGCTGATCAGTGGTCTTTTGAACGGCAACCTGTCCTCTTCCCTGAGTGACTTCAGCAAGCTGCTGAAACTGAACGCACTGCTTTCCCAGATGACCGGCCTGGTAGACACCACCGACATTTCCGGTTTTGCTACTAAGTATGAACAGGCCATCAACCTGTATTCCGACCTGGAAGACAAACTTCCGGATAGTCTGAAGAAGGTTTATGATGTTCTGCTGAACCTGGCCGATCTGGAAAACATGAAGGATCTGGTTATCTGCATCAGCAAGCTTTCCACCGCAACCCGCGGTTTCGGACTATATACCATCAGCTCTGAAAACGGAAATCTGACCATGGAAACCATTACCCGTGACGGTTTTGGCGACCCTTACAACCATGGTCTTCGTGCCTTTGCTACCAATGAAGAAGAAGGCTGGATGGTAATCGGAACCGCAAACCCATTCATGGGAACCCAGCTGTGGAGAACTGTAGTAGACAAAGACGCATCGGAAGACACGTCCGACAGTTCTTCTTCGGATCTGGACATTATGTTTAACAGCAGCATTTTTGAAAATGCAATCCAAATGATTAAAGCTCTGCTTTCCGGGTGGTTTAAAAAATAAAGCGGCACCTGCCGCTCCCCGGGAAGGTTTCCCCTCTCTCCAAACTCTAATATGAACTTAGTACTTTGCCGGCTGCATTTCTGCAGCCGGCATTTTTCATTCTTCCTGTTTTCCCTTAGTAGATTGTCTTTCCCCTTTTACAGTAAGTAATAGTAAACAAAAATGTCGTCATATGTGCCCTCCGGCAGGCGGAAGCCTTCCGGGATTCTGCCAAGCTTAGTAAAGCCTAGCCGTTCATACAAGTGCTGTGCATGAATGTTTCCAGCTACTACGGCATTGAATTGCAAAATCCGAAAGCCGTGGGTTTTAGCCTGCTGAAGACAATCCTTCACTAATTTTTCACCGATGTGCGCACCACGGAGGTCCGTTTTTACGGCGTAGCTTGCGTTGGCAATATGGCTGCATCGCCCGACATTGTTCGGATGCAGAATGTACAGGCCAACCACATTCCCGGAGTCCGTGTCTTCCGCAATTCCGGTGTAGGTCTGCGATTCAAAAAACGCATTTCCCGCAGCCTCCGCCAAAGTCTCCTCCTGTGGAAATGCTATCCCGTCCTTTACCACCTGATTCCAAATGGTGCAGGCCGCGGTAGCGTCCTTCGGTTCATAAGCGCGAATTTTAATTTCCATGGGGTACCTCGTTGGTTATATTTCTACTTTGTTTTGTGATGGCTTCAATATTATTTTACTTTTGACAGAAGACAGATCGTCTCAACATGCGCCGTGAACGGGAACATGTCGACTGGCTGGATTTTTTGGACACGGAACCCTTTTTTGCTAAGGAAGCGGAGATCTCTGGCCAGAGTCTCCGGATTACAGGAGATGTAAACCAGGCGCTTCGGCGCCAGCTTGGCGCAGGCGGTCAGGAAGGCTTCGGTGGAGCCGGCACGCGGCGGATCCATCATAACTACGTCCGCCGTTTCACCGGCCTGTGCCATTTCGGTGATGAAGCGCGTGGCGTCACCGGCGTAAAACGCGGCATTTTGGATCTGATTGCGCCGTGCGTTGTATTTGGCGTCTTTTACAGCGTCCTTGTTCAGTTCCACACCAATGACCTTTCCGGCGCCCATGGTGGCCGCAATCAGACCAATGGTGCCCGTTCCGCAGTAGGCATCAAAAAACGTTTCTGTTCCGGTCAACCCGGCGTACTCTATGGCTGTCTTATAAAGAACTTCTGTCTGCACCGGATTAATCTGGTAAAAACTTTTTGCCGAAATGCGGAACGTGCACCCCAGCAGTTCATCTTCAATATAACCCTTTCCGTATAATACGGTTTCCTGTTTTCCCAGCACCAGGTTAGTGTGGTATGGGTTAACATTATGGATGACCGTGGTAATTTCCGGGTGCTGTTTTAGAAGTGCTTTTAGGAAGTTGTTCTTAGCCGGAAAAATCGGCGTTCCGGACACAATAACCACCATAATCTGATTGGTGGTAAAGCCGCGTTTTACCAGTACGTGACGGATAAAGCCGCGTCCGCTGTCTTCATCATATGCCGTAAATTTGAAGTCCTGCATTAAGGAGCGGATGTCCGTAATAATTTTGTCCGCCACCGTGTCCTCTATCATGCAGTTGTTAACTGGTACAATGCGGTGGGAACCGGACTGGTATACCCCGGAAATAATTTTTCTGTGTCTTGCATCATAGGCAAAGGCTGCCTGTACCTTATTCCGGTAATGGGTTGGATTTTTCATACCCAGAATGGGTTCCGGCTTGCAAAAGCGCCCCAAAAGATATTCTTCCCTATTCTGTTTATATTGCAGCTGTTCCGCATAACTTAAATGCTGCAACTGGCATCCACCACATTTTTTTCGCAGTGGACAGGCGCTTAGCTCTTGCATAAACCGTCCTCTTTTCCGTAATCTACTACATGGGAGTTTAGCACAGTTTTGCTCTGTTTAAAAGGAAGCGGTAGACTTTCCCGCTCCTTTTTGGTATCATGCTTACGGATTTAAGCACAAAAAGAAGGAGACTTTCTATGCGTTTTGCTATTTACCTGGTCCTTATAAATATCATTACTGCCCTGGTCTTCTTCTGGGACAAGAAAAAAGCTGAAAATCAGCAGTGGCGGATTCCGGAATGGGTTCTGTTTACCCTGGCCTGGTTGGGCGGTGCAGTCGGAGCCTATGTTGCCATGCAGGTTTTCCATCATAAAACCAGAAAAAAGAACTTTGCATATGGCATTCCTGCTATCTTCGGCTGCCACGTCATTATGGCTCTGGCCGTCCTTATTTTGGCCGTATCCGGTCTGGCCACCATGTAAACATCCAATTAAAAAGTAAGAGCTTGTTGCAGATTTGCAGCAAGCTCTTTTTTCTTTGGACTATTTTACTTAGATTGCACCAGCAACATCCCCGGCATACTGTGTGGAGTAAAAGAATGATTCAATGGTTCTTGCAAGAGCATCAAAATCGCCAAAAAGAAGAATGGCCAGCAAAATAAGCAAGGAAATGGCTGTAATAATAGTCAGAACCCGACTCGCAATGGAAAAGAACAGCGGCCAGCCCTTTTCCGCCTCTTTCACCGGGCCATCGTAAATCCAGTAAATAACACAAATGAGTAAAGTAACTAACATAGGAAGCGCTCCTTTCTGTTTTACAATTTTAAATTGCCTGATGAGGCACAAGGCCTTCATACAGTTTTTGCCAGAGTTTGATTTCCAACGGACGGTAGTGCTTGGGAATGGATTTGGCCACCAGCAATTCCAGGACGCCCCGCAATGCAGTGGCTACGGCTCCGCCGATAATGTCCGGGCGATGCAGCAATATTCCCACTTTCTTTAGCACACTACCCGGTGTCAGTGTGGATTTCTTATTCTGATCCGTGCTAACCATCAGCATATCTTCCGGTGTAACAGCACCACAGCCAAACAGCCAGTTTAATTTTTCCGGTTCCAGATTCAGCACCCAGCGTTTTAGGATATCAACAAATGCATACGTGGCACCTTGTTCCTGATAATACGCTACCTGATAGTCCCACAAATCGACAGCTGTAAACTTACTATCTGCTTTTCGGATGACGGTTTGCGCTAAAAGGCTACCGGCTAACATGGAGGCCTCCAAACCGGAGCCCATAAAGGGCATAGTCATGAAAGCGGAATCGCCAACAAGAGCGAATCCATCAGCTACCATGCGGCCAATAGTGCTCCGCAGGGCAATGGTAACAATACGCCCCGGAACAATAACCTCGTCACTGTAAGCCGGATTAATTTCTTTCATATCAGCTAGCGAAGCTTTCCACTCTTCTTCCGGCAGCTTTCCAATACGGCCAACCAAAGGTCTACTTCATCATGGAAATTCACGTTGCACCAGCTGATGCCCGCTCCACCCCGGTGGCGGATATAATAATGGCGTTCCGGGTGCGGCGTTTCCGTTCCCGGAGCTTTTTTATGAATGGCTCTGTACACCTCCATACGGTCATCCGGCGCCGGCTCTGCCTGCACACCGAACTGTTCCGGGACCTGGGCACGGAACGGGGACAGGAAGCCGCTGGCATCCACAACCAGATCCGCCGGTAGGACGGCATCTGCTGTTTTTACTCCAACCACCCTGTTGTCCAGGGTAACCAGTTTTTCTACCGGCGTCTGGTACCGGATGACAGCGCCGGCCTGTTCGGCCAGGGAAGCCAAATGGGCAAGCAGACCCTTTCTGGAAATAGAGATATCTTCCATTGGCTTGCCCTTTGGCAGCGGCAGTGCGCTCAGATCCGGCGCAATAAAGCAGCGCTGGGTCTTTTGGCAATACAATTCTTCTGGAGGAGCCGGGATGTCAACGCGGGAAAAGATGTCAAACCGAATATCGTCTTCCCACGGGTATCCTGTTTCCTCCCTGGCTTTCTTTTCTAAAATTACTACGTCAAATCCGGCCTCGGCCAGTTTCTTGGCGGCCACCAGGCCTCCGTGGCCCAGGCCGATGACAATAATCTTCTTCATTTCCTTACCCCTTCAAAAACGGCAGAACCTGTTCCATGGTCCGCTCCCCTTCGTCGTACAAGAAGATGTGACCGGATTCCTCAAAAGTTACAAACGTAGCTTCCGGCAAAATCTCTTTCATCCGCTCCATTTGCATATACGGCATGGTAGCGTCCAGGGTTCCCCAAAGCACCAGCGTCGGGATCTTCTTTTCTGCCAGTTTCTTATAATTCTCCGTTGTATGTTCCGTTTTCAAAATGGTATGCCGCAGACTGGACAGCAGACACCGGGCCAGGCCTTTGTACTGCGCATCGTGCGCAAATTTGCGTACGTAATCATCCTTTACGGTCTGATCCGCGTGCAGCAGTTCTTTGGCACAGCCTCCCATGGAAAGTCTGACTCCGGCAACAGCAAAAATTAAATCGCCAAGGAGCGGCATATCTGCTAACTTCATATAAAACGGTGGCTGGAAAGAATCCATACCAGCCGGTGCCAGCAGAATCAGCTTCTTTACCTTGTCCGGATGCAGGGCAGCAAAAGTGGATGTAATGGAGCCTCCCATTGATGTACCAAATAGATAAAACGGTTGGTCTCCAAGCACTGCTTCCGTAATTTCCTGCAACTGTCTGGCAAAAAATTCCGGCGTATAATCCGTCTTTACCCGCTCTGACAGACCACGTCCCATCAGGTCATACCGCAGCACCTGATATCCGTTTTGTACCAGAGATTCTGCCACCTTGTCATACAAATAGTATGGCGTGGCGTACCCCGGCACCAGCACGCAGGGCTCTCCTGTGCCCTCCAGTAAATAGTGGATCTTTCCACTGGGCAATGCTAAAAAACTGCCTTCTGCCTTTTCCCGTTCCGCATCCGTCAGTTCCTTGCTGCCAATGGCTTTCACTAACTTTTGATATTCCTGTTTTTCCATAACGCACCTCATTTCTAAGCCATCTTTATCTTATCATACAATGCCCATGCGATTCAGCTTTTTACCAGTCAAAAAAAACCGCCCCACGTAGTAGCCTTACCATTTGCAAGGCCACCACGCAGGGCGTTTTATTCCTATTCTTTATTTCCGGCGGCTGTTGATGTATTCGCTGATGACACGAGCTGTTTCGTCCAGGCCGATTTTGCTACTGTTAATGCAAAGCTCATAGCTTCTGGAGTCACCCCATTTGCCGGGGCAATAATGGTTGTGATACTCCTTGCGCCGCTTGTCACACTGATCCATTCTGGCTTTGGCCTCTTTTTCAGACAGCTGATAACGGTCCATCAGGTGTGCGATTTTGGTGGCTGAATCGCCAAGGATAAAGACACTGATCATGTTGGGGTTGTCCCGCAGCACATATTCCGCGCATCTGCCCACAATGACGAAGGATTCGCCGGCATCCGCCTTTTGCTTCAGAAAATCAAATTGCAGCCGGGCAATGTTTTCCTCCGGCGAGCTACTGTATCCGCGTACGGTGCGGGTAAACAGCTTATGCCGGGGATGCTCATCATATTTTTGCAGCTCCTTAGCACTGACATCCTTTTGAGTTGCAATATCCTTCAGCAGATTAGAATCATAAAATGCAATCTGATATTGTTCTGCCAGTTTTTTTGCAATAACGCGTCCGGCGCTTCCGTGTTCACGACCTACCGCAATAATGAGTTGTTTGTTCATAGAGATACCTCCATCTTATAAGTAACGAAGATAAATACAGCCCATGGAAATTAAAATAACAATGATAACTGCCGGTACCGATGCCTTGCAATATTCTTTCCAACTGATGGGATATCCTTCTCTGGATGCAATAGAGGTTCCTACTACGTTAGCAGAGGCACCAATTGGAGTTGCACTGCCGCCGATGTCGGTTCCCATTGCCAGCGTCCAGGCAAGGACAGACAGGTCCGCACCGGTGGTGGCTGCCAGGGTTTTAATAACCGGAATCATGGTTGCCGCAAACGGAATATTATCTACAAAGGCACTGGCAATGGCAGATACCCAGATAATAATGGCAATCATCAGCATCATGTTGCCACCGCTGACTTTTTCAATGAACTGTGCTACTACTTCCAGTACGCCGGTCTGTTCCAGGCCGCCGACAACCATAAACAGGCCAACAAAGAACAGCAGGGTTTTATAATCCACGCCCTTTAAAACATCCTTTGCGCCCTTTCCGGAAACGAGCAGGGTAATCAGTCCGATAACTGCGCCAATAAAGGCTACCGTTAATCCGGTTTGTGCATGGGTAATCAGCAGAACTACCGCAATAAGGAAAATAACGCAGCTGATAATGAAGGCCTTTTTATTGGTAATTGCCGTATGTGGAGCAAGACCTGCAATGGTTTCCTGATCTACGCCTTCTACTGTTGCATACTGTTTTCTGTAGCAAAGATAAAAATACAGCAGAACCACAATTAAAGAGATGGCTGCCATTAAGCCGGTATTGGTCAGGAATGCGGTAAAGGAATACTTCAGGGAAGTTCCGATAATGATATTTGGAGGGTCTCCACACATAGTGGCCGAACCGCCAAGGTTGGCACAGAAAATTTCTGTCAGAATCATGGGTATTGGGTTAAACTTCAGCAGCTGGGCCAGTTCTACCGTAACCGCCGCCAGGAACAGAATAACCGTAATACTGTCAATGAACATGGCCAGGATAAAGGACATGATCATGAATGTAACAAAGATGGGAATGACCTTGTAATGAACTGCTTTGGCAATGGTTAAACACAGCCAGCGGAAGAAGCCGGCCTTTGCCATACCTTCTACCATAATCATCATGCCGGCCAGGAATAAAATAGTGGCCCAGTTAATGCCACTGGTACTTTCTGCGGCACCGGTTTTGTCATACCAGAAACCCAGTGTAAAAATGTTCCGAACATTTAAGGTTTCCAGGAACGCATCCATGCTGCGCAGGGAAAAGCCAAATACAAAGATGGATGTTGCTGCGCCGCAAGCCAGCGTTACCCAATGGCGTTCAAATTTATCCAGGATAATCAGGATAAACATAACCAAAAAAATGGCCAGCGCTAAAATTTGTGATATCATTTTTTCCTCCATTTTAAAAATTTCCGTGCAAAAAATTTGACAGTAGTCTATTTTCACATTGATTATAACAAATCTACCGGGCTTATGTCCGTCTTTTTTATAAAAAAAAGAAAACGTACTATGGAAATCTCCGTAGTGCGTTTTCCTGTAAAAAATACAACTGTTAACTGTCCACTTCTGCGGTTTCCAGCAGAAGATCTGCATCTGACTCCGTCAGTGTTTCCACGTTTTTCAGTTTCTTCTGGATGATATTATTTCTATGGTCTGCTTCATCCAGTACTTTACCGGCTTCGTCCACCTTTTTCTTGGCCTTGGCCAGAAGGTCTCCAAACTTGGCATACTGTACCTTGGCTGCTCCCAGTACCTTGTAAACTTCATCGGCTTTCTGGTTAATGGCAATGGACCGGAAGCCCATGGCCAAAGAATTCAGCAACGCTGTAATGGTGCTTGGCCCGGCAATCATGATATTCTGCTGCTGCAACTGTTCGCACAAACCATAATTGCCCATGGCTTCGGCATACAGCCCTTCCGTTGCCAAATACATAATGGCAAATGGCGTAGTCCCCGGCGGTGCAATATAATTCTGAATGGCCTTGGCTTCTCCTTTCAGGCGAACCTCCAGAGCCTTTTTTGCCGCTTCCAGCGCTGGTAAATCTCCTTTTTCAGAAGCCTCTGCCAAACGGGCATAGTCTTCCATTGGGAACTTGGAGTCAATGGGGAGCCACGTGGTTTCGTCTGTACCGGAATTGGGAATTTTAACGGCAAATTCCACCTGTCCGTTGTACTTCGGATTGGTTTTGACGTTGGTTTCATACATACCGGCCGGGATGGTCTGGTCCAGGATATTGCCAAGCTGCACCTCCGCCCAGGTTCCGCGGGACTTGACGTTGGTCAGCACGCGATTCAGACCCTTAACATTATCCGTAACCCCTGCTGACAGCTCCTTCATTTCGCCCAAGGATTTATGCACGTTTTCCAGCTGATTGGAAACCTGTTCAAAGGACGCATTTATGCGCTTGTTCAGGGTTTCTGTCAGCTTTTCGTCTACCGTCAGCCGCATCTGTTCCAGCTTTTTTTCATTGCTTTCCTGCATGGACGTAATGGCTTTGGAAACCGTTTCCGATTGTTTCTGCGAGTTAGCGTCTACCGCATTCCGCATCTGGTCCAATTTCTTTTCATTGCTTTCCTGCAGGTTATGAATGGATGTGGTAATGACCTGGTTTTGCTTTTCATTACTGGCATTCAGTTCTTTCATTAACCGGATTTGCTGCTCATAATTTTTGTTGGTCAGGTCTGCCATACTCTGGTTCAGACCGCTGAGCTGCCCCCTGGACTGCTGGCTGATTTCTTCAATTTTGTCTAATTGCGTGGTATCCAATTTCGGTTTTCTGACCAGCACTAATGCAATCAGCACCAGCAATAACACAATAATGACCCCGCACAGGATTTCTACGGTTGCCGACATACTCATTCCTCCGTTTCCTAGTTACCACCATATTATAAAGGAAAATTGCATTTTCGTGGTACTTCTTTTGGGATATAATGAGCATATACGAAAGAAGGGGTTTTATGTGGATACTATTTGCCATCCTGTCCGCCGTTTTTGCCGCGCTGACCTCCATTTTGGCCAAGATTGGCATAGAGGGTGTAGACAGTAATCTGGCTACCGCCATCCGAACGGTTGTCGTTGTCGGCATGTCCTGGCTGATTGTCTTTTTAACCCATGCTCAAAGCGGCATTACCACCATAGACAAAAAAAGCTGGATTTTCCTGATTCTGTCCGGCCTTGCCACCGGTGCCTCCTGGATCTGTTATTACCGGGCCATTCAGCTGGGTGACGTTTCCAAAGTCGTCCCCATTGACAAAATGAGCGTTGTTCTGACTTTGATTTTAGCCTTCACTTTCCTGCATGAAGAATTTACGGTTAAAACCGCCATCGGGTCGGTGCTGATTACCCTTGGCACCGTACTTATGGTCTTATAAAAAACGCCTTTATCCTTTCCAGAGCCCATGTAAATTACAATAGGCAAAGACAGTTTCTACCTGCTCCTCAGGGCCAATAAAGAAGTGCGCTTCCGGATCATCCCCCGGATGTAACTTCTTTAGTTGCGTACCCGTCTTGGTTTGCAGCCAGATCCATTCAATATAGTGCTCCGGAATCATGGGATGCGCTACCTCGCCGACGGAAACGGAAACCATTCCATCTGCCACTGTGTAAACCGGAACGTGTTTTTCTACGGCGGCATCTACTGTACCCGGAATCAGTTCGGTCATTTCCTGGCCACAGCAAATAACCGGTACCCCATGGTCTTCCAGAAATGTAATGATATTTCCGCAATGTTCACAAACATAGAATTTTTGACTCATGATAATGCCTCCTTTTCCCAATTAATAATTTTCTGCATGTACTTCAAAATAGCTTTGCGGATGTAGGCAGGTGGGGCAGATTTCAGGTGCCTCCGTACCCACTACAATGTGTCCGCAGTTGCGGCACTCCCAAACTTTAACATCGCTCTTGGCAAACACTTCAGCCATTTCCACGTTATGGAGCAAGGCCCGGTAGCGTTCCTCATGATGCCGTTCTATTGCCGCCACCAGGCGGAATCTTGCGGCCAGTTCAGCAAAGCCTTCTTCCTCTGCCGTCTTGGCAAAGCCGTCATACATGTCGGTCCACTCGTAGTTTTCGCCTTCGGCCGCTGCAAGCAGGTTGGCTGCGGTATCCCCAATGCCGTTTAATTCTTTAAACCACAGCTTGGCATGCTCTTTTTCATTGTCTGCCGTTTTCAAAAAGAGGGCGGCAATTTGCTCATAGCCCTGCTTTTTGGCAACCGAGGCAAAATAGGTATACTTGTTTCTGGCCTGGGATTCGCCGGAAAAGGCTTCCCAAAGATTTTTCTCCGTTTGCGTACCTGCATACTTGTTGGTCTTGTCCATTTTCATCGTCCTTTCTGTTAAAATTTGATTTTTGAAATGGGGAGTCCCCCACCTTTACTATATCGTATTCACTACCTTTTTTCCAAAATAGAAACTACGGCAAAAGATCCAAAGTTTTATGTGACCTTCCGGTTGTTTTGCCGAAAAGAAAAGCACCCATCAGCGTATCTGACACTGATGGGTGCTTTTATGTGGTGGAGATGGTGGGAGTCGAACCCACGTCCGAAAACAGATCCACACAACTTTCTACGGGTGTATTCAGTCTACTAAGATTCCCCCATGTACCCGCCGGCTAACAGGCTGATACAATCGGTAGCTCCCTTTTGCATGACAGAGCCGAAGCAAGTACTCTGTGCACGTGCACTGCTAAAATGACACCCTGACACCGGGCCGCAGTCCTCCCGGGCAGGATGCAGGCTTACTTACGCAGCCTGGAGTTCAAAATTATCGTTGTCGTTTATTTTGAAAAAGTTTGCAAGTTTTAAAGCGGTCTTGCGCCTCTACCCGCTTATCGTGATTCACCGTCCCCGTCGAAATCCTTTCATCCCCTTATTGGTTGGGTGGTGTTTATCTTTGGCGGTCACGGAGAGCCCGCTCGGCTTCCCGCTGTGCGTCTTTTCTGGCAATGCTTTCCCGCTTGTCATAATTCTTCTTACCCTTGCAAAGACCAATCTGAATTTTCAGCTTGCCCTTCTTAAAGTAAGCGGAAAGTGGGACTAAAGTATACCCCTGCTGCTTAATTTCTCCAAACAGGCGATTAATTTCCCGCTTGTGCATCAGCAGTTTACGTTTCCGCATGGGGTCCCGATTAAAAATATTGCCGAATTCATAAGGACTGATATGCATTCCGTTGACGAATAATTCTCCGTCATCTATGGTACACCAGGCATCCTTCAGGTTGATTTTTCCCTGACGGACGGACTTTACCTCGGTTCCGAAGAGCTCTATTCCGGCTTCATAACTGTCAATGACGAAGTAGTCGTGGTACGCCTTTTTATTCCGTGATACGGTTTGCAGTTCATTTTGCTGTGGCACCGCAGAGCCCTCCTTTCTTCCGATTCTTTTAACGTTAAATTTCCCGGCGGCCTTCCATGGCTCTGGACAAAGTAACTTCATCCGCATATTCCAAATCGGCCCCAACAGGGACACCATAGGCAAGCCGGGTAGTCCGTATTCCCATCGGCTTCAGCAGGCGGGAAAGGTACATGGCAGTAGCTTCCCCTTCTACCGTTGGATTGGTTGCCATAATGACTTCATTAACGCCGTCCAAGCGAGCCAGCAGCTGCTTAATGGTCAACTGGTCCGGACCCACGCCGGACATTGGCGAGATGGCTCCATGCAAAACATGATACGTGCCGCCATATTCATGGGTGCGTTCAATGGCCATGACATCCCGGGGGTCTTCCACTACACAGACAATGGATTTGTCCCTGGCTTCATTTTTGCAAATGGAGCAGAGTTCATCTTCTGTCAGGTTGCAGCAAATGGCACATTGATGAATCTTTTTGCGCGCATTCAAAATGGAATCCGCAAATTTTTCAGCATCTGCTTCCGGCAAATTCAGCACATAAAAAGCCATTCGTTGTGCGCTTTTATGTCCTATTCCCGGAATACGCTCAAACTGCTCTATCAGCTGGGAAAGCGCTGCAACATCAACACTCATGATGGTCCTCCAAAACTGGGATCTGGCTTAAAACAGACCCGGCATACCCGGAATGTTCATTCCGCCGGTTACAGCGCCCATGGCATTTTCCATGGCATCTGCAGCCTTGCGGTTTGCTTCGTTCAAAGCGGCGGTCAGCAGGTCTTCCAGCATTTCCACATCTTCCGGATCTACTACGTCCGGCTGAATATGAATAGAGCTGACTTCATGGGTGCCTTTTACGGAAACGGATACTGCTCCGCCGCCGGCAGAAGCAGAAAATTCTGTTTCCTGAACTTCCTTTTGTCTGGCTTCCATGTCTTCCTGCATTTTTTGAATTTGTTTCATCATGCCGGCCTGGTTGGCACCAATGCCGGTCTTTGGAACATTTGCTTTCATTGGTTTACTCCTCTATGGTCAGGTCTACGCCCAACGCGGTCAGTTTGTCTATAAACGGAAGGAGCGGGTCCTCCGGTTCGTCTGTTTGTGTTGTTTTTGTGGCTTGTTCTGCCTGTGCAGCTTGCAGTGCCTCTTCTTCCGGTATACCGATAATAGGGGTCAGATACTGTCCCATAACCGTGTACGTTGCGGCCATAAAAATCCGGCGATGATCTTCCTTCGGCAGGAAATTCTTTACCAGAACATTGTCTGTGTCAATCAGTAACGCTTCTCCACGCTTGTACGCTTTGGCGGAATTGAGGCATCCGGTCAAAGGCCTGTCATGGTCACAAAATTCTCTGATTAACGCCCGCCAAACATCGGCTGGAACCGGGCCATCCGGCAATTCCTCCTGCAGAGAAACATACGGTGCATCCGGAATGGGCTGCATAGGTGGCTCCGCTGGAGCCGGCGGTGCTTCTTCCGGTACAGGCGGCGCATACTCTGTTGCGATGTCTGCGTATTCCGGCGGTGCCTCTTCTGGCAGCGGTGGTGTTTCTTCCGGTTCGTCTATGTCAAAAGGTAATGACTCTGGCACGGTTGGTGCCGCCGGAGCAGGCGCGCTCTGCGAAGCCACGCTTGCAGAAGCTGCCGGAGCTACTGGGGGCGCACTATGCTGCACCGGTTCAGGCCGGGCAGCAGGCGCCGTTCTGGCAGGTGCCGCGCTTGTGCGCACCGGCTGTGCTGTGGTAGCTGTTGTTTGTGGTGCTGCGGTGCCAAGATCCGCGCAAAGGCGGATTACGGCCATTTCCACTTCTACCCGGCGGTTTAAGCCTTTGCGCAGGTTGTTCATGGTTTCCCCAAGAACGTCCAGTGCCTGCAGAATCTGTCCCATGGAGCAGCCGGCCGCCATAGACTGATATTCCTGCAGCTCCTGATCAGAGCAGACAATCAGTCCATGCGGGTCCTTAACCGCCTTGGCAATCATCAGGTTTCGGAAATGGTTAATTAATTCATTGCACAGGCGGTCCATTTCACAGGACCCGCTGTACAACAGGTTGATCTGATTCAGAGCTGCAGCGCTGTCATGCCGCAGGATGCTGTCCGCCAGCGCAAACAGGTGGTCTTTGCCGGCCAGGCCGACAACCTCATTGACTACGGCTTCGTCTATGTCCCTGCCGTGACTGATGCACTGGTCCAGAATGGACAGTGCGTCCCGCAGGGCACCATCCGCCAGCCGGGCAATCAGGTTGGCCGCCTCCGCAGTTAAGTTCAGGTTTTCCTGCCCAGCCACGTAGGTAATCCGTCCGGCAATGTCTTCCGGCCGGATGCGTTTAAAATCAAACCGCTGGCACCGGGATAAAATGGTAGCGGGCAGCTTTTGCACCTCCGTGGTGGCCAGGACAAACTTTACATGCTCCGGCGGCTCTTCCAGCGTTTTCAGCAAAGCGTTAAATGCGCCGGCAGACAACATATGAACTTCGTCAATGATATACACACGGTATTGTCCGTTGACCGGCGTAAACTTGGCTTCGTCCCGGATGTCCCGGATATTGTCCACCCCATTGTTGGATGCGGCGTCAATTTCCACTACGTCCAGAATGCTGCCATCATCTATGCCACGGCAGATGTCACACTGGTTGCACGGGTCTCCGTTAACGGGGTGCTGGCAGTTGACCGCTTTTGCAAAAATTTTTGCACAGGTGGTTTTACCCGTACCCCGGGACCCGGTAAACAGGTAAGCGTGGGAATGCCGTCCGGTCATGAT
This sequence comes from uncultured Phascolarctobacterium sp., assembly GCA_963640645.1. Lineage (GTDB taxonomy): Bacteria > Bacillota > Clostridia > Oscillospirales > Acutalibacteraceae > RUG420. The sequence continues at coordinate 35,874 of CAVHZY010000006.1, read as the reverse complement.
TTCATTCATGAGGGTTTCCGTAACATGGGACTGACCCACCACATCCGCAAAGACTTTTGGTCTCCATTTGCGATACAGTGCCTGGTACATTTCCGCGCCTCCTTTTCCAATTTGAAATGATAAAAATAGCGAAGCTGCTTTTCCTTGATCATATGGCATGCAGGCGGACTGTGGCGCTCGAGGCAATCCGCTTAATGCTGCTCGGTTCCCCGCCTGACATGATTCACGGCGCTTCGCCGCACAGGACCCACACGCCATATGACCAAACAAAAGCGCACTCCGCTTTTATCGTGTAAACATTATATCGAATAGACGGCGTGAAATCAATATTTCATCTAGGATTTTAACGTAGTCTTATGCTATAATGTTGGAGTATATGTAGAGGTCTTCCCGCTACCCCTATCGGGCAAGGCCAAACCAACTAAAAGGAGACCGCACTCAATGGGAGTTTTTAAAAACCTTTTTGATTATTCCGCAAAAGAAATCCGGAAGATGACCCCGATTAAAGATGCCGTTCTGGCTTTGGAGGACACCTATGCCGCCATGTCAGACGACGAATTACGCGCCGTTACCCCGGCCCTGAAAGAACGCCTTGCCAACGGCGAAACGCTGGATGACATTTTACCGGACGCTTTTGCCGCCTGCCGTGAAGCAGACTGGCGTGTTATCGGCCTGAAGCCGTATCCCGTTCAAATCCTGGGCGGCATTGTTTTACACAACGGCGGTATTGCCGAAATGAAAACCGGTGAAGGTAAAACCCTGGTTGCCACCCTGCCGGCTTACCTGAATGCCCTGTCGGAAAACGGCGTTCACATTGTTACCGTAAACGACTACCTCGCCCGCCGTGACTCCGAATGGATGGGTAAGGTATACCGCTTCCTTGGTCTGTCCGTCGGCCTGATCGTCAACGGTCTTTCCACAGATGCCCGCCGGGAAGCTTATGCTGCAGATATTACCTACGGCACCAACAACGAATTCGGATTTGACTATCTGCGTGACAACATGGTGCAGTATAAAAAAGATAAAGTACAGCGTGGCCATAACTACGCCATCGTGGACGAAGTTGACTCCATCCTGATTGACGAAGCCAGAACCCCGCTGATCATTTCCGGTATGGGTACCGAATCCACCGAACTGTACGCCATGGCAGATGCCTTTGTAAGCACCCTGACCATGACCAAGGTTAAGGAAGCCGAATCCAAAGAAGAATATGAAGATTTGGGCGATGGAGACTATATCGTAGATGAAAAAGCCAAGACTGCAACACTTGCCCAGTCCGGCGTAAAGAAGGCCGAAGAGTTCTTTGGTGTAGACAACCTGACCGATGCCGAAAACACCACCCTCTTCCACCACATCAACCAGGCTCTGAAAGCCCACGGCATTATGCACCGTGACATTGACTACGTTGTAAAAGACGGTGAAGTTTTAATTGTAGACGAATTCACCGGCCGTATCATGAACGGCAGACGTTACAACGAAGGTCTGCACCAGGCCATTGAAGCAAAAGAAAAAGTACAGGTAAAGCGGGAATCCAAGACCTTAGCATCCATTACCTTCCAGAACTACTTCCGTCTGTATACCAAGCTGGCCGGTATGACCGGTACTGCCATGACCGAAGCAGACGAATTCTCTGAAATTTATAACCTGTTCCCGGTTGAAGTTCCAACCAACAAGCCCATGATCCGGGTAGACCATGAAGATGTTGTTTACAAGACCCAGAAGGCTAAATTCTATGCCGCCATGGATCAGATTATTGCCTGTCATGAAAAAGGACAGCCGGTTCTGGTTGGTACCGTTTCCATTGAAAAATCCGAAATCATGAGCCGTCTGTTAAAGCAGAAGGGCTTAAAGCACGAAGTGCTGAACGCAAAGAACAATGAACGCGAAGCCGAAATCATTGCCCAGGCCGGTAAACTCGGTGCCATTACCATTGCCACCAACATGGCCGGTCGTGGTACGGACATTATGCTTGGCGGCAACCCGGAATTCCTTGCCAAAGCACAGTTGCGGAAATTCTTTGCACCGGAAATTGTGGCAGAAGCCATGGGTTATGCCGAAACCGAAAACAAAGATGTTATCAAAGCCCGGAAACAATATGCCGAGCTGATTGAAAAATTCAAAGAGCAGATTGCTCCGGAAGCAGAAAAAGTAAGAGAAGCCGGTGGTCTGTTTATCCTTGGTACCGAACGGCATGAATCCCGTCGTATTGACAACCAGCTGCGCGGACGTTCCGGCCGTCAGGGAGACCCTGGTGAATCCAGATTCTTCCTTTCCATGGAAGATGACTTAATCCGTCTCTTCGGCGGCGAAAAAATGAGCCGTCTGATGGACAACCTGAAGATTGACGAAAATCTTCCCATTGAACTTCGCACCTTAACAAAGACCATTGCCAATGCGCAGAAGAAGGTGGAAGGACAGCACTACGCCACCCGTAAGAACGTTCTGAAGTATGACGACGTTATGAACCAGCAGCGTGAACTGATTTACAAGCAGCGTGACCAGGTTCTGGACGAAACCGATCTGAAGGATTCCATCCTTTCCATGATGGATGAAACCATTGACCTTGCCGTAGACAACTTCTGTGCTTCCGATGACGGATGGGACAAGTGGGAAATCAACGCCCTTCGTGACAAATTCCTTGGCTGGATTACTGAACCGGAAGACCTGCAGGAAAAGATGTCCCGCGAAGAAATTCGGGAATATTTAAAGAAGAAGGGTCACGACAAATACAACGCTCGCGAAGAAGAATTTACTCCGGAAATTACCAGAAGTCTGGAACGGATGCTTCTGCTCCACCATGTAGACGCCCTCTGGATGGAACACATTGACGCCATGGAAGAACTGAAGCGTGGCATTGGCCTGCGGTCCTATGCACAGCAGGATCCGGTTGTTGCCTTCAAGTATGAAAGTTCCGACATCTTCAATGAAATGACTGCCCTGATTCGGGAAAACACCGTTAAGGATCTGCTGACCGTTAAAGTCAGAAAGCAGACTCCAATCCAGCGGAAAGCACAGGCAACCGTAACCGGAACCTCTTCTGCCAAAGACGACCTGGACCAGGCCGCACGCGGCGGTTCCAATAAACCGGTTGTAAAAGACAAGAAGCCGGGCCCGAACGATCCCTGCTGGTGCGGCAGTGGCAAGAAATATAAGAAGTGCCACATGATGTCCGACATTGAAGCCGGCGAAAAGTAAAAAGCTGCCTCGCCCGAAAAACGAACCTTATCGCCGAAAAAGCGAAACATAAAAAACTGAATACAGAAAGGGGTAATTCTATGGATAGAACTTATTCCAGCTGGATGGACGGCACCTGGACCTCCGCGCAGAAAGAATATACCGAACCAACTACCATGTTGGACGAAACCGGTAAACTTCTTTGTGCAGGATATGCCAGGCACAACGTGTTCGACTATGACCGGAAGCGGGTCAGACACCAGATGCGCCGGAAAGAATGGGATTTCTATCAGATCTCCGATGGTAAGCTGATGGTTCAGATCAGCTTTGCCAACATCTCCCTGGGCGGATATGTTTCCGCCGTAGTGGTAGATGTACAGAACGGAAAGAAGCCAATCAACGCCATGCATCTCTTTCTTGGAGGCAAAGACAAATATCCGTTGCCTCCCAAAGGAGACGTTCCAAACGTGGTCGGTTACAAAATCGGATCTGCGGAGTTTGAATTCAAAACAGAAGCAAAATCCCGTACCCTGACCTACAAGGACAAAAAGGTAGAAGCTTCCTTCCAGATGGACATGTATGATGACCATCAGAATCTGACTACCATTCTTCCTTTTGATGGTTATGAAGACCGTTATTTCATGACCACCAAGGCCGTATGTATGCCGTGCGCCGGTTACATCAAGTCTAAGGACAAAGAATTTACCTTCTCTAAAGAAGACACCTTCTGCTCTTTGGACTGGGGCCGCGTATGCACCCCGTACAAGCTGGTTTGGTATTGGGGCAGCGGCTCCACTTACTTAACAGATGCAGAGGGCAGGAAACACACCTTTGGCTTTGAAATTACCTGGGGTATCGGTAACGAAAGCAACGCTACCGAAACCGCCATCTTTTACGATGGCAAGGCCCACAAGTTTGACGCCATTGACGTGGAAACCTTCCCCAAGCCGGACAAGTACATGGAACCATGGAAGTTTGTTTCCAAGGACGGTCGGTTTGACATGACCATGACACCGTTTTATGATTATCATTCAGACATCAACGCCCTGGCACTTCGCATGAATTCCCATCAGGTACACGGTCTGTGGAATGGCACTGTTACCTTAGATGACGGTACCAAATTAGAAATCAAAGATATGTATGCCTTCTGTGAATACGTAGAAAACAGATGGTAAAAAACAAAGAAAAAGGGCCCGCTCCGTTTGGAGCGGGCCCTGATTTTCTGTTTTGCAGGATTTCCTGTCAGCTAAGCTTAGCCAAGTTCTGCAAAGTATTTGATGGTACGAACCATCTGGGAGGTATAGGAGTTTTCGTTGTCATACCATGCAACAACCTGTACCTGATAGGTGTCGTCATCAATCTTAGTAACCATGGTCTGTGTTGCATCGAACAGAGAACCATAAGTAATGCCGATGATATCAGAGGATACCAGCGGTTCTTCGGTGTAACCGAAGGAAGCGGAAGAAGCAGCCTTCATGGCAGCGTTGATGCCTTCCTTAGTAATATCCTTGCCCTTAACAACAGCAACCAGGATGGTGGTAGAACCTGTTGGAACAGGAACACGCTGTGCGGAACCGATCAGTTTGCCGTCCAGTTCCGGAATTACAAGGCCGATAGCTTTTGCAGCACCGGTGGAGTTCGGAACAATGTTAACAGCTGCGGCACGTGCACGACGAAGGTCACCCTTTCTGTGCGGGCCGTCCAGAACCATCTGGTCACCGGTGAAAGCGTGAACAGTGGTCATGATACCGCTCTGGATTGGAGCATAGTCATTCAGGGTCTTAGCCATAGGAGCAAGGCAGTTGGTGGTGCAGGATGCAGCAGAAATGATCTTGTCTTCCTTGGTCAGTACGTTTTCGTTTACGCTGTAAACAACAGTTGGAAGGTCCTTGCCTGCCGGAGCAGAAATAACAACTTTCTTGGCACCAGCGTCAAGGTGAGCCTGTGCCTTATCTTTGGAGCAGTAGAAACCGGTGCATTCCAGAACAACGTCTACGCCCAGTTCGCCCCAGGGAAGGTCAGCAGCATTTGCTTCCTTATAGATAGTGATGGTCTTACCGTCAACAGTAATTGTGCCAGCTTCGTCATCGGAAGTAACTTTGTCGCAAAGAGCATAACGGCCCTGTGCGGAGTCATACTTCAGAAGGTGAGCAAGCATGCTCGGCTTAGTCAGATCGTTGATTGCTACTACTTCGTATCCGTCTGCGTTAAACATCTGACGGAATGCCAGACGACCGATGCGGCCGAATCCATTAATTGCAACTTTTACCATGGTGAAACCTCCATATAGTTCAAAAAAGCTTTTGGTTTTGACAATTTCTTGTCAATCGCGAATATTATAGGGAGAAAACCGCGTTTTTGCAAGCCTTATTTCCGCCAAAAAAGGGAGCGGTTTTCCCTGTGAATCAGTACAAAATAACAGGGTCAGCCGCTCCTATCTCATTCAGTTGTTTTCTTTTGGGCGAACAGGCTCTTCCGTGGCCATTTCAGTGGCGTCAGCCGCAGCCTCTTCGGAAGGAAGACGGGCCGCCAAAACCGTGCCAATCCGGCGATCTTCAATCTGGGTACAGGTAAAGCGGAAGCCGGCAAAATCCACGCTGACGGTGGAGCCGTCTTCGGGGATGAAGCCCAGCCGGTCTATCAGGAAACCACCGATGGTGTCATAGTCTCCTTCCGGGAAGACCACGTCCAGTTCTCCGGCAACATCATCCAGGTCCGCCGTGCCTTCCAGGCGGAAGGAATCTTCCCCGATGGAACGGATATCCTCTTCCTCTTCGTCATATTCATCCTGGATGTTGCCCAGAATGGACTCAATCAGGTCTTCCAGCGTAATAATTCCCGCTGTGCCGCCGTATTCATCTACCGCAACCGCCAGCTGGATATGCTTTTCCGTCATGGATTTAAACAGGCGGTCACAGCGCATGGTTTCCGGCACAAAGACCGGGCTGCGCATAAAAGCAGACACTTTTCTGGACTTGGGTACTGATTTGTCTATGTAATCCAGCAGGTCTTTGACGTGCACTACGCCAACAATGTTATCTATATCTCCCTGGTACACTGGGAACCGGGAATAGCCTTCTTCAATGGCCAGATCCCGCAACTCCGTAACAGGCGCGTCCGCATCTATGGCAACCACGTCCGTGCGATGCGTCATTAACTCTGACACAAAGACATCATCAAATGCAAAAATGTTGTGAATCATTTCTGCCTGGTCATCTTCAATGACACCGCTGTCTCCGCCCTCTGCCACCATGGACAGGATTTCTGCCTCCGTTACACCATTTTCTTCCTTCAGGCGAGTCAGTCCGAATATTTTCATCAGCGCATAACTAATGGCGCTGGAAACCCGCACTGCCGGAACGTTCAGGACGTAAAAAATCCGTGCCGGAACGGCAAGGCCGGTCAGAACCGCCCGTGGCTTTTTCTGACCGATCCGCCTTGGCACAATGCCGGCCACGGTCATCATTAAGAAAGCGGCCCCCAGAATCAGAATCAGCAGGCTTATCAGTCCTGCCCACGGTTCCGGCAGGCCGGCGTTTTCCAGCGCCTTTTCCAGCGGGGCCAAAAAGCCCTCTGCCGCAACGAAGGAAAACAAAACCACTAATAAAATACTGCCAAAAGACGTAGCGGTAATCAGATCGTCTTTCTTTTCCATGAGCTTGCGCAGACTTTTTTTGTCCCCGCTTTTCATGCGCTCCGCTTCCGAATCCGGAAGCTCCGCTACCGCAGCTTTCAGCAGATAAATAAACACTTCTAAAATTAAAATCAGTACTAAAAGTACAATGGGCAAAGTATAATTGACAGCCCCGGGGTCGTCCATAATAAGTATGGCTCCTTTCCGTTTTTTAAGATGTTGCGCCCATTATATCACGCTTTAGTAAAGATTACAAAAAAGCCACTGCTCCCGCCAAATTTACTGTTTGCTTTTTAGATTGATAAGGCATTTTCATTGTGCTAACATATTCAACTGGAAATTGGGCTTCGCGCGTATTTAATGTATATATTCCCGGCCGGATAAATACTGAATCGCCCGGTCCAATGCCAAGAAGAATGTCCTGCAATAGTTGCAACTTGCAGGACGAAAAACAGTGAATTTTTCACTTGGAGGAGTATTATGTCTAGAAAACTAAAAACCATGGACGGTAATACTGCTGCCGCACACGTATCCTATGCGTTTACGGAAGTAGCCGGTATCTACCCGATTACCCCGTCCAGCCCAATGGCCGACTACGTTGACCAATGGTCCGCTCAGGGCCGCAAAAATATTTTCGGCACTACCGTTAAGGTTGCTGAAATGCAGTCTGAAGCCGGTGCTTCCGGTACCGTTCACGGTTCCCTTGCTGCCGGTGCTCTGACCACCACCTACACGGCATCTCAGGGTCTTCTGCTGATGATTCCGAACATGTACAAGATTGCCGGCGAACTGCTGCCATGCGTATTCCACGTATCTGCCCGCTGCGTATCTTCCCATGCTCTGAACATCTTCGGTGACCACTCCGACGTTTATGCCTGCCGTCAGACCGGTTTTGCCATGCTGGCAGAAACCAACCCACAGGAAGTTATGGACCTGGCCGCTGTTGCCCATCTGGCAGCCATTGAAGGCCGCGTTCCGTTCATCAACTTCTTTGACGGTTTCCGTACTTCTCATGAACTGCAGAAGATTGCCATCTGGGACTATGATGACCTGAAGGAAATGACCAACATGGATGCCGTTGAAGCATTCCGCCGTCATGCTCTGAATCCGGAACATCCAACCATGCGTGGTTCCCACGAAAACGACGACATCTTCTTCCAGCACAGAGAAGCCTGCAACAAGTACTATGACGCTGTTCCCGGCATTGTTGAAAAGTACATGGACAAGGTCAATGAAAAGATCGGCACCAACTACAAGCTCTTCAACTACTATGGTGCAGAAGATGCCGAAAACATCATTGTTGCCATGGGCTCCATCAATGACGTTACAGAAGAAGTTATTGACTACCTTAACGCACACGGCCAGAAGGTCGGCCTGGTAAAGGTTCGTCTTTACAGACCGTTTGCTGTTGACAAATTTGTAGAAGCTCTGCCGGCTACCTGCAAGAAGATTGCAGTTCTGGACCGTACCAAAGAACCTGGTTCCATCGGCGAGCCACTCTTCCTTGACGTTGTTGCAGCACTCAATGCCAAGGGCAAGAATGACATTAAAGTAATCGGTGGCCGTTACGGCCTTGGCTCTAAGGACACTCCTCCAAGCTCCGTATTTGCTGTTTATGACGAACTTGCCAAGGAAGATCCGAAGCCACACTTCACCATCGGCATCACCGATGACCTTACTTACCTTTCCCTGGAAGAAAAACCGGCTCCAAATACTGCTGCCGAAGGTACCATTGAATGTAAGTTCTGGGGTCTTGGCGGTGACGGTACCGTAGGTGCCAACAAGAACTCCATCAAGATCATTGGTGACCACACTGACAAGTATGTACAAGCTTACTTCCAGTATGACTCCAAAAAGACCGGCGGTATTACGGTTTCCCACCTTCGTTTCGGTGACAAGGAAATCAAATCCCCGTACTATGTAAACAAGGCTGACTTCGTTGCCTGCCACAACCCGTCCTACATTGAAAAGGGCATGCACATGGTAGACGACGTAAAGCCGGGCGGTGTATTCCTGATCAACTGCCAGTGGGACGAAGCCGAACTGGCTCAGAAGCTGAATGCAGAAACCAAGGCTTACATTGCCAAGAACAACATCCAGCTGTACACCGTTAACGCCATTGACCTTGCCATGAAGGTTGGCATGGGCAAGAGAACCAACACCATCCTGCAGGCTGCTTTCTTTGCACTGGCTAAGGTTCTTCCAATTGATGACGCCGTTAAGTACATGAAGGACGCCGCAACCGCTTCTTACTCCAAGAAGGGGGAAGACGTTGTTAAGTGCAACCACGACGCTATTGACGCCGGCGTTTCCGCCTTCGTTAAAGTTAACGTTCCGGCCGAATGGGCTAACGCAGTTGACGCTCCGGTAGAAAGCAAGATCTCCGGTCCGGCCAAGCTGGTTAAGCAGGTAGAAACCATCATGAAGCCGGTTGGCAACATGGACGGTTACGGCCTGACCGTTGGTGCTTTTGCAGACCACGTAGACGGTGCCTTTGAACAGGGCGCTTCCGCTTATGAAAAGCGCGGTGTTGCTGTTATGGTTCCGGAATGGAATGCAGACACCTGTGCTAAATGTAACAAGTGCGCTTATGTCTGCCCGCATGCTACCATTCGTCCGTTCGCTCTGAACGCAGAAGAAAAGGCAGCTGCTCCGGAAGTTACCAAGTTTGCTCCAAAGCCAATCGTTAAGACTGACTACACCTATACTCTGGCTGTATCTCCTATGGACTGCATGGGTTGCGGCGTCTGCATCGGCGTTTGCCCAACCAAGTCCCTGAAGATGGTATCCCGTGAATCCCAGGATGCACAGCAGGCCGCATTTGACTACTGTGTAGAAAAGGTTTCCGACAAGCCGGAACTGACCGAAAAGATGACGGTTATCTCCAGCCAGTACAAGAAGCCGCTGCTTGAGTTCTCCGGTTCCTGCGCAGGTTGTGCCGAAACTTCTTACGCCCGTCTGGTTACCCAGCTCTTCGGCGACAGAATGTATATCTCCAATGCAACCGGATGCTCCTCCATCTGGGGCGGCCCTGCTGCAACTTCTCCATATACCACTGACAAGAATGGCAAGGGTCCGGCCTGGTCCAACTCCCTGTTCGAAGACAACGCCGAACACGGCTACGGCATGCTGCTTGGTCAGAACGCTATCCGTGCTCACCTGATTGAAGAAATCAAGGAAGTTGCCGCATCTGACAAAGCATCTGACGCTCTGAAAGCTTCCATTGCCACCTATCTTGATACCGTTAATGACGGTTCCAAGAACACTGCAGCAACCGAAGCCATGGTAGCTGAAATGGAAAAGGCAGATTGCCCGAAGATCAAGGCAATCCTTGATCAGAAAGATTACCTCAGCAAGAAGTCCGTATGGATCTTCGGTGGTGACGGCTGGGCTTATGACATCGGCTTCGGCGGTCTGGACCACGTTCTGGCTTCCGGCGCAGACGTCAACGTCTTCGTATTTGACACCGAAGTTTACTCCAACACCGGCGGACAGGCTTCCAAGGCTTCCAACATCGGTCAGGTTGCACAGTTTGCAGCAGCCGGTAAGACCATTGCCAAGAAGAGCCTTGCTGAAATGATGATGAGCTACGGTTATGTTTATGTTGCCCAGGTAGCTATGGGTGCTGACCAGAATCAGACCCTGAAGGCCATCCAGGAAGCAGAAGCTTATCCGGGTCCATCCCTGATCATCGGTTACGCTCCTTGCGAAATGCACTCCATTAAGGGCGGTATGACCAACTGCCAGGCCGAAATGAAGAAGGCTGTTGACTGCGGTTACTGGAACCTGTTCCGCTTCAACCCGACTTTGAAGGCAGAAGGCAAGAACCCGTTCTCCCTGGATTGCAAAGCCCCAATCTCCGAAGATTACAGAGCCTTCATCATGAATGAAGCCCGGTACTCCCGTCTGACCAAGGCTTTCCCGGAAAGAGCAGAAGAACTCTTTGAAAAGGCAGAAAAGACTTCTGTTGACAGATACAATCAGCTGCTTAAGCTGAAGGAATTCTACGCTCCGGACGGAGAATAAGAGCTCCTTTCCCTACTGTCTTTCAACTTGCAGAAAGTCTTTCAATGAGTTAAACTAATAGTTGAAGTGGCGCTGAGCTTCGCTCAGCGCCTTTTTGTTTCGGTTATTAAAATTTAATATAAGGAGGCTTTTCTGTAATGGCTAAGAAATACGTTATGGCCTTGGACCAGGGAACTACCAGCTCCAGAGCAATCGTGTTCGACAAGCAGGGAAAGATCATCACCAAATCGCAAAGAGAATTTGAGCAGCATTATCCGCATGCCGGTTGGGTGGAGCATGACCCAATGGATATTCTCTTCTCTGAATATCAGTCCATCTCCACTATTCTTGGTGAAGGCCAGGTAAAGGCAGAAGAAATTGCCGGTATCGGTGTTACCAACCAGCGGGAAACCACCATTCTGTGGAACAAGGAAACCGGCCTTCCGGTTTACAACGCCATTGTCTGGCAGTGCCGCCGTACCGCCGCTTTTTGCGAAGAGCTGAAGGCTAAGGGCCTGACCGAAGAGGTCAAGGAAAAAACCGGTCTTCTGATTGATGCTTATTTCTCTGCATCCAAGATTCGTTGGATTTTAGACAACATTCCTGTCGCCAAAGAACTGGCAGCACAGGACAAGCTGTTGTTCGGCACCGTTGAAACCTGGTTAATCTGGAACCTGACCGGCGGCGCAACACATCCGGAATCCGCTGTACATGTAACAGATTACTCCAATGCTTCCCGTACCATGCTGTTCAATCTGGAAAAGCTGGACTGGGACGAATCCCTTTGCAATGCCATCGGCATTCCTATGAACATTTTGCCAAAGCCGGTTCCATCCAGCCAGGTTTATGGCTATGTTGCCCCGGGCATCCAGGGCCTGGAAACGCTGGAAGGCTGCCCGGTTTGCGGCTCCATCGGTGACCAGCCGGCAGCACTGTTTGGTCAGGCCTGCTTTAAAGAAGGCATGGTTAAGTCCACTTATGGCACCGGTAACTTCCTGTTAATGAACACCGGCAACAAGCTGGTTCACTCTAAAAATAATCTGACCTCCGGCATTGCCTGGGCCATTGGTGACGAAATCACCTATAACCTGGAAGGCTCCGCCTTTAACGCCGGCTGCGTCATCCAGTGGCTGCGGGACGAAATCCACCTGATTGACAGCGCTCCCCGTTGTGACGAACTGGCAGAATCCGTACCGGACGCCAACGGCATTTATCTGGTTCCGGCGTTTACCGGCCTGGGTGCCCCTTACTGGGACATGTATGCCCGTGGCTGCATTGTCGGCCTGACCCGCGGCGTAAACCGCGCCCACTTTGCCCGTGCCGTACTGGAAGCCATCTGTTATCAGTGCGTTGACCTGCTCCGCGCCATGAAGGAAGACTCCGGCATTGACATTAAATCCGTCCGCGTAGACGGTGGTGCCTCTGTCTCCAACATCATGATGCAGATTCAGGCTAACCTGCTTGACTGCGAAGTAAACCGTCCGAAAATTGTAGAAACCACCGCCCTTGGCGCCGCTTACCTTGCGGGGCTGGCCGTTGGCTTCTGGAAGGATACCGACGAAATTGCAGAAAACCGTGAAGTATCCAAGGTTTACCAGCCGGAAATGGACGCTGAAACCAGAGAAGAACTGTATGCCGGTTGGAAGAAAGCAGTAGAACGCGCCAAAGACTGGGTTAACCACTAAGCGCAAAAGCGCAATTCAATGCGCAAATAAAAGAACTGAAAGGGCCTGCCGCCGTGCAGGCTCTTTTCTTTTTACACTTTTCCCTGCAAAAAAGAATCCTCCTTAAAAAGCTAACAAATTTTTAAAGAAACTTTGTTGCTCTTAACATTTACAGAAGGGGCCGTCGTTGGTATAATTCCATGGAAATTATCAAACGGAGGCAAAGTCAATGAATTCCGAAAGATACCTCAGACAAATTGAAATTCCGGAAATTGGGGAAGATCGGCAAACCCTTCTGGAAGATGCCAGCGTTTTAGTTATCGGTGCCGGCGGCGTCGGCACTACCGTTCTTTATGACCTGGCAGCTGCCGGAGTCGGTACCATTGGAATTGCAGACCATGAAATTGTCAAAATGAGTAACCTGAATCGCCAGTTCATTCATTTTGAAGAAGACATCGGCTCTTTAAAAGTCAATTCCGCTGCAAAAAAACTCCGGGCCTTCAATTCTGAAATCAACGTTATTCCACACGCAACCGCTGTCAACAAAGACAACGCGTATGAACTGATCAGCCAGTATGACATGGTTGTTCTTACGGTAGACAATGCGCAGGCCCGCATGATTGTAAACGAAGCCTGTGTAGACCTGGGAAAGCCGTTTGCTTACGGCCAGTGCGGCGGTGTCATTGGCGCCTGCTGCTTTGTACAGCCGGGTAAAACACCGTGTCTTGCCTGCCTGTACGGTACAGCAGAGCCGCCCGAAGAACACTTTTCTTCCTGCAGCCCGGTTGTTTCCGTCATCGGCGGAATTCTTTCTTCTGCCGTACTGAGCGAACTCTTCGGAGAAGACGTTCCCCTGGCCGGCAACATTATTACCTATAACGCAAAAACTGCTTCTTTTGAAAAAATTCCTGTGGAACGCAACAAAGACTGCAGCGTCTGTGCTCGTCAGGAGGGTTCTGAAGAATGAAAGCTTATGAAACCAGTGAACGCTATGTCGGCAAAGTCCGTGAATGCTGCAATTACAGCGTGCGTTCCGCCAAAAAGTACCTGGATGAAGAAGATGCACTGCATCGCCAGTGCGGAGGAGCAGGTGTAGAACAGCTCCGGGACCGTTTACAGGCTGACCTGAGTGAATTTACAGACACCATAGACCTGCAGCCAATTTCCATTGACAAGCAGACTTATGTGGCCTCCAACATCATCAACGCAGTCTTCATGCTGATTTCTGCTGCCTTTGCCATTCTGGCCTACTACTTCCTGGATTACTACACACCCATCATTCTTGCTGCTTTGGTATTTTCCACGCTGGCCCTGATTGCCTTCTTTGGCGGCTTTGGTTTTACCAGTAAAAATGTGGCCACTGCCAATCTGTTTGCCGTCAGAAAAAGCAACAATGCTCCCAGCAAGCGGGTTATTCTGCAGGCCAATCTGGATGCGCCCAACAAGCGCAAGCTGGCCAGAAAGCCGGAGCTGATTATTAAGGCTCTGACCTTCCTGTCTATCCTGCTGTATATTGCATTTGACATTGTAGAGCTTCTGATTTTCTCGGAAACCATTCACTTCACCTGGGACAACAAGCTGATTTACCTGCCGTTTGGTCTGGCCGTTCTGGCGTTTCTGCCGTTCATCCTGACCAAGACGGTTGCCGTTAACTCTTCCAACCTGGGTGTTTCGGACAATCTGATTGGCTGCTACACCGCTTGTGGTGCCATGCGTTACCTGTCCGAAATGGATCTGCATCTGGAAAACACGGAATTCTGCGTTCTGCTGACAGACGGCAAAAGCAGTGGTAACGAAGGTGCCAAGAAGTTCATCAAGGAATATCATGACGAACTGAAGGCCACTGACACCACTTTCCTTTGCCTGGACTCCATTTATGATCCGGACAGCCTGAATCTGCAGGCCAAAGGCAGAAAGCTGAATAAAGTAATTGATCTTGCTGTTACCAACTCCGGCATCATGGTTACCGATCACAATCCGAAGTACCATAAGAATGAAGCCAAAGCCTTTACCAAAGCAGGCTTCAACACCGTATCCGTAACTACGCTTCCGGATACCCCACCGGCATTTTATCGCTCTGACGAAGACAATCAGGACACCCTGAACGTCCACGCCGTTGAAGCGGCCATCAAATTCAGCCTTGAATTTGCTTATGCCAAAGACGCCGGCACCATTGCTTAATACATTGTAAAAGCCACCCTGTCAGTACGATAGGGTGGCTTTTTTAAATAGCGCTTGAAAAGAGTGCTCTTTTTGACTATGATTGCCTAGAAACAAAAAGGAGGGTCCTGGTTTGGTAAAACTAGTTGTAACAGACATTGACGGCACGTTGGTTGCGCCGGGCGGGAACAAATTAAATCCGGCGTATTTTGACGTTTTCCGGCAGTTAACGGACAAAGGTATCCATATTGCGCTTGCAACCGGGCGGCATGCGGTCAGCGTGGAAAAGACCTTTACGCCGGTTCTGGACCGCGTTTGGATTTTGTCCCAAAATGGGGCTGTGCTCTGCGGCCAGGGTGAAACCAGGTTGCTGCACCCCATTCCAAACGAGTGGCTGATAGAATTCTGGCAGGATTTATCCCGGTATCCGGAGGCAGACAGCATTTTGGACACCGCAACGGAAACCTTTAGTCCTTTTGCTGACTCGCCTATGTTCCACATTGTTACGGAAGAATATGGATATAACCTTTCTGCCACGGGCGATTGGGCTCACATTCCGGACAAAGAGTTCAGCATGGTAACCATTTATCACCCAGAAGATGCTGACCGGTTTTGCCAGCAGTATTTTTATGATAAGTGGCAGGGCAGATTAAATATGATGTGTACCGGACAGCACTGGGTGGATTGCACTATGCCAGGTATTTGCAAAGGTGCGGCCGTACGCAGCCTTTGTGCCCATTTAGGAATCAGTCCGTCCGAAGCCATTGCTTTTGGAGACCAGATCAATGACATCAGCATGCTGGAAATTGTCGGAACCGCTTACGCGGTAGACAACGCCAGACCGGAGACCAAGCAGGCAGCTGATTTTGTTATTCCGGGATATGCGGAAGACGGAGTCCTGCAGGTTCTAAAAACATTACTGTAAGCCTAAAGCGCCCTTACGAAGCAGTTTCTGCTTTCGTAAGGGCGCTTGTTTGTTTCTGTTACTTTCCAATGGTGTATGCCGCATAAACGGTACCGGACGGTTGCATTGTCAGGCCGTCCAATTTATTCTGATAAACCAGGAAACTGGTCTGCTGCGTAATGGGAAGAATGCAGCCGGTCTGAATCAGCGCGGCTTCTGCCCGTTGCAAATACGGTGCCATTGCCTCTGCGGAGGCTGCATCCATGGCTTCCTTAATGTAGTTATCATAGGTGTCATTCTTTAGATTAATAACATTGTTTGGGCTTCCACTGACGAAACGTGCCAGCGTGTTGGTTGCAATGGTGTCACACTGAAGCGGCACATAAGCAACGTCATAGGTGCCTTGGGCCATTTCCTTCTGCAGCGCATACGGGGTGTCATATGTGGTAACGGTAATGTTTAACCGAACCCCAAAAATCTTCTGCCAGTTCTGAATGACCTGCTTTACCGGAATTTCATCTGTTTTCAGGCAAAGGACGGTCATGTTGTAGGTATCATCCGTTGTGGGGAAGTCCGAAACGCCCTGGTTGTAATAAGATTTGGATGTATCCAGATTGAATTCCGGAATGCTCTGCGAGCCGGTGGCTTTCCGATACGAATTTCCCGGCGTAATTAAAGCGGCATCCGGTATAATTCCGGTGGCCGGTGTACTGGTCAGTGGTGTACTGTCTGTGGCATAAACCAAAGCCAGGCGAAGGGACTGCACGCCAACCAGTTTGCTGCTTAAATTAAACAAAAACGCCTTGGTGGTATTCTGATATTTTGTAATAGAGTATTTATCCGATACCCCACTAACGTCTGTCAGTACGGCGGCATTTAAACTTTCCTCTGACAGCAAGGCTGTATTCAGGCTGGCATCATCCGTTAAAACAAAGCGGACGGTTTCCACCTTTGTTTTGTAACTGCCCTTATATTCTGTGTTCTTGGACAGCTGGATGTATCCGGAGTTGGAGGAATACAGACTGTAATAATACGGGCCGTTGCACAAAGTGTATCCCGGCTCCATACCGTACTTGCCGGCAGTGGCCTCAAAGAAGGTCTGGTTGCACGGCATGCAGACGGCGGAAGCCAGCGTGGCAAGCAGGTTGGCGTCCGGCTTGGTCAGACGGATAACTAAGGTGTAGTCATCCGTTGCGGAGACGCCAAGGGTGCTTTTATCCTTTTTGCCGTTGTAAATGTCTTCCGCATTTTCCAGATTCCAAAGGGAAGATGCAAACGGCGAATTGGTGGTGGGGTCTATGGCCCGTTGTAACGCAAAGACAAAGTCTTTTGCGGTTACGGTAGTATTAATCTGGAAGTCATCCCCGAAAACCTTTTTCATGGCGTCGGTGTAATTCCAGCGGGAGGTATTCCTTAAGTTAAAGGTGTAGGTTAGTCCATCAGAAGAAATGTTCCAGTCCGTTGCAACGGCAGGCTGGATATTGCCGTCTGCATCCATGCGCACCAGACCTTCAAAGCAGTTATTAATAATACTTTGTTCATCATTGGTGCCGGCAATCTGCGGATCCAGACTGGACGGGGTTTCCTGGATAGGGAGGTTGACTTTTCCTGGCACTCTTCCGCAAGCGGTCAGGGACAGGCAAAGAAGCATGGCCAGAACGAATGCAGCCAGTCTTTTCATGGGAAAAACCTCCTTCCTTAGTAGCCTTTATTTTATCACAAATGCTATAATAACTCTATGTTATTTTAGGTATGTTGCGGAGGCCATGCGCATGAAAAAAGCAATGATTATTACTTCCTATCTGGATGGAGCCGGACATCTGACATCGGCCGTTCTGGATACTGCGTCTTATGACGCTATCATCTGTGCCGACGGCGGATTGCGCTGGGCGCAGCGGCTGGACCTGACCCCCACTATTTTAATTGGGGACTATGATTCCATGGACCAGCCGGCAGGAGAAGAGCTGATTGTCCTTCCGCAGGAAAAAGATATGACGGATACAGAAGCAGCCCTGGACCTTGCCACAAAGGAAGGCGCAAAGCAGATTGCCATTATTGGTGGACTGGGCGGCCGCTTTGACCATACCATGGGCAACATTGGATTGCTTTGCAAATCCGCTACTGCCGGTATAGAGGTATGCCTGGAGGATGGGTATAACAAAGCATTTATTTTAACGCCCGGCACTTACCGGCTGGAGCGTGGCCGTTTCCACTATTTTAGCCTGATTGCCTACGGCGGAGCCGTTACCGGGCTGTCCCTGGAAGGCGCAAAATACCGGTTACATAACCACACCCTGACCTGTGACACGTCCCTTGGTGTTTCCAATGAAGTGGCCACCGGATATGAACAGGCCACCATTTCCTTTACAGGCGGCCTCCTGCTGGTCATTCAAACCAATGATGCTGACTAAGCAACTAAGCTAATCCTGTCAGGATAAAACAAAGCCTCTGTGTAAAAATACACAGAGGCTTTTCTATTAGCTATTTCCGATTTATTTTCACTTTACTTTGCCGGCTTCGGATCCTTTACGGATTCTACTAAGCCGGTAGCAAGACCGGCAATGCCCTGCAGTTCGCTTGGAATAATAATCTTGGTTGCCCTTCCGTCTGCAGCAGCGGAGAAGGCATCCAGGCTTTTCAGCGTCAGGTATTCCTGGGACGGATCGGCTTCATTAATCAGGCGAATGGCTTCGGCCTTACCTTCTGCTTCCTTAATGGCAGCCTCTTTAATGGCCTCTGCCCGCAGGATGGTTGCCTGCTTTTCTGCTTCTGCATCCAGAATGGCAGATTCCTTCTTGCCTTCTGCAACCAGAACGGTGGATTTCTTTTCCCCTTCTGCCCGCAGAATGGCTTCGCGGCGTTCCCGCTCTGCTTTCATCTGCTTTTCCATGGCGTCCTGAATGGCTGCCGGTGGCATGATATTCTTCAGCTCTACGCGGTTAATTTTAATGCCCCAGGGGTCTGTGGCAAGATCCAGTGCTGCACGCATCTTGGTGTTGATGGTTTCACGGGAAGTTAAGGTTTCGTCCAGTTCCAGATCGCCGATGATGTTACGAAGCGTTGTAGCGGTCAGGTTTTCAATGGCAATCATTGGATTTTCCACGCCGTAGGTATACAGCTTGGTATCCATAATCTGGTAGAAAACAACGGTGTCAATCCGCATGGTTACGTTATCTTTGGTAATAACCGGCTGCGGGTCAAAATCTACTACCTGTTCTTTCAGGCTGACTCTGTTGGCCACGCGGTCAATGAACGGCACCTTGAAGTGAATGCCGTTTTTCCAGGTGGCGCGGTAGGAGCCAAGGCGTTCTACAATATATTCTTTGGCCTGCGGCACAATCTGAATGCTGCATACCAGAATGACCAAGAGAATGACAACAACAGCAATAATGAAGTACATATTATTCCTCCTTTGGAATGGGAATGTCTCCGGTTACCGGAGCAAAAAGTTTTTGAACTCCTGATTATGGGAAATAAAGGTGCGTGCAAAGGCCATAACGTTTTCCCGCTCTTCTGCATCGGATTCCGTTACTTTACCCTTTTCAGAAACAAAATAAACTTCATCCAGGGTGTTTTCTGTGCGATGTTCTGCATCAGAGAACGAGAACACCATCAGCGACGCCTCTGGTGACGCCAAAACAACCAGTTGTTCCGGTGCCTTTCCGGATTCCCGGGCTACCAGTTCAATAAAGCCGTTGGTGCTGTCATCCGAAACAATGGCATTTCCAACCTGAATGGTGTCGGGACCTTTCTTTTTCTTCGGCGATGCAGTTTCTTCCTTTGCAGGAGCTGCCTCCGGTTCCTGCGGCGCAACTTCCGGTTCTTGTGAAGTTTGCGTTTCTTCCTGCTGAGTGGCCTCCTCTTCCTTAGCACTGTCAGAGTAAATATCTTCAAAGTGATCTTCTTCAAGGGCAGGCTCTTCCGCCAAAGCCGGCTCCTCTACCGGAAGTTCTTCTACCACTGGCGTTTCCTCTTCAGCCGGAGCGGGCTCTTCCACTGGTGCAGGTTCTTCAGCTGCAGGTTCTTCTTCCGTCTCTGGTTCCTCTTTTGTTACCGGTTCTTCTTCCACCGGAGCTTCCTGTTCCGGAGCTTCCAACGCAGGCACCACAGCAACAAGAGGTACTGCTTCCTCTTCCGGGACCTCTTCTACAACGGGGGGTTCTTCTACTTCCGGAGTTGGCTCTTCCGGCACTTCTTCTGCCGGGGCCGGGACGGGCTCCGCAGGCGGTTCCTCCGCTTCCGGAAGCGGAACATATTGTCCGTTTTCATCTTCAAAGGCCACATCCTGCACCGGTTCCGCTTCCGGAACATTGGTGGGCGCTTTGCTGAAATGGTTAATGGATCCAAGGTCAAAGCCACCGCCAAGACCAACACCGTTTTCTGCGTGTTCCGTAAAGAAAGCGTCGTCCTGGTCCTTGGCAACCTTGGATACAATGCGTGCCGTTCCGACTGCGGTAGCCAGCGTGGCGGCCCCGGCAATCATGATTTTGGCAAACGTGTTCATTGCGTGTTCCTCCTGGTTTTGATGATCACTTTCATTATAACAGAAACCGGAGGAAAAATGGACATAAGAAAAGGAACCGCCGAAGCGGTTCCTGATTTCTTGTTAACCTTCCTTTATCTTTGCGAAACATTCGCTACAATAAACCGGACGATCATTTCTTGGTTCAAATGGAACCTTGCAGGCGGCTCCGCAGGAAGCGCACACTGCGTCATACATTACACGAGAAGCCTTTGCCTGATTCTTCCGGGCATCACGGCACTCTTTGCAACGCTGTGGTTCATTTTCGAAACCCTTTTCGGCGTAGAATTCCTGTTCTCCGGCAGTAAAAACGAATTCTTTGCCACATTCCTTGCAGACAAGAGTTTTGTCTTCGTACATAGTGCTATTACCTCGCTTGTTTTTCCATTTCTGGAGTGTAGGATTCATATAAGGAAACATTCCCCTTATATACTTCCTCATTTTACTTGTTACGGTAAAATAGGACAATACCTGTTTTTCCCAAAGAATCGTGAAAAATTTGGCAAAGTGTCCAAAAAGCGGCGAATTCAAGACATAAGTTGTACGGTTTCAAAAAGATGTCTAACTATGAACAAAAAATTTACATTTCCTTCTGCGGGCGATGCACCGGCCCACACCTGCGCAACCACCACTACAATTCCCAGTAACATGGTTGCTGCCAGAATCAGGGCAATGACCCTGGTCAGTTTTTGCTTCATACGGCTCAGGCCTCCAGCCAGGACTTGGCGTCGGCCAGGACGGAGCCGTAACACGAATCTGCCTGTTCAAAGGTTTTTCCGGTTGCGGTAATGTAGAACTTAATTTTCGGCTCCGTGCCGGAGGGACGGACAATAATCTGGGCCCCGTCCGGCAGGCGGAAGGACAGCACGTTGGAAGCCGGCAGGCCGGTTTCTTCCGTATTTTCATAGTCCAGTACCGCTTCTACCGGTTTGCCGGCAATCTGCTTTGGCGGATCCTTCCGCAGGCCGGACATAATGGCCTGCATCTTTTCCATCCCGGAGGCACCGTCAAATTCAAAGCTGTCTACCTTGTTCAGGTAGATGCCGTATTTTTCGTAAAGGCCGTTCATGACTTCAATCAGGGATTTGCCCTGCAATTTGTAGTAGGAAGCCATCTCGCAGATAAGCATGGAGGCCACAACAGCGTCCTTATCCCGTGCATGGGTTCCGAAGAGGTAGCCGTAGGATTCTTCCATGCCGATGACGAAGTTATCCTGCTTGCCTTCTTTTTCCAGCCCGGTAATGAATTCCCCAATGTATTTGAATCCGGTCAGGGTGTTATAAACCGTGGCGCCATAGGTGGCAGCAATGGCCTTGACCAGGTTGGTGGTAACAATGGATTCCACAACTACCGGATGCTCCGGCATCAGGCCCTTTTCCTTATACTGGGAAAGCACGTATTCCGTAAACAGCGCACCTACTTCATTACCGGTCATCAGCTTGTAGTCGTCCCCGTCTTTTACGGCAATACCAACGCGGTCACAGTCCGGATCCGTGGCTAACAGCAGATCGGCGCCGGTCTGGGAAGCCAGCTTCAGTGCGCATTCAAAGGCCTGGCGGATTTCCGGATTTGGATATGGGCAGGTCGGGAAGTTGCCGTCTGGGAGCTCCTGCTCCGGAACCACGGTAACGTCCCGGACGCCGATGCTGTCCAGAATTCTGCGGACCGGCTTGTTGCCCGTTCCGTTAAGCGGTGTGTAAATCACCTTCAGGTTGGCCTTGGCGCAGGCATCCGGGTTCAGGTTCTTCTTCAGGACCTGACGGAAGAAGTCTTCATAAACCTCATCCGGAACGTAGGCAATGGAGCCGTCCCGCAGACCTTCGTCAAAGTCTTTGGTTTTAACGCCGGTAAACAGGTCTACTTTCTGAATGCAGCGGTAAGCTTCGTCTGCGGCTTCGTCCGTCATCTGGTACCCTTCGGCATCATAACACTTATATCCGTTGTATTTTGCCGGATTGTGCGATGCAGTAATAATTACTCCGGAAGCGCAACCCAGTTTCCGAACAGCAAAGGACAGCATTGGCGTAGGTACCAGTTCCTTGTAGATGTAAGCCTTAATACCGTTGGCGGCAAAGACGCCGGCCGTTTCTCTGGCAAATACATCTGAGTTAATACGGGAGTCATACGCAATGGCAACCGTTGGATTGGTAAAATTCTGATTTAAATAGTCAGCCACACCCTGTGTTGCCTGGTTTACCGTGTAAATGTTCATCCGGTTTGTACCGGCACCTAACACACCACGTAAACCGGCGGTCCCAAACTGCAGGCTGGTATAAAATCGGTCTAAAATGGCATCTTCGTCATTTTGGATTTCCTGTAATTCTTTTTTCAGTGCCGGGTCTTTGCACTGTTCCATCCAAAGATGATAGAGCGCATTATAATCTTCCATCTGGAGGCCTCCGTTTCTATTCTTTTATTCTGGCATTACTGCCGTCTGTTCTCATTCTAATACCTTTGCTTCCCCGCTGTCAACGAAACCGGAGACAAGCGGAAAGCCTTGTTTTATACTGTTTTCAGCAACTTGTGTTTGGCCTTTTCGGAGGTTCATTATGTACGCAAAAGTAAATAGCATGGGAATGCAGGGGCTGGATGCCTTACCAGTGGTAGTAGAGGCAGATTTAAGCAGTGGTCTGCCGCGCTTTGACCTGGTCGGCCTGCCGGGAAGCTCTGTTTCCGAGTCCCGGGAGCGGGTGCGCTCCGCCTTGAAAAACAGTGGGCTCAGCTTCCCGGTCAGCCGGATTACGGTCAATCTGGCACCTGCGGACTTCCGCAAGGAAGGCCCCATTTATGATCTGCCGATTCTACTGGCCATCCTGCTGGCATCCGGCCAGCTCAGCGCGGACCTGTCAAAGGCCGTGCTGCTTGGCGAATTGTCCCTGGACGGGAAAACCCGCCGGATTAACGGGGCGCTTCCCATGCTGATTGCCGCCATGGAAAAGGGCCTGCAGACCGCTTACATTCCAGCGGCAAATGCAGCGGAAGCGGCCGTCCTTTCCGGCATTACGGTTTACCCCGTCCGGGACATCGCCGGGCTGCTCCGGCACTTTGACGGCTCCGCGCCCCTTGCCCCCGTCCCGCACGGAATCCACCACCAGCCGGAAGTCATGCCACCGCATGCTGACGGCAGGACAAATCCTGCCGCCACGCAACCGGGTTCGGCTGTTCTGCAGGGCGAAGTGGTAGACTTTGCACAGATTAAGGGGCAGGGAGCGGCCAAGCGCGCCATGGAAATTGCTGCCGCGGGCGGCCACAATTTACTGCTGGTAGGGCCGCCCGGCTCCGGCAAAAGCATGATGGCCAAGGCGCTGCCCGGCCTTTTACCGGGAATGACCTATCAGGAGTCCCTGGAAACTTCCAAAATCTATTCCATTTCCGGTTTGCTCCCTGCCGGCGCAGGACTGATAACGGTGCGCCCGTTCCGGTCGCCGCATCACACAGTGACGGAAGCGGCGCTAACCGGCGGCGGGAATAATTTCCGCCCTGGGGAAGTCTCTCTGGCCCATAACGGGGTCCTTTTCTTAGACGAGCTTCCCTTATTTTCCCGCCGCACCTTGGAGTGCCTGCGCCAGCCACTGGAAGACCACCAGGTAACCATCTCCCGGCAACGTTATACCGCTACTTATCCGTGTACCTTTATGCTGGTCTGCGCCATGAACCCGTGCCCCTGCGGTTTCCTCGGAGACCCGCACCACATCTGCACCTGCACGGAGCACATGCAAAAATCGTATCGAAACCGCCTATCCGGTCCGCTGCTGGACCGGATCGATTTACAAATCCGCGTCCAGCCCGTCACCTGGAAAGAGTTCCGTCCGGGCAGGGCAGACGCAGAAGAGGAGTCTTCAGCTGTGGTGCGGGCCCGCGTGGAAACTGCCCGGGCCATCCAGCGGGACCGCTTCCGCGGCACCGGCATTTCCTGCAATGCCGGCATACCCGGAAGCCGGGTTCGCCACTACTGTCGGCTGACGGCGCGGGCAGACCAACTGTTACAGCAGGCCTTTGACCGCCTTGGCCTGTCGGCCCGTGGCAGTGACAAAGTCCTGCGCGTTGCCCGCACCATTGCCGACCTGGCCGCTTCGCCGGAGCTGGATACTGCCCATCTGGCGGAAGCCATCGGCTACCGCTCCGGCGAAGACCTGTTCGGTTAACCGCTTTTCACAGAAAAAAGCCCTCCGCACGGCACCATTGCTGGCTCGCCCGGTAGAAAACCCTTTACTACTGTGTCTTCAGAGGAGTATTCTTATAAGGTAAGACTAAAATAGAAAGAGGTTGCTTTATGACCGCATTTTTCGGCACCGTGTATGGCGCCATCCTATTATTAATTATCGGCTTTGTCCTTCTGATTAAGGGCGCGGACGTCTTTGTAGAAGGCAGTTCCAGCGTTGCCAAGCGATTTAAAGTTCCTTCCTTAATCATTGGCTTAACAATTGTTGCCATGGGTACCAGCCTTCCGGAAACCGCTGTTTCCGTATCGGCCTCCATTACCAACAACAATGCGTTGTCCATTTCCAATGTGGTCGGCTCCAACATCTTTAATATGATGATGGTTATTGGTGTCTGCGCCATTATTACAGCCGTTCCTGTACAAAAGAAAAGCTTAAAGGAAGAATTTCCGTTTTCCATTTTCTGTGCCCTTCTGCTGGCCGGACTTGGTTTCCTTGGCGGAAAAATTCTTGGCCGCATAGACGGTATCATTTTCCTGGTTCTCTTCATTGCCTACATTTTGTTCCTGATCCGCTCCGCCAAGAAAGCGGCCGCAGAAGGAAAAGCCATTGAAGACGAAAACCTGGAAGCCGCTGAGCACATGGAAATCCTTTCCGTTCCCAAAAGCATTATTTACATTGTCCTCGGCGCCGCAGCCATTGCCTTCGGCGGTGACTGGACGGTAGATGCCGCCTCCACCCTGGCTTCTGCCATGGGTATTTCCCAAACCTTAATTGGTCTGACCATTGTTTCCATCGGCACCAGCCTTCCGGAACTGGTTACTTCCATTGTAGCCGCCCGCAAAAAGGAAATGGACCTTGCCCTTGGCAACGCCGTTGGCTCCAACATCTTCAACATTCTGATGGTTCTTGGCCTGTCTTCGGCTATCAGCCCGCTTAGCCTTGCCACCACAGATTTCATTGACATGGCTGTCCTTGTAGCCTTCTCCGCCATTGTCTGGCTGATGGCCTGGACACAGAAAAAGATTGGCCGCAAAGAAGGTATCATCATGGTTCTTCTTTATGCCGCCTACGTTGCTTACATTATTATAAGATAACTTATTGTAAAATAGGATTCGTCACGAAAGCCCCGGGAGGAAACTCCCGGGGCTTTCGCTTGGTACTTTTTTATTTATGCCAGTGCGGTGCCAAGGGCTTTGCAGGCTTCAGTAGCTTCCTCATCCGGAGCATCGTTGCAAATAACAGGATCTGCCACAAGAACAGCACCATCATTTTTGCAGGTTTCTGCCCAGTTGCGCATCCATTCGCCGTCGCCCCAGCCATAGGAGCCGAACAGGGCAATCTTTTTGCCGGACAAAGCAGATTCGCAGGATTCAAACATAGGTGCAAATTCACTGTCTTCCAGTTCTTCCGAACCCATGGACGGACAGCCGAATGCTACGGCATCATAGTTTCCAAGCTGTGCAGCACTGAAGTCGGCAGCAGTAAACTGTTCTACTTCGGCTCCGGCGGCTTTGGCCCCGTCAGCAACAGCAGAAGCCATGGCTTCTGTGTTTCCGGTGCCACTCCAATATACAACTGCAATCTTACTCATAATATAATCTACCTTTCTAATTTTCATTTTTATTATCAAACGGCCACTGTCAGCCGTTCAATGGACTTTCCTTTGGCAAACTGGGAGCAGTAAATTGCCGTACATTTTTTAAATTTGGCAAACGTTTTTTCGGCGGCAACTGCATCGCCATAAACCTTCCAGCATCCCACGGATTTGCAACCGCTTGCCCCATGGTTAATAAAGCCAGTCACATCCTCCGGCGGGTAACCCAGGAACAGCCCGATTTCATGCGGAAATTCCTGGTTCTGACGGAGTAATTTCATCAGCCGTGTAATGCAGCACGTTGCGTTCTCCGGGCAATATCCTCTTTGTTTTAACAGTTTGCTGGCATCCTTCTGCTGCAGGTCTTGGGATAATTTAGCCGGGCGGTACACGTAAATCAGGGCACGGTTCCCCTGCATTCTTAGTGGCAAAACGCGCAAGCCCTTTCCGCCTAACAGCTGGTTCCAGCAACGGATACAGCCACACAGTTCCTCTTCGCTGGAAAAGGTCCAGGAAAATAAATTTCCTGTTTTCAGACCTGCCAGGGTTGGTGAACAATGCTGCACCAGCAATTCTTCCGACACTCCAAATCCCCCTCCCGCAGGGTTGCAACTCCAATGCAACCGGGTATGCGTGATACCCTTTTCTACCAGTTACTCCAACAAGTTAGCGCCTGCTAACTCCACAAACAGTGTACACTATTTCCACAAAAAAGCAACGGTTTTTTGCCTCTTTTTCCCTCCTTTTAAATGTAACAATTTGGTCAAAGAACTTTACAGCATAACTGCAAAAAGGGTAAAGTATACGTGCAAAAAGCACGAGTTCCATTCTTTATAACTAACAGAAACATTCTTTGGGCAAAAGGAGATTTTCCTATGACAGCTACAGGAACTAAAAAATACCGTGGTATTACCCTTATCTTTGTTGCAATTCAGGTTGCCGTTGCAGTAATGCTGTTCGTAAAAATGGGTGACATTCAGGTGGTGCCGGGCACGTATCTGGCTCTGGGCGCCGCGGTTGTTGCCGTAATTGACTTAATTTTGGTTCTGGTTGCCAAAAACAAGGTTTCCACCATTATTACCAGTATTATTTCTGTACTGCTGACTGTTGCCATGCTGGCCGGTTTCCTGGTAGTACAAAAACTGGATTCTACCTTAGACAACATTAGTACAGAAGAAAAGTATGAAACCATTCAGGTTTCGGTTCTGGTACTGAAAGATGACACCGCACAGAGCCTGTCAGACCTGGCCGGCACTACAGTTGGCAGCCTGAAGGATGATGACGGCGTGTCAGATGTTCAGACAAAAATTAACGAAGCTGTTTCTACCCCTGTAACTTATTCCGAATATATGGATCAGGCCGCTCTGGCAGACGCCCTGCTGAACCAGTCTGCCCGTGCCGTCATCATGAACCAGGCGTACATCAGCGTAATAGACGAACTGGAAGGTTATGAAGGCTTTGCCGACAAAGTTCGTGCACTGTATACACTGGAAGTTAAAATTCCAATTAAGGAAGAAACCAAAGCCACTGACACCACAAAGGATGGCACCTTCCTTGTTTATGTCAGCGGAATAGACACCTACGGCAGTGTCAATGTCAAGAGCCGCAGTGACGTCAACATTCTTGCCGCAGTCAATACCAAGACCGGCAAGGTCCAGCTGATTAACACCCCAAGAGACTACTTTGTAGCCTTCCCAGAAAAGAACAATGCCAAAGACAAGCTGACCCATGCCGGCATTTATGGCATTGACTGTTCCATCAGCACGCTGGAACAGCTTTACGGCCAAAAGATTGACTACTACGTTCGCATGAACTTCAGTGGATTTGAAGGCATTATTGACGCCATGGGCGGCGTTGACGTGGAATCCGAATACGCCTTCAGCGCAGGCGGTTACTCCTATCAGAAAGGAACCAACCACCTGAACGGTGCTCAGGCCCTTAGCTTTGCCAGAGAGCGTCATTCCTTCTCTGAAGGAGACGTACAGCGCGGCAAGAACCAGATGGCAGTTATTACCGCCGTCATCAAAAAGGCCGCCTCGGCAGGCACCCTGAAGAACTTCAACAGCATCCTGAACCAGCTGTCCGGAACTTTCCAGACCAACATGCCTACAGAAACCATGTACTCCCTGGTTTCCAAGCAGTTGTCCGCCGGCACCAGCTGGAGCGTGGAAAGTTACACTGTAACCGGAACCGGCTCTATGTCCACCGCAACCTACTCCATGCCAGGCCGGAACCTTTACGTTATGATTCCTGACCAGACCACAGTAGACCAGGCCAAAACACTCATCAGCAGCGTTCTGAACTCCTAAGTTGCAAAAGTACCAAATGCGTTTAAGGCGCAACACGAAAGGCAGAGGGCTTCCCGCTCTCTGCCTTTTCTTTTTCCCTTTCCCCGGCGATGTAGTCCTATCTTTTCACGCAAATCTGCTTGTCAAAAGCAGCGGAGCACGGTAAAATTATTATGATAGATATATAAATATGTATATGAGGTTTAAAAATGATTGACAAAATTTTAAAAGCCAATCCCATAGACGACCCTTCCGTATTGTCTAGACGGGAACGAAAAAAACTAAACCAAAGATACACCATCATCAGTGCCGCTCAGATTCTGATTCAGCAAAAAGGCTATGATCAGACCTCTATCAGTGAAATTGCAGAGGCGGCAGACATTTCCTATGGCACCTTCTTTAATTACTTTGCCACCAAGGACGACATGCTCTTAGCCATAGAGCAGGTAGAATATGAAGACCTGTATGAAATTCTGCAAATCCGCCACGCAAACGCCATTAAAATCCGTCCGGTGCTGGAAGACATCTACTACGAATGGTTTTCCGATGACGTTAAATATTCCAAGGTGTTTTTGCGCATGGGTGAAGTACTGGATCGCGCACATGACGAACCCTACATCAGCAAGCCGGGCATGATTCTGTACCACTTAATTGAAGAAGGCATTGACCGCCATGAATTCCGCAAGGACGTGGACCCGGCCACCATTGTTATGATGATGGGTGGATTTGTGCATGATCTGGTGGTTACCAAGCACTATGACCGGTTTGAACCGGGCATGAAATTAATTCTGGACAGCATTATGCGGTAAAAATAAAAAAGCATTTATGGGGCTGCAGCAGGAATCATCTTCCTGCTGCGGCTTTTTTATACATTTGTGCCATTCCCTGCAGGGCTGCTACTTCTTCTTCCGGAAGCGCTTTTTCGCCACCAAGGATTTTGGCGCAGATCATAATTTTGGCAATCTTTTCCACTGCACGAGCCTGGGAATACGCCACCAGCAAATTCGGGCCAACGGCTACCATGCCATGGTTTTCCAACAGAACAGCGCTGTATCTGGGAAGGTATTCTGCAAAACCGGCGGCAATTTCCGGTGTGCCGGGACGGCCGTACGGAACCAGTGGAATTTCTTCAAAAATTTCCAGCACTTCGGCAAGGCCTTTACTTTGAATGGGAAGTCCTGCCGCAGCAAAAGCCGATGCATATGCACTGTGGTTATGAACCACGGCATTTGCCTGCGGGCAAACCTTATACGCCTGCAAGTGCATTTTAAATTCAGAGGACGGCCGCTTGCCGCATTCCGGATTCAGAACGGTACCGTTCTCATCCACCTCCAAAACCATGTCTGCTGTCATGGTTTCTTTGTCTGTCTGGGACGGGGTAATCAGATACCGGTCTTCCCAACGCATGGAAACGTTTCCTTCAAACAGGTTTACCATATCCTGATGGTACATCTCCCGCATATAATAAACCACTTGTTCTTTGGCTTCTTGCAATGTCATAAATTTCTTCCTTCCCGCTTAGTTCATCTTAGCAAACAGATCTTTCAAAGATGGATAAATTTCCTTCCACTGTTCGTAAATTGCAGCATACCGTTCTGCGTTCTCCGGAATGGGCCTAAAAATACAATCCTGCTGAATAAACTGATCTACTTCATCTACCTTATACATTCCGGAACCAACTGCCACAATGGCGGCCGCACCAAGTGCACCGGCATGACGGCAATTCTTCGGACGGTAAATTGGCGTATTCATAATATCAGCCATCATCTGCATCCAGTGGTCTCTGAGTGCACCACCGCCAATGGCACCGATTTTATCCGGCCACATGCCGGTGTCATGCTGATAATAATCCATCTGCATCCGCAGACTGAAAGCAATGGACTCCATCATGGCGTTGACTAAATCGCTACGGGTGGTCAGGTTGGACAGACCGATAAACACACCGCGGGCTTTTTCGTCCATGATGGGACAACGTTCGCCCATTAACCAGGGCGATGCAAACACCCCGTTGGATCCCGGTGGTACCCGACTGGTTTCCTCTTCAATTAAGGGGTATATTCCTTCCCCAAGATCTTCCTTTTCCTTGTGGTAAAAGCGGTCAATGGTCCAGTCCAGAGCCAGACAGGAGGACTGCACACAGCCTCCGTAAATCAGGGCATTAACGTCTACACTGGGAAGCTGATAAATTCCGGTGCTGACGTCGGTCAGATATTCTGCGCCGGTAATGGCGGAAATCCAACCGGAGGTGCCAAGATAAACATGGACATCTCCTTTTTTACAGCACGCTGCACCAATGGCAGCAACGGTAACATCAACCACGCCCATGTAAACCTGAACGTCATCCGTTACGCCCAGTTCTTCTGCTGCTTTCGGGGTTAAACTTCCAACATAACCGGAGCAGGGGACGAGTGGTGGAAATTTTTCCAGATCCAAGCCGGCAGTTACATAAAGATTTTTTAAATAATCATCTATGGCAGGGATAGGGGAATACGGCGCGGATCCAGTATAATCTGCCACACACTTTCCGGTTGCTTTCAGCACCAGAAATCCCGTGCAATCCAGAATATATCTGGTTTTTGCATAAAGCTCCGGTTTGTTCTGCTTGTACCACAAAAGCTTAGAAAGCGTGTCACTGGCGTCTACTACGTGGTCTCCCAGTTTTTCATTAATTTCGTCTGCCTGTTTTCTGGCACGACTGTCAATCCAGGTAATGTTGTTATGCAGTACTTCTCCGGATTCATCTACCGGAATAATACCCATTCCCTGGGTACCAAAGGACATGCCCAGAATGCTGTCCTTTGGCACATTTAATTTCTGAATAACGGCATTGGTGGAACTGCAAATGGCATTCCAGTAATCCGTTGGATTTTGTTCTGCGTAACCCTGCTGTTCGGAGAGTAGCGGGTATGCACCTGTTTCATATCCGTACAGGGTTCCGTCAAAACCAACCAAAGCAGCCTTTACTCCGCTGGTGCCGAAATCATAAGCAAGAATATATTTCTTCATTATTCTTCCACCGTTTCAACTACCGGCGTTGCGTCTGCTACTTCATGTTGCTCTTCTGCTGCGGCTTCCCGCTCGGCCAGGTCTGCTTTAATCTGCGCATACTGTTTTTCGTTGATGCCGAAGAACAGCTGTACAATTGCATGTGCTACACCAAGTAAAGCCGGTGCCATCATACCAATAAACAAGAGTCCTTCTTTAATGGAAGCGGTCAACTCTACGCCTTCCTCATATCCAATGGCGCTGAGGGCAAAACCAACCAATGCGGTACCAATTGCGCCGCCGGCAGTCAGGGTAAAGCCGTTCAGGGAATAAATGAAACCGGACTGGTTGTATCCGTTCTTCCAGGTGCCATATTCTACGGCCATTGGCAGTTCCAGGTAACAGAAGTTGTAGTAAGCACCCTGGATAAAGCCGCCCAGGATAAACAGCCAGAACAGAAGGCCCCAGGACAGGGATTTCTGTGCGGCGTCAAAGCTCATGGTCTTGGCAAGAACATAGAAGATAACGCTGTCAACAACCAGAAGAATGGTCCATAAAATATAAGCACGGTTGGTATCTTTCAACAATTTGATGACCGGGTTCATAACCAGTGCACCAACAACGGCGGCAATGGTCATGGCCGTCAGGGCAATGGTGCCCATATCCGGCATTTCAAAGTAATAGTTAAATACGTAAACTGCGGCAGAGGACCGGAATGCCTGAATAACATACATCAGGAAAATACCAATAACGGCAATAACCGCAGGTTTGTTAGAGAACAGGGTTTTGAACTGCTGACTGATCTTCGGCTTTTCACCGCTGCTGTCTTTCAGTTCCAGTTCTTCCTTCCAGGTGCCATCCGGATTCAGTTCGTATTTCTTGGACATAACGTAGTCTGCAATCAGAAGTCCAACATACGGGATACCAAGAACAATTGCGGAAAGCAGGAAACTGCTGCTGTTTCCGCCAAACCAGTTAACCATCGGCATAAAGACGGCAACAGCTACAACGGACGCAATGGATCCGGCAACACCTTTCCAGGCAACCAGGGAAGCCCGTTCGCCTTCATCATCCGTCAGAACCTGCAACTGGCAGTTGGTAGGAATGTAATATAACGTGCAGCCAATGGCACCCATGCAACCGTAAGCTATAACGGCAAGGACAATGTTCAGAGTCATGTGTCCTTCAACCGCAACCCACATTAACGGCCACAGAATAATATTGGCAGGGATGGCAAAACGAACCCAGGTGCGGAATTTGCCCCATTTAAAGTGACAGTTATCTACCAGGCCACCAATTAACATATCGGTAATGGCGTCAAAAATTTTGGCTCCGGCCATGATGGTACCTGCCAGTGCTGCGCTGATTTTCATGTAATCCGTATAAAAATACAACAGATAATAACCAACAATAACCCAAGGAAGACTTGCAACAAAGCCCTGGGCGCACCAGATAAATTTGTCTCTGAACGGCAACTTGCCGGTTTTGGATGACTTGTCTTTCATACTGGTTCCTCCAAATCGTTTGATTTTGATTGGGTAATTTAATAGGCACAGCAATATTGCATTTCCAGTATAAAAAGAGATTTTCAAGATGTCAATAAGGCAATTTTCCGTTTTTGGTGTGAGTCAAAACTCACGCAGTTAAGCCAAAAATTTCACATTTTTGAAAGACAGGCATTGCAAATCGCAAAAAAGCATTTTATACTTACAATATAAAAATTAATTAGCGATTTATCAGTCATTAGGAGGGTTTTCATGTCCAGGTATATTGACGCATATGATTATACGGCCATTCACGCGCAGGCCGGAGAACTGATGAAACACCGGAAGCACCTAAAGCAGAGTGCCGTGGATAATTATCTAAAATGGTTTGATGAACACTGTGGTGGGTCCAAAAAGGAAGCCGAACTTGCACAGCAGACCATTCCGGGCGGTATCCAGCATAATCTGGCTAACAACCATCCATTTGCGCTAAGCGTAAATCGCGCCGCCGGCCCTTATTTATATGATATTGACGGAAACCGGTATATTGATTTTCTGTGCGCCGGTGGTCCAACCATCCTGGGCAACACCTACCCGGCTGTGGTGGAAGCCACCTGCAAAGAAATTGCCGAAAATAACATGATTACCGGTCTTTACAGTCCGTATGAGCGGGAGCTTGCGGAATTAATTCACCACTATATGCCGCACGTGGAAATGTATCGCGCACTGGGATCCGGAACAGAGTCCAATATTATTGCGCTCCGTCTGGCCAGAGCTTATACCAATAAAAAACACATTTTACGTTTGGTAGGTGGTTACCACGGGTGGTCGGACCAGATTGTCTACAATGCTGACAACGCCGCTGCCGGCATGCTGAACGGCATTCCTACCGACTGCTTCCAGTACACCCATCAGGTTCCGGTCAATGACCTTGCCGCGTTGGAAGAAGCCATGCAACAGTATCAGGATGACGGAGGCGTTGCCGCCTTCTTCCTGGAGCCGTTAGGCCAGGACAGCGGCGCTGTTCCAACCACTAAAGAATACGTAGCCGGCGCCCGGGAGCTCTGCAACAAATACGGCATCCTGCTTGTTTTTGATGAAGTAGTTACCGGTTTCCGCATGGGCATGGGCGGCGCACAGGGCTACTTTAATGTTTATCCTGACATTACCATCTTTGGTAAAATCATCGGTGGCGGCTTCGGCTGCAGTGGCGGTATCGGCGGCAGAAGAGAAATTATGGAAATGTTAAGTGCCGGTGTTCAGTGGACCACCAATACCAAAGTAAAGGTCGGCGGCACCCTATCCGCCAACCCCCTTACCACCCTTGCCGGTATTACCGTCATTAAGGAACTGGACAGGAAAAATGTACATGAAGAACTGGACAAAGCAGTAGCCTACTTCATGCAGGGTATTGCTGACATCTCTGAGCAGTATGATGTTCCTGCCCTTATCTTCAACCACAGATCCATCCTGCACATTGACGTACACGGCATTCAGCACATCCCCTATTTCTTTAAACCGGAAGACCCGGAATATAACGATCAGGTAAAGAGTGCTTACCAGAACTACATTGAATTCTCCATGGCTCTTGCAGCAGAAGGCTTAATTATTGCCAACGGCGGAAAAACCTACTTCCCGTATGACGCAATTGACATTGTAGATGACGCTTTAGGTTGTTATGAACGTGTATTCAAAAATTTTGAATAACCCCTGAATACCGTACATATAGAGTGCATATTACCAAAAGAAAGCAGCGTTTCCATCCTACGGCAACGCTGCTTCCTTATTCCTATCCACATTGACACAACAATATACCCGAACGGGTGCATTTTTATCATTTTGTCTTTATTTTATACCCGATAGGGTGTACATCAATAAAACCGCTCCTCCCGTTGACTTCTTTTTCCTTGCGCTTTACAATGATGTTAGCTGGAAGGGGCGTCCCCCTCCTGGCGGCAGTTTTTTAGAAAGCTACTCTAACCAGTTAGAGTAGCTTCTTCCTTTTAAGTCTTATAGTAAAACAATCAATGCCACTATAAGCGCAAGGATTGCTATGAACAAGGACATCATGATAATCATCATAAAAACTCGCAAAAATCATGCCTCCAATGGTAGCTTGTTCGGATCAGCTTTCCTATCAACTTTCATATGCCACACTTAACTTACGTACCCAAAAATGGTAATCATGTGCCGCTGTCCCAGTCTCTAGCAATTGACTGTCCAGCAGAGCATGAAAAAGAAGCCAACAAAGGATCCTTATCCCTGTTGACTTCTTTTCTCAAATATCCTACAATGAAACCAACTGGAAGGGGTTTCCCTCCTGGTATGTGTTGTGATTGTAGGCCCACTCTACCACCTGGTAGAGTGGGCCTACAGCTTTTTATATTACCTTATAACAATGCTAAAATTGCTACAAACAGCGCTAAGGCTACCGTGGCCAGAACGGCCATGATCAAAATCATAAACTCTTTCTGACTCATAGTACCACCTCCTTCGCCAAAAGACTCAGGAGGAAGACCTCTCTATCCAGTTGATTTCCTCAACGTTATATCACAACGCCAATCCAGCTTTCAACAATTTGGCACGAATAGCAGAAATCATGCCTCCAATGGTAGCTTGTTCAGATCAGCTTTCCTATCATTTTTCATATGCCACACTTAACTTACGTACCCAGAATAGTGACCATGCGCCTGGCCAAAATCCACATGCATTGTATTTTTCCCTAACCGCAGCACTCGTCCTCATCCACATAAAAAAGAAGCCAGCAAAAAGGGAGCCATCCTCATCGGATGGCTCCCTTCCCTATAATCCTATTTATCCATTTCTTTTCCGTCTAAATACTTTAATTCCAACAAGGGTTCCCCCAATCAGAATTACCGCACCCAGAGCAGAAGCCTGGAACACTGTGCTTTCCAGCACGCCGGTCGGAGTAATATCCGTCTTTGTGTAAACAACCAGCACCGTGCGGTCAGTTGTCAAATTGCCGGTATTCTCTCCTGTGTTACTTGCACCATCTTCATAGGTCAGCTCATAACCGTCCTCTGTGGCACCTTCCACCGTGTAGTTCCAGCCATATGGAATTACCATTTCCTTCTGCGATGTAGCCTTAGACATCTTCACAGTAGCCGTCAACTCCGTTCCGTCACTGGTGAACTCAATGTCTCCATAGGAGACTTTCGTTCCTGCTGCCGGAACCTCAATCGGGCTCAGATCATCCTTACTCAGGGTAATGGTAATATCAAAGTCCTTCAGGTAGTTGGCGTAATCCCCTCTGGTATCTTCATCCAGAGTCAGGGT
>CAVHZY010000005.1:54273-88261 GCA_963640645.1 uncultured Phascolarctobacterium sp. | reverse complement strand
ATAATCTGTCCTAACGCTATTTTGCAAAGCGTTTCCGCTTTTGCCAAATCAAAAAGGGGCCTCACGTAAAAACGTGAGGCCCCTTCCCTTTTGTTTTAATTTGGTTGTTTTGCTGTAAGAAGATTACAGATCCAGGAAGCCCATAATTGCAATTCCTACCACAATGATACCAATCATGACATAGTGTTTCCAGGACAGGCGTTCCTTTAGGAAAATCCTTCCCCAGACAACGGATGCTGCGCAATAAGAGGAAATCATAGGTGCGGACATAGCCAGATGTGCGGTATCTGCAATGGCGTAAATATAAGCAAACTGACCTGCGGTTTCGCAAACGGCACCAATATACTTTGGTGCTTCCATTTTAGGAACCAGACGGTCCTTTTTAATGACTACTACATAAATAAAGCAAACCACGGCGGCTACCAGAAAGGTCAGTTCGTAAGCACAGTTGGCACTATCTTCATCCAGGGTTTCCAGTACACGGTTATCTGCAAAGGTTCCGATGGCATCTAACAGGCAATACGCTACCGGTAATGCTAAGGCAAGGAAGCTCTTGGCATATTTGTAATTACTCTTTTCCTGTCTTGCAGCACGCAATTCCGGATCTTCCCGTGCATCTACCACACCCAGTCCGATGGCACCGCAGCAGACTAAAGCAATGGCAGCATAAGCCAGCGGCGAATAGTCTTCTGTTCCTACAAAAAGCAAGGTTAAAATGGCCACCAATGCGCCGGAAGAATTACAAATAGGCGAAGAAACAGAAAGTTCAATATAACGAAGGCCAAAATAGCCTAGTGCCATAGAACCGATATAAAGTAAGGATACCGGCAAATAGGTCCAGATAACGGACCAGCTGATTTCCGTACCGCCGATAAAGATTTCATAGGCCGCATGTAAGCCCATTACTACACCAACAGCAATTACCATTTTTAAAGGCGCATATTTGTCACTGCTGTCACGACAACCAATTTTGGAAAAAAGATCACTGCCGCTCCAGCAAAGTAATGCAAATCAGGGAAAGCCAAAACCACATTCGTAAAAATTCTCCTTTGTTACTTTATAAATTAAGACACGCTATTATAGCAGAGAATACCTATTCTTACAATTTGAAAAAGAGAATTCAAAGAAAAGAAAAACAAAGCCGAAGAATCAGTATGAACTGAATCTTCGGCTTTGTATTGTTAGTTAAAACAAGCTACATTTTATTTATGCTTCTTCGTAATCCAGTCCCTTTTCATCAAAGAGATATACTGCTTCCAGAAGGGTGCTGATACCTGCTTCAATGGTCTTCGGATCCAGGTTATCTTCGGTATCCAGGCGGGTGTGATAATACCGTGCCGGAGTCGGATCCATGGCAGCCAGGCAACAAGCCTTCATGCCACCCTGGGTCAGAGCTGCAGCATCAGAAGAACCAAAGAATACGTTGGCATACGGAAGGTCCAGTCCAGCGGTCTTAGATGCTTCCCGAACCAATCCGGCAACCTTTGCATCCAGCTTAACCGTACCGGACATATCCTTGTTGTAAATGCCCATATCATCAAAGTCACGCAACGTATCGGTGCAAATGGCAATGGTTTCTACGCCGCTGTCATCAAATTCCTTTGCATGTG
Source organism: uncultured Phascolarctobacterium sp. (assembly GCA_963640645.1). GTDB lineage: Bacteria > Bacillota > Clostridia > Oscillospirales > Acutalibacteraceae > RUG420. The sequence goes on along the minus strand of CAVHZY010000005.1, from coordinate 86,651 downwards.
CTGCAGCAAAAGCTTTTGCGCCGCGGAGACCTGCTTCTTCGCAAGCCATGGAAATGGAAACTACTTCTGTGTTTTCAAAACGGATATCATTGTCAACCAGATACTGCATAACTGCCATAGAAGCAAAAATACCGGTTAAGTTGTCATTGGCACCCGGCACTACTAATTTCCAGTTAACAAAGTTAATGATCAGAACCATAACCGGAAGGGACAGGAACAGGAAAATCAGAACCAGTACTTTAAGTGCGGTAATTTCCGCAATACCCGGAATGGCAAGCATCAGAATGGCAATAACCAGATCAGCTACCAGGCAGACAATACCGGCAGCAATAACAGCTGTCAGGCAACGACCGCCGCCAAGATAGGTGTAACGCCATTCATAAGCGGAGTCAATGTGACCGGAGAGAATAATTCTTCTCTTGGTCTCCCCTGCTGCCTTTCTGGTGCAGATAACGTTGCTGGAATCCCGTTCCGGGAACAGAGGATCCAGTAATTCCTTATAGAACAGGAATTCACCAAGAATACAAACAACCGAAACCAGGGTTAAAATCAGGGCAACTACAACAGCCCACGTACCAAAGCCGGGAACAGAGAAAAAGCTAAGCAGCATCAGAATGGCTGCTGCCAGCATGCAGATACCATCAATCAGAACCCAACCCATAAATGCTTTCGGGTGCAGTTTAAAGCCTTCCCGTTCTACGGTATCAGCTACTCCGGTCATATGTTCTACCATATAGTCCTGGGCTTTCCGCTCAGAATCTTCACCGGATTCCCGCGGACCAACCGTGCCGATAACGGTACGGATTTGTTCTTCTACATAAGCAGTATATTTTTTTAGCTGCTCAGAGAAGTTGCTTACAGAGTCTTTTGCATACATGATGAAACCCTCCTAAAAATAAAGCGGCGCCACTACGGTTTTGTAGCGGCGCCGTTAATTACGCTTTTTCAGCTACAATGAAAGACCTGTGATTATTCAAATTCACCGTTTTCAATGTGCTCAAGGCATTTTACAGAAGCAGCGTAGCAGTCAGCAAGACCCTTCAGGTTCATGTTGTCATAACTGTCTCTTCTGGTATGATAGTAGTCTTCCAGCTTGTGGTTCAGACCGGTAACGTCACCGGCACGGAAGCCGGCCTGGGCAAATGCTGCACCGTCTGTTGCACCACCGAGTGGAGGAACCATACCCTTCTTTACGAAGACGCCGGTTTCTTCGCAGGACTGCATGAACAGGTCATTCAGCGGAGCATCGGTCTTTACGGTACCGTTCAGGTCACGGTAGTTGGCAAGTAAGTATTTCGGATCATGAATGGTGTCATAACCGTAAATATAGGTTGGGATACCATCATTGAACTTAGGATCATCCTTGTGGGCATCACACCATGCTTTTGCACCGCGGAGGCCGGCTTCTTCTGAACCGGAAAGGATGACACCGATTTCGGTGTGTTCCATGTCAATGTTGTTTTCTTTCAGATACTTCAGAATGGCAAGACCCATGTAGCAGCCGGACAGGTTGTCATTGGCACCATCTACAATGTGACGCTTATCTTTCTTCGGATCCCACCAGGACCAGATGAAGTTCATGCCACACCAGAACGGAAGGAACAGAAGCCCCCATTTAGCCATGGCAGACAGGAAACCAAGTGCCGGGTTAACCAGATACATAATGGCAATTGCAATGTAATAGAAAACGCCGATTACAGTAATAATAGCGTGTCCTTCAAAGCCAACACCACCAAGGGCATAGTTAACAGGCCATTCCCAAACGGCATCCATATGGCCGTTGAAATAAACGCGCTGTTTTACTTCACCGGTTGGCAGCTTGGAAGCCCACATGTTGTGTCCGGTTTTCTTCGGATACAGTTTGTCAACAAACTTGACATACATACCGAACTGAAGTACAGCAATAACTAAACCGAAAATCATAACCAGCAGGGCAATGACGCTGAGCGCCGGAGAAGCAACTGCACCAATGGCATTCAGGAAAATCAGTACCAGACCGATAAATTCCAGAGCCATGGTAATCCAAAGCCATCCCATGAAGGACTGCGGATGTTCTTCAAATTCTTCCACATAGGCTTCATTACAGCCATACTCATTCAGACACAGGTCTTTAAAGTATTCCGCAGCTGCAAGTTCGCCTTCAGAACCGGGGTCACGTTTTGGCAGGGTGGTGCAGACTTTTTTAATGTCATCAATCATCCACTGTGCCGCAATTTCGCGCTCATTAATGAGTTTTTCCAGTTTCATTAATCTCTCTCCCATACAAAAAGATTTTTAGGCAGGTTCCCCTGCCTTTTTAACACACTAATATTATAAAGTGAATGCTAACTCGTGGTCAATCTTAGGAGCCCTTTAAGAATGTAAAAAAAGTGCACGAAAATTCGTACACTTTTCTCAAAAAAGCAGGGTTACTGCTTCTCCTTTTTCCTGTATTTGTCTAAAAGTTCCAAATAGAACGGCAATGCAGGTTCAAAGTTGACCCCATACCAGCAGGCCTTTTCATCGGCCATGCTGGACCGGATGCAGGCTAAGGTATAGTCAACCGCCACGGTTAGGGCGTCTCCGGTGGAAAGGCCGTTTTGCTTGGCGCCGAACAGAGACGAGGCAAAAACGTCCCCGGTCCCGTGGAAGGAAACCGGAACCTGATCATTGTAATATTCAAAGAAACTGTCGGTTTCGGCATTGTAGGCCATGGCCCCGAGTTTTCCTTTTTCAAAGGAAACGCCGGTCAGGGCCGCTTCTTTACAGCCGAGGTCTGTCAGGCGCCGCAGGGTGGTTTCAATATAAGTGCGGTCATAGCCGCTTGGAATATATTCCTGCCCCAGCAGATAAGCCGCTTCTGTCAGATTGGGCAAAATTAAGTCCGCTTCCCCGCACAGGCTTGCCATAGCTTTGGCAAACTGTTCCGAGAAACCGGGGTACAGCTTTCCATTATCTGCCATGGCCGGATCCACTAAATAAAAGGAATCTTTCTGTTTATAATCCCGGAACAGGTCTTTCACCAGGCTGATTTGCTCTTCAGAGCCAAGGTAACCGGTATAGATGGAATCAAATGTAATTCCTTCCTTCTTCCACTGGGCGGATATATCCGGAATGTCAGCTGTTAAATCATGGAAGGTAAAACCTTTAAACGCCGTGTGATTAGACAGTACGGCCGTAGGCAGGACTGCTGTTTCCACGCCGGCCGCGGAAATGATGGGCAGCGCCACGGTTAAAGAGCATTTTCCGACACAAGAAATATCCTGAATAGTCAAGATTCGTTTCATAGAAAGTTACCTTCTTTATGTTGGTTTTATTGATGCAGGCAGGTGTTATTTGTGCTGGTGCCTGCAATTTCTGCACTTTTATTTGCCAGACAACAACTTTTGCTTTCCGCTTTGCAACAGGGTGCCAAGCGGGATCTGGGAAAGAATGACGGCCGCAAAAACGAAGGCGCAGCCGAGGTATTCCCGGCCGCTCAGGTACTCTTTCAGTACCACGGCCGACGTCAAAACGGCAAATACCGATTCCAGGCTCATAATTAAGGAAATCAGCATTGGGTTGGCGCCCTTTTGCGCAAGGAACTGCAAAGTATAAGCAAGTCCGCGGGACAATAAGGCCACATACAGCACCGACCATATGGTTGCCGTGCTGCCAAAGAACTGACTCCAATGAAAATCAGCAAAGAAAATGGTTGCCAGCGTACAGACAATGGCGGTAACCAGGGACTGCATACAGGACAGCTTCAGGCCGTTTCCGTCCTGGCCAAAATGATGAATGGCCAGAATCTGAATGCTAAAGGTAACGGCGCAGCCCAGCAGGAACCAGTCCCCTTTTTGGATATGCAGATCCGTTCCCGGCTTAATGCACAGGAAATACAGACCAACCAGTGCAAGCAACACTGCAAGCCAGACGCGACGCGGCGCTTTTTTTCCAAGAAAAATGGAAAAAACCGGAACAAAGACAACATATAAGGCGGTCAGGAACCCACTCTTCCCTGCACCGGATAAGCCAATGCCTTCCTGTTGCAGAATAACGGCCAGTGCCATGGGAACACCACAGGCAATACCGCCCTTTACTGCGTTCCGGGTCTTTTGCTTCTTTTCTTCTTTACTGATTTCCTGAAAAGTACCGTCCTTTTTCTGCTGCTTACGGACTAACAAATCCGCCGCAATGGTACAGGGAAGTAAGAATAGAAACGCCAGCCAGCTGACCACCATATTCATGGAAATGGCATCCATGGTCTGCGATGCAATTTCCTGCGGAACAAAAGCGGTTCCCCAGAAAATAGTGGCAATCAGAGGAATGATCAGATGCCGTACCCAGTTCATAAAAGTGCTCCTTTGCCCGTTTGTTCAGTCCATTCTAATGCTTTTATCCGGATTCGGCAAGCGGGTTTCCTTCATGCCTTTCAGAATCAGGCCTCTGGCCCAAAGCGCCTGTTCTTTGGTGGCTGCCGGAACGCCCCTCAGGGCATACGGCAGACCCAGTTTTTCATATTTCACAATGCCCGCCGTATGGTATGGTAAAACATCCAATGCTTTTACACAGCGGTAAGGTCCAAGATACCGTCCCAGTTCCAAAAGCGCATCTTCCTGCAGGGTCAGTCCCGGCACAACAACGTGCCGGATCCAGGTAGGAATACCCTTTTCTTCCAGAAAATCCAGAAAAGCCAGCGGATTCCGGTTTGGCTGTCCTGTTAAGGCAAAATGATCTATGGAACGAATATGCTTAATATCCAGCATGACCAGATCTGTTACCTGCATGAGTGCTTCATATTTTGGCATGGAGACTGAATCGCCGGGGGTAAAACAAATACCGGATGTGTCCAGGCAGGTATGAATTTCCTGCTTTTTGCACTCCGTAAACAGTTCCAGCAGAAAGTCCAGTTGGAGTAAGGGCTCCCCGCCGCTGACGGTAATGCCGCCGTTTTTCAGAAATTCTTTGACGCCGTTGTACTCTGCAAGCAGGTCCTGTACCGTCCGTAAGGTTCCGGCCCTCATCTCCCAGGTGTCCGGATTATGACAGTATTGGCAGCGCATGGGACAACCGCATAAAAAAACAACAAACCGGATCCCCGGGCCGTCTACCGTGCCCAGGGATTCGGTTGAATGAACGTAACCTTGCAAAATTACAGGGTTTCGTGGAACGTACGGGAGATGACGTCGTCCTGCTGTTCTTTGGTCAGCTTAATGAAGTTAACCGCGTATCCGGAGACACGAATGGTCAGCTGTGGATACTTTTCGGGATGCGCCTGGGCATCAATCAGGGTTTCCCGGTTCAGTACATTTACATTCAGATGGTGTCCGCCTTTTTCGGCATAACCGTCCAGCATATCAATTAAGTTATCTACTTGTTGATTGGTAATCATAATGGTCTCCTCCTTTTAATATACCGTGGTTTCGCAGCAACCCTGGTCCAGACCAAGGTCAATATCCAGGTCACCCATGAAGACTTCATCTTTTCCTAAGGCGTTCGGAATAATGGAGAAGGTATTGGAAATACCATCCTGTGCATACCGGAACGGCAGCTTGGAAACAGAAGACAGAGAGGAAGCAGCGCCATGCGTGTCCCGTCCGGACATTGGGTTAGCGCCCGGTGCAAGCGGAACGCCCTGCTTTCTTCCATCCGGTGTGTTACCGGTGTTCTTACCATAGGTTACGTTGGACGTAATGGTCAGAACGGACATGGTCGGGAAACTGTTCCGATAGGTGTGATGCTGGCGAATCTTATTCATGAAGACTTTGACAATGTAGGAAGCAATTTCGTCTACACGGTCGTCATTGTTTCCGTATTTCGGGAAGTCTCCGGTTGTTTCATAGTCTACCACAATGCCGGCGTCATTGCGAATAACCTTTACCTTGGCGTATTTAATGGCGCTGAGCGAGTCAGCTACTACAGACAGACCGGCAATACCCGTTGCAAAGTAGCGTTTTACGTCTCTGTCATGCAGAGCCATCTGCAGACTTTCATAGTTATATTTGTCATGGGAGTAATGAACAATGTTCAGGGTGTTGACATACAATTCAGCCAGCCAGTCCATCATATCTTCAAACTTGGCCATAACATCATCATAGTCCAGGTAGTCTCCTTCTACCGGGCGGTAAGCCGGGCCGACCTGGGTACCAAGGATTTCATCCCGGCCGCCATTGATAGCGTAAAGCAGGCACTTGGCCAGATTGGCACGGGCGCCGAAGAACTGCATTTCCTTGCCCAGTTTCATGGAAGAAACGCAGCAGGCAATGGCGTAATCATCACCGTGGATACCGCGCATTAAGTCATCGTTTTCATACTGGATGGAAGACGTCTTGATGGACATCTGTGCACAATACCGTTTCCAGTTAACGGGAAGACGCGGGGACCAGAGTACGGTCATGTTGGGTTCCGGTGCCGGACCCAGGTTTTCCAGGGTATGCAGATAACGGTAAGAGGTCTTGGTAACCAAGGATTTTCCGTTAACAGAAACGCCACCGATACTTTCGGTTACCCAGGTCGGGTCTCCGGCGAAAATCAGGTTGTAAGACGGGGTACGGGCAAATTTGACCATACGCAGTTTCATAATAAACTGGTCAATCAGTTCCTGAGCCTGTGCTTCTGTCAGAATGCCCTTCTTCATATCCCGTTCAATGTAGATGTCCAGGAAGGTAGAGGTTCTGCCCAGAGACATGGCCGCGCCGTTCTGCTGTTTTACTGCAGCCAAGTATCCGAAATACAGCCACTGAATGGCTTCCTTGGCATTGGCAGCCGGTCTGGAAATATCAAAGCCATAAATGCGGCCCAGTTCTTTCAGTTCTTCCAAAGCACGGATCTGCTCTGTCAGTTCTTCGCGAATCTGCATGTTTTCAACTGTCATTCTGGTCTTGGCATGCAGCTGTTCGTCTTTCTTTTTCAGAATCAGGTTGTCTACACCATACAGAGCTACACGACGGTAGTCACCGATGATACGGCCGCGGCCATAGGCATCCGGAAGGCCTGTGATGATGTGTGCATGACGGGCCAGACGCATTTCCGGCGTATACATGTCAAATACACCCTGGTTATGTGTCTTATGATAACGGGTGAAAATATCCACAATTTCAGGATCTACTTTGTATCCGTTGGTTTCACAGGCATCACAGGCCATGCGGATGCCACCGAATACCTGGAGGGACCGCTTCAGCGGCTTGTCCGTCTGCAGGCCGACAATCTGTTCCAGATCCTGATCAATGTAACCGGCACCGTGAGACGTAATGGTGGATACAATTTTGGTATCCATATCCAGCACGCCGCCGTTTTCCCGTTCTTTTGCAAATAAATCCAGCACTTCGTCCCACAGCTTCTGGGTAGCCGCTGTCGGCCCCGCCAGGAAGCTTTCGTCTCCTTCATAAGATGTTACGTTGTGCTGAATGAAGTCGTTTACGTCAATGGCTCCAACCCATTCACCAGGAATAAAGCCATCCCATTGTGTGTCTACTGAGAATTTCATTATTCGCCAAGTCCTCCAAAATAATACATTCGCTTCTGCTGCCCTTGCTGAGGAAAACGCGAACGTCGAGACAAAGGTTCTCCAACAGAAGTCGTTAAGATATTAACAAATAGAGTACTTCCTTTCAAGGTCTTTTAGCAGGCTTTCACACTGGTTATTTTTCCGCAAAAAAACGTACAAAAAAATAAGAAAGCTTACTACAATTTGTAGTAAGCTTTCCGTGTCTTATTAAAACATTGGACTATACCTTTAATTAAAATAATTAAAATCAGATGGTATTTACGAATGTTTTTCAGTTTAATTTAAATTGTACTTTGGACTCACCCATTTCTAATTACTTTTGGTTGGTAGTAAGTTAACTAAACTTTCGGACTCACCCCTTACCATTTGTACTTTATTAAACTGTCTTCCATACACGTTGGAAGAAATTGTGTTTCATTCTTAGATTATCAATTATCCTGTTTTCTTACTTCTTATTACTTAGACACACAGTTTATTCTGTTGTCACCATAAGTTGGTTGTACCTGAATAAGTCTAGTAAGATTTCTTTTTGAAAACGAATCTATATGAAACTTTAAGATTTCCGTAGCCTTAAAGTTTCGTTTATCTGAACCAGGTTTTTTGTTTAATTCCTGTTAACTAACTTTACTAAGTTCTTTACTGGTCTGAAACTTTAAGGCTACAAGAAATGCACCTCATCCCGGATCATTGGACTCATCCCTTTCTTACGCCTCTTGGCTTTCTTGTTTGTAGAAATTGTTTTCTCTTTCTGTCTATATCATAGCACGGGTCCCCTGAAATGCAATATTTCTAAGCATGTTTTATAGATTTTTCCACATATGTGAGTCTTTTTATTTAATTTTAACTAAGTTGTTTACAATTATCAGAAAAGCGCTATACTTAAGATGTTGGGCGCCTTTTGCCCCAAATATGCAAAGAAGCCCCACTTAAAGCAGTTATTGCTTTAAGTGGGGCTTTTGTTGCCGTTGCATGGGCTGACAGGCTTTTCCTGTTAAGAATTCTGCGTTTTGTTTCTGTCTGGCGCGCTTTGCATACCACTTGGCGGAATTGGAGCAGCTGACTCGCCCGAAGTTGTACCGGAACCAGAGTTTGTGCCCATTCCGCCCGGGCCGCCCTGCGGAGCATCTCCGCCGGGTCCTCCCGCTCCATCGGTCTGCGTAGTTCCGTCTGCGTCACCGGGGCCACCACCCTCAGGAGCATTGCCGTCCGGTGCGCTGCCCTGGCCGGCGTTATTGTTCATGGAGCCCATGTCACTGATCTGTAAGCTGGAAGCATCTATCAGCGTACTGCTGTCCTGCGTATCAGAGGTAGAACCAATGGTTCCGTTTAACTGACCGCTGATACTTTGCGCACGCAGCAGGCAGAATTCCTTCAGTGTGCTGACACCGGTCTCAAATTCTTCATAGGTACAGAATCTGGTCGGATCCTTTTCTACATAAGGGGCAATCATGGACAACACGCTGTCTATCATCTCTTCAAATTCGCCACTGTCAAAGTAAGTGGACAGGAATTCGGAGAAGTACTGATGATACAGTTCAGTATATTCCTCACTGGCAAAAATCCAGGCAAGCATGGGGCGTTCTGTCACATCCCCGCCGGACACCGGCGTATCAATTGGATAATTGATCAGGATGGTAGCATCCGCTGCCGACTCAAATCCGCCGAAGGCCAGGTTGTAATCCCACGGGATCATCTGCATCTGCCCGTCTTTTTCGTACAGATAGTAGTTGTGAATCATGGAACCGGTATAACTGTCAAAATTTAGGACAAAATTGTGCACTACGAAGTAGCGGATAACGGCATCCACATCCACGGTATCTTCCAGATCCTCCCCTTCGGACAGATTTTTCAGGGAGGCAATCAGACGGGTTTTATCCGCATCGGAGATATCGGTTTTGGCATTGTCAAAGATATTGGAGTAGCTGTCGGCATCATCGTCAATGTATTTCAGCAGGACATCATCGCTACTGTTCTGACCATCTGGGGAACCACCGTCCGGAGAGTTACCTTCTGGAGCAGTGCCATCCGGCTTTTCCGGTGGCGTCTGCGAGTCAGCATCAGACAAACCGGCAGGCGCATCTCCTCCTGCAGCAGCATTGCTTTCCCCTTCGGAATTCATTTCAAAGTCCTGCCCATTGCCACGGCCGCCACCCATACTCTGACTGTCCGGCTTATACAAAGAGCCGTAATCTTTTCCATAGTTTCGTTGCAGGAAAGACTCCTCAACGCCTTCTACGGCAAGGTACAGACCCCAGTCCTCTCCGTTTACCGTAATGTAAACATAACTGCATAATGGGGAAGCCACCCCCATCTCATTCATCATCTGATAACAAAGGTAATCCTTCATGTAAGTGTTATCCTGGATAATGTTGTTTAGGCAAAGTTTGTCCAGTCCGTAATAGGTATTGGAGCTGTCATAATGATCAAATTCAATTTTAAAGCTGTAACGGTTGTTGCCGTAGGATGCCACTTGTGTCAAAGACGTGTTGCCTTTTCCACGAATGGCAACATTCTTGTACGCCTCGTTGTCTATGACAACGGTACATTCAGAATATTCTTCGCTCTGGCAATTCTCCACAAAGCTGTCCCAGTCATCCATGATAATGTTGATGGTATGTACTTTAGAGGTATCAAACAACTTGTTTTCATACCCCATGACGGAAGACGCCTTCTTCAGGCCAAGGCTTTCGCCGTTCACAAAAAGAATGGTCAGCAGCAACGTTAGGGCAAGCACCACACAGCAGATTTTATCAATTGCCTTATGGGTTGACATAAGCTGCCTCCTCATCCCATGTATTCGCCGTTATAGCTGACCAGAACTGCACTGTTGACCTTTTCCATAGCGGACAGCTGGTTTACAAAATCGGTGTTATCTTCTTTCAGGCGGACTTCCAGATTCAGCTCAATCTGATTCCCGGTTACGGTTTTGCTTTTTACCACACATTTTCTGACCTGGGTCTTCAAATACTCCATTGCTGCTTTTTCCGATTCGGAATCCATGCAGGAAAGCACTACAATGTATGGATTCAGATGCGGCTTCCGGTTGACAAATACCAGTAGAATTACGCCGATAATAATACTGCCGACAACCGCCAGCGGAATCAGGCCAGCTGCCAGAACAATGCCGACGGCAATAGACCAGAATAAGAACGCAATATCAAGAGGCTCTTTAATTGCCGTACGGAACCGGACAATGGAAAGCGCACCTACCATGCCCAAAGACAGAACCACATTAGAGGTAACCGCTAAAATAACGACTGTGGTAATCATCGTCAATGCAATTAAAGTAGTACCAAAGCTGGAGGAATACATAACCCCCTGATACGTCTTTTTATAAATAAAGAAAATAAATACGCCTAAGCCAAAAGCCAGAGCTAAGGCAATAGCCATATCCGTAAAGCTAACGCTGGTCACATTTTCCAAAAAGCTGGATTTAAAAATATCATTGAATGTCATTCGTAATTACTCCTTTTCTTTAGCCATATACTCTGCAGGCGGCATATTTGGAATACGCTTCTGTCCTGCAATTGGGGAGTTGCACTACATCGCGGATCAGAGAGGGAAGAAAATTGTCCCACTTTACTTCCAGGATGATGGTTTCGTTCCTTACCGGAATGGTGACACAATCCGGGTTCAGAAAGTCCGTGCATTGCAGTCCGGTGCGAATGTTGTAGTCCAGCGTGACCCGGACATTCCCCGGAGCAAAAACGTAGGGTTCCCTTTGGTAGTCCACAATGGTCTTTGGAGCCAGGCCCTGCGTCTGCATCTTGGTGTAAAGTTCCTCCAGAAGAGGGACGCCACAGTTCTTCATCCAGTCTGCTGCGCCGTCTACAATGGACTGTGCCTGATCCGCAGTCAGCGGAGCACTGTCCTTGCAGCCAAGGCCTCCCCGCTTACTTTTCTTTTCCAGATGAAGTGTGGTCTGATCCCCGTTGTAGTAACGGATACGGAACTTTTCCCGCACATTGACGCCGTCTGTTTTTTCACGGAGTGCTTTGTCTGCCGCATTGTCAAAATACAAACTGCGAACCAGATAGCTTCCGTCTTCCGCATGGGAATCCGGCGTCATGACAGCGGAAAGCCGGCTGCGCAACGTCAGCAGATCCGCATAGCTGATCTCATGCTTCCATTCGTGTCGATATTGCATAAAAAACCTCCTGTACTGATTGCTGTCATGGTACAGGAGGAAGATTGAACTTTTATTGAATTGTTTTAAGTTTCGTTTCTGACGGCGGGAAGGCACACCTGGAATTCCACCAGATTGTCATGGCAAAGGACGGTAATGCCTCCTTTGTGCGATTCAGCAATGGCCTTTGCAATAGCCAGGCCCAAACCATAGTGTTGGCCTTCATCGTTCCGGACTTCGTCCAGGCGGGAGAAGCGTTCAAAGATCTGTTTCTTTTGTTCTTCAGAGAGCGCCGGTCCCGTGTTGGTGACGGAAAGTAACGCCGTTTTCCGTTCTCTGGTCAGCGTCAGGCGGACCTGTTTACCGTCTGTGCTGTGCTGGATGGCATTGTCAAGTAAGATGGAGACCAGCTGCTTTAGCTGGGCACTATCCCCCTCCACCTGAATTCCTTCTGTCACCCGGCTGTCAACGCGCATGCCTTTTTCAAAGGCAACGCTTTCAAAGGGAAGTATTTCACCGTCTACCAGGTGGCTCAGATTTATAAGTTCCTTTTGCGGTTCCACATTTTCCGTGCGGGCTAAGGACAGCAGCTGACCGACCAAGGTGCCCATGCGCTCATTTTCATACTGAATATTGGAAAGCCACTGGTTACTGCCGATTTCCCGTTCCAGCAGCTCCGCGTTGACGCTGACAACGGAAACCGGCGTTTTCAATTCGTGACCGGCATCGGAAACAAACTGTTTTTGTTTCTGGTAACTTTCTTCCAGTGGCTGCACAATTTTGTGGGCAAGATAAACCGAAAGGAAGAAGAAAATAACCAGGGCCACCGCGCCGAAGATCAGGGTATAACGAAGTAATGTGGCAGCGCTGTCATTAATCAGGGTATTGTCTTTAAAGACCACCAAAGTGTACCCGTTCTTTTCTGTTTTATAGTAAGCCAGGTTGTCTTTAGTCCCGGTGGTTTTTGTTCCGCTGACAATTTCTTCTGCCAGTGTTTGCAGCTCTTCATCTGTGTAAATGGCAGAAGATTCGTTTTCTATTTCCAGAAGTTCTCCGGAATCCGCAATGGCTACCGTGTAAAAATGGGATAGTTGGAATTCGGGGGATTCTGCATCGCCGGGGGCTGGTTTTTCCTGGCCCGGTTCAGTACCCTGCTCCGGGTTTTCCGGCTGTTCCCCCTGCTCCGGCGGGGCCGCCTGTTCCGGCTGGAGATCCTGTTCTGCTTCCAGTTCGGATGAAAGGCGGTACAGCTCGGCATGGGTCTTTAGCATTCGTTCATTCTGCCGGGACATTTCAAAGTAACTGGATGCGTAAATAATGCCCAGAGACCCTGCCCATACCAGAACAAGAATAACCATGATGGTGGCTACAATTCGTTTTCTGGATGTTTTAAACATGGTCATACCTCAATTCGTAGCCAATTCCACGGACAGCTTTGATTTCCGTTTCTGCCCCCACAAAGCTGAGCTTTTTCCGGGTAAAAGACATATAAACTTCTACATTGTTATATTCGGCATCGCTTTCAAAGCCCCAGATTTTGACTGCCAGCTGTTCCCGGGTCAGAATCTGGCCACTGTTACGAATCAGGTATTCCAGAATGTGGTATTCCTTTTCGCTTAAGCGCACGGACTGGCCGGTGGCGGCGCAGGAAAGCGTTAGGTTTCCTGCGGTTAAAAGGATGTCTCCAAAAGACAAGGTGTCGTCTGCGGCGCCGGTGGCACGCCGGGCCAAAGCACGAAGCCGTGCCAGCAGCTCTTTGGTCATAAACGGTTTGGTCAGATAGTCATCGGCGCCGCTATCCAGACCGGTCACCTTGTCGTCCAGTTCCGTTTTGGCCGTCAGCATCAGGATTGGCGTAAGGACGCCGTTTTTTCTGGCTTCCCGCGTAATATCATACCCATTCTTACCGGGAAGCATGACGTCCAGAACAGCAAGGTCATACATATTGCTTTCCAGCGCCGCAAGGCCGTCCGTGCCATTGGCAACGGAATCCACGGCATAACCTTCCAGCTTCAATATTTCACTTAACGCCTGTGCCATTCGTGTTTCATCTTCCACCAGTAAAATTCGCATTCGGCCACCTCCACTACTTTTGTCTGCAACACCTCTGTCTGCCTAATACCCTTATTTTATAGCATAAGGAGAAAAGCTTAAAGAAACATTGAATAAATGAAAAGCCCGCTGCATAAATAATGCAACGGGCTTTGAATGCCTTGGATTAGATGGAAATTTCGTGAGCCATGCGGTAAATGCCAAGGTCAATGTTCTTGGTCATCAGCAGGCCTTCTTCAATGTCATAATCTACAATTTCACCGTTCTTGATGGCCACTACGCGGCTTTCGGTTTCGGCGCCGTCCCGCAACAGATGCACGGCATAGTTGCCCAGACGGGAAGCATATACGCGGTCCCGTACGGTAGGTGCGCCACCGCGCTGTACGTGACCCAGGATGGTTGCACGGGATTCTACGCCGGTCTTTTCCTGAATCAGCTTTGCCATTTCGTTGGCGTCTCCGCAGCCTTCGGCAACAATAATGACGAAGTGCTGTTTGCCGGTGGAAATGGTCTGGCGCATGCGGTTAACTACGTCTCTTTCAAAATCATATTCAAATTCCGGAATCAGAATGGAAGTGGCTCCGACCGCAATGCCGGAATCCAGGGCAATCCATCCTGCCTTACGTCCCATAACTTCAATAACAGAACATCTGGAATGGGATTCTGTGGTATCCCGTACGCGGTCTACCATGTCCATAACGGTGTTGACTGCGGTGTCAAAGCCGATGGTGTATTCGGTGCAGCCGATGTCATTGTCAATGGTTCCCGGGATACCAACAACAGGAATGCCATGACGGGACAAATCCTGTGCTCCACGGAAGGAACCGTCACCACCGATAACTACCAGGCCTTCCAGACCCATACGGCGGCACATTTCAGCAGCTTTCCGCACGCCCTGTTCCGTTGTGAATTCCTTAGACCGTGCCGTTCTCAGAACGGTACCACCCCGTTGAATAATATCTGAAACCGAGCGAAGGTTCATTTCACAGGCATCACCGGCAAGAAGTCCTTCGTAGCCGTTGTAAATGCCCAAAACACGCATATCATTTTGTACGCCGGTACGAACTACCGCACGGATGGCTGCGTTCATTCCGGGTGCGTCTCCGCCGGATGTTAAAACACCAATGGTTTTCATAAGTCTTCCTCCAAGTCATGCATTTCGAAAAAATATTATTGCACAGCCTTTTTTCAGTGTCAATCAATTGGCACGGAAAAACACATTATCTGCGCCTAAAATCCGCTTTAATTCCCCTAAAAGACCTTCTGATATCTGAATTCCGCCCAGGGATTTCTGAGTAACATAGGTGCCACTGTCCTTGTAATAAAAGTAAACCGGATACGAACCTTCCGAAAAGATTTTCAACAGATTTTCTGCTTTCGGGATGTGTTCATCCTGAGTGTTATCAAAACGAAGAAACAGACCGTAATGTTTATGCTTTGCTTCTGCAGCAGCCTGCTTTCTGTTTCCGTTTTGATTTTTTCCGGTTTCCGTCCCCGTTGGTATATTTTCCAGCTTCATGGCCAGCAGTTTCGGACGCTCTTCGTCTTCAATGGCAAGTCTGGCATGCAGGTAAACTACATTGCCCTCTTTCAGGAGTGGACCGGAGTCCTGGCAGGTTTTTGGAAAAACGACCAGTTCCATGGAGCCGCTTAAATCCTCAAAAGTAGCATTGGCCATGGTGGTGCCGGACCTGGTCAGTCGGAGCCGGATGGCAGTAATCATACCCAGAATGCGGACGTTGTCATTGTCATGATACCGGGAAGTGCCGTCCTCCGTGGCCGCCAGCAAATCCGAAACGGAGGCCGTACTGAGGGATTTGGCAACATCTGCATAGTCCTGTAGCGGATGGCCGGACAAGTACAACCCGGTGGTTTCTTTTTCATACGCCAGTAAATCAGCCGGTGCAAACTCCGGTAGGTTTGGAATCCTGGTACCGGGTTCTTCTGCTGCGGCCATCCCATCTAAGTCAAAGAGGCCAAGCTGTCCTTCCACATTGTGTCTGCGGGTGGAATCCAGCTCCGCCAGCAGGTCCGGCAAAAGAGTCAGCATCTGGCGACGGTTTAGTCCGAATCCGTCCAGGGCACCGCATTTTATTAAGGATTCCATGGCCTTCCGATTAAAGCTCTTGCCCTGAATCCGTTTCAAGAATGTATAAAAAGAGGTATACGGGCCGCCGTGTTCCCGCTCCGCCACAATGGTCTGAATCAGGTTGCGCCCCAAGCCCTTTACTGCAAGCAGGCCAAACAGAATATTGCCCTGTTCATCTACCGTAAATTCACCGTATCCGGTATTGACGTCCGGCAGTAAAACAGCAATGCCTTTGGAACGGCACTCTGCAACGTACTCTACCACCTTATCTGTCCAGTCCAGGACGCTGGTAATCTGGGATGCCATAAATTCCGCCGGATAATGACATTTCAAATAGGCTGTCTGGAACGCCAGCGTGGCATAGGCAGCTGCATGGGATTTATTAAATGCGTAGGAAGCGAAGGAAATCATATCGTCAAAAATAGAATTGGCCGCACCGGCCTGAATACCATTTTTCACGCATCCATCCACAAATTTGGTCCGTTCCTCTTCCATGACCTTATGCTTTTTCTTGGCCATGGCACGCCGCACAATATCTGCGTGGCCAAAACTGTATCCCGCCAGCTTTCTGCAAATTTGCATAACCTGTTCCTGATATACAATGCATCCGTAAGTTACTTCCAGAATTTCTTTCAACTCCGGTGTCTTGTATCGGATGTCTTCCGGGTGCAAACGGTTATGTAAGTACGTAGGAATGGAGTCCATGGGTCCCGGACGATACAGCGATGTAAGTGCAATTAAGTCCTCCACTTTTGTCGGCTTAAACTGCATTAATATATTGCGTAAGCCCCCGTTTTCAAACTGGAATACGCCTTCTGTGTCCCCTTTCCCAAACATGGCAAAGGTGGCAGGATCCGTGTAATCAATGTCGGCTACCCGGAAAGTGGGCTCCTTCTTTTGAATCAGGTTCTCCGCATTTTTAATAACTGTCAGGGTACGCAGACCCAGAAAGTCCATTTTGAGCAAACCCAGTTCTTCCAAGGTGGTCATGGTATATTGCGTTACCACAGAGTCATCTTTTTTTGCAAGCGGCACATAATGGTTCACCGGTTCCGCCGTAATAACCACGCCGGCAGCATGAGTAGAACTGTGCCGTGGCATGCCTTCTATTTTTAAAGCATTGTCTATTAACTGCTTTACTTCCGGGTCTTCCTGATACAGCTTCTTTAAATCCGGATTTTTTTGGACTGCACCGGCTAAATTACCGGACAGAACCCAGGGAATCTGCTTACAAACGGCGTCCGCTTTGCCATAGGCAATGCCCAGCACACGGGCCACATCCCGAATGGCGGCCCGCGCCTTCAGGGTTCCGAAGGTGACAATTTGCGCCACGTGGTCGGCACCGTATTTCCCTGTAACGTAGTCTATGACTTCACCGCGGCGTTCGTAACAGAAGTCAATATCAAAGTCCGGCATGGAAACCCGCTCCGGGTTTAAAAACCGTTCAAAGAGCAGGTTATATTTCATAGGGTCTATATCCGTAATGCCGACACAGTAAGCCACAATGGAACCCGCTCCGGAACCCCGGCCCGGTCCCACCGGGATGTCTTTGGATTTGGCAAAGCGGACAAAGTCATACACAATCAGGTAATAATCCGTGTATCCCATTTTGCCGACAATGTCCAATTCGTAATTCATCCGGTCCAGGTAAGCCTGCGGCGCTTCTGCCCCATACCGGCGAGTCAGTCCTTTTTCCGCCAAATGACGCAAATACGCTTCATGGCTGTCATATCCTTCCGGAATGGTGAAGTGTGGCAGTTTGGTAACACCAAACTGAATGTTGACATTACATCGCCCGGCAATCCGGTCCGTATTTTCCAAGGCTTCCGGAATAGCATGGAACAGGTCCCGCATTTCCTGTTCGGACTTCAGATAGAATTCCTGCGTGCGGAAATCCAGTCCGGTATCTTCGTCTATGGTGTGGTTGGTCTGAATGCAAACCAGAATTTTCTGTACCTGTGCATCTTCCTGTTTCAGGTAGTGTACGTCATTGGTGGCCACCATGGGGATGCCGGTCTCCCTGCTGAGCCGGATAATCTGCGGCAAAATCTGCAGTTCTTCCGTCATGCCGTGGTTCTGTACTTCCAGAAAGAAGTTGTCATGGCCAAAGATGGATTCATATTCCAGGGCTTCTGCTCTGGCCCCTTCGTAGTCTCCGGATAATAAAAGAGAATTGATGCCGCCGGCCAAACAGGCACTGCAGGCAATCAATCCTGTTGCATGCTGCCGAAGCAGTTCTTTATCTACACGGGGTTTACTGTAAAAGCCTTCTGTAAAGCCGGCCGAAACCAGTTGGATCAGATTCTGGTAGCCCTCTTCCGTTTCGCAGAGAAGAATCAGGTGATGCCGTTCTTTGGCCTCCGGCCCGGTCTTGTTGAAACGGCTTCCGACCGCCACGTAAACTTCACAGCCCAGGATAGGCTTAATGCCTGCGGCTCTTGCTGCTTTATAAAAATCCATGGCACCGTACATAACGCCATGGTCCGTAATGGCCAGTGCGGTCTGTCCCAGGTCTTTGGCACGCTGCACCAGTTCCGGAATACGGCAAGCACCGTCCAGAAGGCTGTATTCCGTATGCACATGTAAGTGGGTAAAAGCCATGACGGCACCTCCTTTAGCGCAGTTCTTCCGCAATTTCCAGAATCCGCTGCAACCGGTGGTTAACGCCGGATTTGGAAAGGGGCTCCTTTAAGTTGTCCCCCAGCTCTTTCAGGCTGTAATCCGGATTTTCTTTCCGGAGCAGAGCCAGTTCCTGTAAATCCTGCGGTAAATATTGCAGGCCCTTTTCCTCTTCAATGGTACGAATGGCTTCTATTTGCTTATAAGCGGCGTCAAAGGCTCTGGAGGAATTGGCATTTTCAAAATTCATGCGGCGGTTGACCCGGTTCCGCATGTCTTTATACATTTTGGTTCCCATCAGATCCAGGGAACAGTCCGTGGCACCCATCAGGGTTAATAAATCCTCTACGCTTTCGGAATCTTTGAAGTAAATAATGTGCGCACCGTTGCGCTGTACATATTTCGGCGTCAGATTCCATTCCGAAAACAGCTTCATAAGGTCATTGCAAAGTACTTTATGGGACAGTACAAATTCCAGATGATAATCCTTTTCCGGATCCGTAATGGTACCGCAGGAAAGAAAGGCGCCACGCAGTACGGCAGCGTGGCAGCAGTCAAATTCCAGATTGGCGCGATTCAGTCTTCTGGTAACTTCTCCGGGGCTATGGCCAAAAGCGGCCAGAACCGCAATCCGGTCTTCTGCGGAATCCACCGTAACACGGTACTTCCCCGCAGCAGACCTGCTGATTGTTGGCGTATGCCCCGCCAGTTCAATAATACCGGTGGCATACTTTTTGGCAATGGCTTCGGTTTCGGTTTTGATTCCCATGTGGGCTTTACTGAAGTCCCGGCAGGTCAGCATCAGACCGTATAATTCCGCATGATGACAGCAGGCTTTCGGCCGTTGCTGGAATGCGTCCTGATTCTGCAACAGTTCTTCTTTTACCCGGGAAGCAAAAGACACGATACCCCTCCTTTATTTCACAATATCCCGGTGGAATACGTTCACCGGAATATCCTGTTCCTTCAAATAAGTGTACATGGCTTCGGCAAACGTAACCGAGCGGTGTTTTCCGCCGGTGCAACCAAAGCAGATAACCAGACTACCCTTCCCCTCTGCGGCATACAACGGCAAAGAGTAGGAAATCAGGTCCTTCATTTTGGCAAAAAATGTTTGTGAACTTTCGTAAGACATAACGTAGTCATAAACGTCCTTGTCCAGACCAGTATGCGGCTTTAGCTCCGGAATATAAAATGGATTGGGCAAGCAACGCACATCAAAAACCAGGTCGGCGTCCGCCGGGATGCCGTACTTAAAGCCAAAGGACATGCAGGTAACCTGTAACGTCTGTTGCAGATTGCTGTCAAAAATACCGGCAATGCGCGCTTTCAGCTGTGCAGGCTTTAAATGGGTTGTGTCAATGATGTAATCTGCCATATCCTTCAGCGGAGCCATCATTTTTTCTTCTTCAGCAAACGCTTCTTCCAGAGTATTGGTATCTTTGTATAACGGATGTTTCCGTCTGGTTTCTTTAAAGCGATGCAGCAGTGTTTCGTCTTCGCAGTCCAGATAAAGAATGCGATAGTTAATTCCCTGTTCCTTTAAGGTGTCCATGGATGTATACAGCGTTGAAAATTCCTTTCCGGCACGCACGTCCACGCAGACTGCGGCACGGAAGTCCTGTTCAGACTTTAGAAAAATCTGTCCGAAGGACGGCAACAGCTGTGGCGGCATGTTGTCTATGCAGACAAAGCCGATGTCCTCCAGCATTTCAATGGCCTTGGATTTTCCGGCGCCGGAGCGTCCTGTTACAATAAGAAATTTCATGGATCCACCCCCTGTGGATTAGAGTATCTGTACCTCCGGCTCCAGGCTGACGCCTGTTTCCTTCCGTACGGTTTCCTGAATATAGGAGATCAGTTGCAAAATATCAGTGGCCGTAGCGTTGCCACGGTTAATGACAAAACCGGAATGTTTTTCGGAGACCTGTGCTCCGCCAATGGTATATCCCTTTAAATTGCATTGTTCAATCAGGGCACCGGCAAAATGTCCTTCCGGCCGCTTAAACGTACTGCCGGCACTGGGATATTCCAGTGGCTGTCTGGCTACACGACGGGCCATGGTCTGATCCATCTTCATTTTGATGGCATCCGGATTTCCCTTTTCCAGATAAAAGATAACGGAAGTAATAATCAGATCCGAACCCATATAATTAGAATGGCGGTAATCAAAGCCCAGTTCGGCCTTGCCCTGCCAGGAGCCCTTTTCACCATCTGCGTTCATATGGTTAACCACCATGACTACATCTTTCATTTCCCCGCCATAGGCGCCGGCATTCATATAAATGGCACCGCCAACAGAACCGGGAATTCCATAGGCAAATTCCAGACCGGTCAGACTGTAGTCCAGGGCAAATCGGCACAGTTTGGTAACAGAGGCTCCTGCCTGAGCACGCACCATGTTGTTGCCGCAATATTCTACCTTGCTGAATGCGTCTCCCATCAGAAGGACCACATTCTGCAGGCCGCTGTCCGGTACCAGCACATTGGAACCCTTTCCTAAAACCAGGGGCTTTACGCCTTCCTGTTTACAGGCTTTCAGTAAGCCGGACAGTGCTTCCGTGCTGTTGGGTTCTACCAGAAGATCTGCCGGACCGCCGACACGAAAGCTGGTATAGCGGCTCATATCTGCCTGTTTGGTGGTTTTACAACCGTGGGCTTCAGCCACGGCTAAAATGGTTTCGTACATGACAGGCTCCTTAAGACAGCGTTGCTAACAGTGCAGCACCGATAATGCCGGCGTCATTGCCGAGCACGGCTGCACGGATTTCCGTTTTCTTCATGGCATACTGAGCATATTGCTGTTCGCTGACTTTTTGAATGAGCGGCTGAATTAAGAAGTCCCCTTCTCTGGAAATGCCGCCGCCAATACAAAGAATATCCGGCTGGAACAGGTTAATTAAGTCCGTAACGCCAACGGCCAGATAACTGATGTATTCCTCTACTACTTTTAAGCCGAGTTCGTCTCCCTGACGGGCTGCCTTAAAGGAAGTAATACCGTTTACCTTTTCCAGACTGCTGGAAATCTTCCACATCAGGCTGGTTTTATAGGCATCCGCTTCCATGGCTTCCCTGGTTTCCCGTACTAATGCAGTGGCGGAAGCATATTTTTCAAAGCAGCCCTGACGGCCACATTTGCAGGGAATACCATCTTTGACAATAACCATATGGCCAACTTCTCCGGCGGCACCGTTGATGCCGGTCAGGAGCTGTCCATTCAGGATAATGCCCCCGCCAACGCCCGTGCCAAGGGTAACGGCAATGAAATTGGGTACACCGTGGCCACAGCCGGCAAGCTGTTCACCAAGGGCGGCACAGTTGGCATCGTTCTCCACAAAGGTCGGCTTGCCCAGACGCTGCTGGATCATGTCCCGCAGCGGCGTATGCAAAAAGCCGAGGTTCGGGGAATTTTCTACCACACCGTCTGCGTTGACCGCACCCGGTGTGCCAACGCCTACGCTTTCCACGTCCTGCATGGAAATGCCGGCTTTCCGAACAGCCAGCTTTGCCGCTTCGGCAATGGAGTCCGCAATTTCTTCTGCCGGGCGCGGGCAGTTGGTTTTGACGGAAGCTGCCCCAAGAATCTTGTTGTTTTCATCTACTACACCGGCAGCAATGTTGGTGCCGCCGAGATCAATTCCGATTTTGTACATCTTACTTTTATTCCTTTTCTTCTATTTTTTAACAGAAATTTTTACCAGAAAATCTGATTGTGCCACGGGTCTACTTCTGCCGGCTTCGGCGGAAGGAATTCATCATCTTCCATGCCAAGGCTTTCCAGCAGTTCCCGTGCGGAGTTATGACCCATTGCTTTCAGACGGTTGTTGATGGCCGCCACTTCAATGATAATGGCCAGGTTGCGTCCCGGGCTGACCGGAACCGTAATTTTGGGAATTTCCACGCCCAGGATGTTGGCGGTTTCTTCCGCAATGCCCATCCGTTCATAGACTTTGTTTTCGTCCCACTTTTCCAGTTCTACCACCAGATCAATTTTAGAGGTCATTTTAACGGCCCCCATACCGAACAGGCGGCGGGCATCTACAATACCAACCCCGCGCAGTTCAATAAAGTGACGGATATTGTCCGGGGCGGAACCAACCAGTGCTTTTTTGGAAACCTTCCGGATTTCTACGGCATCATCTGCTACCAGACGATGTCCGCGTTTAATCAGTTCTACTACGTTTTCCGATTTTCCGACACCGGAGTCCCCGACAATCAGAATACCTTCACCGGAAACATCTACCAGAACACCGTGACGGGTTTCCCGTTCAGCCAGCTCCACGTTCAGGAATTCTACCAGGGACGTGGTGGCAATAGAGGTATGGTCACTGGCCTGAAGCAACGGCACCTGATACTGCTCCGCAAACGGAACAAAGTCCTGAATCAGGTCTTTTGGCACCATGACGGAGAACACGCAGGCGGCCGGCTTTTCCCGCATAAGACGGTCTATATTTTCATTCCGGAGATCCGGGGTCAGGTCTTCCAGGAAGAGATATTCCGAGTTTCCCAGAAACTCAATTCGTTCCGGGGTAAAGTTTTTGTCATAACGCGCCAGAATTAATCCCGGGCGATTGACTTCCATGGAGTGGATCAGAATGTCATCTGCATTACATGGGAGATAAATTGGCGTGTACCCTTCTGCCGCAATGATTTTACTCAGTGCAACGGAATACTTTCCTGCCATTTGCTACACTTCCTTTTTGGTTTCAATACACAAAATATTTTAGCATAGCTTTCCCTTTACTGACAACAAAATATAGAGTGTGTTATAATTATGCAAACATTCCATTTTAAGGCGGTATTGTTTATGAGAATTAACGATATTATACAAAGAAAACGGGATGGCTACGAACTGTCACAGGATGAAATCCGGCAAATCATCAATGGCTTTACGCTGGGCAGGGTACCGGACTATCAGATGTCCGCTTTTCTGATGGCCATCTGGTTCCGCGGCATGACCAAAGAGGAAACCTTTGCCATGACCTATGCCATGGCAAACTCCGGAAAGAAAGTGGATATCAGCAAAGTGCAGGGGCCAACTGTAGACAAGCACAGCACCGGTGGCGTTGGAGACAAGGTTACCCTGATTGCCGCACCCATTGCAGCCGCACTGGGCTGCAAGGTGGCAAAGATGGTAGACCATGGTCTGGGATACACCGGTGGAACCCAGGACAAGCTGAATTCCATTCCCGGCTTCCGGACTGCATTAAACTCCCAGATGTTTTTAAGTCAGGTCAATAAAACCGGACTTGCCCTGATCAGCCGCACGGAAGATCTGATTTCCGTGGACCAGCGGTTATACTCCCTGCGGGACGTCACTGCCACAGAAGACAGTCTGCCCCTGATTGCCTCTTCCATTATGAGCATGAAACTGGCCACCGGCTGTCAGAATATTATTTTGGACGTAACGGTAGGCAGTGGTGCATTTATGAAAACCCTGAAAGAAGCAAGAGAACTGGCTCGCCTGATGGTAGAAATCGGGAAAAGTGCCGGACGCAATGTCATTGCCATTATTACGGATATGGACGCGCCGCTGGGTTATGCCATCGGCAACAGTCTGGAGGTTATGGAAGCCATAGAAGTCCTGAACGGCAAAGGGCCGGAGGACCTGAAAGAGGTCAGTCTGACAATTGCCTCCTCCATGTATGCTGCCGCGTTCCGGAAAAGCAGGGAAGAAGCGGATCAGGCGGTAAAAGGCGTCATAGAAGACGGTTCTGCCCTGCAAAAACTGGCGGAAATGGTACGTTGTCAGCGTGGGGATGCCAACCTGATTTTCCAACCGGATGGGTTCCCGGTCAGCAAACATATTCAGCCCGTCAAATCACCGGTCAGCGGGTATCTCTGCCACATGGAAACGGATATTATTGGGTCCGTGGCGTGCCTGCTGGGGGCCGGTAGAGAGCGAAAAGACTCCCGCATTAATTACGCCGCCGGAATTGTTCTGCACGCCAAGCCCGGAGATTACGTGGAAGAAGGTCAGTCCCTGGCCAGTTTCCGTACAGACACGGATGGCATTCTTTATGAGGCAGAACAGGTTTTCCTGTCGGCACTGGCCTTTTCACAGGAGCCACCCGCTCCCCGCACGCTGATTCATGAAGTCATTCTGTAACATATTACGTACAGCAGGAAATCCAGGCAAAATAAAAAGGGCCGTTTCCGTTTGGAAGCGGTCCACTTTTTTGTTTTTTGGAAAAGTCCCGGGGAATTAGTCCACCATGAGACTGGTCAGGATGGCGGAGTAAATTTTAACAGGATTTTCCAGGAAGTTGTCTTTCAGCTTTTCGGCCTGGTCCCGGTCGGTAACAAAGACGGTCAGGGTTAACAAATCCGTGTCCTTTTCAGTCATACAGAAAGATACGCGGTACCCATCCCTGTAAGGTTCAATCCGGACATCGTTTTCCCGGGCGTTCCGCTCTAAGGTTAATTGCCGCTGTGCGGAGTGAACGGCAATATCCAGTACTGATTTCGGCAGATCTTCCTGCAAAACGGAAGCTGCCATTTTTCCTTCTTCTGTCAATTCAATAATTTCCTCTTCTTCTGATAATTCCGGCTGCAACAGGCCCTTTTCCACCAGTTCGGCAATGGCCTCCTGCACCTCAAAGTAATTGGCCAGTTCTTCTTTCTGGCAGGTATTGGTAATCAGGCGCACGGGAACCGGACCGTTTAATGCGTCCAGCAGGGCACAGATTAACAATTGAATGTCACTTTTGGAGCGAAGGCCGCCGGTGCCGACACCTTCGGTAAAAGCATCAAAAACAGGGGTTGGAAGATGTTCACGTGCCATATCAGTAATCCCCTTCTTCGGTGTTTGCCACACCGGAAATATCCTGACGGGACATAAACAGATAACCATTATTGGCCAATAGGTTCAGATCCGCAAGGCACATACCAATGCCGTTGGCAACGCAGTTCAGCGGGTCATCTGCCACACGGGTTTTAATGCCGGTTCGTTCCTGTACCACTTCTTTCATGCCATACAGCAGGGCGGTACCACCGGTCAGGATGATACCTTCTTCCATAATATCCGCGGATAATTCCGGCGGCGTCTGTTCCAGGACATCTACAATGGAGTCCAGGATGGCCAGAATGTGCGGACGCATGGCAAAGTAGGCTTCATTGGAGGTGATTTCAAATTCCATTGGCATGCCGGTAATGTAATCCTTGCCTTTGGCAATCATGGCAAGTTCATTGCTTCTTTGATAGGCACAGCCAACCGTCTTTTTAATATCTTCTGCCGTCTGTTCCCCAATTAAAACATTTCGTTCCCAACTACAGTAACGGATAATGTCATCTGTCAGCTTATTACCTGCTACTTTTAGCGAAGAGGCAACCGCCATAGAGCTCATGGTGATAACGGCAACGTCCGTTGTACCGCCGCCCAGGTCAACAATCATAACGCCATGGGGATTCAGGGTTTTGACCCCGGCGCCCAGGGCAGCTGCAATGGGCTCTTCCAACAGGCAGGCCTTTCCCGCACCGCTGGCGGTAATGACATCCAGAATGGTACGGCGCTCCAGATTGGTAACGGTACCCGGCATACAAATAATGATATTCGGCTTGAAAATTTCATTGCCGCAAATCTTCTTAATGAAGTAGCGCAACATATGTTCCGCCACCGTAAAGTTGGAGACCACACCGTCCCGCATGGGGCGAACTACTTCAATGGAATCCGGTTCCTTTCCCAGCATCTGATAGGCTTTCTTTCCTACCGCCAGGACTTTTCCGGTACCGGTTTTGTAGGCTACAACAGAAGGCTCTGACATGACAATGCCTTTTCCCTGCTGGTACACAATAACGTTTGCGGTACCAAGGTCAATTCCAATATTTAAACCAAGCATTGCCACCCCTCCTTTATCGGAAATAACGGATGAACCGTCAAAAAATTCACCTTATAGGATAATGCATTTCCTGCGGAACGTCAATTCTCCGTAGAGTCCTTTTCCGCTTTCTTTTTCGAGCCGAAAGCCCCCGTATTCCGGGTCAGGGCCGCCGAGGCAACATAGACGGATTTTGCCCCATGAAGGCGTAACAACACGGCAATTTCATTGGCCGTTGCGCCAGTGGTAACAATGTCGTCAATCAGCAGAATAACGTCTCCGTCTACCCTTTTTCGGCGATGCAGTGCATAGGAATTGCGAATGTTTTCCCTTCTTGCCTCAGCCCCTAAGGTATGCTGCGCTTCCCCGGTTTCCCGTTTTTGTAAAAGCTTACAGTCAACCAGCGGTGGTTCTGACAGCCAGGTAAAACAGCGTAAATCTATTTGTTCCACCAAAGATGCCGCCTGGTTAAAACCCCGCTCCGCAATCTTTTTCCGGGTAGAGGGGACACAGGTAATTAGCGTAAACGGCACTCCGAAATAACGTGTGGCAATTGTCTGATTCAGGTATTTACCAAAGAAAACGGCCACCTCTTCCCGGCTTCCGTATTTCATACGGAGCATTGCGTCACGAATGGCATCTTCGTAATAAAAGGGCGCCGCTGCCTGCTCATAGGCATGCGGCGCCTTGCGGCACTTACAATCAGCGAGTGCGGTGCCGCAGTAGGGACAAAACGGCGGCAGGATTAGCCGGATGCGGGAAGCGCATGCGGCGCAAAGCTGTTCCGTCCCGTCTGCGGGTTGCCCACAGCAGGCACAACGGCCCGGGAACAGCAGTCCGGCAACTTTACGGAAGTAAGGATTCATTGTTTTCCTCCAGAAAATAAGACAGGGCAGAAAAACGACGAATTTTCTTATCATTGGAAACCATGGCAGCAATCTGCTGTTCCCGCCCGATGGTGATCATACGGGTGCGGGCACGGGTAACTGCTGTATAAAACAGGTTCCGGTAGCAAAGCTGTGGCGGAATGTCTATGACCGGCATGATAACCGCTTCAAATTCACTTCCCTGAGACTTGTGTACCGTAACAGCATAAGCCAGTTCCAGGTTTTTCAGGTTCTCCGGCGGATAGACTGCAGTTCGTCCGTCAAAGTCTATGGTTAAGATGCCCCGCACGCGGTCTACCTTAGTCAGGATTCCGATATCCCCGTTAAAGATACCGCTTCCCTCTTCCTTTCCCTTCGTCCAGAGCAGGTTATAATCATTTTTAATTTGCATGACCTTGTCCCCTTCACGGAAGACACGGTTCTGCAACTTCCATTCCCCTTTGCCTTTTGCCGGTGGGTTGATGGCGTCCTGCAAAAGGTGGTTCAGATTCATGGTGCCGGTGTCTCCTTTACGGGAGGGGCACAGCACCTCTATATCCTTGATTGCATTATAGCCATAAGCTTTCGGCAAACGGTTACAGTACAAATCTACAATGTCTTTGGCTGTCTGAAGCCCATTGCTGCGCTCCATGTGGAAGAAATCCTTGTCCACGCGATGCAGTTCCGGCATTTCTCCGGCTACTACCCGGTGTGCATTGGTAACAATCAGGCTTTCCATGGCCTGGCGGAAAACTTCATTCAGTTCCACTACCGGAAGTAACTCGGACTGAATCAGGTCATGCAATACGTTTCCGGCGCCAACCGGAGGAAGCTGGTCAGAGTCTCCTACCATGACCAGACGACAGCCAATAGGAAGCGCATCCAGTAAGGCGCTGAACAGGATGGTATCCACCATGGACAATTCATCTACAATAACTGCGTCCGCTTCAATGGGATTGCGGGCGTTGCGGGCAAAGCGCATGCGCTCTTCCCCCGTGCGCTCCGCCTCCAGTAAGCGGTGAATGGTTTTGGCCTCTTTGCCGGTAATTTCCGACATGCGCTGGGCCGCCCGGCCGGTGGGCGCTGTCAGGACAACATCCAGTTCGTCGGCTTCAAATAATTCCAGAATGCCGTTGACCGTGGTGGTTTTTCCGGTACCCGGTCCGCCGGTTAAAATCAGGACCCCCTTTTCTATGGCAGTAATGATGGCGTCCCGCTGTTTGGCCTCATACTGAATTCCGTTGCGTAGTTCTATGCGTTTAATATCCCGCTCCAGCGCAGACCGGCCGGCCGGTGGGAAACGGACCAGCATCTTAATGCGCTGTGCCGTGTTGTATTCCGCATCAAAAAATTCCGGCAAAAAGAGAAATTCCCTGCCATTCAGTGGGGCACAGCGCAGCTGATGCTGTTCCACCAGCGTATCTATGGCAATGTCTACGGCATCCGTATTGGTGCCAAGCAAATTGGCCGCCGGAGCCAGGACCTTGTCTCTTGGCAAACAGGTGTGCCCGTTTCCCACATTATGGCTAAGCACATGCAGAATACCGGCACCCATACGATAGCCCGGGTCCGGCGTCTCCGGCAAAGAGGCCGCCAGGCTGTCTGCCCGTTCAAAGCTGATTCCGATTTCCGCCAGGCAAAGCAAATACGGATTCTGCTGCACTCTGGCCACGGCGGAGTTTCCAAGGAACCGGTAAACCCGGACACTTTCCGCCGGCGTCAGTCCCATATTGGACAGAGACATCATGATTTCCCGAACAGCAAACTGGTCCTGGAAGTTTTTGCCAATTGCCCTGGCTTTTGCAAGGGAAATGCCCTTAATTTCCGCCAGCTTTTCCGGATGGTGGGACAGCACTTCAAAAGTTTCTTCCCCAAACGCTTCCACAATTTTATTGGCAGTAGACGGCCCGATTCCTTTCACGGCGCCGCTGGCCAGATATTTCAGCATCTGGGCCACAGTTTCCGGCATGCTCCGTTCACACAGTTCCACACGGAACTGTCTTCCGAACGTAGCATGGGTGTCCCAGTGCCCCGCCAGTTTTAACTCTTCTCCGGCACTAATCTCCGGCAGTACGCCGACCACCGTAATCAGTTCTCCTTCTTCCGTGGAAAGGTCCAGCACCGTGAAGCCGGTTTCTTCCTTGCGGTAAATGGTTTCTTCCGCAACGCCGTATAAATATTCCAATTCTTCTTCCGGCATGGTACTGCCTCCTTTCCATTGTTTCCTACTCATTTTACGGTGTCGGCCGTCCGCTTTCAAGCGAAACGAAAGTGCGGCAAAAAAAAGAACGCCATAAGGCGTTCTGCGGGACCGGGCCTGTAAGCCGAGTTCTGTTTTTCAGGCAACCATCTATCTTGCCGTGTCATTGCTGGCACGGTCCAGCCACCCTTCTGCTTTAAAGCGGACGAGCCATCCTATGCAAGTCGGTGTTGCTCCGGATAGGGTTTACATAGCCATGATGTCTCCACCATGCTGGTGAGCTCTTACCTCGCCTTTCCACCCTTACCTTCCAGAGGAAGGCGGTATCTCTCTGTTGCACTTTCCCTAGGGTCACCCCCGGCGGCCGTTAGCCGTTATCCTGCTCTGTGGGGCTCGGACTTTCCTCTGGCACGCAGGGTACCAGCGGCTGCCCAACCCGGTCACCACTGGAATTTTATTCGATTTACCAGGGCTTGTCAAATCAGAAAAAGCCTGATTTTCTTAGATATTCTTAAGGTTTTGGTTGTATTATACTCTGAATGGGAATAAACTATTTTCCCATTCAGAAAGCAGGAGGCTCTTTTCATGGCAGATCATAAATCTAACAGCGGCAATCTGTTTGAAGATATTTATTCTGATTCTTCCCGAGTGCCGCGGAACCGCCAGCAAAACAATAACCTTTCCTATAATGATTTCAAGCCACAGCATAATACTGATATCTATGACACGGTAGAATTACCTCCGCAGTGGCAGGATAATCATGCCTATAACCCCTATCAGGAACAGATGTGTCAGCAGACGCAGCGGCAACAGCAGCAAAGACGTCAGCAACAGCGTCGTCAGCAGCAAGCCGGTTCCCAGCGCAGGGCTAATGCATCACGGTCCACCCGTCAGGGAAAACAGCAGGCCGAAGTGCGTCTTCGTGGAGACATTCCCATGGACAGGGATGCCCTGTTTGAAATGCAGAACGCACAGGCAAGAAGACAGACTGCATCGCCGAAGAAAAAAAGAAAAAAGAAAAAGGGCAAGTGGTGGCAGAAACTGCTCTGCATCCTGCTAGTTCTGGTGCTGCTTTATTTTGGCGTCAGTTACCTTCTCTTCCACAACACGGAATACAGCACGGAAGAGCACGCAAAGAACCAATATATTTCCAGTGCACAGCTGAAGTCCAGCCCGTTTGTGGAAAATATTCTTCTGCTTGGTTCGGATGCCAGAGAGGGCGAAACCGTGTCCCGCTCCGACACCATGATTCTGGTTTCCATAGACAAAAAGCACAGCAAGATTAAACTGACCTCTTTCTTAAGAGACAGCTACGTGGAAATTCCGGGGCACGGATACAACAAGCTGAACGCTGCCTGCACCTATGGCGGTACCCAACTGGTCATTGATACCATTGAATACAACTACAAAATTAAAATTGATAAATATGCCATGGTAGACTTTACCTGCTTCCAGGAATTAATTGATGCCATTGGAGGCGTAGATGTGAAAGTCACCCAGGCAGAAGCCAATTATCTGAACCGCACCTGGTATAAATGGTCCCTGACCGGGAACAAGTTACACTTTGATTCCGGAGAAAGCGTTCATCTGAACGGCGAAGAGGCTCTTATGTTCTGCCGTATCCGGAAACTGGACTCCGACATTAAGCGCGCAGAACGGCAACGCCGGGTCATTGCCGCCATCAAAAAGCAGGCCATGTCCAATCTGTCTCCTTCCGTCATCAACAGCATTTTGAAGAATGTACTGCCTTACATTAAGACGGATATTCGGGAAAATCAGCTGATGAACAAGGGCATCGGGTATCTGCTTTTGTACCGCAATTATGACATTGTGGAAATGTCCATTCCTTACACCGGAACCTGGCATGATGAAACTATCAGCGGTGTTGGTGCCAGTCTGGTCTTTGACATTGACCAGAATGCCACCATCCTGAAAAACTTCATTTATAACGACGAATATGAAAGCAAGGACGCTTAAATTTTACTTTCCCCCGCTTTTTTGTTAGTATAGATGAACGAATTCAAAAGTTGGAGTTGATCCGCATGGTAAAAAACAGCATATTCTCTATTCTTTACCTTCTTGCCAACATCGGTCTGCTGGCTCTGCTGGCCTTCCCTGTTTTTCTTAGCGACCTGTTTACAGAGTTTGCATTATACATTGCAGCAGGCTGTGTTCTCCTCATGCTCCTGTCCACCCTTATTCTGGCATTTCAAAAAGCCAGCCGGCCCGCCAGGGTTACCAAAATCACCCTGTTTTACAATGACCTGGTTGCCTGCGGCGCCCTGGCTCTTCTGTACTACATGTTAAGCCACACCTTTTCCTACCTGGTGGTTCTGGTCATTCCGGCCATCCTCTTCTTTATCAGCTTCCTGTTCCTGATAGATGACCTTATTCACTATCACAACCAGCCACATAACGAAAAGACCGTTCCGGCAGAAGACTTCCAGATTGATTCTTTCCCGTCGGACTCCTTAGCCGTAGACCCGAACATCTTTGAATCTGTCTCAGACGTCAAAGAAATTTCAAAAGAGGACCAGCCAGCCACTTCTTCCGACTCCATGTTCCAGGGTGTGGAAATGCGCTCCATCAGCTTTGATGACTTTGCAGACTATGTAGAAGAAGACAACGACAACAACTAAGTAATTTTCAAAAAAGAAGCCACAATTCCGGCAGTGTATGCTACCAGAATTGTGGCTTTTTGTTTTTTCTTTCGGATTTGACGTCTTAAAGCCAGAAAAGTTGTTATGCCTCTTCAATTACTGCATTCAGATAGGTATCCAATTCGTCAAAAGTAGAGCCTTTTCTACCTGCTAATCTATCTTCTTCAACTGCAAGTAGTTCTTCCCGTAGTTTCAGCATTTTTTCTTTTTGATTACAATTTTCCGTATTCATCATAGAAAATCTCCTTTATTAATAAAGAAGCCTGTTTTGGGCGAGTTAGTTTCTCTCTAAATTTTTTATGGCTTTCTAAAGATAAATAGATATTCATGAGCTATCAGCAAAAAGTTGTACTTTATACTATTGGTTTTCCAATAACCTGTAGCACGGCAGTTATGTTGTTCTTTAATTATCAGTTCTTTCAGTTTAAATCAGTGTCTATTATAGGTAAGCTGCCGATGTGGGTCAAATTTTATGAAAGCTAAA
>CAVHZY010000005.1:27437-53749 GCA_963640645.1 uncultured Phascolarctobacterium sp. | reverse complement strand
ACCCCGGTTTATTACCCTATGTACTCTGCCATAGAGCGGAACAACCGCAAAATTGAAGCCAGTCCGCTCATCAATACAAACGGACATTACACCATTGACTTTGCGGATTTTGAAGCCAAAGCCAGGCGCCCGGAAACAAAGTTGTTCCTGCTCTGCAGTCCGCACAACCCTACCGGGCGGGTATGGACCAAAGAGGAGCTCCAGGAGCTAAACCGCATCTGTCTGGAAAACAACGTATTTGTCTGCAGTGACGAAATTCATAATGACTTGATCTTCCCAGGGCACACCCATACCGTGTTTGCTTCTTTAAGTAAAGAAGCAGAGCAAAATTGTATGGTGTGCACGGCTCCAAGCAAAACCTTTAACTTAGCCGGCATGCAAACCTCTAATATTTTCCTGCCGAATCCGGAAGTGCGTAAACAGTTTGTGGAAGAGTTGCATCGCCAGGGAAATTCGGGCTGCAACATCCTAGGCTTAGAGGCGTGCCGTCTGGCCTACACCCATGGGGATCAGTGGCTGGAACAGCTCATGACACTTCTGGAAACCAACCAGCAAACAATAAGGAAGTTCTTCCAGGAGCATTATCCTATGGTTACCATTTCCCCATTGGAAGGCACATACCTGCTTTGGATGGACCTACGACAGTTGGAACCGGATGCCAAAAAGCTGGCAAAAATGCTTCGGGAAGAGGGACACCTGTTCTTTGATGACGGCTACATTTTCGGGGATAAGGGAGCCGGCTTTGAACGCTGGAACCTGGCGTGCCCGACCAGTTACATTGAGGCGGCTTTGCAGCGGTTTGATGCAGTATTTAAACAATAAAGGCAAACAAAAGGCCTCTGGGATTTTCTTTCCCCAGAGGCTTTATTTTGTCTTGTTAGCTGATAAATTACATTACATGAAACTGGTTAAAAAGCTCCGTCATGGAATCCCAGTTTTCCCCACGGACACGCAGCAGCCGATACTTTTTGCCGGTTTCGGACTGCACGCTAAGCCTGTTCAGGCGGTAATTGCGGGCAGAAATGGCGGAAGCATCAATGTAATCCAGGAAAATTCCCTCTTCATTGAAAATCCAGATGCCACGGTAATTGAACTGAATAACATACATGGACTTTTTGGCAGACTTCTTCAGGAACAAAAGCAGGACAAAGAAGAAAAGGAAAATGCCGGGAATAACAACTGAAAAGGTCTTGTCCGGGTCACCGTAAAAGACGAAGCCAAAGAAGGCGGCGCAGACACCAAAAAATGCAATCAGGGGCCAGCCAAAGTATTTCATGGTAATACCGGCGTTGAAGCCACTGGTGGTAACTGCTTTGTGCTCCTCAGCAAAATCATTTTCCAACTGCTGGGTCGTTTTGGCAACAATCTTTTGTACTGCGGTGTTAACTGCACGAGTTACTGCTGAACCGAGTGCACGGGTAACTACCTGTTCTACTGCCATATTAAAAGTCCTCCAATAGGGTTCCGATAACGGCGTTGGATACTAAGAATCCGCGTTCGGTTAATTTCAGTGTGGTTCCGTCATAGGTCAGATAGTCTGCCATATATGGAAGGTTTATTTTATTGAGTATTGATTCCGGAAGTGGCTCCGAAAAGCCCTCTGCCAGGCGCAGGGCCAGCATCAGCCGTTCCTGGAAAGAACCGCCTGTGCCGTCCGGGATGGGAGCGGCGCCGGAAAGGTATGCGTCCAGGTCCCTGGGATAATAAAAACGGGTGCCGTTTAAATAAGAATGCGCCGCCGGTCCCAGACCTAAGTAGTGCTGACAACGCCAGTATTTCAGATTGTGTTTGCTTTCTTTGCCGTCTTTACAGAAGTTGGAAATTTCATAGTGACAAAAGCCGGCGTCTGTCAGCACACGGGTGGTTTCCTCGTAAAAGGTGCAGGCGGTTTCTTCCGACGGAAGGGCCAGTTTGTCCCTGCGCCGGTAGAAGTTTGTGCCCTCTTCCAGCTTCAAAAGATAGGTACTAAGGTGCGGCACTTCTGTCTGCAGGCAGAAGTCCAGGGTTTGATGCAGGCTGTCCATGGTTTGCTCCGGAACACCAAGCATAATGTCCAAAGACAGATTGCTGATACCGTTGTCCCGGGCAATGTGGAGTGCCTCCTCTACCCTGTTCCGGTCCGCTTTGCGGCCTAACAGTTGGCGTTCCCGATCCACGGCAGATTGCATGCCAAGGGAAATCCGGTTTACGCCTGCCTCTGCCACTTTTGGTAAAAAGTCCTCCAGATTGGAAGAAGGGTTGCATTCTACCGTTATTTCCGCATCCGGGGCCACTGGATAATGGTCCCTGATCAGTTGCAAAAGTTCCTGAATTTGGGTGCCGTCTAAAACCGATGGCGTGCCCCCGCCAAAATAAATGGTATCAAAAGCATACCCATCCTTTTCCCGGGCGAGCAGGTCCCTTTGAATTGCTTTCACATACGCATCCCGCGTGGCGCGGTCCGCGCACTTCGTGTAAAAGTCACAATAAGGGCAGCGTCCGGCACAGAATGGGACATGAATATAAAGTCCTGTCTTAGTCATTATCCAGTTTTAAAACAGCCATAAACGCTTCCTGCGGCACTTCTACGGAGCCAAAGTGGCGCATCCGCTTTTTGCCTTCCTTCTGCTTTTCCAACAGCTTCTTTTTCCGGGAAATATCACCGCCGTAACACTTGGCCAAAACGTCCTTGCGCATGGCTTTTACGGTTTCACGGGCAATAATCTTGCCGCCGACGGCCATCTGGATGGGAATTTCAAAAAGCTGGCGCGGAATGTGTTCTTTCAGGCGCTCTGCAATTTTACGGGCTCTGCTGTAGGCATTATCTGCGTGCAAAATCCAGGACAGGGCGTCTATGGTTTCGCCATTCAGCATAACATCCAGCTTTACCAGATCCGACTGGCGGTATCCCAGAATTTCATAGTCCAGAGAACCATAGCCGCGGGTTCTGGATTTCAGCACGTCAAAGAAATCATAAATAATTTCATTCAACGGCAGCTCATAGTGAATATCTACCCGGTCCGGTGCCAGATACTGCATATCTTTAAAAGTGCCGCGGCGCTCCTGACAAAGGTCCATAATAGGACCAACATAGTCAGGCGGCGCATAAATGTGCGCATTGGTAATCGGCTCTTCCGCATAATCTATGACGGCAGGATCCGGATAATTGCACGGGTTGTCTATTTCTACAACTTCCCCGTTGGTCAGATGAATTTTATAAATAACACTGGGAATGGTGGTAACCAGGTCCAGATCATATTCCCGTTCCAGTCGTTCCTGAATAATTTCCAGGTGTAACAGTCCTAAGAAGCCACAGCGGAAGCCGAAGCCCAATGCGCCCGAGGTTTCCGGTTCAAAGGAAAGGGAGGCATCATTCAGCTGCAACTTTTCCAGTGCTTCTTTCAGCGCTTCGTAGTCATTGCCGTCGGCGGGATAAACGCCGCAGAACACCATGGGGTTTACCTTGCGGTAACCCGGAAGGGGTTCTGCCGCAGGACGGTCTGCCAAAGTTACGGTATCACCTACTCTGGCATCAGAAACCGTTTTAATGGAACCGGTAATGTAGCCTACTTCTCCGGCGCGAAGACACTTGGCAGATTCTAAAGAGGTGGCTCGCATGTAACCAACATCTACTACGGTAAATTCGGCGCCAGTGGCCATCATGCGCATGGTATCCCCACGCTTGATGGTGCCGTCCGTTACCCGGACATAAACAATAACGCCGCGATAGCTGTCATAAACCGAGTCAAAAATCAGCGCTTTCAGCGGTGCGGTTTCGTCCCCCTGCGGTGCCGGAATGTCCTTTACAATCTGCTCCAGCACCTGCTCCACGTTAACGCCGGTCTTGGCGGAAATGCGCGGGGCCGTTTCGCAGTCCAGGCCGATTACATCTTCCACTTCGGCAGCTACCCGGTCCGGGTCCGCTGCCGGCAGGTCTATTTTATTAATAACCGGGCAGATTTCCAGATCATGGTCCAACGCCAGATAGGTGTTGGCCAGCGTCTGGGCTTCAATGCCCTGGGTTGCGTCCACGACCAGAACGGCCCCTTCGCAGGCCGCCAGGGACCGTGACACTTCATAGTTAAAGTCAACGTGGCCCGGGGTATCAATTAAGTTCAGCTCATAGGTTTCCCCGTCTGCCGCATGGTAATCCAGCTTGACCGCCCGTGCCTTAATGGTAATGCCTCGTTCCCGCTCTATGTCCATGTTGTCCAGCAACTGTTCGGACATATCCCGCTTGGCAACGGAATCTGTCAGCTCCAGCAAGCGGTCTGCCAGGGTAGACTTTCCGTGGTCAATATGTGCAATGATAGAAAAATTTCGAATATGCTTTTGATAATCGGTCAAAAAGGGTCCGCCTTTCTGTAGGTTTCTTATTTTTCCGTAAGGTTTTATTTATTCCAGGGATTGTCTGCGCTTGGATCTGTGGGATCCCATCCCTTGTTTGGGCTGTCTGCCGGAATCTTCTGCGCAGACGGCTTGGCCATGGGTTCCTGCTTGCTTGCGTCACTATAAAGATAAACACAGGTGCCAAGTTCGCAGTTGTCATAAATCCATTTGGCATCTGCCACGGACATCCGCACGCAACCTTCGGAAGCGCGGCTTCCCAGTTTGTTATATTCTTCCCACTTCAGCGAGTCAGGAGACTGTGCCTTATAAGGTACCGAATGGAACAGGTACGGTCCGTCAATCCGGGTGGCATACTGACCGTAAACATTGCCGTTTAAAGCACGCCAGCGGTATTTTACTTTTGTATAATAAGTTCCCAGTTTGGTTGGAGAGGAATCCAGACCGCAGGAAGCTACAATTGCCTTATACGGTTTGGTATAATTTCCATCCGAATCCTTGCTGTAAACAATAACAATATTCTGTGCCGTGTTGACAGCAATGCAGTATTTATGACTGTTCCGGTACGCCGTATCTGTGGTAAACAAACCGGCAGTTACTTTACCGGAGTTGGTAGTAGACGTTTCTTCCTTTTTGGAGGTGGTTTCAGAAGCGCTTTCAGAAGCAGATTCTGACTCCGTTTGGGAATCCGTCTGGGATTCTGTTTCCGACGCAGACGCAGAGCCGGACGAACTGTTCTCCTGCCCGGTTTGCTTATTTTTGG
The DNA here is from genome assembly GCA_963640645.1 of uncultured Phascolarctobacterium sp. Lineage (GTDB taxonomy): Bacteria > Bacillota > Clostridia > Oscillospirales > Acutalibacteraceae > RUG420. Next base: position 48,660 of record CAVHZY010000005.1, on the reverse strand, counting down.
TTAATGTCTTTCCCAACGCTACTGCACCGGCAGAAACAAGTAATACACAAAGTACTACAACCAGGGCAATTTTTACTTTCTGATTCATAATGAACCTCCGGAAGCACAAAAAATTGTTAAATAATTATTGTCGAATAATTATAGTATAAGATGTTATACTTAGTCTAGATTTTTTACTTAGGAGAACCAGTATGAAACGTATCCTCAGTTTACTGCTTTGCCTGACCGCATTGCTAACCACATTCTGTGCCTGTGGCAGAAAACAGGAAACAGAACCAAAATCCTATGACACTTCAAAATATTCCATATCCTATGCGGTAGACGGAGTCGGCTTTCTGTATCCTGCCGGCATTGCCACCAAATTAGTTTCCTGGGATACCTATGAAGCTTCCGGTTCGGACTTGCAGGAAGAAAGTTACGCAGAATATAGTGCAGATGACTGTTATGCTTTTCTGAAGCCGGGTCAGCTTGGCATTTACTGTTTTTCCTTGGGCCGCCGGAATCATCTGGAAGGCAGAACAGACATAAAAACCCTGGCCAACTGGCTTGGTATCAGCCATTATATTAATTTTTCCGCGCGCGGGACGGAACAATACACCACGGAGCACGTGGAAAACCAGTACACCAAAAACATTTTCCCGGTTACCATGAAAGATACCATCATGCAGGAAACCCTGTACGGCTACGTTGCCGTGTTAAAGGATGACTCCAACAACAACTTCTACGTCTATGCTGTCGGCTCCGTTTCCGAAGACGCCGATGACCTGGCCGCAGCCAAGGAAATGGCAGACTATTTCTGCCTGCATGCTGTATAGGACTGCCGTCTGGAAAACAGCAGCACATAAACCAAAGTGCATAGAAAAAATCCCGGCGTGGCAAGTTGTCACGCCGGGATTTCTGCGTCTGCGAACACATTCGGCTACTTTAAGGGAATCCGAACTGTTCCGACATAAGTAAAATAGGTTTCGATGTACCAGATTATCCCGTAGTCGTCCGAAATGGCAGGTAATCGATGAATTTTTTTACAGCTGGTGTGATATGATTTTGGCTTTTGATTGCCAGACCGATTGAACGGTAGTATGGTTTTTGAAGGGAACGTATCTCGACCTGATAAGGGATACGCTGCAAGATCATATCAGGCAGAATACTAACCCCCATGCCCTTTTCCACCATCGCCATGATTGCGAAATCCTCCCATGTGGTAAAGCGGATATCTGGCTGCACATGGGAGAATTCCAGCAAGTCGGAGACCTCTGTTTTCCCACCGTGTTCCAGCAGCAGAAACGGTAAATCGTTCAAATCCTCAATGTCGACCGTTTCCTTTTCAGCAAGGCTGTGCCCTGCCGGAAGCACAACCTTATATTCGTCCTGCTTCAGAAAAATCGTGTCAAATTGAGGGAGCGCCGGAAGGGGCAGAAAGCCGCAGTCTACGCGCCCTTCTTTGATCCATTGCTCTACCTCAGCATAGTCGCCAAGCAGCATTTCGTATTCGATGCCGGGATAGTCCTTTTGCAGTGCGGCAAAAATATTCGGAAGCCAGTTGATCGCAACGCTAGCAAAGGTGCCGATGCGGACAACGCCAGTCTCAATCCCGTTCATACGGTGAATCTGCCCCTCTAACTCCTGATGGTCGTTCAGAACCTTGCGAAGAAACGGCAGGACCTGTTCTCCGGCGGAGGTCAGGCGGACACCGCGTTTGCTGCGTTCCAGCAGCGTCATGCCCCATTCCGTTTCCAAATCGGCAACCATTTTGCTGATGGAGGATTGTGCATAATCCAGCTCCTGTGCTGCGCGGGTGAAGCTACCCCGTTCCACTGTTTTGACAAAGGCGAGATATTTCAATAAAGGATTGTCCATTTCTTATCTATTCCAATCTTCGATTTTAATTATCTATCATATTCGTTTTTCATATTCTACGGTTTCCTGTATGATATTGCAAGACTGATTCGGGAGCGAGCAAATATGAACTTGAAAACCTCCGATATGGATATGCTGCACGGACCGCTGACCGGAAAACTGCTGCTTTTTACGCTGCCGATTGCACTCAGCAGCATGGTTCAGCAGCTGTTCAATGCAGCAGATACCGCCGTTGTCGGTTATTTTGGCAATGAAAGCGCACTTGCCGCAGTCGGAACAAACACAGAGATCATTGCTTTGATTGTTACCGTCTCTTCCGGCTTATCCATCGGCGCGAATATCCTGATTGCAAATCATATTGGGCAAAACAAAACGGCGGAAATACCTGCCACAGTACAGACGTCGATGCTTCTGGCAGGGATCATTGGTATCCTCGGGCTGCTTTTGGGACAGATTGCAGCAGCGCCGCTGCTGCAGCTGATTCAGACACCGTCCGGCATTTTTGATGAGGCAGAGCTGTATCTGCGGGTCTATATGCTGGGCTACCCGTTTTTGCTGCTGTATGACTTTGGCGCCGCCGTACTGAGAGCGCGTGGCGACAGCCGCTATCCATTTTTTGCGCTGATGATTTCGGGAATTGCAAATGTTGGACTCAATCTGTTCTTTGTAATCGGGTTCCGTATGGGAGTTGCCGGAGTTGCGATTGCCACCGATATTTCTACCATGCTTTCGGCACTCATGGTGCTGCATCGTCTGATAAACGATAAAATGTTTCAGCTTACATTCCGCAGGCCAGGGTTATCTCTGCACATTGCGTGGAATATTCTGAAAACCGGCATCCCATCCGCTGTGCAGGGCGCCGTGTTCTGCTTTGCCAACATTTTTGTGCAGGCATCTGTCAACGGCTTCGGTGAAACGACAATTGCGGGAAGCACCATTGCCATGAACTTTGAATACTTCACGTATTATATCATTACGGCATTTGGACAGACAGCAACCACTTTTACCAGTCAGAATTACGCCGCCGGGCAGAACGACCGATGCAGGCGCATTCTATGGCTGTGCCTGGGATTATCAACTGTGTGCAGTTCCGTTCCGATTTTTATGATTGTTCTGTTCCGCAGCTCTTTCTCGGCCCTTTTTACGCCGGAGGCCGCTGTGATTGAGAGCGCCGGAGTGCGTATTTTGTGCATTCTTCTGTTTGAGCCGATCTGCAACTTTTACGAAATACCGGCGGGCGTTCTGCGCGGCAGAGGGCATGCGCTGTATCCGGCTGTCAGTACTATGATTGGAACCTGTGCATTCCGCATCATCTGGATCTGCACAGTGTTTCGGGCAGCCCCCACATTGCCGATGCTTTACCACGCATTTCCGCTTTCGTGGGCTGCTACGATTGTGCTGGTAAACCTTGCTTTCCTGTTTTTGCGCCCATTGAAAGGAACCCCGCGTGCAACGCGGGGTTTTCTGATTACAAAAAAGCTCCCGGTTTTCATTAACCGGGGGCTTTCATTATGACTCGGGTTCCGTATACTGGCTGACAATAAATTGCTCTGCCTGGTCCACGCCATTATTGGAATAGTCAAATTCCTGTTCCGTAACGCGCCCGGCTTCCTGTTCCAGTTCGTAACAGCGGTCATAGTAAACAGCGGCAACTAAAACGGTTTCAATGTCATCCTTCTTTCGTGGGAAGAACTTGTAACGAAACCGTCCACAGCTTCCGGAATAGGTATTCTTCTGACACATATAGTCAAAGCGCGGCAAATTTACAGTCAATTTTCCTTTTTGCTGCATTCAGATTCATCCTTTTCCTCTTGGTGCTGCTCTGCTTCTTTTTCTTCTGCAGCAGCATCTTTTTTCTTATCCTCTTCCAGATTGGCGTAACGCTTAATCTTGGCTGTGGTGGTCTTAATGAATTCATTTTCCCGGATGTCAAAATCCAGAATGTTTTTGTACTTCGGCAGGACCTTGTTGACTTCATCCACAATGCCCTGAACAAATTTGCGAACTTCTTCCGAAGTTGGTTCCACTGTCTGTTTCAGCTTTTCGGCAATGGCTTTATAATCCGGGAAGATTTTAGCTGCTACTACGGTTCCTTTGCTTTCCGTATCCTTGGCAACAACCATGGATTCGGCAATATACGGGTTCTTGTTCAAAAGCGTTTCAATTTCTTCCGGGTATACATTTTCCCCGTTTTTGGTCAGAATCATATTTTTGGCACGGCCGGTCAGAACCAGATGATGGTTTTCATCAAAATGTCCAAGGTCTCCGGTGTGAAGCCATCCGTCTTCCGTAATGGTAGCTTTGGTCAGTTCCTCATTCAGGTAGTAACCCAGCATGACATTGGGGCCTTTTACCATAACTTCCCCATTGCCGTCTTTGCCCGGATCCACAATTTTAACCTGAACCCCCGGAATGGGATTACCAACCGTGTCTGCAGTAAACAGGCCATCGTGATTACAGGCTACCAGCGGAGCACATTCCGTTAAGCCATAACCAAGATAGGTACCAATACCAAAGGTCTTGAAATCCTTTACCACCTGGGCATCCATGGCCGCAGCGCCAACAATGAAGAGGCGCAAAGAGCCGCCAAAGGTCTTAATAATTTCAGCAAAAATTTTATCCTGTACACTAATGCCAAACTTTGCAGCGGTATTGCTCATCCGCTTGCCCAGTTTCAGCTTAAAGGTACCGTGCTTCTTTTCTGCGGCAGCCTTTTCAATTTTGGCGTGGAATTTTTCCACCAGCAGCGGAACGGTAAAGATAACCGTTGGTTTAAAGTCCTGCATATTCTTGGCCAGGTGCAGCAGGCTGTCATTAAAGGAAATGGTACAACCGTTATACAGCGGCAGCAAAAATCCAAGCGAGCATTCAAACGTGTGGTGAATGGGCAGAACAGACAGCATTCTGTCACCCGGCAGGGTCTTGGCAACGGAGGAGTTGGACATAACCGTAAAGCAGATATTCCGCTGGGACAGCATAACGCCTTTGGCCAGGTCCGAAGTTCCGGAAGTAAAGATCAGTACGCTTAACGCATCCGGATCAATTTTTTCTGTCATATAGTAGCGGTAAGCATTGGCATTTTCTTCCATTAACTGCTTACCGTTTTCAAATACTTCATCAAAGGAAAGATAGTCTTCCCCTTTCGGCACGGTGTCCATGCAAATAATGCGCAGACCGCCCGGCAGTTCATTACGGCGTTCCTTGATTTTCTTCAGCGCACGGGCATCGGCCACTAAGACACGGGCGTCTGATACCGTTAAAATGCGGTTGACATCATCAAACATTAATTCCTTGTCTATTGGAACAATAACCCCTACGCCGCTGGTAACCGCCAGATAGGTCAGTGCCCAGCGATACGAGTTATTTCCCATGACGGCAACCTTCTGCCCCTGCAGGCCCATGGCATACAGGCCGGTGCCCCAGGCGCGGATATCTTCGCGGAACTGGTGATAGGAAATATCCTGATACGGTTCACTGACTTTATTCCGCAACCGGAACGCCGGTTCATCCCGGAACAGACGGGCGGATTGATTGATCATATCCCGAAAATCAGAAATGTTACGCACTTCATAAAGTGCCCCGTTTTCTTTTACAATGCCGTAGTTTGCCATATCAGTTTTCCTCTCCAGCTTTCTGGCGATACAGTTGTGCCATTTTTTTTGCAGCTTTATAGATGTCTCCGCAGCCAAGAGTGATGATTAAATCGCCTGGCTCAGCATGCGCCATGGTGTAATCTACCACTTCGTCAAAGGTATTAAACCAGACACTGCCCGGAATTTTTTCTGCCAGCTGAGAGGTATAAACTCCTTCGGTGTTCTTTTCCCGAGAGCCCATAATTTCCGTCATAACACAATGATCCGGAATTTGCAGGACTCTGGCAAAGTCATCCATTAACATTTTGGTGCGGGAATAGGTAAACGGTTGGAATACGGCCCAAACCTGACGGTATCCCATTTTCATAACGGCTGTCAGCGTGGCACCTAGTTCCGTTGGATGATGGGCATAGTCATCCGCAACCGTAATGCCGTTAAATTCTCCAAGGATTTCAAAGCGACGGCCGGCACCACCAAAGTTTTTAATATAGGCTTCAATGTGGTCCATGGAAACATTATTTTCCAGTGCGGCGGCAATGACCCCAAGCGAGTTAAAGACGTTATGTAATCCTGGAACGTTTAGTACTACATGTCCCAGCGTCTGGCCCTGCTTTACTACATCAAATTCAGCAAAAGCGCCACGGTTGTAGGTAATATTCTTTGCCGTGTAATCATTGTTGTTGGCAGGATCCAGGCCAAAGGAAATGAAACGCTTACTGCCACTGTGATCTGCATTGCGAATGGCAGTGCAGGTGTTGGCATCGTCTCCGTTATAAATAACGATGTCCCTGGTCATGTCTACAAACCGGGTAAAGGAAGCAATTAAATGCTCCATGGTTTTGAAGTATTCCAGGTGGTCATCATCAATATTCAAAAGGATGGTGGTATCCGGAGAAAGGGTCAGGAAGTGATTGTTGAATTCACAGGCTTCTGCCACCATGGTCTGGGTTTTACCGGCACGGCCGTGGGCATCAATCAGCGGAAGGCGTCCGCCAATAACCAGGGTTGGATCTTTTCCGGATTCCAGCAGAATCTGGGAAAGCATGGAGGTACTGGTGGTTTTTCCGTGGGTACCGCAAACGCAGATGCAGTTGTCATACATCCGGGAAATGGCTCCGAACAGTTCAGCCCGTTCATAACACGGAATGCCACTGTTTTTAGAGGCTACCAGTTCTTCATTGTCCGGCAGAATGGCTGCGGTATAAACAATCAGTTCCGGCTTTAACAGCGTCAGATTTTCCGCCTTCTGCCCCATAATAATTTCTACGCCCATTCCGCGCAGCTTGTCTATATTGTCTCCGGGGTTGTTGTCCGAACCGGTCAGCGTATATCCGTTAGCCAGCAAAATTTCCGCCAAAGGCGTCATGCCTGAACCACCGATTCCAATAAAGTGAACCCGTTTTATTTCTTTTAATACGTCATCTATGGAACGCATGGAATCCCTCCAAAAAGTTTTGTCCTGAAAGGAGAACATTAGTAGGGTCATTATACTACAACACATGGGATTTGGAAAACCCTTTTGTGGCCTTATCAAGGCCCATGAAATACGGTATAATTTAGGCAGTAATTTCAGGAGGGATTCCATGCTACATCTGGTAACAGGACGGGCCGGTTCGGGCAAAACGGAGACGGTCCGGAACAAGCTGGGCAATCTGGCCGCCGAAGGCCATACCAGGCTGCTCCTGCTGGTTCCGGAACAGTATTCGTTTTTATGCGAACGGGCCATATTGGAGCAGTTCGGAGAGCAGGCCGGACAGCATATTGAAGTGCTTAGTTTTACACGGCTTTCCGACTATGTATTCCGAGAACTGGGCGGGATGGCCGGTCAGTCCGCAGACGACGCTACCCGCATCATTCTGATGCTGCGGGCCATGCTGTCCGTAAAAGACCAGCTGGTCTTTTACGCACGGCAGGCAGAAAGCGTATCCTTAGCCAAGCAACTGCTACAATGCGTCAAGGATATGCACCGTGGCGGCGTTACACCGGAAGATTTGCGGAAAACGGCAGCGCTTCTGACCGGCCGCAAAAACCTGTCCGCCAAGCTCTCCGAACTGGCACTCATTACAGATGCCTATGAAGCCCTGTTCTTCCACTCTTATACGGATGAAGACCTCCAGGTAAAGAAACTCTGTCAAAAACTGGATGAAACCCGCTTCTTTGCCGGATACACCATTGCCGTAGACGGCTTTAAAGGGTTTACCGGTCAGGAACAGGCATTGCTGACTCGCCTGATTGCACAGGCAGATGACGTTTATCTGACTCTTTGCACAGACGAAAGCAAAAGCATCCTGTTCCAGTCCGTTAACCATACCAAAGACAACGTCCGGCGTCTGGCCCAGATCAATGGTGTCGGCATTTATCCCCTCCGTATGGAAACCCCTGGAATCCGTTTCAGGAATCCTACCCTTCGGCATTTAGAGCAAAATCTGTTTGCCCCTGTTCCGGACGTCTTTGACGGCACACCGGAAGGGCTTACTTTATTTGAAGCCGACACACTGACCGAAGAATGCAATTACATTGCCGCCACTGCCAAGAAGCTGATGCGGGAAAAGGGGCTTCGTTGCAAAGATATGGCCGTGGTTGTCCGTCAGGAAGAAACCTACAAACAGGAATTAATGACCGCGTTTCGCAGATATGGCATTCCTGTTTTTGACGACTCCCGCCAACCCATTGCAAACCAACCGCTGATTTCCTTAATGAAGTCAGTTCTGACCTTATTAACCAACGGCTTTACCACAGAAAATCTGTTAAATTACTTAAAAACAGGCCTGTCACCTCTTTCCCAGGAAGAGGTGGCAACCTTAGAGAACTATGCGCTGCTTTGGAACCTGAAAGCCAAAAACTGGCAGGCGGATTTCACCCTGCATCCGGATGGACTGGGTGTAGAGGAAACCGGGCAAAGCAAACAGCGGCTTTCAGAGTTAAATGATATGCGAAAGGCTGTCATCCTTCCCCTGCTGCACTTAAAAAAGCAGGTAAAGGAAACCAATGCAGAAGGCATCAGCCGTGCTTTGTATGATTTTATACAGCGCACCCGTGTTCCGGATACGCTGAAAGACCTGGCCGTGTCCTATCATGAAGCCGGCTTTACCGAACTTGCAAAAGAGCAAAATACGGTTTATGAACTGCTGATGAATCTGTTTGACCGCCTGTCTACCGGTTGCGGTCCGGAGGTTCTGTCCGTTGCCACCTATTGCAATTTATTCCATGCCGTTATTTCCATGGCACAATTTGCTACCATTCCCAGTACCCTGGATGAAATTTCCATTGGTGCGGCAGATCGTGTCCGTTTAGATAATCCAAAAGTGGTCTTTGTTGCAGGGCTGGCAGAAGGGGCCTTCCCTGCCGTGGTCGGCAGCACCGGCATTTTTTCCTCCCAGGATCGGGACATTTTATATCAAAACGGGCTGGAATTATCCCTATCCAAAGAAGACCTGGCCAGTGAAGAGTTATTCATTGCCTATGCAGCTGTTACTGCCTCTACGGATGCAGTGTACCTTAGTTATCACAAGCTGGATGGCAACGCCGCAATGGAGCCATCGGAAGTACTCCGCAGTACCATACGGTGCTTCGGCGGCAAAGGCCATCTGCCGTTTTTAACATCGGCCACCTTACCAAGGGCTTATTTTGCAGAAACAGCAGACAGTGTCTTTGCCGCCTATGCAAAAGCATTGCTGCTGCCGACAGCGGCAGTGGAGGCAGCCAGCCTACGTGCCACCATTGCAGAGGATCCGCGGCTTTCTACCCTGGATGCCGCCCTCGGCGTCCGCGACTACCGCATTGCGGACCCGGCCCTGGCCACGCGCCTCTTTGGCACGGACATGGGCCTGTCCGCCTCCCGCGTGGACGTCTACCACAAATGCGCCTTTGAATACTTCTGCAAATTCGGACTGAAGGCGCAGCCCCGGAAGAAAGCTGCGCTGGATCCGGCGCAACGCGGCACCGTTATCCACTATGTATTAGAGCAGATCATCAAAGACAGCACCATGCCTGCACTGATCAGTATGACACCGCAGGAGCGCCAGTTGCAGATACAACGCTGGTTAAATGCCTACGTTACTGAAAAAATGGGCGGACTGGAGGACAAACCAATTCGCTTCCAGTATTTGTACCACCGCCTCGCCGCTACGCTGACAGACGTGGTAGAACGCCTGGTGGAAGAATTTAAAAACAGTGACTTTGTTCCCACAGACTTTGAACTGACCATCGGCCCAAAGGGAAAGGAAGACGGCATTCCCGCTTATCGGTTAGCATTGCCAAAGGGCGGATCGGTTTCCATCTATGGTTCCATAGACCGTGTGGACACCTATCAAAAGGACGGAAAAACCTACGTCCGCGTGGTAGATTACAAAACCGGTGGTAAGGAATTTGTCCTGTCCGAAGTAGTCAATTACGGTATTAATATGCAAATGCTGATTTACCTGTTTGCCATCTCCCAAAACGGTGCAGAGCGCTACGGAGACATTGTTCCCAGCGGTATCTTTTACTACCCGGCAAAACGTGCCTCCTGTTCCATGGCAAACAAGCGGGAAGATCCGGAAGCCATTCAGAAAGCCAAACAAAAACAGGACCTGGGAAGCGGCCTGTTCCTCATGAACCAGGATCTGCTGGAAGCCATGGAGCACGGCTTAAACAAGAGGTTCCTTCCCATTGACGGAAAGAAGATTACCAACAAAAAGGGTGAACTGGAAACCGGCCTGATTACTGCCGAAAATCTGAAACGCCTGCAAAACCGCATCAATGACATCCTGATTCAAATGGCGGAGTCCCTGCAGGAGGGCATTGTCCCCGCCAATCCGGCCAGAGGGGTCGGATTTGAATCCACCTGCACTTACTGTGACTACTACCCCATTTGCCGGTTGGAAGAAACGGCCTACTTAGAAAACAAAGAACGATATAAAGAAATTATCAAATTAAAGCAACAGGAAACCATTCAGATTCTGTGCGGAAAGGAGGAAAGCAAATGACCAACTGGACATCCGATCAGCAGAACTGTATTCTGGCCCGTGGCGGTACCGTTCTGGTTTCTGCTGCTGCCGGCTCCGGAAAAACCGCTGTCTTAATTGCACGTGTTATTCAGCGGCTGACAGACACAAAAGATCCCTGCAACGCAGATGAGCTTCTGATTGTTACCTTTACCAAAGCGGCCACTGCGGAAATGCGGTCCCGCCTGTCCCAGGCCGTTGCCGCCGCATTGGAACAGGATCCCGGCAACGCCCATTTACAAAAGCAGCAGTTGCTGATTCCTTCCGCCAAAATTTGTACCATTGACGCCTTTTGCAGCAATCTGGTCCGGGAGCACTTTGACCAGTTCGGCATTGCCCCCGACTTCCGCATGCTGGATGACAACGAAGGAAAATTACTCCAACAGGATGCGGTTTCCGCTGTAGTGGAAGCCCTGTATGCAGAGGGAAATGAAAATTTCCGGAAACTGGTAGAATTGCTTTCTTCCGGAAAAGACGACATTAACCTGGAAACCACCATTCTGAAGCTGTATCAGTATTCCCGTGCGTATCCTTCTCCGGAGGCCTGGTTAAAGCAGGGGTTACAATCCTACAACACCCGGCTTCCGCTTTCGGACACGCCCATCTTTTCCGCATTAAAAAGAAGTTGTTCTTCCCTGCTTTCGTATGCCCATGATCTCATAGAACAGGCGCTTTCTTTATTGCTTACCAATGTGGAAACCGCTTCGTGCGATGCAGTCATTACCTTACAAGGAGAATCCTCCCTTATTTCCGAGTTGCAAAACAAATTAGAGCAGGCCGATTTAGACGGCATGTTGTTGCTTTTGCAAAATTATACCTTTCCGAAATGGAGCACCGGAAAAGGCTTAAACAAACTGGAAAATGTGCAAAAAGCCAAAGCCTTCCGTGACATTGTCAAAGACTTACTGGGCACCCAGCTTCCTAAAATTCTGGTTTCTGACACCAAAGACTGGCGCGCAGACACAGATGAATTACGGCCACTGGCAGAAATGTTAGTGGAAGCAGTGCTCCGCTTTACCAAAGAATATGCCCGGTTAAAGCAGGAAGCCAATGCCCTGGACTTCTCAGATGTAGAAGAGTTCACCTTACAGCTGCTGGTCAAGGATCCTGCTGCATCGCCCATGGAACGAACCGACCTTGCCAAAGAGCTCAGCCTTTCTTTCAAGGAAATTCTGCTGGACGAATACCAGGACACCAACCGAGCACAAGACGCTATTTTTTCTGCCCTTTCCAAAGAGGAAAGCAACCTCTTTATGGTAGGGGACGTAAAACAAAGCATTTACCGCTTCCGGCAGGCCATGCCGGAAAACTTTCTGGAACGGAAAGAGCGGTATCCGCTTTACAACCCTGAAAAAGAACAGTATCCTGCCACCATTACCCTTGGGAAAAACTTCCGCAGCCGCAAAGGCATCACCGATACCGTCAACTTCACCTTCCGCCAGTTAATGAGCAAAGAGGTCGGTGAAATTGATTACAATGATGACGAAGCCCTGGTCTTTGGTGCCGAGTATTATCCGCCAACCGACTTCCCGGAAGCAGAGTTTTTTGTGCTGGAAAAAGAAAAAGAAAAGAAGCCCATTGAATTGGAAGCACAGTTTCTGGCACGGTACATTCGGGAAACAATGGCAAAAGATTCCTCTCTTTCTTATAAGGACTTTGCCATTCTGTTACAGGCACCCAGAAACAGTGCGCCGGTTTATGAGCAGATTTTGCATGCTGCCGGAATTCCGGTCTACGCCGGTGCAACCGGTGGGTTCCTGCAAACACCGGACATCAGTACCATTTTGTCCTTCCTCCGGATCATTGATAATCCATTGCAGGACATTCCGCTTTGTGCCACCCTGCTTTCCCCCTTATTCGGATTTACGGAGGATGACTTAACCCTGATCCGCCTGGGAAACAGATATGCGTCCCTGTACGCAGCATTATTACAGGTAGCAAGGAAGGAAGAGAACGCAAAGTACCGTTCCTTTCTGGAACAGCTTCGGCAATACCGCCGCCTTTCCGTATCCATGCCGTGCGGCCAGCTTATCCGGCAGATTTATGAAGATACATCCTATCTGGATATCGCCTCCGCCAAAAGGGACGGCAAGCAGCGGGAAGCCAATTTAAGACAGCTTCTGCAAATGGCAGACAGTTACGATACCCGCAGCACCTACGGTCTTTCCGGCTTCTTACGGTATCTGGACCACATGGAAGAAAACCAGTTTGATCAGGATGCTCCCTCCACCTTATCGGAAGCTTCTGATGTTGTCCGCATTATGTCCATCCACAAAAGCAAAGGCTTACAATTTAAAATCTGTATTCTTGCCAATCTGGACCATTCCTTTAACAAATCAGATCTTTCTAATCCGCTCATCCTTCACCCGACCCTTGGGATTGGTCTGAAAGGTCGTGACTTTAAAACCGGATATCCTTATCCAACCCTGGTGCATACGGCCATCCAGTTGGAAACGAACCGGGCCACTCTGTCAGAAACACTGCGGGTACTTTATGTTGCCATGACGCGGGCAAAAGAGCGTTTAGTTATGATTGGAACCCCAGGTGGTCAGAGCAGCTTAACATCCAAAGTAAAAAAGCTGGCTCGCCCGTTATCAGAATCCGAAAAAATAGACCCGTATCCGGTAGAGCACGTCGGTTCTTTCCTGGACTGGCTTTTATTGGCGTTCCTCCGGCACCCGGCACTGGAACCGGCACGGGAACTGGTTGATTTCCGCATTCCGTTACTGGCACCGGACTTCAACCTGCATTTTCAGTACTATGATTCCGGCATTCCGGAAGAGCCACCAAAAACGGAAGAAACCACATTACCGGACCCGGACTCACAGCTGGTAGCAGAATTGAAAGAACGGATTCAATACGAATATCCGTATCAGGCACTGGCTACCACCCTGACCAAACGCGCCGCCTCTACCCTGCAGGAAGGAACCTTTAACCTGCGCTACTTTGCCAAGGCACAGCCGGAGTTTCTGTCCAAATCCGGTCTGACCCCAGCCGAGCGAGGCACCTGTCTGCACAAGTTCATGCAATATGCCGACTTTTTAACGGCTGCCAAAGATCCGCAGGCAGAGCTGGACCGCCTGGTAGACGAAGAATTCCTGACGCAGACAGAGGCAGAAGCTATCTCGCCCGCGGTTGTTTCCCGTTTCTTCCGCAGCAGCCTGTATGCGCGGATTGAAAAAAGTCCGCAGCTGTTACGGGAAAAGAAATTTGCCATTCTGGAGGACGCCGGTATCTTTGACCCGGATCTGCCGGAACCGCTGTCCAAAGAAAAGGTATTGGTGCAGGGCATTGTGGACTGTGCCTTTGAAGAGGACGGGAAACTGGTGGTAGTGGATTATAAAACCGACCACGTGTCTGATCCGGACCGTCTGACTGATCTGTATCGGGATCAGCTGCTGACCTATTGCACGGCCCTTTCCCGCTGCACCGGTATGGAAGTGAAAGAAGCCTATCTGTTCTCTTTTGCACTGGGTAAGGAAATTCCGGTAAAAGAATAAAAGAAAAGCGCTCCAGGGATCCTTAGGATACCCTGGAGCGTTTTTGGTTTTATGGTTAGCCCTTGAAGTACTTAACGGCCGCTTCAAACATCCGGATGTCATAGTTGCCCGGTACATTCTGATATAAGCCGTTTCCAATTCGTTCACTGTGGCCCATCTTACCAAAGACACGGCCGTCCGGCGAGGTAATGCCCTCTATTGCATAAAGGGACCCATTCGGATTGTAGTGAATATCATTGGTGGCATTGCCGTCAGCATCTACATACTGGGTAGCAATCTGACCGTTGGCAGCCAGCTTGCGAATCAGTTCTTCATCTGCCAGGAACTTACCTTCCCCATGAGAGATTGGCACATTATAAATGTCCCCTACCTGGGTCAGGGAAAGCCACGGAGACAGGTTGGAAGCTACGCGGGTGCGTACAATCCGGGACTGGTGACGGGCAATATTGTTAAAGGTCAGCGTTGGGCAGGATTCGTCTGTGTCAATAATCTTTCCGTATGGAACCAGGCCCAGTTTAATCAGTGCCTGGAAGCCGTTACAGATACCACACATTAAGCCGTCTCTGTTGTCTAACAGGTTGGTTACGCCTTCTTTTACGGCATCGTTTCTAAAGAACGCGGTAATAAACTTACCACTGCCGTCCGGTTCGTCACCGCCGGAGAAACCGCCCGGGATAAAGACAATCTGGGCATCTGCCAGTTCTTTGGCAAAAGCATCCACACTTCTGGAAATACCGTCTGCAGTCAGGTTGTTAACCACCATGATTTTGGCCTCCGCACCGGCATCTTCTACCGCTTTGGCACTGTCATATTCACAGTTGGTGCCCGGGAAAGCCGGAATCAGGACCTTTGGTCTGGCCGTTTTAATGCAGGGGCTGCGTCTGGCCTTAGCCTGATAAGAGAAGGTTTCTACCGGAACTTCGTCCTGGGAAATATTGCAGTTATATACGCTTTCCAGCTTGTTCTCATACTGCTGTAACAGCTGACAGCCGCAGACTCTTTCTTCTTTGTAAACAAAAGCCTTTTCTTCTGTTACCGTACCAACCAGTGTACCTGGGAGGTCTTCTGCACTTTCCAGGAGGAAGGCGCCATAATGGGTACCAAAGAGGTCCTGCAGGGAAAGCTGTTCATTAAACGTAAAGCCGAAGTCATTGCCGAAGCACATTTTCATGACGGCTTCTGCAATACCACCCATGCCCGGCGTATACGCACTGACGGCCTTTCCAGAGCGGAGCAGTTCGGTTACCGTGTGGAACAGTTTCTTTAAAGAATCCGTAACCGGCAGGCCGTTTTCATCTGTTTCCGGTTCCAGTAAGAAGAGCTTATTTCCGGCCTTCTTGCATTCCGGAGAAACTACATGATCTGCCGTGTCTGTAGTAACAGCAAAGGAAACCAGGGTTGGCGGTACATCCAGATCTTCAAAAGTACCACTCATGGAGTCCTTTCCGCCAATGGCGCCAATGCCCAGTTCCTTTTGGGCTTTGTAGGCACCCAGCAGGGCGGCAAGCGGCTGACCCCAGCGGGAGGAATCTTTGCCCGGATGTTCAAAGTATTCCTGGAAGGTCAGATAAACATCTTCAAAAGAGGCACCGGTGGCAATCAGCTTGGAAACGCTTTCTACTACAGCAAGATAAGCACCATGGTACGGGCTCTGTTCCGTCAGGAACGGATTGTAGCCAAATGCCATGAAAGAGCAGGTGTCCGTATGCTTCTTCTCCACGGAAACTTTCTGTACCATGGCCTGGATTGGGGTCAGCTGTTTCTTGCCGCCAAATGGCATCAGAACCGTGCCGGCACCAATGGTAGAGTCAAAGCGTTCGGAAAGTCCACGCTTAGAGCAGATATTTAAGTCGGATGCCATGGCTGTCAGGTGTTCTGCAAAGCTGCCGGTAACCTGCTGCGGTTGCAGCTTTGCGGCCGCAGTGGAAACCGTAATGTGCTTGTCGGCGCCATTGGAATTCAGGAATTCGCGGCTGACATTGACAATCTTTTTGCCATTCCAGTTCATAACCAGTCTTGGTTCTTCCGTTACCACGGCAACCGGTGTGGCCTGCAGGTTTTCCTGTTCTGCCAGGGCAATAAAGGCATCCACATTTTCTTTTTCAACTACAACGGCCATCCGTTCCTGGGATTCACTGATGGCAAGTTCAGTACCGTCTAAGCCGTCGTATTTTTTCGGAACAGCATTCAGGTCAATGTTCAGCCCGTCTGCCAATTCCCCAATGGCAACCGACACACCGCCGGCACCAAAGTCATTACAGCGTTTAATCATACAGCAAGCTTCTTTGTTCCGGAACAGACGCTGTAACTTGCGTTCTTCCGGTGCATTACCCTTTTGGACTTCTGCACCGCAGGTTTCCAGGGATTGTGCCGTATGGGATTTAGAAGAACCGGTGGCACCGCCGCAACCGTCACGGCCGGTTTTTCCGCCGAGCAAAATAACAATGTCGCCCGGTGCCGGCACTTCGCGGCGTACGTTTTCCTGCGGAGCGGCAGCCACAACGGCGCCGATTTCCATCCGCTTGGCGGCATAACCCGGGTGGTAAATTTCATCTACAATACCGGTAGCCAGGCCAATCTGGTTACCATAAGAAGAGTATCCTGCCGCCGCGGTGGTAACAATTTTACGTTGCGGAAGCTTACCCGGAATGGTCTTGCTGACCGGGGTCAGCGGGTCCGCGGCACCGGTTACGCGCATTGCGCCGTAAACGTAGGCGCGGCCGGACAGCGGGTCACGAATGGCGCCGCCGATGCAGGTTGCCGCTCCACCGAACGGTTCAATTTCCGTCGGGTGGTTGTGGGTCTCATTCTTAAAGAGGAGCAGCCATGGCTCTTCCCCATCTTCAGTCTGTACTGTAATTTTTACAGTACAGGCATTAATTTCTTCCGACTCGTCCAATTTCTGCAACTGTCCGGTCTTCTTTAAATATTTGACTGCCAAAGTAGCCAGGTCCATTAAGCAGACCGGTTTTTTATCTCCAAGAGCTTCCCGATCCGCCAGATATTCTTCATAGGCTTTTTGCAGCAGTTCATCTTCAAACGTTGCGTCATCAATAACGGTTAAGAACGTGGTATGACGGCAGTGGTCAGACCAGTACGTATCAATCATCCGAATTTCCGTTACGGTCGGATCCCGCTGCTCTGTACGGAAATAGTTTTGACAGAAAGTAATGTCATCCAAATCCATGGCAAGACCCATGGTATCCACAAAATTCTGTAAGCCGTCCCGATCCAGTTCCAGGAAGCCATCTACGGTCTTTACACTTTCCGGAATGTCATACTGCAGCCGCAGGGTTTCCGGCTTTTCAAAGGAAGCTTCCCGGCTTTCTACCGGGTTGATGACATATTTCTTAATTTCTGCCACATCTGCCTCTGTCAGATTCCCGTATAACAGGTAAATTTTGGCCGTGCGAATGGTAGGACGTTCTCCCTTGGAAATAATCTGAATGCACTGTGCGGCAGAGTCTGCACGCTGGTCAAACTGTCCTGGGAGGTATTCTACAGCAAAGGCATAGGCTGCATCGCCTGTGTCAAGGGAATCCGATACCAGGTCCAGCTGCGGTTCCGAGAACACGGTTCCAATGGCGTAGTCAAACAGCTCTTCCGAAATATCTTCGGCGTCATAGCGGTTGACAATCCGCACCCTGGTCAGACCGCTGATACCAAGTAACGAGGTGCAGTCAGACCACAATGCCTTTGCTTCGTTGGCAAGGGCTTCCTTCTTTTCCGAAAAGACTCTGTAAACCATTAATTTTCCTCCCGTGCAGCCAGTGCTTTTTTGCCGATATCCTTTCTGTAAAAGGCGTTGGCAAACGAAATGGTGCTTACTTTTTCATAGGCCTGTTGAATGGCCTGTTCCAGCGAGTCAGCTGTGGCGGTCACGCCCAGTACTCGCCCACCATCAGTCAACAATTTCCCGTTTTCCTTTTTTGCTCCGGCCACATAAACATTGGCCAGCTGTTCTTCCGGAATGGTAATTTCGTAGCCCTTTTCATAGGACTGTGGATATCCTGCAGATGCCATAATGACGCAGCAGGCGGCTCCGTCTGAAAAACGAACATCCTGTTCTGCCAGCGTTCCGTTTGTAGTGGCCTGTATTACCGTCAGCAGATCGGATTCCAGCAGTGGCAGAACCACCTGGGTTTCCGGATCGCCGAAGCGGCAGTTGTATTCAATAACTTTCGGGCCGTCCGGCGTCAGCATCAGGCCGAAGTAAAGACAGCCTTTGAAAGTTCTTCCTTCGGCATTCATTGCTTTTATGGTTGGCAGGAAAATCCGTTCCATGCACTCATCTGCAATTTCTTTGGTGTAATACGGGTTCGGTGCTACCGTTCCCATACCACCGGTATTCAGACCCTGGTCTCCGTCCAGGGCACGCTTGTGGTCCATGGAGGAAACCATTGGCACTACGGTTTTACCGTCTGTAAAGGATAAAACGGAAACTTCCGGTCCCGTTAAGAATTCTTCTATTACAACGCGGTCCCCGCTCTTACCGAATTTCTTATCTTCCATCAGGCTTTTGACGGCCGCTTCGGCATCTTCTCTGGTTTCCGCAATTAAAACGCCCTTTCCCAGTGCAAGGCCGTCTGCTTTTACAACCACCGGTAATTTGGCGGTTCTGACATAGTCCAGTGCTTTTTCTGCCTGGTCAAAGACCTCATAGGCAGCAGTCGGAATCTGGTACTTTTTCATCAGTTCCTTGGAAAAGACCTTACTGCCTTCAATAATGGCAGCGTTTGCCTTGGGGCCGAAGCACGGAATCCCTTTTTCTTCCAGTGCGTCTACGCAGCCAAGTACCAGCGGGTCATCCGGGGCAACTACAGCGTAGTCAATCTGTTCTTTTACGGCAAACTCCGTAATGGCAGGAATGTCTGTTGCACTGATGGCAACACATTCGGCATCCGCCGCAATGCCGCCGTTACCGGGCAGAGCATAAATAGTGTCTACCTGCGGGTTTTCTTTCAGCTTTTTAATGATGGCGTGTTCACGACCGCCGCCACCGACAACTAAAATTTTCATTTTGTCCCCTTTTCCGCCAGTAATTCTGCGCAGACTTTTTCTGCCGCAGCCGGCAATAATTCCCATTCGGCCTGCTCCATGACCCGTTTCTGCAGGGTCTCCGGGGTGTCACCGTCTTCTACGGCAACCGCCTTTTGCAGGATAATTTCTCCGCCATCCGGGATTTCATTGACAAAATGGACCGTGGCGCCCGTTACCTTAACCCCTTTTTCCAGGGCAGCTTCGTGCACCCGCAGTCCGTAAAACCCTGCCCCGCAGAATGACGGGATCAGGGAAGGATGAATATTTAAAATCCGACGTGGATACTTCTTGGTAAAGTTTTCCGAAAGGATACATAAAAAACCGGCCAGAATAATTATATCAATCTGGTTTTCTTCCAAAACGGTTGCCAGTTCTTCTTCAAAACGCTCCTGTCCCAGCTCTTTTCGGCTTAACCAGAGCGTCTGTATGCCGGCCTGTTCCGCACGGGTCAGTGCATAGGCATCTTTTTTATTAGAGATTACCAATGTAATCTGTCCGCTTGGCAGACGGCCCTGCTGCTCGGCATCAATTAAAGCCTGCAGGTTGGTACCGCCGCCGGAAACCAAAACCGCAATGGAAATTTTTCCCTGTTTCATTTTTGTATCCTCCGGAACATTCATCAAAAGCGTTTATAAAATCTGGATTTTTTCTGTACCTTCGGTAATGGTTCCCAAAACATAGGCGTCTTCGCCCTGCTCTTTCAGAATAGACAAAGCCTTATCTGCGTCCTCCGGAGCCACTACAATGCTCATGCCGACACCCATGTTAAAGGTGTTAAACATGTCGTGTTCGCTGATCTGTCCTTCTTTGGCAATCAGGTCAAAAATAGGAAGTACCCGGACATTGGCACGCTGAATGGTAGCGCAAAGGCCATCCGGAATACTTCTTGGAATGTTTTCGTAAAATCCGCCGCCGGTAATGTGGGAAATGCCCTTTACGCGCACTTCATCCAGCAGAGCCAGCACCGGTTTAACATAAATCTTTGTCGGTGTCAGGAGGGTTTCACCCAGCGATTTGCCACCCAGTTCTGCAACCGGCTTTTTCAAATCTGCATGGTCTACGTCAAAGACCTTGCGTACCAAAGAAAATCCATTGGAATGCACGCCGGAGGAAGGCAGTGCCAGAATAACGTCTCCTGCTTTCATGGAAGTGTTATCAATAATCCTGGATTTGTCTACTACACCGGTGGAATAACCGGCAAGGTCATATTCTTCAATGGGATAGAAGCCGGGCATTTCTGCGGTTTCGCCGCCAATCAGGGCTGCTCCGGACTGAACACAGCCTTCACTAACACCCTTAACAATATCTGCAATTTTTTCCGGAACATTCTTGCCGCAGGCAATGTAGTCCAGGAAAAACAGCGGACGGGCACCCACACAGATAATGTCATTCACGCACATGGCAACACAGTCAATGCCGACGGTGTCATGCTTGTCCATTAAAAATGCAATTTTCAGTTTGGTGCCAACGCCGTCGGTACCGCTGACCAGAACCGGTCTGGTGATTCCCTGCAGGTCCAGTTCAAACAGACCGCCGAATCCGCCAACATCAGAGCAGACGCCTTCGGTAACTGTTTTTGCAATATGCTGTTTCATCAGTTCTACGGCTTTGTAACCGGCAGTAATATCTACACCGGCTGCAGCGTAGCTGTCAGACTTGGAATTCTTGTTCATTCGCCCTTCTCCTTTTTTTCTGCCTGTTCTTCTTCATCCCGCTCCGATAATTTCCGTTCAAAGCGGCTTTTCTGTGGTGCGGTCGGCACTGCAGTTGGATAATCACCATCAAAGCAGGCGGTACAATATCCTTTTCCCTTTACGCCGCAGGCAATCCGTTTTACTGCATCTACCGAAAGATAGGCCAGTGTGTCTGCGCCAATGATTTCTGCCGTTTCTTCCACCGTATGGTGACAGGCAATCAGATGTTCTTTGGAATCAATGTCTGTACCGTAATAACACGGATTCATAAAAGGCGGTGAAGAAACCCGGAAATGAATTTCCTTGGCACCGGCATCCCGCAACATTTTTACAATACGGGCACTGGTGGTTCCTCTGACAATAGAGTCATCAATCAGGACAATGCGCTTTCCCTTTACCGTGCTGATAATCGGATTCAGCTTAATCCGGACCTTATCCGACCGGCTTTGCTGTCCCGGAGAAATAAAAGTTCTGGCAATATATTTATTTTTAATAAATCCAATTTCATAAGGAATGCCGGACTGTTTGGAATATCCAATGGCGGCATCCAGACC
>CAVHZY010000005.1:0-27427 GCA_963640645.1 uncultured Phascolarctobacterium sp. | reverse complement strand
CCGGAACACCAATGACAATGTCCGCATGAACCGGATTTTCCAGTGCCAAATAAGCACCTGCTCTGGCTCTGGCTTCGTGTACGTTGCAACCGTCAATAATAGAATCCGGGCGGGCAAAATATACATATTCAAAGACGCACATTCTGTGCTCTGCCTTACCACAATGATCCTTGATACTGCGAACACCGTTTTTGTCAAAGACCAGAATTTCACCGGCCTCTACATCCGCTACAAATTCCGCACCAACGGCATCCAGTGCACAGCTTTCAGAAGCTACCACATAACCACCGTCTGCCGTTTTTCCGTAGCAAAGCGGGCGGAACCCATTCGGGTCCCGTACAGCAATCAGCTTGGTTGGAGACATAATTACCAAAGAATAGGCACCCTTAATCCGATCCATGGAACGGTTGACTGCCTCTTCAATGGAATGCGCTTTAATACGTTCGTCCGTAATAATATAAGAAATGACTTCTGTATCTGAAGTGGTGTGGAAAATGGATCCTTTCAGTTCCAGTTCTTCCCGCAGCTCATAAGAATTAACCAGGTTACCATTATGAGCCAGCGCCATTCTACCCTTAATATGGTTTACTACAATGGGCTGTGCGTTGTTGCGGTCCGTGTCTCCGGTGGTTCCGTAACGGCAGTGACCAACCGCCATGGTACCCTCGCCAAGGGCTTCAATCCGATCCTGGGTCAGTACTTCACTGACTAAGCCAATATCCTTGTAGGTGTTAAACAGGCCGTCATCGTTAACGGTAATACCACAGGACTCCTGTCCCCTGTGTTGCAGAGCAAACAGACCATAATAAACATCTCTGGCCACGTCTCTGCTGGTTGGGGAATAGACGCCGAATACACCGCATTCTTCTCTTAAATTAGACATAAGCTAACTCCAAAATTAAGATTCATCCAAAAAACGGTAAAAGCTTACTCGCCCAAAATCCGTTTCATCATTTCCTGATAGGCATCTTCTACGTTGCCAAGGTCTCTGCGGAAACGGTCCTTGTCCAGTTTTTCATGAGTCCGGCTGTCCCAGAAGCGGCAGGTGTCCGGAGAAATTTCGTCAGCCAGGACAATGGTGCCGTCGGAGGTCTTACCGAATTCCAGTTTGAAGTCTACCAGATCTACATTAATCTTCTTGAAGTAATCCTTCATGACTTCATTTACCTTGAATGCCAGTTTCTTAATGGTTTCAATTTCTTCCCTGGTAGCCAGCTTCAGGGCAATAACGTGATAGTCATTGATCAGCGGGTCTCCAAGGTCGTCGTTTTTATAGGAAAATTCAATGGTCGGTTCATCAAAAACAATGCCCTCTTCTACGCCGAAACGTTTGGCAAAAGAACCGGCAGAAATGTTACGGATAATTACTTCCAGAGGAACAATGGTAACCTTCTTTACCAGGGTGTCTCTGTCAGAAAGCTCTTCCACAAAGTGGGTCGGAACGCCTTCCTTTTCCAGAATCTGCATCATGTAGTTGGTAACGCGGTTATTAATAGCGCCCTTGCCGGAGATAGTACCCTTTTTCAGGCCGTTAAATGCAGTGGCGTCATCTTTATAGCTGACCAGAAGTACTTCCGGATCATCGGTAGCAAAAACTTTCTTGGCCTTTCCTTCATAAAGCATTTCTTTCTTTTCCATGATAAAGTCCTCCTTAAATATCAAAACGACTCCGTACTGTGCGGAATCATTTCTGGCTGTATTCTGCAACAAGTTTGGCATCTTTGGCCAGGGCGGCTGCTGCATCCGCCTGTCTTCTTTCCAGCAGCTTTTCCGCAAGGTCTGCGTCTTCTACTGCAAGGATTTCCGCCGCCAGCAGGGCAGCGTTTTTGGAACCGTCTACCGCAACCGTTGCCACCGGAATTCCGGATGGCATCATGACGGTAGACAACAGGGCGTCCATGCCGTCAAACGCAGCGGATTTACAGGGAATTCCAATAACCGGAAGTGTGGTGTTGGCGGCAATGGCGCCTGCCAGGTGCGCTGCCATGCCTGCGGCGGCAATTAACACGCCGAAGCCGTTTTCCCTGGCTTCCTTCGCAAACCTGGCCGCTTCCTCCGGCGTCCGGTGGGCAGAATAAATATGGGCTTCAAACGGAATGTCCAGCTCCGTTAAAAGGTCCATGGCTTTTCTGACAATCGGAAGGTCGGAATCGCTTCCCATAATCAAACCTACTTTTTTCATTAGGAACTCCTCCAAATCTTACAAATGATAAAAGGGCGCACCTAATTCCGTGTCAGAATCAGATGCGCCCAGACGGTCGGCAATTAAAAAACATTCCTGCTCCTCCGCAGTATACGCTGCTTTCATCCGTCAGTTACAGGGATGCTTATTCAATTCGGTACCTAGTATAACAAAAGGAAAAAAGAATGTCACCAAAGGACTTTCATTCTGTTATTTTTCGTCTATGTGCAGAAAAAAACTGACTCTTTTATCCTCTTTTTAGGATGCTTTTCTAAGAGCACCCTATTTAATTTTGAAAGAATGCGGTTCTTTGGCCCGTGCCTCGCAATAAACGCAACGGTACACACCCTTTTCCCGATCCGTCAGCTTGAAAATATGCGGCAGATCCTGCTCTATGGAAGTAATGCAACGCGGATTTTTGCATTTGATAACGTTAGTGATGGTCTCCGGCAATACCGGATGCAGTTTGGTGGTGCGGACACCGTCTTCAATGATGTTGACGGTAATGTTGGAATCGATGTATCCCAGGATATCATAGTCTACATCAATGACCTCATTAATCTTGATGATGTCCTTTTTTCCCATCTTGTGCGATGTAGCATTCTTAATAATGGCTACTTCACTGGTGATTTCATCCAGCTTCATGTAATGATACAGAGCCATGCCCTTCCCGGCAGGAATATGGTCAATTACCAGTCCGTTTACAATGCTGCCAATAATCATGCTTCTACCCCCAAGAGTTTCATAATTAACGCCATGCGAATGTATTTTCCGTTTCTTACCTGGTCAAAGTACTTGGCCCGCGGGTCTTTATCAATTTCCGTGGAAATTTCGTTGACTCTTGGCAACGGATGCAGAATTGCCATATCGCTCTTGGCAGATTGCAGTTTATCCGTAGTCAGAATATAGGTATCTTTCAGGCGGATATAGTCCGCTTCGTTGAAAAACCGTTCTTTCTGTACCCGCGTCATGTAAAGAACGTCCAGCTCCGGCATGGCCTCTTCCAGGGAAGTGGTTTCCACATAAGGAATCTGATTGCGATCCAGAATTTCCGTTCTGACATTTTCCGGAATTTTCAGTTCTTCCGGGGAAATCAGAACAAAGCGGACCCCTTCATAACGGGACATGGCGCTGATTAAGCTATGTACGGTACGGCCGAATTTCAGGTCTCCGCAGCAGCCGATAACCAGATTATCCAAATGACCTTTTTCCCTGGAAATGGTTAACAGGTCTGTCAGCGTCTGGGTCGGATGGTTATGTCCGCCGTCTCCGGCATTAATGACCGGAATGTTTACATTGGTTGCCGCCACGTAAGGAGCGCCTTCCTTAGGATGGCGCATGGCAATAATGTCAGCAAAGCATTCTACTACACGGGACGTGTCGGCTACGCTTTCGCCCTTGGAAACCGAGCTGCTGGCGGCATCGGAAAATCCGATGGCCTGACCGCCCAGTTCAATCATGGCAGATTCAAAGCTGAGCCGGGTCCGCGTGGATGGTTCATAAAACAGGGTGGCAATTTTCTTGCCTTTGCACTTTTCGGCGTACTTTTCCGGATGGTCGGCAATGTCTTTGGCCGTCTGAATCAGTTCTCCAATTTCTTCCGGGCTTAAGTCCCGGATATCAAGCAGATCTTTCTTCATTTTGTGCTCCTTCTTTGGCTTTGTTATTAATGAATCCAGCTTTCGTCAGATGGATTGTCTCGGAATGCTTTAATTTTCGGTTCCCATTCCGGTTTAATGTAGCCTTCTTCCACGGCTGCTTCCAGAACGGTATCCAGGTTGGTCAGGCTGACATTCTTTACGTCTGCGGCAGCAAGGCGGTCTACGGACTTCTGCATGCCATAGGTAAAGATGCTGACAATGCCAAGGACTTCTGCACCGGCTTCCCGCAGGGCATCTACTACTTCAATAACAGAGCCACCGGTGGAAATCAGGTCTTCTACTACAACAACCTTCTGTCCGGCACTCAGCTTGCCTTCTATGCGGTTCTGACGGCCGTGGTCCTTGTTACCGCCGCGAACATAGCCCATTGGCAGTTCCATCATCTGTGCCACAATGGCGGCATGGGCAATGCCTGCGGTAGAGGTACCCATTAAAACTTCTACCTCCGGATATTCTTTCTTAACCAACTGCATCAGGCCGTTTTCCACGTCCGTGCGCACCTTGTGGTCTGAAAGTACCAGACGGTTGTCACAATAAATCGGGCTGTGAATGCCACTGGCCCAGGTAAACGGTTCTTCCGGCCGAAGGAATACGGCCTGAATGGATAATAAATCTTTGGCAATCTGTTTCTGCATGGGAAAATCCTCCTCTTAGTCTGTAAATTCTGCAACGCAGCGTTTCCATGCCGCCACAGGATCAGCGGCTTCGGTAATGGGGCGTCCGACTACAATGTAGTCAGAGCCGATTTCCTTAGCCTTTTCCGGCGTGGTTACGCGGACCTGGTCACCGATATCTCCATCGGCAAAACGGATGCCCGGTGTAACGGTTAGGAAATCGTTTCCGCAGCGTTCATGTATGGCACCGGCTTCCAGCGGCGAGCAAACCACGCCGTCCAACCCGGATTTCTTGGCATTTTCCGCATAAGTCAGTACGGTTTCCAGAAGGGAAGCGCCAATCAGCAGTTCCTGTTGCATCCGTTCTTCGCTGGTAGAAGTCAGCTGTGTTACGGCAATGACCAATGGGCGACTGCCATCCGGGCGAGTTACGCCTTCTACCGCAGCTTCCATCATGGCACAGGTGCCGGACGCATGGACGTTGACGATATCTGCGCCCAACGTAGACAGTACCCGCATGGATTTCTTTACGGTGTTTGGAATATCATGCAACTTTAAGTCTAAAAATACCTTATGACCTCTTTCTTTTAATTCCCGTACCATGTCCGGGCCGGCAGCATAATACAGCTCCATGCCAATCTTGACAAACGGACGTTCGTCTCCGAAGCGGTCAAGAAATTCCATGACCTGTTCTTTTCCTGCAAAGTCGCAGGCAATAATAACGTCTTTACCCATTGTGCGCTCCTCCTATGATTTCCTTCAGACTGGTCATGCCATATTTCTGCATAACAGCAGGAAGGTTTTCTATGATTTGTTTACAGGCAGTCGGTTCTACCAGATTAGCGGCACCAACCTCTACAGCGGCGGCACCCGCCAGCATCATTTCCAGGACATCTTCTGCAGAAGAAACTCCGCCCTGACCAACAATGGGAATGGAAACGGCTTCATATACCTGGTAAACCATGCGAATGGCAATTGGTAAAATGGCCGGGCCGGAAAAGCCACCCATTTTATTGAAGATAACCGGTTTCCGGGTTTTCGGATCAATCCGCATACCCATAACCGTGTTAATCATGCTGATGCCGTCTGCCCCTGCTTCTTCACACGCTTTGGCAATTGGCACAATGTCTGTTACATTGGGTGTCAGCTTAACATAGACCGGTTTGGAAGTAACCGCTTTTACCGCTTTGGTAACTTCATAAGCACTGTCCGGATTAGTACCAAAGCTCATGCCACCGTTATGCACATTGGGGCAACTGATGTTGACTTCCAGCAATCCAATTTGCTCTTCCTTATCTAATTTTTCGCAGGTGTAGGCATAGTCATCCACAGCAAAGCCGGATACATTGGCAATGGCCGGCTTGTGGAAGCACTGTTTCAATTTCGGAAGTTCTTCCGCAATAACCTGTTCCACGCCAGGGTTTTGCAAGCCAACAGAGTTAATCAGGCCGGCCGTGCATTCGGCAATCCGCGGGGTCGGATTTCCAAAACGAGGATCCTTTGTGGTTCCCTTTAAAGCAATGCTGCCCAATACGTCCAAATCATACACTTCGGCAAATTCATAACCAAAGCCGAAGGTACCGCTGGCCGGGATGACCGGGTTGTCCAACTGTACGCCGGACAGTGTAACACTCAGGTCTACCATATAATTTCCTCCCGTTCTAATACCGGTCCGTCTTTACAGATCCGCTTGTTTCCATATTTGGTTTTGCAGGTACAGCCCATGCAGGCGCCAAAGCCACAGCCCATACGCTCTTCAAAGCTGAACTGGCCGCTGGTTTTGGCACAGCCTTCTATGGCCCGGAACATAGGGCTTGGGCCGCAGGTGTAAAAGTAGCTGTAATCCAATTTACTGAGTACATCCGTAACAAAGCCGGGATAGTAACCCGGTTCATCCCCACCGTCTACCAGCGTAACGTATACCCTGCCATTGGTTCCTTCCAATAAAGTTTCAAAGGCTTCTTTGCAGAACACTTCCTGTTTTGTATTAAAGCCAAGAATGACACTTGGCTGTTTGCCTTCTTTCAGCAACTGTTTGCACAATGCATACAGCGGTGGAATTCCGACCCCGCCGCCAATCAGCACCGGCCGTTCCCCGCTGACTTCTGTACGGTACCCATTGCCAAGTCCGGTTAAGACATCTAAAGTTGCGCCAACCGGCAAACGACTCATTTGTTCCGTGCCTTTGCCAACTACTTTATAAATAATCCGGATCTGATTTTCTGTCCAGTCATAAACCGAAATGGGCCGCCGTAAATACAGCCCGTCCAGTTTTAGATTGATAAACTGCCCGGTTGCCGTGCAGGCAGACGTATCCCCTTCCAGTGCCATAAACCAGACACTGTCTGTCAGTGCTTTGTTTTCCGCAATGCGGTAGATTCCCTGTTTCATGGATGTTCCTTTCTTAGTCCGTTAAAGTAACTGACGGATCCTGCCAAACCACTTCTCCGTGGCATACCGTCAGCAAACATTTTCCGTATACTTTCCAACCGGTAAACGGAGTGGCTTTTCCCTGACTTAAAAACTGCTCCGGGTCAACAGCATATTCTTCGGACAGGTCATAAACGCAGAATTCATCTTCCGCAAGAGGAATGCTGAATCGCCGGCGAGGGGCAAAAGACATTAAGTCAATCAGCTTTTCCAAAGAGATAACACCTGGGTTTACCAAATGCGTGTATAACAGCGGAAAAGCAGTTTCCAGACCTACAATTCCGAACGGACTTTTTTCCAGTCCACGGCTTTTTTCTTCTGCCGAATGAGGCGCGTGATCCGTTGCAATCATGTCAATGGTACCATCCTGAACGGCCTCCAGAAGTGCCTGATAGTCCTCTTTCCCGCGGATGGGCGGGTTCATCTTGAAACGACCCTCTTCCTGCAACATGCTGTCGTCCATGACCAGGTAATGGGGGCCGGTTTCACAGGTTACGTTGACCCCTTGCGATTTAGCCTTCCGAATAATATCCAGGCTTTCTTTGGTTGATACGTGGCAAACATGATACGGACAGCCGGTCTGCGCCGAGAGGGCTACATCCCGCTCAATTTCTTTCCATTCGCTGGCGGAACAGATACCCCGATGGCCATGGACACGGGCATAGTCTCCGTCATGAATGTACCCGCCATGCAGCAGTCCATTAACTTCACAGTGGGCTGCCAGAATTTTGCCGGAGTCTTTAATCTGCTCCATGGCCTGCCGCATCATGCCTTCGTCCTGAATGCCGACGCCGTCATCCGAAAAAGCAAAGCAGTGCGGTGCCAGTGCGTTTACGTCAACCAGTTCTTTTCCCATTTCTCCTACGGTAATGGAGGCATAGGGCAGCACATTAATACAGGCATCTTTTTGAATAATGTCCTGTTCCACCTTAAGGTGTTCTACGGAATCCGGCACCGGATTCAGGTTCGGCATGGTGCAGACCCCGGTATATCCACCGTGAGCCGCCGCCCGGCTTCCGCTGAAAATGGTTTCTTTATAAGAAAATCCCGGTTCTCTGAAATGCACATGCACATCAAAGAAACCGGGAAATAAAAATACCTGTTTCATTTTGGAAACACGAGATCCACCAAGGTCAAATCCTGCTTTATTAATTGCCTTTGCCTGCGTTAACAGTTCTGCTTTGGAAAAAGTCATGATATCCTGCTCCACATATTGTTTTTTCTGCAGAGATTATACTTCATACAAGGTAGTGCGTCAACGAATTTACCGTTAGAACTTTTTACAAAGTTCGGCCTCTATTTCCGCAATATTTTCGGCAAAGCAGATGGACTGAAAATCTGCCTGCGGATAGAATCCGTACGTTGCCATATTTTCCAACATTGCTTTCAGTGGGTCATAGTAATGATTCTGATTGTAAAGAATACAAGAGCCCTGAATTAAGTGCAAATGTACATGGGAAATAACCTCGGAAATTTCTTCCAGGGTCCCCACCCCTCCGGGGAGGGCAACAAAGGCATCTGCCTGCTCAATCATCAGATTTCGGCGTTCCGACATGGTTTTTACATGAATCATTTCTGTGGTGCCGGGATGCATCTGTTCCATCTCTACCAGGAAATCCGGAATAACGCCAATAACCTTTCCGCCATGATCCAGGCAGGCATCTGCAACAACGCCCATCAGACCGTTGCGCCCGCCACCATATACCAATGTGTTTCCACTTTCGGCAATCCAGGTACCCAGCGCAGCTGCGCCTTCCGCAAACTGCGGATTTGTGCCTGCATTGGCTCCGCAATATACCGTAATATTCATGCTGAAACCTCCTTGCGGTTTACTTTGTCTTGTCCCGTTCCCGCTCACGAATAATCAGGCGGACGGGCGTACCCTCCAGACCAAAGACCGCACGAATCTGATTTTCCAAATACCGCTGGTAACTGTAATGGAACAAATCCTTACGGTTGACAAAACAGACAAAGGTTGGCGGACGGGTAGAGGCCTGCGTCATATAGAAAATCTTTAAGCGGCGGCCGCGGTCTGTCGGCGGCTGCACGCGGGCGGTGGCATCCGCCAGCACCTCATTCAATTTTCCGGTGCTGATCCGCATGGCGTTCTGGTTGTCCACTTTTACAATCATTGGGAACAGTTTATTCAGCCGTTGCCCCGTTTTGGCAGAAATAAACAAAAACGGTGCATAGGACATAAAGGAAAAGTCATGTTGCAGCTTGGTTGTATATTCCTGCATGGACTTATCCGTCTTTTCATAGGCGTCCCATTTATTAACACAGATAATACAGGCCTTGCCCATATCATGTGCCATACCGGCAATCTTGCTGTCCTGTTCTGTAAAGCCCTCTAATGCGTCAATCATAATGACACAAACATTGGCACGTTCTACCGCCATGCGGGCCCGGATAACACTATACTTTTCAATGGCGTTATCCACTTTGGACTTGCGGCGGATGCCGGCCGTGTCAATGAAAAGGAAGTCTCCGTATTCATTGGACACTAAGGTATCCGTGGCATCCCGGGTGGTGCCGGCCACATTGGAAACAATGGTGCGTTCCTCGCCACAAATGGCGTTAATTAAAGAACTTTTCCCGACATTCGGTTTCCCGATAACGGCAACCGTAATTTTACTGTCGTCCTCTTCTTCCCCCTCTTCCTTCGGAAGATAGGAAAGTACGGTATCCAGAAGATCTCCGGTACCGCGACCGTGAACAGAAGAAATGGCAATGGGATCTCCCAGTCCTAAATTGTAGAACTCATAAAAATCTGCCGGAATTTCTCCAATACTGTCACATTTATTTACAGCCAGCACAATTGGCTTTCCTGATTTTTGCATCATGGAAGCAACTTCCATATCCGTGGCCACAACACCGTCCCGGATGTCTGTTACCAGAACAATGACATCTGCGGTTTCCACGGCCAGTTCGGCCTGCCGCCGCATTTGTGTCAGAATGATGTCATCCGAATACGGTTCAATTCCTCCGGTATCCACCAGAAGCATTTTTTGTCCAAGCCATTCACAGTCCCCGTAGATCCGGTCCCGCGTAACACCGGGCGTATCGTCTACAATGGAAAGTCGTTCCCCGATCAGCTTATTAAACAATGTGGATTTTCCCACATTCGGACGACCAACAATGGCCACAACCGGTTTTGACATGCTTCCACCCCCTGCTTTGTTATTACGCTTATTATTATAATAAAAAAGAAAAATTAAGGTGGGGAAGGATTTCCTTCTCCACCTTTACCTGTCTACTGCAATCTTATAGATGCTTCGTCAGTTGCTTAGTCAACGTCAATGACTTTTTTGCCGTTGTAGTAGCCGCATGCGAGGCATACTCTGTGTGGTCTCTTGTATTCGCCACACTGCGGGCACTTAACAAGTTCCGGTGCATTCATTTTCCAAACATTAGAACGTCTTTTGTCACGTCTTGCTTTAGAAACTCTTCTTGCTGGTACTGCCATTTTGATTTACCCTCCCATTTAAAATACAAGATTTATTTCCTGTCCTCCAGTAAAGACAGCAGATCTGCAAAGCGCGGATCTATTTCCTTTTTGCACTGGCAGGGACCTTCATTCAGGTTCTTGCCGCACTGGGGACAAATTCCTTTACAGTCTTCTTTACAGAGAACCTTTGTTGGTAAATCCAACAGAAGATCTTCCGTTGCCAGGCGGTCCAAATCAAGAATGTGATCCGGAACCAGCACAAAGCGTTCGTCCCTGTCCTCTCCGTTGAGCTCTGTTACAAAAGTATGCTCCATAGGAACGGAAAGCGGAAGGACCACTTCTGTGGCACATCTGTCACAAACAGTGTAAAGGTCTGCGTTGATGGTAGCGTCCAGGGAAACAACAGAGGCTTCATTGCGGAACTGACCGGTCACTTTGAACGGATGTGGAAACAGAAGTTTACCGAATTCGTCAACTTCGGTGCATGTTACTTCATGATCAACGTCCAGCGTGAAACCCTCATTGAGGAACAGAGGTTCCAGTTGCAGTTCAAACATGTCAATCACCTCTCATTGTCAAACCTGTACGGCGACACGCGACCTATATTATACAAATCAGGTTTTGCTTTGTCAACAAAAAACAGCCCTGAAAAGAGGCTTCTTTTCAGGGCTGAGCACACTTGAAGCAAGCGTCCTGTTACAGTACTTCACAAAGATCAAAAATTTCCTTTGGCAGCTCTGCTTCATCTGCAGAAATGGTAAAGGTGAATTTGGTATCCGTGGCATCTCCAAGGTTCTTGATTTTGTCCAGGAAGGAAGCCAGCTGGGCAAAATCCGTACCGCCGATTTTCAAGGTACCGTCTCCAAAGATGTCCGTGATGTCACTGTTGGAAGCGCACATTCCGGCAAGGAAACCATAGTAAGCATCATAACCGGAAACTGCATAGTCATCCGCTGCCACAAGACGAACTCTGGAGTCAATATTGTAGGTCAGCTTTGTGCCTTTTTCTACACAGATAACGTTGCCGAGAGAGGCGTCTACTGCCTGCTTTACTTCCTCTATTAAATGAGTGGTCTTGCCGGAGCCTTTATGACCAATAATAAGATATACCATATTGTGTTCCTCCAATAAATAAAATACCCGAAGGCTTATTTCCTGACTTCATTCTAACCCATTTGCACAAAGCAATCAAGATTTTAACCTTGGCATTTTGTGAAACTCACAAAAAAGACAATTTCACCAAAAGCCTTGACAAAGGGACGTTGACGTTTCCCGAACCCTTGGGCTAAAATAGTCGCGTGTTTAGGCTCAGGATAAGTCTGAATCCATACCTTATTATTACTACGGATCCTAAAAAATCCTTAAAGGAGGCTTCCCATGGGAATAACAAATGTGCCGGAACTGTTCGGTTCTCTGGTATTTAATGACGATGTCATGAAAGCACGCCTTCCCCAGAAGGTATATGATGAAATTCATAATTGTGTAGACCAGAAGCAGCCGTTGTCTTTAGACGTTGCCGACACCGTGGCATCTGCCATGAAAGACTGGGCAATTGAAAACGGAGCCACGCATTTTACACACTGGTTCCAGCCAATGACAGGCCTGACGGCAGAAAAGCATGACAGCTTCTTGTGCCCGGTAGATTCCTGCAACGTTGTCATGGACTTTTCCGGAAAGGAACTGATTCGTTCGGAGCCGGACGCATCCTCGTTCCCCAACGGTGGTATCCGTTCCACTTTTGAAGCCAGGGGTTATACAGCATGGGACCCCACCTCCTATGCGTTTGTGAAAGATAACACGCTTTGCATCCCGTCCATTTTCTGTTCTTACGGCGGAGAAGTTCTGGACAAGAAAACGCCTCTCCTTCGTTCCATTCAGGCAGTGGACAAGCAGGCCATGCGGGTTATCAATCTGCTGGGAAATGAATCCGGTGCCAAACACGTTGTTCCAAGCGTCGGCGGAGAACAGGAATACTTCCTGGTAGACCGGGATTTATACAACAAACGGGAAGACTTAAAGCTCTGCGGCCGCACCCTCTTCGGTGCCAAGCCAAGCCGGGGCCAGGAAATGGAAGACCATTACTTCGGCACCATTAAGCCAACCGTTAAGAAGTTTATGTCGGATCTGGACATTGAGCTTTGGAAGCTGGGCATCTTTGCCAAGACGGAGCACAACGAAGTAGCTCCGGCGCAGCATGAGCTGGCCCCGGTTTACACCGAAGTGAATGCGGCTGTAGACCAGAACCAGTTAATGATGGAAACCATGAAATCCGTGGCCATCCGCAACAATCTGGCCTGCCTGATCCACGAAAAGCCGTTTGCCGGCGTAAACGGATCCGGCAAGCACAACAACTGGTCCCTGACCACGGACACAGGCATTAACCTGTTCAAGCCGGGCAAAGACCCAATGCACAACCCGCTGTTTCTGCTGTCCCTTGCCGCCGTTGTCAAAGGCGTAGACGAATATCAGGATCTGCTTCGCGTCTGTGTTGCCTCTCCCGGCAATGACCTCCGCTTAGGCGGAGACGAAGCACCACCTGCCATCCTTTCCATCTTCCTGGGCAATGAATTTGCCAATCTGGAAGACGCTCTGGAAAATGAACATGAATTCATCAAAAATGAACGCAAGGTAATGAAGTCCGGTGTTAAAGTCATTCCGCGGTTCAACAAGGATGACTCTGACCGGAACCGCACTTCCCCATTTGCTTATACCGGCGGCAAATTTGAATTCCGTATGGTTGGGTCCTCCGCCTCTTTGGCCGGCCCGAACACCATTTTAAATGCCAT
The DNA here is from genome assembly GCA_963640645.1 of uncultured Phascolarctobacterium sp. GTDB lineage: Bacteria > Bacillota > Clostridia > Oscillospirales > Acutalibacteraceae > RUG420. The sequence continues at coordinate 14,306 of CAVHZY010000005.1, read as the reverse complement.
CATGGCAGAAGAATTCTCTGAATTTGCAGAGCGCCTGGAAAAAGCAGAAAATGTGGAGCAGGAAGTATATGCCATTGCCCATGATGCCTTTGTAGAACACAACAGAATCATCTTCAATGGCAACAGTTACTCTCAGGAATGGAAAGAAGAAGCAGCTCGCAGAGGATTAACCAATCTTCCTACCTGTGCAGATGCCTTCCCCGCTTACCTGGATGACAAAAACGTAGCCCTCTTCGAGCACCACAAAATTTACACCCGTGCAGAACTGGAATCCCGGTATGAAATTTCCATGGAGAACTACTGCCAGACCCTGCACATTGAAGCTGCCACTATGAACAACATGGCCAAAAAAGCCATTTATCCTGCTGTTGTCCGGTACACAACGGAACTGGCCCAGAACATTCAGGCAAAGCAGGCCGTTGGTGCCAACCTGCCAATGGCATCCGAAACCAAGCTTCTGCGGGATCTTTCCTGTCTGTCCGACAGCTTGCTACAGCAGACCCGCGCTTTGGCTGATGCGCTGGAAAAAGCAGACAGCATCCAGGGAACCCAGGAGCAGGCAGACTTCTACAAAGACACGGTTCTGGCCAGCATGAATCAGTTGCGGGACACCGCCGATCAGCTGGAGCTTTTAACCGCCAAAGACCGTTGGCCTCTGCCAACCTACACAGACCTGCTTTACAGCGTGGTCTAACCACATTGTCAGTTCGTGACCATCCTGACATAAAATAAAACTACGGAGTAAAAAGATGAAACAGAACAAACAGAATATTTACTATTTAACGGAAGCCGGCATCATTGCCGCACTCTACTTTGTATTAACCCTTGTCAGCAATTCGGTTGGCCTTGCTTACGGCCAGGTACAGTTCCGCCTTTCGGAAGTTCTTTGTATCCTGCCGGTATTCACGCCCGCCGCTATTCCCGGCCTGGTTGTCGGATGCCTGTTGTCCAACTTCTTAAGCCCAATGGGATGGGCCGACTGGGTGTTCGGTACCGGTGCCACACTGATTGCTGCTCTTGCCGCTTACTTCCTTCGGAATGTCAAGTTCAAAGGGTTACCGGTACTGTCCTCCCTTATGCCAACCTTGTCCAACGGACTGATTGTTGGCCTGGAAATTGCCATTTTCCTGCCGGAGGGAACCCGCTTTGTCGGCTTCGGTTATTCTTTCCTTTTCGTTGCCCTTGGCGAGTTAGTGGTAGCCACCTTCGGAGGCCTGTTCCTTTACAAAGTCCTTTTGAAGTACGAAGACCGCATTTTCCGCAACAGTAACCAAAAAGCACAAAGTAAATAAACTGAATGGAAAGACCCGGTGCAGATGGTTCTGCACCGGGTCTTTTATTTGCCGTTAGATTTTACTGGTAAGCCTTATTCCTCTGCAGAGTCAAAGTCTTCGTCATAAGCCTTCTGTACGGCTTCCGCAAGCTGATCTCCACAGGAAGTGGACTTGGGTCCACAGGTAATGCCGCCAAGGAGGGAAGAAATTTCTTCCACTGTGCGGCCATTGCATAACGCAGCTACTGCCTGGGTATTACCGGGACAACCTCCGATAAATTCCACATCAGAAACTACATTGTCATGCATATTAAAGCGGATCTGCCGGGAACAGGTGCCCTGGCAATCATAAACATATTTCATGTAAATTACGTCTTTCCAAGTGTATTTTTCTTCTGTTGCTTTAGTCTACGTCAGTATAGTCTACATCAATGACAGTATCATCATTTCCGGTAGAGCCCTTCAGGAAAGCAGACTGATTGCCATTCTTCAGAAGGTTTACCGCAATGGCAATGTAACCGGCACCGATAGCCAGCAGGATGATACCTACCGGAACGGTGATCAGTGCCACGCCAAAGGTACCGGCATTCTTAACAGCACAAATACCAACAATGAACAGTAAAACATCAACGCCTAAAGGCCAAAGCCATACTTTATCCTTTTCGGTTTCTGAGAACATTTTCTTTGTAATAGGAATAACCGGTACAAAAACAACAGCTACCATCAGGATCATAATTCCAAGAATAACAGCAAGAACCGGTCCAAAGCTGTCTGAATAACAGCAGAACAAAATACCGGCTACCGCATCCATAAAGGCGTTCACTAAGGCAAGCCAGGAATGAATTAAGAACTTTCCGCTGACAAAGAAAATCAGGGCCGAGCCTGCAGCGGAAACCAGCAAAATGATACCGATAATGGTAGAAACCGTAGACATGGCTGTCAGCGGAGATATAACGCAGATAATACCGCAAACAATCAGTGCAAGGCCAACCAGGCCAATGCAAATTTTAATCCCCTTTTTCATGAAAAGACCTCCTTATTTGGATTCTGTCGGGGTTGCTAAATTTTTAAAGTCCGCATACTGTTCCTTCACGTCATCAACAGTCAGGCCTTCGTACTGGGACTTATCATACTTAATGATGACATAGGTTCCATCCTGGGTAATGGAGTCAATGCCTAAGGATTCGTCTCCGGCCTGGTTGCTTTCTTCCAGACCCTGAACGGCATAACCGGCAGCTTCTTCACTGCCGTAATCCACATACATTTCGTAACCGGTAATCTTGTTTCCTTCATAGTAGTAAACCATGGTTGCGGTATCAGAAACGTAGCAAAGCTTATCTTTATCCTTTACCAGCTTGACCTCCCCGTCTTCCAGGGACTCCTGCTGGGCAATTACGTCGTCTGTACTGTCAATGGTACCCTTTTCCGTTACCCCTTTGGTATCCGAGCCACTTTTATTTTTGCCACAACTGCAGGCAGCAAAGGAAAACAGCAGAACAAATGCCAGGGCAATAACCAGAATATTTCGTTTCATGGGTCCTCCCCCTTTCTTAACGGAACTCATTATAGCACACAGCCTAAAAATTACACAAACCATTGTAAGGGGATTTTTAAGATTCCAAAAACTTTGTCAAAGTTTTGTAACATTAAATCGAATATAGGGTAAGAGAACTGGTTTTACCATGCTACATATGGTATATTGAAAGAAGTATTTTTGAAGTATCAGGGAGGTTCTGTTCTCCTATGGAAAACACTACAATTCTTATGCAAAACCTGCTGGAGCAGAAACAGATTTCCGCACAGATTACGGATATTCAGTGGGAGCGGATCATCTGCCACATGACCGTACAGGTTTCTTATCATACAAACTTTCAGGCAGAGGAGCCGCTGGACTTTTATCTGGTAACCACTTACGGAAAAGCCAACGCAAAGTTTGCGTCGGAAGATCTGGGTGGCGGCACCTACCGCCTTTCCATTAATGTTTCCAATCCCGGCTACGTTATGTGTCTGCCAACCGGATCTTATACCGTTTATATTTGCCAGGGAAATAATATTCTTTGCAAGCCGGAGCTCAGTATGGACTTGGTTCCCCTGCTGGCGGATAAATCCCGCACATTCTTACATCATCAGAAAAACAAAGGCTACAGCGTTGACTTTTCCGTAGCCGAGGATGTAGAGGATTTAGTACCGGTCATTACAGCCCAGGAAATGAGCAGAACCGGCATACCGGTCCTGAATCCGAATCCCCTGGCGCCGAAAGTTCCAAAGCCAATAAAAAATGAAAAGCGCAAAATTGACCGCTTAAAGAAATCGGTCTTAAAAGATTTCTACCTTTTCTGTCATTCCGTAGAAAAAGCCAAAAAGAAACTAAACCCGAAGCGGAAGCAAAATATTTTATTCCTGTCTGAACAAAATGAAACCATTGGCACCAACATGATGGCTGTTGCCAACCGCATGAAGGAACGCGGCATGGAAGACCAATGGAATCTTCTTTTCAGTGGCCGCTCTATTGTAGAGCATCCCGGCTACGGCATGAAAAGCTGGTTACAGGTATTCCATAAAATGGGCATTGCAGATGTCATTATTGTAGATGACCACGCGCCAATGATGGACTGGCTGAAGTTGACCAAAGACACAAAGCTAATCCAGATCTGGCATGCCGGGGCTGGATTCAAGTCTTCCGGTTACAGCCGCTGGGGTCACATCTCCAGCCCGGCGCCGGTAGGCGCCCACCGGCAGTACACCTATGGCATTGCCGGAAGCCGCCGCATTGCCCACTTCTTCTCCGAAGTCTGGGGCATTAACACGGAACAGGTACTGCCGACCGGCATGCCGCGTATGGATGAATACCTGGACCCGGAACACCGCAGGCAGAAAGAAGCTGAACTGCGGCAGCAATATCCAATCATCAACGGCAAAAAGGTCATCCTGTTTGCGCCCACCTATCGTGGACGGAATCATAAAGATGCACATTATCCTTATGAGCTGATTGACTTTGACCGCCTGTATGACTTCTGTGCAGACGAATATGTGGTGCTCTTCAAGATGCACCCGTGGGTTGCCACTCCGGTGCCTTTAAAAGAAGAGCAAAAAGACCGCTTCCTGGATGTTAACACGTACCCCAACATCAATGACCTGTTTTATATTACCGACCTTTTAATTACCGACTATTCTTCCAACATTTTTGAATACTCCCTGAATCTGAAGCCAATGCTGTTCTTTGCTTTTGACGAGGTACAATATGCCTTTTCCAGAGGCTTCCACCGGGATTATCAAAGCTCTGCACCGGGCAAAATCTGTCACACCTTCCCGGAATTAATGGAAGCATTGGAAACCAAAGACTTTGAAGAAGAAAAGGTTAAAGAATACGTAGACGTCCACTTTGACCACACGGATGCCGGTGCATCCGACCGTGTCATTGACTGGCTGATTGTTGGTCCGCTACCGGAGGAATTCCAGCAGGCGCTGGACGCAAAAGCAGCGGAAAATAAACGTTTATTAGAAATGGATTTTAACTCCGTAGGAGGTTCTGTATGAATATAGCAATGATTTTTGCCGGCGGATCCGGCGTTCGTATGGGTGCCGGCATTCCAAAGCAGTTTTTGGAAATCAACGGGAAGCCCATTCTGGTGCATTCCGTGCAGCAGTTTGAATATCACCACTTAATTGACAAAATTTACATTTCCACTTTGGAAGACTACATTCCGTATGTGCAGTCCCTGGTAGAAGAATACCACCTGTCCAAGGTTGCCGCCGTTATTCCGGGCGGTGCCACTGCACAGGATTCCATTTACAATTGCCTGATTAAAGGCGCGGAAGAAAATCCGGAAGACTCCGTTGTTCTGTTAAGTGACGGCGTTCGTCCGTTCATTTCCTATGACGTTATTACCCGCAACATTGAAACCTGTCTGGAAAAGGGCAATGCCATTACCACTACTCCCTGCTTTGAAACCATTCTGATTTCCAAGAATGGAAGTCACGTGGACTCCGTTCCTTTCCGGAAGGAAACCTATTCCGGTCAGGCACCGCAGACCTTTATTTTGAAAGATATCATTGCCGCCCATGACAAAATCCGTGCCACACCAACCGGATACGAAAACATGGTAGACAACTGCACCATCTGCGTATCCCTTGGCATTCCGGTTCACATGGTAGAAGGCAACCGTGGCAACATTAAAGTTACTACACCGGAAGACGTTTACATTTTCCGGGCACTGTTGCAATATCAGGAAAATGAGCAGGCCTTTGGATTCGGTATTACCAATGGCAATAGAAACCGGCTGAATCGCTACAAGAACAAAGGAAAAGAATCATGAAAACAGATCCTATTTTGGAAGAAGATATCCTGCAGGCAGCCAAAGCCATTTACCGGCCGGAGCTGAATGGTACCTGCTTTTTTATTACCGGTGCCACCGGTCTGATCGGGTCCCAGCTTTGCAAGACCCTGGTCAAATGCAATCAGTTATATAATGCCAACATTACGGTAGCCGCCTACCTTCGGAATCCGGCCAAAGCAGATAAAGTCTTTGCCGGATATCAGGACGGCCTGACCTATGTCACCGGCAATCTGGATGCGGATCTTTCCTATGACGGACCGGTTGACTACCTTGTCCACGGCGCTTCCGTTACCAGTTCCAAGGACTTTGTCAGCAAGCCGGTAGAAACCATTTTAACCGCCATAGACGGTACGGACCGTGTCCTTCGCTTTGCTGCAGAAAAGCAGGTAAAAAAGATGGTTTATCTTTCTTCCCTGGAAGTTTACGGTACGCCGGATGGCAGCAAAGAGACCATTTCCGAAGATGATTACGGATACATTAATCCGCTTAGCGTACGCAGCAGTTACTCGGAAGGCAAACGCATGGTAGAAAACCTTTGTGTTGCCTACGCCAGCCAGTTTTCCGTTCCGGTCTGCATTGCACGCCTGTCCCAGACTTTTGGTGCCGGTGTAGAATACCATGACGGCCGGGTATTTGCAGAATTTGCCCGTTGTGCCATTGAAGGCAGGGACATTGTTCTGCATACCGACGGTTCCACCGTTCGTACCTATTGTTATACAGCAGACGCCGTTACTGCTCTTCTGAAACTGTTGCAGGACGGCATAACCGGCGAAGCCTATAATGTAACCAATCCGGACACTGCCTGCTCTATCCGTGAAATGGCAGAGCTGGTTGCCGGTCTGAATCCGGACAAACCAATTTCTGTCCGCATTGAAATTCCGGAAGACCTGGCATCTTTCGGATACAATCCGCAGATGGTCATCCGCCTGAACGCGGATAAACTGGTCTCCCTGGGTTGGACTCCGGCCACGGACCTTTCCACCATGTTCCGCAGAACCATTGAAAGTATGAAAAAGGAGCAGGCTGTATGAATGCTGTTGCAAAACGGGACTATCGTTTTGATAACGCAAAAATCCTTCTGATCTTTCTGGTAGTCCTTGGCCATGTGGCCGACAATTATTGTGACTTTTATGCCGGTGTCCGCTGTTTATTCCTTTATATTTATACCTTTCATATGCCGGCCTTTCTGTTTATTTCCGGTCTGTTTTCCAAGCACCTGGTAAAGCAGGAGAAGTTAAACTGGAAACGCTTAATTCCCTACCCTGTTCTTTGTATTTTGTTGAATTTCTTCCGCAATTTCAGTCTGTATCTGTTTGACCGCGGAAAGAACTTTCATTTAATAAAGCAGGACGGTGTCAGCTGGTTTTTGTGGGTTCTTTTTGTCTTTTACATTCTGACCTGGCTCATCAAAGACTTTCCAAAGAAGAATGTCCTTCTGATTGCGGTTGTCTTTGCCCTGTTGGCCGGATATGACAGTAATATTGGCAGCAACTTTGCCCTTTCCCGCATTGCTGTCTTTTATCCGTTCTTTTATCTGGGCTACTCCACCAAATTAGAGCACATTAACAAAATTTTGGACAACAAAGCGCTGAAAATCATCTCTCCGTTTTGGCTGGTTGCCTATGGTGTAGCGCTTTTCCTAACCATTGACCACGGCGTTTACTGGTTCCGTAAGTTCTTTACCGGACAGAATAGTTACAAAGTCCTGTTCGGAGATCATTACGCCAACAGCTTACGGCTGTTTATGGAAGCACCGGTGTATCGCTTTGCTACCCTGATTATCACCTTTGTTACCATGTTTGCATTCCTGGCACTGGTACCAAAGCATAAAATCTTTGCACTGACCACAGCCGGTTCCAGAACCCTGGCAATTTACTTCTGGCATCTGCCGGTTGCCACGGTTCTTATGAATATCGGCGTCTTCCACCGCTTTGCCATCAGCTCCCTAAGAAACTGCTGCATCTTTATGTTTGCTGTTTCCTTAGGCCTGACGTTGCTCTTCTCTCTTCCCTGTTTCTCTATTCCCCTGGAATGGATTACCAAACCCGGGAAAAGAAAAGCGGAAAACAAAAACAAAAGAGATGGCAAAAATTTGGTTTCCCAATTGGAATCCCAGCAACGGGAAATTCGGAAGCAGGAGCGGTTACATGAGCCGGAACCCATTACTGGCACTACGGTACACGCTGCCGCATTCAATCCGAACGCCGGCATTACGGTAGACCAGATTGTTACAACAGATATTATTCTTGGCTTAAAGTCCAGTGGTATTCCGGAAAATATTGCATTTGCCAATACCCTTCTTGCCAAACGGCTTCATATAGACCGCTTACAGGAAGAAGAGCCGGTAGCAGCCCAACACGCTACTGAAATTTTGAAATCCGGAATTGCCTGTTCCATGCAACGCTTCCAGGCACTTCAGGCACGGAATCAGGTGCCGCAGCCACAGCAGCAGCCAACCGCTACTGAGCAGCAGCCGGTACCGGAACAGCAGGCAACTGCCTCGCCTGAGCATATTTCTTCCCACACCTCTATGAATGATTTACGCCACCTGCTGGATCTGAATCTGTAATTTCAGTAAACAAACAAGACAACGCCCCCGCACGACTTCACCGTCCTGCAGGGGCTTTTATTTTAGACTTTATCTACTTAGCATACGTACCCATCAGCAATACGTTTCCATGGAATCCGTTAGGAACGCAACCTCTTCCAGCTGGTCACAGGTTACATATCCCGCAGGCGCCTTAATTAAAGACGGAAGACGGTTAACCACGGTAGCGCAGGTATGTTCTACTGTAGCCGGTTTTACTACATGATATTCCACATTCGGTTCCCCTGTCAGCCACCAGTCACACTGGTCTCCGTCATCCGGGCCGTATACCTTACCAATGGTTTCCTCTTCCACCGTAATGCCCTCTTCGGTTTCAATGGTAACTACGGCAGACATTCCAATGCACCTGCCGGCTTTAATGGTAGAGCCAAGGGTTTCACTGTATACATCGCGATCCACAATGCACGGCACATGCTTCTGGTCAATGGTCTTAATGGTTAAGCCAAGTTTGTTGCAAATGGCTTCGCTGGCATTCCAGGCATAAGACGGTTCAAAGACATCCGGATGTGCAATCTGCGTTTCAAACTCTTCTGCCGTCAGGTCACATCCATGCGCCTTAGCCAGAGCCAGACCATATTCATCTACATTGTAGCTGTAGGCACCCTTAATCTTCTTTAAACTGTCACAGCCGGCCGCAGCCAAAGCCACCATATTAATCCAGAAAATATCCTGCATGCCGGACCCGGTAATGGTGCAATTATTTGCCTTGGCAATGGCGTCCAGTTCCTCTACCTGTTCTTTGGCTGTGGTGCAGGGGTAAATTGCTTCCTCGCACGTGGTAATGACATTAATGCCGCGGGAAACGCACTGCTTTGTGTGCTCATAGATATCATTGATGAAACTGAACAGGGTTACAATGGCAACATCTGCCCTGCTGTCATCCAGGACCTGTTCTGCTTTATCAGAAATGCAAACGCCGGTCTTAAAACCAAGTTCCGCAAAGTCACCAACGTCCATGCCAACCACATCCGGGTTAACGTCAATTGCGCCAACTACTTCTGCTCCATGATTGTACAGGTAACGAATAATATATTTTGCCATCTTTCCGCAACCATACTGTACTACTCTGACTTTTCTGTCCATAATGACACCTCCGAAACTAAAGTCTGTTTTATTTTGGCAAAGCGGTTGCCTTGCAAGCCTACTATACTCCAGAGGTATGCCCCTTCGTCAAGAAGTTTGTTAAAGTTTTATCAAATGTGAAAAAGGACAAAAAAGCTCCCTTCCGGCGAGTCAGTTCCGCACTGGCAAACCCAAAGGGAGTCTTCTGCTTTTATTTACTTTCTGCCGTTGTTTTATCCTTCAGCAGCCCTGTAATTTTGATTTTCTGAATCAGGTCAAACGGTACACTGAATGGCTTCAGGGAAAGAATACAGGTAACCGCTGCCACAACAAAGAACAGCGCAATCAGTCCAAGCCAGGAGTTACCGAAAGCTTTGTACCAGCCGTATTCTTCAAAGCAGCGATAGAAAATCCGGTGGAACAGATATACTGCCAGGGTTCTGGACCCCCACTTGGAGAAGAAGGTTTTGCACCGTGGCACCACTGCCAGAAAGGAGAAAATCATGACAAATACCACCAGGTAAAATGCCAGGCGATACAGCCACCACACTCCGGCAGGGCCTTTCAATCCACAGTTGCGATACGGACTGTTACACGGGAGCAGGTTTCCGGGAATATTCCGGTACAGACAAAACTCTACCACAAAAATAACAAGGAGCGCAGCCCATGCCCCAAGTTTTACTTTGGGCCGATTCAGCCTGTCCAGTCTGTTTTTGTCTGTGTAGTATCCTGCCATGAAAAAAGGCATATGAACCAATACCCGGGAAAAGCTGAGGTAATCATTGACCTTGGTGTCATATCCGACTGCCAGTGCAATCAGGATGGCACCGCCAATCATGTACTTTGGTTTTACCTGATCCAGCATGGGAAGCAGCAAATACCAGATAATCAGGCATTGCAAATACCATAAGGAGCCTTCTGCTTTAAAAATACTGACCGTTTCTGATGCAGGGTCTCCGGACCACCAGTATTTTTCACAGAAGGTAAAAAGCAACTGTGCAAAAACATAAATCAGGAAATACGTTACCGGCTTCTGAAGGGTATACCCCTTCTTTACAAAGCGTTTGGCCAGATAACCGGAAATAAAAATGAAGGTGGCCATGTGGAAGGTATTCAGGTAATTCCAGACAGCCGTGGAAATGTAGCTGACGTAAGTTACATCTGCGTGTTTCAGCGTACCAAACAAGTGCGCCATAACAACAAAGAAAATCAGAATGAACTTGGCGTTGTCCAGGTAATATTCCCGTCCGTGCTCATCTGTCAGCAAAGACTTGTTGTAGATGAGATTTTTCATGCGGTCTCCTTAGAAATTTTTGGGATCCTCCAAAAAGGCACAAACTTCATGATAGATCCGTTCACAGTTGTTGAAATCATTGAAGTAGAAGAATTCATCCGCCCGTTTTACATATTCTTCCGGCATCTTACAACCGTTTTCCATGTACGTGCAAAGCGTAGATACCACACTGTCATGATTCTTGCAAATAGGGCCAAAGCCCATGGTGTCATAAATCAGGCCGCCTTCTTCATAGTGCGGCGGAAGGCTGTCCGGATGATAATAAACAATTGGCTTTCTTTGATAAGCAAAGTCAAATTGTACTCCGGAGTAATCCGTTACCATTAAGGAGGATTCGGTCAGAATTTTTTCATAACTCATGTCTCCGGTGGCTTGTACAATTTCTACCGCATCATTTTTATCAAAGTCCTCTGCCTGCGAGCTCATGGCCGGGTGCAAAAGATAAATCAGTTTATAACCGGTGCGTTTGGCACAGTCAATCAGGGTCTGATCATTAATTAAGGAATTGTAAATGCGGAAGTATTCGCTGTTCTTAAACGTGTCATTGTGGGTCTTTTTCACAAAGGCAATACTCTGATTTACAATGTTTCTGCGCCAGGTGGGTGTAATCAGAATCTGTTTCTGATCATTACTCTTCAAGCCGTCATAACGGGCCAGGCCGGTTAACTTCAATTCCTTGCCAAAGTAGCCGTAGATTGGCTTTTCTACATTGGCCTTTTCATATTTGGAAGCCAGCGTATACAATCTGGTGTTATCAAACACACGGTTCTGGTACTGTGCAATCTTTTGAATGGTCAGGCCGTGCTGGATGCAGACAATAATGCCATGGAACAGATCACGAACAAAGATGTTGGTCTTTGGTGTAAATCCAATATAGTTTGGAACGGTAGCATGAGAAGCCAGGATAACTTCGCTGTACAAAGCCAGTAATTTCAGCTTCATGCAGTCCTGGGTCAGGACATACTTGCCGTGCTGCTGTTTCAGGCGTTCATAATCTGCCGCGTCTTTGTTTAAGACATAATAGATTTCTATTCCATCGTCCTGCTTCCGGCAGTACTGGAACATGTATTCCCCGTTGTCCCCTGCTTTGTACAGCTTGTCAAAGGTAATCCAGATCCGTTTCTTATGGTACGTTGGATAAACCAGCCAGTAAAGCAGGCGCAAAAACAGGTACTTAACAATCAGTCTTCGGGGTACCGGGGTGCTGGCCATCCGGTAAGCAAAATACTTTGCTTCCAAAAAAAAACGCTGCCCCGGTTTTTTCCTCCTTACAGTCAGGCCGTGATGCTGAACGGCCATATATTTGTCGTCTCCAAGCATGCAGTAAGATGCATTGCTGTTCAGCAGCTTAGAGGCCATCTTCGGGAACTGCAGATTCAGTTCATATTCCTGACCATCCAAGCGTACGCCAAAGACTAAACGTTTATCCAGCAGATCCTCTGCCGGAATGGATGCATGGAAGGTCTTTCTTCTGTCAATGGTAAGACCAAAATATTTTACCAGGGAATACACTTCAGTCGGCTGTGGATCATAATATTTGTCGTCCCCTACTTTTAAGAACAGCTCATAATCCGAGGTTTCCAGCAAATAGGTAACCACTTCATAATCCATTTCAATTTTGCCGTCAATGTAATCCAAAACCATAATGCGAACACTCTGGTTCTGGATTTTACCCATGGTACAAAGGTCCAGTGCATCTGCCCGACCGTCTACATGCCGAAGCGCATGGGCGTCATAGGTATGATAAACATCATTGTTTAAAACCAGCTGGTTTTCAAAGGCGCCTTCCGGAATAACAGAAGCATTGCATGGTTCCATACCAAGGAACTTGCACTTACCCTTGTAGAAGAGCATTTTCAGCTGTCGTGCCATGGTGTAATGACATGGGATATCCTGGAAAATAATATTGTCATTAATGTAGCTCAGGAATTCACAGGTGGCATCATAAAATTCTTCTGCCTCTTCTTTGGAAAGGACTTCCCTGTCTCTGTCAAAGAAATTGCAATTATATTTAGCCCATACCAAATACAAAGTGGCAATTTGCAAATACAGCGGTGCGGTTCCGTTTGCCTCTTTCAGGCGATGCAGGAACGGCGTATAAAAGTTCTTTACTGCCGGTGTATACCAGTCCTTATCCCGTGCAAAGTCACAGGAGGATGCACTGTTTTCCAGTAAAACAGTGTAGGTATACGTCTTGCTCTGTAAAGAATAAACTACATAGTAATTGGCTAATATATTCAACAAGTAAGCATGTACAGCGGTAGAACCAAGATCCGGTTCAAAATTGACGCTTTTTGCTAAAGCAGACTCAATAAAGTATGTTTGCAAAATCAGGTTTGTCTGCGCCGGTTCAAAACGAATGTTGCTGAACCCACGCTGTCTGGCCTGCATTTTGTAGTTTACTTTGCTGCCGGCATTGTTCACGTTGTTGATGCCTTTTGCACTAAGGGCAACCAGCCGCGCCGGTGCGCCGGTACTATCCTTTTTCCGCATGGCGCGCAAAGCGGCGTCCAGTGCGCCCCGGGACAACACGGAGGAACCTAAGGTAAAGTGGATTATGTCTCCGGTAGCTTTTTCCAGACCAGCTTGGTACGCCTGTCCTACGGAAGCGCCTTCCAGGGAAATCAGTTTCGCTGCAGGAGCTTCTTTTACAGCTGCGGCTGATTCCGCCGTGCAAAACGGGTCAACAATCAGCAGCTGCGTGGAAGCGAAACAATGGTTTTGCTTCAGCGCCGCAATAGCCTTTGCGGTATCTTCGCAATGGTCCATGTACAAAATAACTGTTAATTTCATAATACTCGCCTTCTCCAAAAAGCAGATTATTTCCAGCACATTATACTCCAACAAAAACCGCCGTGCAATTGACTTTATTCGCCCTGTTTGATACAATTTGTAAGCTGTCTGGAGACGTATCGAAGTGGTCATAACGGGGCGCACTCGAAATGCGTTAGCCCTTCACCGGGCTCGTGGGTTCGAATCCCACCGTCTCCGCCACAAAAAGGCACGTAACTATTGGCTTAACAGTGATAAGGAACTAATTTCCCATTGTTAGCTGATGGATTTCGGCGTGCAAGGTTAAAAGACGCCGCCTGTTTCCAAGAAAAGAAACAGGCGGTGTTCTCTTTGCCCACTTATTCACTTTACTAAAAGAGGTCGGCTGCCATGAGCAGCCGACCTCTTTCTATGTCAAAACAGTTCTGCGATAATATCCACGCACTTATCAATTCCCAGCACGCCGCTGTCCAGCGTCAGGTGGTAATTCTGGGCGTGTCCCCATTTCATGTCGGTGTAAAAGCGATGATAGGCGGATCGGCGCTTGTCCTTGTCCCGCAGGCGCTCCTCCGGAGACTGCTCCCGTTCGCCGTACACCTTGACGATGCGTTCCGCACGGAACTTCATATCTGCGTGGATAAAGACCTTCAGGCAGTCCGCCTTGTCCCGCAGAATGTAGTCGGCGCAGCGGCCAACAATGACACAGGGGCCTTTTTCCGCCAGTTCCGAGATGACCCTGCTCTGATGCTCCCACAAAATGTCCTCGTTGGTGGGGCCGAACATCCGGTTGGAGAAAGCCGCCGAGAGGAAGCTGCCGGGAGCATACTCTCCAGCTTCTTTGATATAATCGGGTGCAAACCCCGTTTCTTTTGCCATTTCCTGAATGATTTCAGAATCATAGCACGGGATGCCCAGCTTTTCCGCAACCTTTTTGCCGATGGTGCGTCCGCCGCTGCCAAA
>CAVHZY010000004.1:0-135006 GCA_963640645.1 uncultured Phascolarctobacterium sp. | reverse complement strand
GACGGTACAGTCTATACCGACGAAGACGGAGACGGCAGCCTTTACCAGAAGAATCTGGACCCCGGCATTTATCAAATTTGGTATGTTCCAACAGACGGTTACTTCCCTGACACCCCGGTTGTCAACGTGGAAGTCAAAGACAAAGTAGAGCGCGTGGTAGACACAAAAATTGAAGAAAAAGTAACGCCGTATGTGGCTTCGGAAGATGTAAAACCGGCTCGCCCGGCAAGCGTGGAAAAAACCGTAACCAATACAACGGAAAAGGTGGAAAAGAAAACGGAAACCGTAACCAAGCCAACCTACGCCACTGCCGTTGCCGGCAAGCGTAGAAAAAAACGTAACCAATACTACGGAAAAGGTGGAAAAGAAAACGGAAACCGTAACCAAGCCAACCTATGCCACTGCCGTTGCTGTAAACCCATATGCAGACTGCCCCACCCTGGAAGATGGGTCTATAGACAAATCCGGCGTGGACACCTCGGCGCAGTTAACTGACGCAAGCGGACATCTCCTTTATACGGACTCCGCCTGCACCAACCCGGCAACCGTAGCCATTTACAGCGAATCCGCCACCTACTACTACAAAACCGAAACTACGGAAGTTCTGTATACCGGCTGGCAGACCATTAACGGCAAAACCTATTATTTTGACGCCAACCACCAGAAGGTAACGGGACAGCAAACCATTAACGGAATCATGTACCGCTTTAATGCAGACGGCAGTCTGGTTAACTCGCTTGGTGCCGGCGTAGACGTTTCCAAGTGGAACGGCACCATTAACTGGAGCAAAGTAAAATCTGCCGGTATCAATTATGCCTTCGTGCGATGTGGTGGCAGATATTCCAGTGCACGTACGCTGTTTGAAGATCCCACCTATGCGCAAAATGTTTCCGGTGCAACCGCTTCCGGTCTCCGTGTTGGCATTTATTTCTATTCTTCTGCAACCACCGTTGCCGAAGCAGTAGAAGAGGCTTCTCTTGCCGTAACCATGGCAAAGAAATACAATATTACGCTTCCTGTCTTCATTGATATTGAGGACAGTGCCATGCCGAAAAGCCAGCTGACGGAAATTGCGCAGGCCTTCTGCCAGACCGTACAGTCTGCCGGTTATACCCCGGGCGTTTATTCCAGTATCAGTTGGTGGAATAGTTATCTAAACTATGGTGCACTGTCTTCTTATAAAATCTGGATTGCCCGCTACAACACGGTTCTTTCCGGCGGAAACTATACCTGGTCCGGGCGCTGTGATTATTGGCAGTATTCAGCCACCGGCAACGTGGATGGAATCAGCGGTAACGTGGATTTAAATATTGCCTATTAACCCTATACATAAAACGTTAAGGAGAAATGAATTCATGACAAAAGCACAAATTGGCATCATGATTTCCATTACCATTTACCTGATAGCCATGGTAATGGTTGGAGTTCTGTATGCCAAAAAGACGAAAAACGTAGGAGACTTTTACTTAGGTGGCAGAAAACTGGGCCCACTGGTAACTGCCATGAGCGCAGAAGCATCTGATATGTCCAGTTACCTGCTAATGGGGCTTCCCGGCCTGGCACTGGCTTCCGGTTTGGCAGAAGTTGGCTGGACCGTCATTGGCCTGGCCATTGGTACATACCTGAACTGGCTTATTGTTGCCAAGCGCCTTCGGAAGTATTCGGAGCACATTGGTGCCATTACCATCCCGGATTTCTTTGCTAAAAGATATCATGATGAACACAATGTTATTACAGCCATTGCCGCCATCATGATTATTATCTTCTTTGTACCGTATACCGCTTCCGGCTTTGCAGCCTGTGGCAAGCTGTTCGGCACCCTGTTCGGCATTGACTATCACCTGGCCATGATTGTGTCAGCCATTGTTATTGTCGGGTATACCTCTTTGGGTGGATTTACCGCTGCCTCTATTACCGACTTTATCCAGTCCATCATCATGACCATTGCCCTGCTGATTGTTCTTGTTTTTGGTGTTCAGCAGGCCGGTGGTGTAGACGCCATTTTGGAAAATGCCAAAAGCCTGGACGGATACCTGAACTTCTTCCAGGGCTATAACGCAGAAACCAATTCGGCCGGATCTTATTCTATTCTATCCGTCATTTCTACGCTGGCCTGGGGCCTTGGCTACTTTGGCATGCCTCATATTCTTCTGCGATTTATGGCAATAGAAGACCCGGAAAAAATCAAACTTTCCCGGCGCGTTGCCACCGTCTGGGTTATCATTTCCATGGCAGTTGCCGTTTCCATTGGTGTTGTTGGCATGGGCATGGTAAAACATGGAGCCCTTCCCGCCTTTGCAGATAGCGAAACCGTTATTGTACAGGTTGCATCTTTACTTTCCCAGCAAAACTTTGTTGCTGCCCTTTTGGCCGGCGTTATTCTTGCCGGTATCTTAGCAAGTACCATGTCTACGGCAGACAGCCAGCTTCTGGCCGCCTCCTCCGCTGCCAGCGAAAACATTATTGGTGGTCTGTTCAAGGTAAAACTGACCGAACGCTCCGAAATGGTAGTGGCCCGCTCCACACTGATCATCATTTCCGTCATCGGCGTTGTTCTTGCCTGGGATTCCGACGCTTCCGTCTTCCGGATTGTATCCTTCGCCTGGGCAGGATTCGGTGCCGTATTTGGCCCGCTCATGTTGCTCTCGCTCTTCTGGAAGCGCGGAAACCGGTATGGCGCCGTTGCCGGCATGGTCGTCGGCGGCATCATGGTTTTTGCCTGGAAGTATGGCATTGCCAAACTTGGCGGCGCTTTTGCTGTATATGAACTTCTTCCCGCCTTCCTCCTTGGCCTTGTTACCAACGTAGTTGTCTCCCTCCTGACTCCGGCACCGGAGCAACAGGTAGTAGACGATTTTGACTATGTGAAAAAATTAAAGTAAACCATATGAAAGCGAGCCCCAGCAATTTTTGTTGGGGCTCGCTTTATTTTTTAGAGCTCTTTTTTGGTCTAATATACCGTTCTGTTTTAATTTGAAAACAATCTCCCTCTGGACAAAAAGGTACCGGCTTCTTTCCTTGGTATGTTATACCCGTATAGGATATCAGACGGTCATCTTTTACAACAAAATCATATATGCAAGGGGGCCATTCTTCCTTTTTCCCATGATAAAGAAATGACCTGGTCTCTACTTTCATTCTGTCTTTTTCATAGGTGTACTTCTCTTCCCGTGACTCAAGAAGAATGTACTGAAATCTGTCAATTTCCCATTCCACATCAACTCTATAATAGGAGCATTTTTGCAATAAACCATCCGCATATTGGCTTTTGGTAATGGCACACAAATTATTTCCGTCTCTTTCGGAAATAGTTAAACCCACCTCCTCATCTCCTTCCCAAAAAATAACTTCATTTTCTTTTAAGGGAAGGTTACTTGCCAATACTAATCTGTTCTTTTTATCAAATTTAAAGACATAGTCTGGTCTCTGTCGAGGAACCCGTTTTAACAGTTTCCCTCGAGAGCCCCCTCTAATTACAATGTCTATAATTAGACTAGGGCAAAAAAATCCTCTGTTTAAAATAATTCCACCCCGGCCATATTTTTCATATACCACATTCTTTTCTGCATTAATAAACAGTTCTCTTACCACACGGTCATATTCCATTATTTCGGGAATTTCCGTTTTGGCATTTATAGAGGGCTTTTCCTTAAAGAAGTCACGGGAATCTATATCCTCTTTCATGGCCTTCGTGGAGGTCGTCTTTTCCAAAGAAAATGACCGCAAATTTCCAGAGAGAGAAAATAGATATGTTGCCCTTTCCGGGAAAACAAGAAATATATTTTGTAGTTCTGTATGTACTATTATTTCCTCCGATTGATATTCATATTCTTCGGTTTCCTCTTCAATAGGAACACCGGGATCTGTATCATCAAACCACGCGTAAAAATATTTCTGCATTTTCCCGTCTTGATATTCTATTTCCGAAAAAGCCAACAATCCTCTGGTCAAACCAGAAACGGTAATACCATACTCAGTCGTGCCAATCCAGTAAATCAGTTCTTGATCATAATCACTGGCAAAACCGTTCCAACTTTTTACACTAATAAGTCGATTTTCTTTATCATAGCCAAAAATAAAATCCGGCCTTTTAACAGCTCTTTTTAGCAAGGTACCAACGCTTTTTTCTCCTTCTTCTGCACGTTCTACTAAACTGGGGCAATAGTATCCTCTGTGTAAAAGTAGTCCTCCTCTGCCATATTCTTCTCTGATCACTTTTTGACTCCAGTTTTCAAAATTGTTTTTTATAAACTGTTTGCATTGCTTTATTTGTTGGAATGTCATAGGAAATCTCCTCTAAAATGGCGATACTTTATCAAGGAACTGTAACCAATCCTTTAGCGCTCTTACCACGTTTCGTACTTTTTTCTTTCGGGTCGATCCACTTGCATTATCGTATGCACGCGAAACAAAATCATTCACCAAACTGTAATATTCGTTCGTATGTAATCTCCTGTGAAGCCCGTATTTTATATATACCAAGTTTTCTATTGAATTAATATCATTACCCAATGACAGCCATCTCCACCTTGCCGGGAATGCTCTCTGTGCCCTCTTGGCAATAACATGATGCCATTCATTTTTCCCTTTTTTGGGCAAGGTCCTTGCCTTCGCAAAACTTAGCGCTAATTTTTTAACAATTGTTCTAATCCTTGAAGCCAACTTTGTTGTGTAATAATATGCCAATCCCAAAGCCCGCAGCTTCCAACGCAAATAATTACCCGATGTGGTTCCTAAGCTTCCCCACGTATTCCAAAAACGGGAAGAGCTTCCTATTGAGTGGACAAGTATAAGGCTGCTTGCTCCAACCAGCAAAACTGCCAAACCATACATTCCAAAATAAAATAGCACCGCGGCATTTCCGCTTTGGTCTTCCAAGTTAATCGGATTGTTTTCACAATACGCAAACGGGTTATAGCTGATTTCTGATTCCGTAGTTCCAATGTAATTTACATCATCACTATTCAGAAATCTTCCAGTTTGGGGATCATAGTATCTGCTTTGCAGGTAGTAAAGGCCTGTCTCTGTGTCGTAACAATATCCACGATATCGGAACGGATTCAAATTCCCCAAAGTTTCATTTCCGGTAACGGAAATGACCTTGCCCCAAGGATCGTAGGTATATTCCGTTTGAATTGCTCCATTGGCATCTGCTATACCAGTAATGTCTCCTTGCAAATTCTTCATATAACAGTACAGGTTATTGGCATATTCAAAGCCGATTATGCTCCCGTCACTGTCATAGTAGAAATACAGAGCATTAGTTCCATCAGTCTGGTAAATTACGTTGGTTCCATTTAAATAATATTTTGTTGTAGTGTCGCCAACCGTTTTGCCGATTCTAATTCCATCTTCGTTATAAGCAAAACTGATATTATCAATGGAAGAAAGCTGCCTGCCAAACGACCAGGAAAGCGTTTTTCCAAGATACGAAGTCGGATTGCCAACAACATCATAGCTGATACCCTGACCCTTGTAGCTTACCAGCTTATCCGGCCAAGCAGTGTCGTATGTGTAGGTTGCCCTTTCCGCTGTCTGTTCTGCGTAAGACCTTGTACCATCTGTGTTAACAGTAACTGTATATTCTTTTCTACTTAACAGATTTCCTCTGGAATTATAGGTATATTCCCATTTCTTGGTATTGTTTTCTGCGCTAAGCAACTGTCCCTTGGAGTCATAGGAATAGGAGGTCTGTTCTGTAGAAACCTGCGTTTCTCCTTGCGTTCCACGGGACCTTCTGGTAAGTGTTTCCGAAGTAATATTTCCACTTGCATTATACCCATAATTGTAACTTAACTTCAAATCATTAAGCGTGTTCTCTAATGCCGTTACAGCTCCGGTAATGCCATAACCATAACTTGTTGTTATGGTATTTGTTGCTTGGTTACTTCCACTTCCACTAATTGGGGCAAACGTAATACCCGTCACATTCCCGTTTCGGTCCTTTTCCCTGGTCCTGGTAAAACGGGTTGTCCCGTTTTGGGAATAGGTATCTACCATATCTCCGGAAACCAGCTGATACAGATCCGCCCCTAGCGTAATCTTTGTTCCATTGATACTATTTGGGTCTGTGTCTGTCTTTTCTAACGTTTCTACACTGTACCGTGTTTCTTCCTCTTCCTGCACGGTTGTTTTATTTTCCTCCAGAATCCGTACAACCTGATTTACAACATCTGTAGCGGTGGTGACGGTAATATCGCCACTATTGTTTTTTGTATAGGAAAATTGGTATTTCTCTACGTCTCCGTCTTTAATCTGCGTTAATTCTTTTTCTTCATTGTAAACACGATTTACCGTACTGCCATTTCCGTAGGTCGCAACAAGCACATTCTGTTCCGGATCTACCGAGTAAGTATAGGAAGCCAACGTCTGACTACCAATTCCGGCTGTCAGAATGCTACCAAGGGTATTATACGTGAAGGTGTATCCGTTATAGGAGTGATTGGTCAGATTTCCAAACAAATCATAAGTGTATGACGCAGTAGTTTGATCTGCACCAGTCCGACTTTGCAGTCTACCATTTGAATATGTATACGTTGTTGTTCCTTCCGTATTCACAACCGTAAGAACATTACCGTCTTTATCATAGGTATAATTTGTTTGATTAGCGGGATTGGTTCCCTCCTGTACGGAAAGACTGTTTTGTCTCCCTAACAAATCATATCCCGTTTCTGTTTTTAAATCTTCCATATCCGGTGCAGAATAAACCGTTTTAACGCATTGCCCCCAAGCATCATAAGTGTATTCTATCTGGCTACTGGTCGTTGTTGGAACAAGAGAGCCTGCTTCTGCATCTTCTGAATAAGTAATGTAAAAAAACCTTTTTTGAAGAGGATTTCCTAAAGCATCATAAGTATATTCTTCCCCATATTCCTGCAACCATGCACCGGTATTAGAGAGAATAGCATAGGTAGCTAGCTTCCCCGTGATTGTATAAGAATAGACGTATTTCTTAGTTGCAGCCGTTTCTGCTTGTGCATACGTAGTTTCTCCCGTTACGGAAAGCGCACCAACAGGAACAAGAAGTGCTTCTGTTAATTGCTCCTCATTGTCATAGGAATAGAAATTGTACGATCCGTCTTCATTTTGATCATATAGTGGCCTTGTCTCTGCACCAGAATCCGAATCACTATCACCGGACTCCTCCTCACTGTTATCCTCCGTTCCATTGGATTCCGATTCCCTTTGAACAACGTAGCATTGATTAGAAATCACATCATTTGTCGTAATTGCGAAGTCAATATTGTCCGGATGATAGGTAGCCTGCCCAGAATAAGAGTCAAAGCCTACCGAGCTTGGATCAAATTCATCTACATAATAACAATAATCCGTTATCCCTTTACTGTTATTCATGGTTACTCTACCAAGATTATTTGGCGTATTCGTATTTTCAGAAACAGCGTTGTCATCATAGGTGAAGCGAACAAAGAAATTGTCTTTATAAAGGATTCGTTTGACCCTGCCATTCCCGTAGTCAATGGTAGTATCATCATTTCCCGTCATTCGATCATCTGTGTACACATAAGTAAAGACATTCCCTGCTGCGTCTGTAAAAGTCCCCAGCTTCCCATTTGTCCATGTATATGCAACTGTTTTAGTACCGGGTCCGTCATTGGACGGATTACTTTCCTCTTCACTACCACTTGTTGCTGAAACATAGGTAATCCCCGTTGGATTTCCGTCGGCATTCAGTGTAACAGTAGCTGTCCCACCCAATTTGTCCGTAATAACAATACTGGATGTTGTTCTGGTAAATGTGGCCTGTGTGGTTTCACTTTCTACTGCCACCAAATTTCGATTTGTATCAAAGTAACAGGTCAAACCGTCTTTCTCTAACTTAAAATGATATGTTTTGTCATCAGCTATTCTAAAAAGAGTTTCCAGTTCCTTCCCTTCATTATCTACATATTTATTTGTGGCATTCAAAAGGTAGAAATGCTGCTTTCCATCAAAGTCCGTATACACATACCCGTTTTGGATCTGCTCCAACTTAGCATTCCAAGTAAAAGACCAACCGTCTGTACTGGAATAAGTTCTTCCCATACGGAATGGCAATAAATTGGAGCCTAAAACAATATCCTGAAAGCTTGCAGTATATTCCCCAAGCCTGGATTTCTTAACAAGAGAACCTTCTTCGCTGATATTTCCGGCAGCATCTCTTACCCTGGCATAAATGGTTGTGTCAACCGTATTGATCAGTTCCAGAGACTCCGTATACTCTTGCCACTCTCCATTTCCTATTTTATATTGCGTTGTCTCTGGCGATTCAGAATTCTCATCAAAGGTAAAGCTCCTGGATCGCACATAAATTTTGTTTTCCTCTTCATAAATGTCTGGTTTACTTGGTGCTGTAGTATCTGCTGTTGTAAGTAAAATATTTTCTATGTTTTCGGAAGAGGTAGCGGTATTCCCAGCTAAATCCGTTGCGCTTATAGAAATTGCGCCATTGCTTTCAAAGGTTCTAGCAATTGTTTTACTTGTCCCACTGGCAGGCACTTCTTCTCCATTTACTGTTATATTTTGCAAGCCAACGTTATCTGTTATGGTTACACTTGCTGTAACCGTTCCATAAGTTTCATCTTCCGGATTCAGACTAATTTCTATTTCCGGATTTTCTTTGTCTATTTTGTCTATGTTTACCGTTTGAGGAGCAGAAATATTTCCAGCATAATCTTTTGCCTTAATAATTACCTCTTGATTAGAGGAAAATGTCTTCTGATTACTGCTTTGCCATGTAAAGCCATTATCAAAACTATAGTACTCTACCCCATATACATTATCTGTTGCAGTAACCGTAAGAGTCACGCTATCAGAAGTATATTCTGTGGCATTGCCAGAAACACCAGTAATAGTTGGAGCAGTTGTATCGTTTGTATAATTTATAATTGCATACGGGCGATATGCTGATGTGCTGTGCTCCTTTGTTGCAAAGGCACGCCAAAGATATCGGTCTGCAGAATTGCTATCCATGGAAGCAAATATAATTCCTTTATTCGGTCGATTGGTTGTCCAAGCCTTAACGGCATTGGAAATATCCATGGCATACCAATATCTACTACCACTGATATCTGTGGAGGTAGAATCTATAACTCGCGTTGGCATAGACACCGTAGAAGAACTGCCGGGCAAAGTGAAATATCGGGTATGCGTTGGTTTGGTATTCCAGTTGACAGAAGATTCATACCAGGTACTTGTAATTAAATATGGATAACAAACGATGTCCGAAGTGCTCCCGGTTGTTTCCCGGAGGTACAATTTGGCGGACGTTATTTTGGCATATGAATCCAAACCATCCGGAAGCCAGAAATAAAACATCGCCCATCCGTACCCATAGGACGGAGAGCGACCAAAGTTTGCAGTAGGATTTGCACCATTGATTGTAGCCGGCTTTCCAGAATATAAAGCGGTATCAAATCGCATGGTAAGATTTGACGTTGTTGGATCAATAGTAACCGGATATTCTGTTGTTTCTGCAGATAGATATTCTTCCGGAACCGTAATGGTTAAATCATAGATTTTAGCGGAACTTGTTATACTATTTGTTTCTTTTTCTTGCAGAGAATATATGCATTGCACGAAATGTTCACTGGTAGGATCAAAACCTCCACTGGAATCATATGCATAAGGTGCAGTAAGTGTATCCGCTACCTCGCCTGTGGAATTATCTATTATTTCAATGTCTCCAAAAGAATTGATGGCAGCAACAGCATTTTCGGTTTTAACGGTAAAAGAAAAGGTGTTGTTCTTTGGTTTTCTGTTTAGGATAATTTCTTCTTTACTTCCGTTTAGTTGTGCGGAATACCGCAAGGTTGTATTTCTCCCGAAGGCATTTTCGTAGGACAGCATCTGATAGCTATACCCGTCTTCGGTCTGTGTCTCTAAGGTACCGTCTTTTGCCTGTTTCTCCGCTTTGGGACTGATGTAAATTTTGTTTGTACTGTTGGGTTGCAAAAGGATGCCCTTAGATGCACTTTTAGAAAAGTAAATTTTATAATCGTTTGTTCCGTTTTCATAGGTATACCCAGATCTTTTTAGATCTTGATTTTGGGTAAAATAAATGCCGGTATCTTTATATACCAGCCTGCCTTCATCGTCTATATAACTGATTGGTTCCGAAAAAACGTAAGAAACGTTTTCACCATCGTCTTTTTCTATGGTTATGGTTTCCAAAGAAACCCCTTCTGCTGTTGAAGATTCTGTAGCAGAGTCCACTTCGTTTACATTGCCCTGACCAAATTCAGAAGCTGCATTTATTGCATAGGAATCCGATGCATTATTTCCCTCTTCTGTATTGACTTGATCATATTCCAAAATGCGCACAGCGCCATCTGTTTCTATGCGCTGCTTCAGATAGTCTGGTAAAGCTTCATTAAAATAGTTTTTTCGTCGTACGTTTTCCGTATAATCTGATGCCCATACGGCCATGGGTAATACTTGAACTAAGAAAAGTATCGTAAGTAGGATTGCAATCATTCTCAGCCAAATAGAAAATTTGTTTTGGTTCATCGTTTTCATGGTTGTTCTCCTTTTCCAAATATTTTTTTACACCTTGATAGTATCATCCCTTCCTTAAAGGAGTCTTGAATTTAAAAGCTTTTATTCTTTTTTATAAGGTTCTACATGTTTTGGCCTAAATCCTTGGAGAAATCGTGAAAAGCAGGATAAAAGTTTACCAAAAGAGTAAGCCCTCCTGTCGGAATTTCCGGCAAGAGGACTTGTGTTTTTTGTTTTTTCTATTTTTATCCAATCATCAGCGCTATTACGTATGGCAAACCAACAATTTCCAAAAGTCCAAGAAGAAGGGTTAAGCCGTATTGTTCCAGCCAGGCGCCGCCGTAAAGGATGACGGCAAAGGGGCTAAGCAGAACTTTTACTACCGTTTTGGACGTGGAACCTTCTCCGTACAGCTGCTCCCAAAGGTTCATGGCATCTTCCATCAGGGGGAAACAGTTGGTCAGGAGGCACAGGCCTACATAAAAGAGCAGCAGACAGGACCAGTCAAACGCACCAAAGTAAAAGAAGCGAATGCCGGCCGGCAAAGAAATGGCCAAGCCGAATAACAGCATAATCAGGTGTGGAAAATAACAAATACCAAAGCTTCCCTTTTTAGGAGCCAAGAAGTGTTCTACATGACCACATAAACTGTTCGGTTGCAAATATTCTGCATATTCTACCGGCACTTTAAAGATACGGCAAAACAGGTGCTCTAGAAAGCCTTTTAACAGCGCTCCCGGAGCAGTTATAAACTTGATAACGTAATAAACAATTACCATGTGAAGTCCCCCTCTCCTTTCAGGAATATGTCTTCAAAGGTGGTTTCTCCGGAAAGGATAGAATCTACATCGCCGGAGATGGTATATCCATAGTTAGAAAGGTCTTCCACAATCTGGTCATACAGTTCTGTCTGGTCCCGTTCTTTGGCAATCAGCGCATACAGACTGCCGGCAGACAGGTAACTATTGACGGTGTCGGCATACGTATAGGCGGTTTCCACATAAGAGGCGGCCTTGGTCAGGTCTCCGTCCAAAACGCAGTAAATGGCCATTTGATAATTTAGAGCCGAGTTCTGATCATTGGCCTTCAGGCCGGTCTGTATGGCATTATAAGCCTTTGGCAAATTGCCCTGCATACGGTATGCAATGGCACGGTATACATAGGCATAACTGTCTTCCTGGTTCAGCTTTAACAGCTCTGCGGAATAAGACAGCGCCTTGTCATAATCCTTATTATTCAGGGAAATTTCAGAATACAGCGGCAGATACAGGCTGGCGTATTTGCTTCCGTCAGCGGCAATGGCATCTACATACTTCTTCTGCGTTTCCGTGTCTTCGTCATAAACCAGACAGGCATAGTAGCGGAAGTAGTTGGCATATGCTTCTACATAGGTCTGATCCTTCAAGGCTTCGTCATACGCCGTCAGGAAAGAGGCCAAATCCGATACATCTTCCGAAGAAGCTGCCGTAGAGAAAGCATTGTAAGCTGCAGTGTATCCCGCAATTTCTTCATTCATCTTTTTGGCATACCGGTTCCACGGCTTTTTCAGATCTGCCGTAGTGTAGTTGGTTCCAATAAAGTCGGATGTGTCCGTAAAGCTTTGCACGCCCAAAGCATCATACACTTTCAGCTGCCGTTTCAGATAAATCCAGCCCGGCGTCTGTTCTTTGTCAGACAGCAGGGTGTTGGTATCCGAGTACGCACTAATGGAAGAGGTCAGCCGATCCGCTCTGGCATAAGCGTCTGCCTTTGCCGCGCTGTGATACGCAGACCACCCAAGAACAAGCAATACAATGGACAGAGCCAGGAACATAACTGCAATAACGGGGTATGCAACGTCCCATGCATCAAAGGGATAATGACGCATATAGTTCAGACATTTGTCACAGTACGTTCGGTCCTCCGGTATTTCCACTTCACCACAGCACTGGCAAAGATGCCTGGTTTCTTCCGTGCGTTCTTTGCTTTCGTTCTCCGGCGATGCAGTTACCTGCACTTCTTCCGGAAGCTCTTTCGGCACTTCCTGTGGCAAATTGCTGGTCAGTTTCTTTTCTTCGTTTGCCATTCGGTTCACTCCTTTAAAGTTTGTTTTCCCCTTTTGCAAACAGCAACATTCTATCATAAAACAAAGGGCCCTTCAACGAAGGGCCCGTCTGTTCGGATAATGAAAGCGTAATCAAATTTTTATTTTTTCTTTTGTACCAGTCTGCCATTTTCATCCAGTCTTGGGAACAGGAACAGACTGAGCAAAACGCAGCCGATAATGGTGATAATAGTTTCCGGAAGCATGTAACTACCATTATAAGTTAAGGAATAAAGGATAACGGCCCCCCAGGTTTTATTGTCTGCCCAGGATGCCCAAATGGTAATGCCGCTGATGAAGTGGCAAAGGAACCGCAGGAAGCAGACCAGAAGTGCCCCCAGGGAAATGGCAAGGGTATCATTTTTAATGTGTCCGCGGAAAATACCGCCAAGGCCAAGCAAAGTAAATGGGAAAATGTAGTCTGCAAAAATCAGTACCACATAAGCAACAAAGCCGGATACATATCCAAAGTTGCTGAAGCCAAACAGCAATTGAATAATGGACATGACGCCACCAGTTAACAGGCCCCATTTGGTTCCGTACAGCCAGGCTACCACAATGATGGGAACCATGCTGAACAGGGTAACGCTTCCGCCCATCGGCAGCGAATACGGCTGGATAAACGAAAGCACCGTTGCCATAGCTACCATAACGGCGCTAAGGACAAGACGGTACGTATTGTTCTTGTTGTTCTTTTGTTCTGTCATAAAATCTTCCTTCCTACGCAGGCATTATCCTGATCAGGTTTCATGGGTTTTTGGGTCTTCCCTTCTCTCAGCCGGCTACAGCCAGCTCCCCTATTCACTTGACTCTTAAATTCTACCGATAATAGGCTTGAAATACAAGCGTCCGGGTGATAAAATTTTGCGGAACTTAAACAAAATTTGACTTTTTGAAGGTGTATGCGTTGAAACTCAGAGAAGACATCCGCAATGTGGCAATCATTGCGCACGTAGACCACGGTAAAACCACCCTGGTAGACGCCCTGTTAAAGCAAAGTGGTACCTTCCGTACCAATGAACAGGTGGACGAACGCGTTATGGACTCCAATGACCTGGAAAAGGAACGCGGCATTACCATTCTCTCTAAAAACACTTCCGTTCACTACGGAGATACTAAAATTAACATTATTGATACCCCGGGTCATGCCGACTTTGGCGGCGAAGTAGAACGAATCCTGTTAATGGTAGACGGCGTTCTTCTTCTGGTAGATGCCTTTGAGGGCTGTATGCCACAAACCCGCTTTGTATTAAAAAAAGCACTGGGCTTAAAAAAGAAAGTCGTTGTTGTTGTCAACAAAGTAGATCGCCCGGGAGCCCGTCCTGCAGAAGTAGTAGACGAAGTCATTGACCTGTTTATTGAACTTGGCGCAGACGAAGATCAGATTGAATTCCCGGTTGTATTTGCCTCTGCCAAAGACGGTTACGCTTCCTATGATATGCGGGACCGGGAAGGAGACATGCGTCCTATCTTTGAATCCATTATCAAGGAAATTCCTGCTCCAAAAGGAGACGTAGATGCTCCATTACAGGTACTCTTCTCCTCTTTGGATTATGATGATTATGTAGGCCGCATTGGCATTGGACGCATTGAACGCGGCACCATCCGCCAGGGCCAGCAGGCCATTCTGTGCAATACCGAAGACAAGGCGGAAAAGGTTAAAATCAGCAAGCTTTATACATATGAAGGACTGCGTCGCACGGAAGTGGCCAGTGCCTCTGCCGGTGAAATCATCTGTGTTGCAGGCGTTGCCGACCTGAACATTGGCGAAACCGCCTGTGATCCGGAGCACGTAGAGCCTATTCCGTTCATCAAGATTGATGAGCCCACCCTGTCCATGAACTTCCTGGTAAACGACAGCCCGTTTGCCGGTCGGGAAGGCAAATTTGTTACCTCCCGGAACCTGCGGGACCGTCTGTTCAAGGAAGTAGAAACCAATGTTTCCATGCGCGTGGAAGAAACGGATTCCACAGACACCTTCAAAGTATCCGGCCGTGGCGAGCTACACCTTTCCATTTTAATTGAAACCATGCGCAGGGAAGGTTATGAATTTGCCGTCTCCCGTCCAAAGGTTATCTTCAAGAAAGATGAAAACGGCAAACTGCTGGAACCAATGGAGCAACTGTTTGTAGAAGTTCCGGCAGAATATGTAGGTGCCGTTATTGAAAAACTGGGTTCCCGTAAAGCAGAATTGCGGGATATGATGGCAAACGAAGGTGGCACCACCCACCTGGAATTCAGCATTCCATCCCGTGGACTGATTGGATACCGCTCCGAATTCATGACCGACACCAACGGTAACGGTATCATGAACCAGATCTTTGACGGCTATGCTCCGTATAAAGGAGACATTTCCACCAGAGAACGCGGCTCCATTGTAGTACACGAACAGGGCACTTCCAGTGCTTATGGTTTGTTTAACACACAGGAACGCGGTACGCTGTTCATTGGCGCCGGCGTGGACGTTTATGAAGGCATGATTGTCGGCGAATGTTCCCGCGGAGAAGATATTGTCTGCAACGTTTGCAAGACCAAGCACCTGACCAATACCCGTGCTTCCGGATCGGATGACGCACTGCGTCTGGTTCCTCCTACCAATCTGTCTTTGGAACAATGCATGGAATTCCTCGGAGATGACGAAATTCTGGAAGTAACACCGGAAAGCCTGCGTCTTCGCAAGATTATCCTTTCCAAGGAAAAGCGTATGAAGAACCAGTTTAAAAAGAAATAAGCCTTTGGGGCAAGAAAAAAAGCCGAGCCTGGTAGCTCGGCTTTTCTTTTTTTGTTAAAAGATCAGGACTGGAAGAACGCCAGGAAAGCCTGATAGGTGCTGTACAGGTCCAGTTTGGAAACTACTTCAAACGGAGCATGCATGGAAAGTACCGGTACACCAACGTCAATAACGTCTACATCAAGGTTGGCAACAAACATGGCAACGGTTCCGCCGCCGCCGGCATCAACGGCACCCAGCTCGCCGGTCTGCCATACTACGTTGTTTTCTTCCAGCAGCTTGCGGATTCTGCCAAAGAATTCAGCAGAAGCGTCCGATGTGCCGGATTTACCGCGGGCTCCGGTATATTTCATAAAGCAGGTACCCTTATTAATAAAGGCTGCATTGCGCTTATCCATAACATCGGCAAAGGTGGGATCATAAGCAGCGGTTACATCAGCAGACAGGCATTCACTTCTGCTGAGTACATCATGGCCCGGAACGCCGGCCATTTCTGCCAGATCATAAATAAAGTACTTAAAGTAAGAAGAGTTCAGTCCGGTATTTCCGTCAGAACCAATTTCTTCCTTATCCGTCAGAACGGTAACAACCGTATGCTCCGGTACATCCAAAGCAAAGTTGGCACGAACCGCCGGATAAGAGCAAACACGGTCATCATGACCATAGGCACCAATCATGGAGCGGTCAAAACCAATGTCAGTCGGCTTCATGGCCGGAACAATTTCCAGTTCTGCAGTCTGGAAGTCCCGCTCTACAATGCCATATTTTTCATGCAGCAGATTTAAAATATTCAGCTTTACCAGTTCCGATTCTTCATCATCTTTGAACGGAAGGCTGCCAATCAGCAGGTTCAGTTCTTCGCCGCGGATACCGTCTGCCAAAGTGCGCTTTTCCTGTTCTTTGCCAAGGTGTGGCAACAGGTCGGTTACAACAAACTGCGGATCTGCAGGATCTTCTCCAATATTAACCGTAACCTTGGAACCGTCTGCCTTTACAACAACACCGTGCAGGGACAGCGGAATGGCTGTCCACTGATATTTCTTAATGCCGCCATAGTAATGGGTCTTAAAGAACGCCATTTCGTCGGATTCATACAGTGGATTTGGCTTCAAATCCAGGCGTGGGGAGTCAATATGGGAAGCGGAAATTTTTACGCCTTCCGCAACGCTCTTCTTACCGAAGGTGCACAAAATAATGCATTTTTCCCGATTAATGTGATAAACCTTATCGCCGGCAGCATAAGATTTGGTCTTATCAAACCTGGTATACCCATTCTTTTCGGCTTCGGCCAGAACATAGGACACACATTCCCGCTCGGTTTTAGCAGCGGACATAAAGGCTTTATAATCTTCGGCAAAGGCGTCTGAAGCAGCAGCAACGCTGTCGTCTACCACTTTTGCCATGTGCTTTGGTTGATAGAACAGTTCCTCTTTCAGTTTAGAGGCTGCACTTTTTTCTTGGTTCATGGAAAGTTCCTCCTTTTATTCTTCCCCTGCAATATAAGATTCAATGATCTGCGCTGCTTTGGTGGTCAGCGTATGCAGGTGGTCTGTTCCCTGTTTGTTTTCAATAACAATATCCGAATGGGTCAGAAAATAGTCTTCCGGCAGTTGTGCATGCATGCGGCGTTCCGCCTCTTCTGCACTTAGGCCGTCCCGCTCCATAATCCGCGCTTTGCGCACGTCTTCCGGTGCAGTAACGGAAATAACCAGATTACAGAATTCATCCTGTTTTGCTTCAAACAGCTGAGAGGCATCTAAGATAACTGCTTCGTAGCCGTCAAAGAAGGCTCCGCGGATCTGCTTCTGCATTAAGTGGCTGATAAATGGATGCGTTATGGCATTCAGCTGAGCAGTTTGCTCCGGTGTGGCAAATGCCTTTTCTGCTAATTTCCGGCGATTCAGTGTCCCATCCTCTTTAAGGATATCCTGTCCGAAAGCGGCTTGCAACTCTTTCAATACAGGAGAACCCTTTTCGGTTGCCAGACGGGCATAGTCGTCTGCCCGAATAACCTTGTATCCAAAACGGGACAGAAATTCAGCCACCGTGGATTTTCCGGCGCCGGTCTGGCCGGTCAGGCCGACAATCATTCCGTGTCTCATGGGCGGCTCCTTTCTTTTTATAACTTAATAATTTCAAAGGCAGCTGCACGCAACAGTCGGTTCATGACCGCCAGGCCGACGCCGCTGTTGCCCGGGCACCGGACATAAACATTTTTCATGCCCAGGTCATCGCACTTCCGGAGTTCGGCAAAGAGCCGGTTGGCGTGCGCCAGTTCGTCTCCTTCTTTGCCGAACGGCAGGCAGGTGCAATGCAGCAGTTTTTCTTCTCCATCAAAGACCAATGCGGCCGTGGTATCCGGGTCCTGCTGATTCACATAGTCTGCAAACGCTTCTAAGGACCCGGTTACAATGGCCACATTGGCGTTTGGAGAATAATGTTTATATTTCATGCCCGGGCTGGCCGCCACCTGGCCCTCTTTTAAATCATTCAGTACTGCATCGTCAATGTCTACGTCTTCTCCAAGAACCGCAGACAGTTCTTCCGGCGTTACGCGGCCGGGACGCAGTACCCGTGGGCGGCGGGTGGCCAGTGTAATAACGGTGGATTCCACACCAACGGAGCAGGGCCCGCCATCTACTACGGCATCAATTTTTCCGTCCATGTCATCCAGTACGTGCTGTGCCGTAGTGGGGCTGGGCTTGCCGGAGGTGTTGGCACTTGGCGCCGCCAAAGGCACCCCGGCCGCTTTAATAATGTCCCGCGCCACCGGATGGGACGGCATCCGAATGGCTACCGTATCCAGTCCGGCGCTGACTTCATCGGGAATCAGCGCAGATTTTTCCAGAATAATGGTCAGCGGACCCGGCCAAAAAGCATCTGCTAAATCATAGACGGAACTTGGCACATAAGCGGCCAGGTCATCTAAGGCCGCAAGATCTGTAATATGGACAATCAGCGGGTTATCCATGGGACGGCCTTTCGCCTGAAAAACCCTGGCTACCGCAGCACCATTCAGGGCATTTGCGGCCAGGCCGTATACGGTTTCCGTTGGAATGGCCACCAGTCCGCCATTGCGTAAAATTTCTCCGGCGCGTTTTGCCTGCTCCGGTTTTAGTTGTTCTGTCTTCATTCTGTGTCATCCCCTGCCGCTTCCAACTTTGCTGCGGTATCTGCCGCAATCAGGGCATCCATGATTTCATCCAGGTCCCCGTTTAAAATGGCTTCCAGTTTGTAAAGAGTCAGCCCAATACGGTGATCGGTAACTCGCCCCTGCGGGAAATTATAAGTGCGAATCCGTTCACTCCGGTCTCCGGTTCCCACCATGGCTTTTCTGGCACCGGAAATTTCAGCGTTGTGCTTTTCCTGCTCTATTTCATACAGACGGGACCGCAGTACGGTCAGCGCTTTTTCCTTGTTACGGTACTGGCTACGTTCATCCTGGCATTCTACCACCATGCCGGTTGGAATATGCGTTACCCGAATGGCGGAAGAAGTCTTATTTACCTTCTGCCCACCGGCTCCGCTGGAACGGAAAACATCAATTTTGACATCCGCCAGGTCCAGGTCAAAATCCACATCTTCTGCTTCCGGAAGGACAGCCACAGTAGCTGTGCTGGTCTGAATCCGGCCCTGGGACTCCGTTTCCGGCACCCGCTGTACGCGATGTACGCCACTTTCAAATTTCAAGCGGCTGTACGCGCCTTCGCCTTTTACTTCAAAGGAAACTTCCTTGAAGCCGCCCAGTTCGGTTTCATTGCTACTTAGCACTTCCGTTTTAAAGCCGTGGGCTTCTGCATACATGGTATACATGCGGTACAGCGTTCCGGCAAACAGTGCGGCTTCTTCGCCGCCGGCCCCGCCACGAATTTCCACAATAACATTTTTGTCATCGTTCGGGTCCCGTGGCAGAAGCATAATCTTCAATTCTTCGGTTATCTGTTCCCGGCGGGTCCTGGCGGCCTCCCACTCTTCCGTAACCAGCTCTTTGAAGTCCGGATCCAGACCGCCTTCCTCCAGCAGTCCTTTGGCGTCGGCCTCGTCGGCCTCCGCCTTTTTAAATTCCCTATATTTTTCCACAACCGGCTGAATTTGCTTATGCTCCTTCATATACTCCGTATATTTTTCCCGATCCGTCACCACCGCGGGATCCGCCAGCTGCGTGTCCAGAAAGGACAGGCGTTCTTCCACACCGGCCAGTTTTTCAAACATCAGTCATTCTCCTTCGGTAGGATTTGTTTTATTGCTTTTTCGGCTTTTTTGCGAGGCAGCATAACTTCGTGCTCGCACCGGGTACAACGGAGCTTAATATCCATGCCCACACGGGTAATGGTAAAGGTATCATTTCCACAGGGATGCGGCTTTTTCAGTTTTACGGTATCCTGCAACTGCAGTTCCATGCTACGCACGCTCCTTTCGCCGGATATAATAGTATAACACCTGCTTTCGGGGGATACAATTCAGCCACCTTCAAAAACAAAACGTTTTTATATTGCTTTTGCAAATCTTCTCTGCTATAGTGTTAGCCGATTCAATTTTCAATTTTTAATCTTTAAAGAGGTGCATACCTGATGAAAAAATGGAAAGAATTTATCAGACTTTTAATAGGCGGATTTACCATCGGCTTCGGCAATGTTATCCCGGGACTTTCCGGCGGTACCCTTGCTTTAATCATGGGCATCTATGATAAGCTGATTAACGCCATCAGCCATCTGAAAAAGAACTTTAAGCAAAGCATGGGCGTTTTAATTCCGGTTGTCATCGGTGTTGCCATTGCTTTCCTGTCCCTTAGTCATGCGGTAACTTACTGCCTGACCAACTTCCTGTTCCCGACCATCATGCTGTTTTTCGGTGCCATTGTGGGTGCCCTGCCAATGCTGTTCCGGGAAGAAAAGGGCGTTAAGTTCAAACCGTCCTATGCCGTTGCTGCATTCCTGGCCTGCGCTGCCGTTGTCGGCTCTGCGTTCCTGCCAATTGCAGACTCCATGGATCTGGAAAACCTGAACTTCTTAACCATTCTGTTGCTCTTCGTTTCCGGTGCCGTTGCTGCTGCCGCCATGGTTGTCCCGGGTCTGTCCGGTTCCGCCCTGCTCATGACCTTCGGTTTCTACACCCCAATCATGGATCAGGTAAAGGCACTGACCACTTCCGGCACAGACAAGCTCCACGCAGTAGCCATCCTGGTTCCTTGCGGCATTGGTATTCTTTGCGGTATCTTTGGTATTGCCAAAGTCATTGAATACTGCCTGAAGAAACATTACCATGGTACCTACTGGGCCATCATCGGCTTTGTTATTGGCAGTGGATTTGCCATTCTGTACACCAACTTCTTTGCTTCCACCGCTGACTTCTCCTTTGCTGATGTTTCCTGGATGCAATATGTTGCCGGTGTCATCACGCTGGCTCTTGGTATTATTGGAACCATGAAGCTGGGTGACAAAAATAAAGAACATGATAAAGCAGAAGGCGCTGCCAAAGCGGAAGACGTTGAAGAAACAGAAACGGAAACCGTAGAAAAATAATTCAAAAAAATAAGTAGCGGGAGTTCCCAATTGGGAACTCCCGCTTTTTCTGTTTCTTATGCAGTTTGTAATTTTACTTTTCTTACTCTGCTTTGGTTACGGAAATGGAAGTGGCTTCACCGTTGATCTTCCAATCAGCCTTGTAACCGGCTTCATCCAAAGAACCAACTGTTACGGAGTCAGCAAGTACATCGCCCGCAATGGCATCTTTGTTACCGGAAACAATAGAGTTAATCTTATCGGATCCGGATACGCACACGTGAATGTGGTTCTGGACTTCAAAGCCGGCGTCTTTCCGCATGGTCTGAATCTTGGAAACCAGTTCACGAACAAAGCCTTCTTCTACCAGTTCATCCGTCAGCTTGATGTCAAGGGCAACAACCAGGTCTCCTTCGGACAGGGTGTAGTAGCCCTCTTCCTGCTTGGTTTCAATCAGGAGGTCTTCTGCGGTCAGCGCAATTTCGCCGATGCTGATGGTAAGCTTCAGGGTTCCGGTTTCATCCAGTTCCTTCTTGGCGGCACTTCCGTCCAGAGCGGCCAGTGCTTCCTTAATTTCATTCAGCTGCTTGCCGTATTTCGGACCAAGGGTTCTCATTTGCGGTTTGAAACCGTAGGTCATCAGGACGTCGGTGTTTTCCACAAATTCCACTTTCTTCACGTTCAACTCATCTTTGATGATATCCGTGTAGAAGTTGCCCAGTTCCTTGGTAGCCTTCACATACATGCCGGCCAGCGGCTGACGGTTCTTCCGATTGGAACCATTGCGGCAGGCACGACCCAGACTGACAATGTTCAGGACTTCCTGCATGTCGTCTTCCAGTGCCTTGTCAATGTGAGCCGGATTGGCAACCGGGAAGTCACACAGATGGATGGAAACCGGGGCATCCTTGTCAATGCTGCGAACCAGGTTCTGATAAATGGATTCCGTTACGAATGGAATCATAGGAGCAGCTACCTTGGCAGTAGTTACCAACGCGGTATACAGCGTCATATAAGCATTGATCTTATCCTGTTCCATGCCCTTTGCCCAGAACCGGTCCCGGCAACGGCGTACGTACCAGTTAGACAAATCATCTACAAAGTCGGAAATATACCGTGCGGCTTCCGGAATCTTATAATCATTCAGATTCTGGTCTACGCCCTGAATCATGGTATTCAGCTTGGACAGACACCACTTATCCATAACGGAAAGTTTGTCATAGTCCAGGGTATATTTGGTGGCGTCAAAGTTGTCAATGTTGGCATACAGAACAAAGAAGGCATAGGTGTTCCAAAGGGTACCCATTACTTTGCGCTGTCCTTCCACTACTGCCTTGCCATGGAAGCGATTCGGCAGCCACGGTGCGGAGTTAGTGTAGAAATACCAGCGGATGGCGTCTGCTCCGTAAGTTTCCAGAGCCTCCATCGGATCAACGGCGTTACCCTTGGACTTGGACATCTTCTGTCCGTTTTCATCCTGAACGTGGCCCAGAACAATAACGTTCTTAAACGGTGCCTTGTTAAAGATCAGCGTGGAGATGGCCAATAAGGAGTAGAACCAGCCACGGGTCTGGTCAACTGCTTCGGAAATGAAATCTGCCGGGAACTGTGCTTCAAACAAATCCTTGTTTTCAAACGGATAATGATGCTGTGCAAACGGCATGGATCCGGAGTCAAACCAGCAGTCAATAACTTCCGGTACACGGGTCATGCATCCGCCGCAGTCACATTTTACATGAACCTTGTCAATGTACGGGCGATGCAGTTCAATATCATCCGGGCAGTCATCAGACAAAGACTTCAGCTCTTCAATGGATCCGATGCTGACACGTTTGCCGCAGTCCGGGCATTCCCAGATATTCAGCGGGGTTCCCCAGTAACGGTTTCTGGACAGGCCCCAGTCCTGTACGTTTTCCAGCCAGTTTCCGAACCGGCCTTCGCCGATGCTTTCCGGAATCCAGTTAATGGTCTTGTTGTTGCGGATCAGGTCTTCCCTGACATCCGTCATCTTAATAAACCAGGATTCTCTGGCGTAATAAATCAGAGGGGAATCGCAGCGCCAGCAGTGCGGGTAGCTGTGTTCAAACTTCGGTGCGTCAAACAGCAGTCCGCGTGCATCCAGGTCTTTTAACACTTCCAGGTCTGCTTTCTTGCAGAACAGTCCGGCAAACGGAGTTTCTTCCGTCATATTACCCTTGTCATCTACAAACTGTACAAACGGCAGATCATACTTGCGGCCAACATTGGCGTCGTCTTCACCAAAGGCAGGTGCAATGTGAACAATACCGGTACCGTCGGTCATGGTAACGTAACTGTCACAGGTAACAAAGAAGCCTTTCTTATGCTGCTTTTCTGCAACCGGAACGGCGCAGTCATACAGAGCTTCATATTCTTTGTATTCCAGTTCCTGTCCCTTGTAGTGCTCCAGTACTTCGTAAGCAGGCTGGCCATTTTTGGCCAGAGAGCCGAGAACTGAATCGCAAAGGGCGGTGGCAATATAGTAGGTGTAGCCGTCTGCTGCCTTCACCTTTTCATAGTCATCTGCCGGGTTAACGCACAAAGCCACGTTGGACGGAAGGGTCCACGGGGTGGTGGTCCATGCCAGGAAGTAGGCGTCTTCTCCTACTACCTTAAAGCGGCAAATGGCGGAGCGTTCCTTTACGTCCTTGTAGCCCTGGGCTACTTCGTGAGAGGAAAGCGGGGTTCCGCAACGCGGGCAGTACGGTACAATTTTGAAGCCTTTATACAGCAGGCCCTTGTCATAAATCTTCTTCAGTGCCCACCATTCGGATTCAATGAAATCATTGTGGTAGGTTACATATGGGTTTTCCATGTCTGCCCAGAAGCCGACTGCTTTGGAGAAGTCTTCCCACATGCCTTTGTATTTCCATACGGACTCTTTGCACATATCAATGAATGGTTCCAGTCCATATTCTTCAATTTGCTCTTTTCCGTCTAAGCCAAGGGCCTTTTCTACTTCCAGCTCTACCGGCAGGCCGTGGGTATCCCAACCCGCTTTCCGTGGTACGTAGTAACCCTTCATAGTGCGGTAACGCGGAATCATGTCTTTGATAACACGGGTCAGCACGTGACCAATATGCGGCTTTCCGTTTGCGGTTGGAGGGCCGTCATAGAAAACGTAGGATGGGCCTTCCTTCTGTTCGGTCAGCTCAAAAACATTTTCGTCTTCCCAGAATTTGGAAATTTCTTTTTCTCTTTCCACAAAGTTTAGATCCGTGGAAACCTTTTCGTACATTGGAATCCTCCTTTATATACTTAAAAAACGAGCTTCGTCCGTAAACAGGACGAGGCTCGTCAGAACTCGTGTTAACCACCCATTTACACATACCAACATATGCTTCCCGGTAACGGCGGGGTCCGGCGCTGTCTAGTAGTCTCCGTTCAACAGGCAACTCGGGAGTGATCTTCGGCGGTACGAACTCTGGCCGGGCTTTCACCATCCCCGGTTCGCTTGCAAAGTACCTGTACCGCGTACTGTCTCCGTCAACGTCTTTTGGTTTTTATTTGCGCTAAAAGTTTATCACGTTCTTTTTGAAAAGGCAAACGAAAAGGGCAAACTTCTGCGGTTTTTTGCAGAGTTTGCCCTTTTTCTTTTAGTCAGTGCTTTTTCTTAGGCGTTTTCCTGAATAACAAAGTCATTGTCGTCCACAAAGTTCTGATCATTGGTCATGGAATCACAAATATTCAGAGCAAATGCGGTTAATGCACCCCTGGCAATCGGGCCCAGGGTCAGATAACTTCCGCACCATGTGAAGAGCGGTGATACGCCTTCCGGCAGAAGAGCATCCAGAACATCAAACGTAATGTCAGCGCCCATAACAGCCAGGTGCTTATTCAGAATCCGAACCAGTTCGTCTACCAGGTAACCGGTGGAAATTTTAGCAATGGATTTGGTATACCATTCCGGGTTGTCTCCGTGGTCATCTCCACTCATGCTGGTATAGTAAACGTAGTTCAACAGTTTCTGTACATCTGCACCGTCTGCCAGTTCCAAAGCAAAGAGCTCTTCCATGGCAGCTACTACCGATTTCTGTACCGATGCCGGATAGGAACCTAATTTTTCAGCAAAGAAGTCTTTTACCCACTGATCCAGCATGTCGGCATTAATGCCATATGCATCCGAAGAAGAATGCGTGGTCAAATCGGAAATATGGCCCATTTTCTTAGTCTGCGGATTGTAATAGGTCAGGCTTTTGTGAAGGATGGTTTTCCCTTCCACGCTGTCCTTTTTGAAGGTAACAATTCTGGTTGGACACGGATGTGCCATTGCAGAACCAGTCTCCAGATCATAAATTACATTGCCGGATTCCGTGGTCAGCTGTGCAATGTCATTGGAATGCTGGTGACCGGTAAATACGTAGCTCATGCCGGCATCAGCCCATTCAGTGGCAACGTCTTCATAATTGTCCATCAGGAAATCCGACAGGATGGTATGTTCCACGGTAAAGTGTTCTACCACGCCATGGTGGGTCATGCCAATAATTTTGTCTCCGCGTTTTTTTGCAGCAG
Organism: uncultured Phascolarctobacterium sp.; assembly: GCA_963640645.1. GTDB lineage: Bacteria > Bacillota > Clostridia > Oscillospirales > Acutalibacteraceae > RUG420. The sequence continues at coordinate 109,667 of CAVHZY010000004.1, read as the reverse complement.
CAATCTGTTCCAAAATCCACTGACGGCATTCATCGGTCAGGTTGCCTCTGGTTTCGTGTTCGTCTTCACCGGAATCGGTGTTGTCAGAAGAGTAGCAGCAGGAGTCTACGGAAATAATGGTATATCCGCTGTCCAGTCTGGCTACATAGGAAAGGCCGTTTGCTTCTCCGGTGGATGGCTTGTAGGTGGCAATAATGGAATCATCCTGATAGGTTACGCCATAAACACCACGGAAATCTTCCGGATCCGTTCTGATTGCTTCGGTGTCTTCTGCGTAGTTGTACCCGTTCTTGTTGCGGATGTCATGGTTACCCGGAGTTACGTAAATCTTCAGGTTCGGCATCTTCTTTTTCAGGGCTTCCAGCTTGGCTGCTACGCTCTTGTGGCTTTCCAGTTCGCCGTCTTTGGTCAGGTCTCCGGAAAGTAAAAGCACATCCGGCTTTTCTTTCAAAACCCGCTCCATTTCCTGGTCAAAAATAGCTTCCGATTCATTGAAGAGCTTCAGATTCTTGGCCAGGGCATCCTGATAACTTTTGTTGTCTGCAATCAGATCACTTTCCAAAACGTGCGTGTCCGATAGCACCATTACCTTTAAGCTGTCTTTTTTCTTTGCTGCTGCAGAGGCAGGAAAAATCAGACAGCCTGCCATCAGGGCCAGTGTCAGAATGAGTGTTACCACTCGCTTTGCATGATTCATGCGTTTCCTCCTAATTCCTTTTTATTTTTTTGGGAAGGTGCGATTTAGCGTTTAAAACAGACCAGAGATTACGCCGTTTTCGTCCACGTCAATCCGTTCTGCAGCAGGACGCTTCGGAAGACCCGGCATGGTCATAATATCTCCGGTTAATGCTACTAAGAAACCTGCACCGGAGGACACTTTCAGGTTCCGTACGGTAATACGGAAGCCCTTTGGTGCTCCAAGCAGCGTTTGGTCATCAGAGAAAGAATACTGGGTTTTTGCCATACAGATAGGAAGGTTGGCAAAACCAAGTGCTTCCAGTTCCTTTAACTGCTTTTTGGCACCTGCTGTCAAATCTACTCCGTCTGCATGGTAAATCCTGGTGGCAATGGCATTCAGCTTTTCTTCAATGCTGAGGTCGGTGTCATAAGCAAAGCGGAATTCTCCCTTTTCCTCTTCGCAAAGACGAATGACTTCTTTGGCCAGTGCAATACCGCCCTGGCCGCCCTTTGCCCAGACTTCGGACAGAGCTACATTTACGCCCAGTTCCTTACATTTGGCTTCTACCAAATCCAGTTCCGCTTTGGTATCGGTTGGGAACGCGTTGATGGCTACTACGGCAGGCAGACCATATACGTTCTTCATGTTATCTACATGCTGCAGCAGGTTCGGAAGACCGGCTTCCAGTGCCTGCAGATTTTCTTTATCCAGGTCAGCCTTGGCAACGCCGCCGTGGTTTTTCAGGGCACGAACCGTGGCCACAACAACCACGGCATCCGGTACAAGACCGGCCATACGGCACTTAATGTCTAAGAACTTTTCGGCGCCAAGATCCGCGCCAAAGCCGGCTTCCGTAATGGCGTAATCACCAAGCTTCATTGCCATTTTAGTGGCAGTAACGGAGTTACAGCCATGGGCAATGTTAGCAAACGGTCCGCCATGTACAAAGGCTGGTGTTCCTTCCAGTGTCTGTACCAGGTTTGGCTTTAAAGCATCTTTTAACAGCGCGGTCATGGCGCCTTCTGCTTTTAAGTCATGTGCCGTAACCGGCTTTCCGTCATAAGTATAGGCCACAATCATTCTGGCAAGACGGGACTTCAAATCCGTAATGTCCGAAGACAGGCAAAGCACGGCCATAACTTCGGAAGCTACGGTAATATCAAAACCGTCTTCTCTGGGTACACCCTGCATCCGGCCGCCAAGGCCATCCACAATGTGCCGCAGCTGACGGTCATTCATGTCTACTGCCCGTTTCCAGGTAATCTTCTTAACGTCTATTCCCAGTTCGTTTCCCTGCTGAATGTGGTTGTCCAGCATGGCGGCTAACAGGTTATTGGCGGCACCGATGGCGTGGAAGTCACCGGTAAAGTGCAAATTGATATCTTCCATTGGTACTACCTGGGCATATCCGCCACCGGCGGCGCCTCCTTTAATACCAAAGACCGGTCCAAGAGACGGTTCCCGCAGTGCCACTAAAACATTTTTGCCCAGCTGCCGCATACCGTCAGCAAGGCCAACCGTAGTGGTGGTTTTGCCTTCTCCGGCCGGGGTCGGGTTAATGGCTGTTACCAGAATCAGTTTGCCATCCGGTTCATCCTTTTTATCCTTCAGCAACTGATAGTCTACTTTTGCCTTATAATTTCCGTACTGTTCCAGATACTTGGCATCTACGCCCGCCGTATCCGCAATTTCCGTAATGCGTTTCATCTGGCATTCCTGCGCAATTTCAATGTCTGTTTTATAAGCCATAAAAGACAACCCCCTTGTGTGATTCTCTGCTCATTATATCATCTTACCCAGATGTTTACCACGTTCCTTCTTTTCTGTTACAATGGTTTTACTGTGATTTTACGAAAATGCTAAAGGGGAACCACCATGAAAAAGATTATCCTTGCCGGCGCCGGATACGGAGCTTTCACTTGCAGCTTCCTGTTAGCCAGGGCCGGATATGATGTCACCATTTATGAAAAAACCACTGCTTCCCTGCTTGGGGAAGATTGCTATGACCTGATTTCCCTGTCCGATTTTACCAGGATTGGCTTGCAGGCTCCGCCACAGGAAGAAATCATTCCTACTACAGACTGCCTCCTCCATTCCCCTTCCGGCTTAGGCTCTGTGCGCCTTCCTAAAAGCATTCAGAAAAACTATCTTTTTATAAATCAGCGTTTCTTGAAAGCTTTTCTAACCAGGCAGTGTAAAGAAGCCGGTGTTAAATTCTGCTTTGACACCGAATGCCTGGAACCCATTGTAGAGCGCAGACAGGTTGCTGGCATAAAAGTGCGGCAACAGGGAAAAACTGCCTCTGTTCCTGGCGATTTAGTCATAGACTGCTGCGGACTTTCTTCTCCTATCAAAGCAGGGCTTCCTAATTATCTTGGCGTAAGCAAATCTACTACGGAAGAGCAGGTTTTCTACGGATATTGCAGTTCTTATCAGGTAGCAACCACCGAACCCGTTTCCGGCAGGGAAGTTTTCTTATATCCAAACGGATCTCCTGTCATCATTCAGGTAGTTATCCATAGAAAGCGGTTAGACTGTTTTGTCGGTTCTTTCCTTCCCCTTACTCAGGAATTAATACAGAGCGCTTTCTCTGTCCTGCAAAAAAAATATCCCGGCCTTAGCCAGGATAAAAATCATAACGGATCTTCTTTTACTCTTCCGTTAGGCACTCCGCAAACCATGTTTCTTGCGGAAGGTTATACCGCTGTCGGGGACAGCGTTGGAATGGCCAACCCGTTAACCGGGTCCGGCATTTCCAACGCCATGCAGGCCGGAACCGTTCTGGCGCAGGTCATCCTCTCCGTCGGCAACCAACCACTGACCAAGCAATCCCTCTGGCCCTATGAACACCAAATTTTCCGCAGCTTTTTAAAGAATGCTCCCATTCAGTCCTCCCTGTACCAGGTTTTCCAGTCTTTAGATGCCTTGGATTTCAACCTGTTACTGGATAACGTCTGTTTTGATTTCACGTTCAAAACACCTGTTGCCGACGGACTTCCCGCATCCCTGCGCCGGAAACTTCCGGCCCTCCGGATGCTTCTTTATAAAAGTAAACCGGAATTAAAAACAGTAGCTGAAAAAGCCATCAAAAGCCAACTCGCCGCAGCCATTCTGCCAAAAGAATACAACGTGCTCCGCATTTCTCTTTGGCAGGTTCTTTATTAAAACCAGACACTACTGATACCGAAGCGTTGCTATCTGCAACGCTTCTTTTTTTGCTTTGTTTTGTGATACAAATTGTACCTTTCCCTTTTGGGTCCGATATGATTTAATGCAAGTGAAGGGGGCGGTTGCATGAAATATGGCAGGAAGATTGCAGAACTGCGGGAACAACACCAAATGTCACAGCAGGAATTGGCCGACGTCCTCTTTGTCTCCCGCGAGTTAGTGTCCAAATGGGAAAATAATACTCGCCGTCCAAATTATGAAATCTTAAAACGCCTCTCAGAAGTTTTTTCTGTTGAACTTTCTTATTTTTCCTCCGAAACAGAATCTTTCATATCGGAACTGGAAACATGCATTCCAAAGGAAGGGACGATTTCTACAGAACAGCTGCCAAATATCCTGAACGCTTTTTTGGAAACACTTTCCGAAAGAGACCGAAGTATTTTTGTCCGACGCTACTATTTTATGAACACACCAACAGAAATAGGAACGCGTTTTCAAATAAACGAAGTTTACGTGCGCGTCATACTTTCAAGAACCAGAAATAAATTACGCAGGCACTTAGAAAGGACTGAGTTATCATGACCGGAGAAGCCTTATTTTATTCCTTTGCACTAATTGATGAAGCTTACATTAAAGAAGCGGAAAAGCCATCAAATTTTACCCATAAAACCGGAAGCAAAGTCCTTGCTGCCTGCCTGCTTTTAGTTCTCCTCCTAGGCAGTACATTTGCAGTTACCGATTTCTTCAAAAAAGATGGAACTTCTGATTCCATGCCGCTTTTGCCGGTCTCTGAATCAAAGCAGTTATGGTCCAAAGCAGAAAAAGAAAGTTCTGGCACGGAAACACTTCCAAATCTGGATCAGCTACTTGAACCGTATCAGGAAGTAATTGACCGACTAAACAAGGAAAATGGGTGGTGTATTTCTATTCCGGAAAATAGCAAGCAGCAGGTTTATGATTATTACAAAGATTATTCCATGGAAGAATTTGAACAGGAATTACGAAAAGAAATGGCTGAAAGAGGGTATTGACCCCGCTGCTATTTGTTAAGGAGGCTTCAGATGAAACGTATTTTTACCATTCTAATGGTGGTTTTACTCTGTATCACTTCATCAAACATGGCATTTGCTTTAATGCCAGACAGAAATGAAACCACGCAACGTAAGACACAGGAACTTGATAACACCATGATGGAGGAAGAAGACGGTCAAGTATCAATAGACTCTACCGGTCCGGAAAATATTGTTCAAGAAAAATCACTTCGGTACAATTCTACTCTTAGACTAAAATCTAAAATATATGGATTAGGAAGTCCTCCTGTCTATCGGTATCGAAGCATTACAAGTATATCAACCTTGTGGCCCAGCAATTATACCGGATATCATTATCATATCACCAGTTCGTCTTATACAATCAGTTCAGACAAGAAAACGTGTACCGTAAAGATTACCGGTGTTCCCAAAAATGCAGATGGAATGATACTTACAGGAATTCTTCATGATACTGTTGTTTTCCACGCAAATTCATAACAATATGATAACTACCACCCATTATTTTTCTTGATGTACACTTTCCCAAATGCAAAAAGACCCGGCTCCGCAGAGTCGGGTCTTTGTTTGTTTTAGAAGAACTAAAATTCCGGAGGGAATTAGTCTCTTGGGTTGTTGATTGCAGCCTGTGCAGCAGCAAGACGAGCAATCGGCACACGGAACGGAGAGCAGGAAACATAGTCCAGTCCGATGTCGTGGCAGAATTCTACGGAAGACGGGTCACCGCCGTGTTCACCGCAGATACCGCAGTGCAGGGACGGGTTAACCGGCTTACCAAGATCAAGAGCCATCTTCATGAGTTTGCCAACGCCAACCTGGTCAAGCTTTGCAAACGGATCGTTTTCAAAGATCTTGGCATCATAGTAAGCGTTGAGGAACTTACCAGCGTCGTCACGGGAGAAGCCGTAAGTCATCTGGGTAAGGTCATTGGTGCCGAAGCAGAAGAAGTCTGCGTTGGCAGCAATTTCATCGGCAGTCAGAGCTGCACGAGGAATTTCAATCATGGTACCTACTTCGTAAGCAATGTTGACACCGGAAGCAGCAATTTCGTCATCAGCTGTCTTAACAACAATCTTCTTAACGAACTGCAGTTCCTTTACATCGCCAATCAGCGGAATCATGATTTCCGGCTTAACAGTCCAGTCAGTGTGTGCCTTCTGTACGTTGATAGCGGCACGGATAACAGCCTTGGTCTGCATTACGGCAATTTCCGGATAGGTAACGGTCAGACGGCATCCACGGTGACCCATCATCGGGTTGAATTCGTGGAGTCCCTGGATAATGCCCTTGATTTCTTCAACGGTCTTACCCTGTGCGTCTGCCAGTGCTTTGATGTCTTCTTCTTCGGTCGGTACGAATTCGTGGAGAGGCGGATCCAGGAAACGGATGGTAACCGGGGCACCTTCCAGTGCTTCGTAAAGAGCTTCGAAGTCACCCTGCTGATACGGCAGGATCTTTTCAAGAGCAGCTTCTCTTTCTTCTACGGTGTCAGAGCAAATCATTTCACGGAATGCAGCAATTCTGTCTGCTTCGAAGAACATGTGCTCTGTACGGCAGAGGCCGATGCCTTCTGCGCCAAGTTCGTGTGCCTTCTTGGCATCTGCCGGAGTATCGGCATTGGTACGAACTTTCATCTGACGATACTTGTCAGCCCAAGCCATTACGCGGCCGAATTCACCGGCAATAACAGCATCCTGGGTTGGGATAACACCGTCATAGATGTTACCGGTGGAACCGTCAATGGAAATATAGTCACCTTCGTGGAAGGTCTTGCCTGCCAGAGTGAAGGTCTTGTTGTCTTCGTCCATAACGATGGCGGAGCAGCCGGATACGCAGCAGCTACCCATACCACGGGCAACAACGGCTGCGTGAGAAGTCATACCACCACGAACGGTCAGAATGCCCTGAGAGGACTTCATGCCGGTGATGTCTTCCGGAGAGGTTTCCAGACGAACCAGGATAACCTTTTCGCCACGGTTGTTCCATTCTTCTGCATCTTCAGCAGTGAAGACGATCTTACCGCAGGCAGCACCCGGAGAAGCGCCAAGGCCCTTGCCGATTGGAGTGGCAGCCTTCAGTGCGGCAGTGTCAAACTGCGGGTGAAGCAGGGTGTCAAGGTTACGAGGATCAATCATCAGAACAGCTTCCTGTTCGGTTCTCATGCCTTCGTCAACCAGGTCACAGGCAATCTTAAGAGCAGCCTGTGCTGTTCTCTTACCATTTCTGGTCTGCAGCATGTAAAGTTTGCCGTGTTCTACGGTAAATTCCATGTCCTGCATGTCTCTGTAGTGCTTTTCCAGAATGGAGCAAACTTCCGTAAACTGCTTGAAAGCTTCCGGGAACTTTTCTTCCATTTCGGAGATGTGCATTGGTGTACGAACACCGGCAACAACGTCTTCGCCCTGTGCGTTGGTCAGGAATTCACCGAAGAGTCCCTTAGCACCGGTAGCCGGGTCACGAGTGAAGGCTACGCCGGTACCGCAATCGTCGCCCATGTTACCGAAGGCCATGGCCTGTACGTTAACGGCAGTACCCCAGGAATATGGGATGTCGTTGTCACGACGATATACGTTAGCACGTGGGTTATCCCAGGAACGGAATACGGCCTTAACGGCACCCATGAGCTGTTCTTTCGGGTCAGTCGGGAAGTCTTCGCCGATCTTTTCTTTGTATTCAGCCTTGAACTGGTAAGCCAGTTCCTTCAGGTCATCAGCAGTCAGTTCAACGTCCTGTGTAACGCCTCTCTTGGCCTTCATTTCGTCAATCAGCTGTTCAAAATACTTCTTGCCAACTTCCATAACTACGTCAGAATACATCTGGATGAATCTTCTGTAGCAGTCCCAGGCCCAACGCGGGTTGTTGGATTTTTCAGCAAGAACGTCTACTACGTCTTCGTTCAGACCAAGGTTCAGGATGGTATCCATCATACCTGGCATGGAAGCACGGGCACCGGAACGAACAGAAACAAGAAGAGGATTTTCCTTGTCACCGAACTTTTTGCCGGTAATTTCTTCCAATTTTACGATATGGTCTTCAATCTGAGCCATGATTTCGTCGTTGATTTCACGGCCGTCTTCATAATACTGAGTGCAAGCTTCAGTAGATACGGTGAAGCCCTGTGGTACCGGAAGACCGATGTTGGTCATTTCAGCAAGGTTTGCACCTTTACCACCAAGGAGTTCACGCATGTCTGCATTACCTTCGGTAAACAGATAAACGTATTTTTTTGCCATGTGTTATTCCCTCCGAATAGTGAATATATTTTTGGGTTTACGGCAGAGATTATAGCATAGGGAATTTTTCTATTCAACGTCAAAAAAATCCGCCTACTTTATTTTGTCGCTTTTCCCACAAACAACGCCTCCGAAAGGCCCTGTTTTCGTCATTTTTTAAAGCATTTCTGCGATTCAGCGATCATAGATTTTGGTACGCTTTGCAATCTGCTTTGCAAGGGATGCAGTGGCCGCCCCCGGGAGCATGCGCCAGGCCCAGTTGCCAAGGGCAACGCCCGGCACATTCATGCGGGCGGAACCGGGCAGCTGCAGCCAGTCCTGCATCTGGGCCACGAACAGGTCCGCCGGGCTTTGCAGGCCTCCTCGCAGGAGGCCCAAAACCGGCCCTTCCTGTTCGTTCAGGCCCAGATAGGTGACGGCGAAGTCCTTGTCCTCCTGTGGCACCGCAGGATCTTCCCACCAGCCAAGGCAGGTGTTGTTATCATGCGTTCCCGCGTAACATACACTGTTTCGTTTCATGCGGTGCGGCAGGTACTTGGACGAGCCGTCCGCAGAGAAAGCAAACTGCAGTACGTTCATGCCCGGGAATCCGGTCTGCTCCAGCAAATCGGTAACTGCCGGTGTCAGAATTCCTAAGTCCTCCGCAATATAGTCCAGGTCATAGAACCAGTCACGCAACACGCGGAGCAGATCCATTCCCGGGCCCTTGTGCCACGTACCGGTTTTTGCGCTGGCGGCACCGTATGGAACAGCCCAGTAACTTTCAAACGCGCGGAAATGGTCAATCCGAACCATATCATAAAGCTGCTTGGCACCTTCCATGCGGCGAATCCACCAGCCGTAGCCGTCCGCTTTCATGGCATCCCAGTCATACAGCGGATTGCCCCAAAGCTGGCCCTCTTCTGAAAAATAGTCCGGTGGTACACCAGCCACTTCTTTCGGAACCAGGTCTTCCCCGAGAGCAAAGAACTGTGGTTCCCGCCAGGTATCTGCGGAATCCATGGCAACGTAAATAGGTACATCGCCGATGATATGAATTCCAAGGTTGTTAACGTAATTTTTTAATGCGGTCCACTGCTTAAAAAACAAATACTGCACATAGGTGTAAAAACGAATGTCCTCTTTCAGCAATTCCCGGTACTTTGCCAGCGCTTCCGGGGTGCGCTTCCGCAGGCCTTCGTCCGGCCAGTCCTGCCAGGAGCCATCGCCAAAGTAGTCTCTTGCCGCCATAAACAGTGCATAGTCCGGCAGCCATTTTTGTTCTTCTGCAAACCGCTTTACTTCCGCTTCCTGACACGGAAAACCTGCTTCACAGGCTTTCCGCAATACGGTAAACCGGTTTGCGCGGAGCGCTGCATAATCCACATGCTCCGGGTCTTTACCCCAGTCAAACTGTTCTACGTATTCCCGCTCCAGCAAACCTTCTTCAATCAGTAAATCAAGGTCTATGAAGTACGGGTTTCCTGCGAACGTGGAGAAACTGGTGTACGGACTGTCTCCCAGGCCGGTCGGGCCAAGCGGAAGCACCTGCCAGAAGCGCTGCCCGGCGTTTTTTAAAAAAGTGGCAAACTCATATGCCGCTTTCCCCAGGGTGCCAACCCCATACGGGGATGGCAATGAGGAAACCGGCAGTAAAATTCCACTGGATCTTTGCATAGAAAAACCTCCTAATGAAGCTCATTATACAACAGTTTTCCTTAGTTGACATCCCTTGCCGCCTTTGTTATAATTACCTAGCTATCGAGGCGTGGCGAAGTTTGGTATCGCGCTTGGTTTGGGACCAAGATGCCGCTGGTTCGAGTCCAGTCGCCTCGACCACCAAAGGACGGTTTTTACCGTCCTTTTTCTTTTTTCGGATACCCGCAAAAACCAAAAGGGGAGTAACTGCAACTACTGCAGTTACTCCCTGTTTATTTTTCAGGCATTGGCTTTAATAAATGCTTCCAATTGTGCTTTGGTCTGATATCCAAAGAGAGCCTGAACGGCCTGGCCATTTTTCATCATGACAATGGTTGGAATGGCTTCAATGCCAAACAGCTGTGCCAGATAAGGCTGCTCATCCACATTAACCTTTCCCACTTTAATTTCTTCATGCTCTTCCGCAATTTCTTCTATGATAGGCGCTACCATCTGGCAGGGTCCGCACCAGGTTGCCCAGAAGTCCAATAGGACGGACTTTTCTGATTTGGTGACCTCTGTTTCATAGTTCTCTTTGGTAATTTCTACTTCCCTGGACATCTTCAGTCCTCCTTACTTTTGTAATACAGCATACAGTGACAAAAGCCTTCAAACTCCGGGTCTGCAATTTGCTGTCGGAATTCCCTGCAAATGCATTTTGTATCTTCCGTTTGCTCTCTCCGGCAGGGACAATACCCACCGGTTCGTTTTAAGCCTTCTTTTACAACAGCCACTATTTCTGCATTCGGGTTGAGTGATACTTTCACGGTATTGCCTCCTTTTCTTTAAGTGCCTTCATTTTAGCATGTTTTTTATAGAAAAGGAATGTGCTGACTCGCCCAAAAGAGGAAGGGATTTTTCTTTAAGAAGCAGAAGCGTCTTTTTTCTTTTTATTCAGCACAAATGCTGTTACTCCGGCAATGATGACAACGGCAGACAGTCCGCCAATCAGGGCTTTGGCCCAAACCGGAAGGTCCTTGTCTTCCTCTTCGGTGGTGGTTTCTGCTTCGCCCAGTTCAGACGGGCGATCTACGCTATATTCCGTCCAGGAGGTCAGGGTTCCCGCTTCCGTGCTGCAATCCGCATATTCACCGTACGTGCCGGTAACGGTAACGGTATAATCGGAGTCACCTTCTACATAAACGGTTCCGTCTGTTCCCTGAATGGTAACGGTCTTTCCTTTCGCATCTACAATTTTTCCACTGTTGTACAGGTTGGTAACGGTGCTGTTTCCGGTAACCACCCAGATGGAGTTTTTATCAATGGCTACGTTAGCGTAACCGTCTCCACCGTTACCGGCGTTGCTTTCATCATCCAGGATTGCACCGGTCAGCTTGGAACCATCGGTCATAAAGAAATTCAGGGTAGAGATGCTGTCCCAAATGATGTCGCCGTTCATTTCCTGCTGAATTGCGGTAAATTTGCAATCCGCACCGTTGCTTCCGGCAGAACCCCAGCCACGCTGGTTTGAGTTGCCGGTACACTTCAGGAAGAACTCGCAGTCGTCTGCAGCGGTAATTTTTACGTTACGAATGACAAAATCACTTTCGGTATTGGTGGTGTAGAAAATGCCACCGTTTTTGCTGGTGATGGAGCCACCATCCATCTGGAAGGTGCCTTCTCCTTCTTCGGAGTCACCGGACATGCTCTGGTAAACAATGACACTCCAGGTGCAGTCATTTTGTTCATTTTCCGGCATGTTGGAGGTCAGGTTACTGTTATACAAATGCAGGCTGTTCAGGCCTTCCAGGCAAATTCCTTCGGAGTTGTTGGCTACCAGCGTAGCGTCGTGGATGGCCACATCGGCAGTTACATAGACAGCTGGCGATCCGGTACCGTTGGAGGTGTAGGTGCCGCCATCCACGACCATGGTTCCGCCGCCGCGGTCGGAGCGGATTGCGGCACTGCTGTTGCCCTGCGTGGTAGCGGTTACGTTCCACGCATACAGCGTGCCGCCTCCGGCTACATGCAGGCCACCGGAGGTGTCCTGTGTGGTGTTGATGGTGGTATCCGCTACATAAACTTTGCCGTCACTATAGGCAAACACACCAGCCCCGCCGGCGGAATCGGTTGTAATGTTGCTCTTGGTAATATACGTTGTGCCGCCCTTGCCCAGGACTGCGGCGCCAACACCATAGAAGCTGGAATTATCTCCCCCAGAAGAATCGTCCGAGGTTCTGGTGATGCTGGCCCCGCTGAAGACCTGTGTTCCATCGGAAACCAAAACGGCGTTTTCATCTGTTCCGGTGGAACTGATGGTTTCGTCCGTATAGGTCCCGTCTTCGGTATATTCTTTTACGGCAGTGTAGCTGGCTACGCCGGAGCTTTGCCCTCCGCCGCCAGGAGCCTGTCCGCCGCCACCGTTTCCATCCGGCGGTGCGCCATCTCCCTGTGAGCTACTGTCACCGGATGGCTTTTCCGGTGGCGTTCCGCCCTGGCCGGAAGAGGCAGCCAGTGCGGTTAATCCGCAGCACACTGTCATGGTAAGTGCAAGTAAAACTGCCAGGATTCGCTTGGTTATCTTTTTCATAGAAAACCGCCCTTTCTTTTCTTAGTACACCTGCATTGTAAACCGCATGGTTTAGCCATAATTAAAAAAGAGACGGTTTTTTGCCGCCTCTTTTTTAGGTTCAGTTTATGTAACTTTGTCCCTGATTTCCTTTATGCATCAATGACGTCACAAATTGCCTTGTAAAGATCATCATATTCTTCGTAAGCCGGAATATTCGGATAATCCTTCTTCAGCTGGTCTGTGCTTTTGAACAGGAATCCGGCTTTGGATGCCTGAATCATGCCAAGATCATTGAAGCTGTCTCCGGAGGCAATGGTATCAAAACCACAGGCCTGCAGGGATTTTACCGTTGTCAGCTTGGACGGGGTACAACGCATTTTGTAGTCTGTAATTTCTCCGTTTTCCGCTACTTCCAGAGTGTTGCAGAAAATAGTGGGCATACCCAGCTTTTTCATCAACGGCGCTGCAAACTGTTCAAAGGTGTCAGACAAAATAATAACCTGGGTCTTATCCCGTAATTTGTCCATAAACTCTTTGGCGCCCGGAATCGGGTCAATCTTGGAAATAACTTCCTGAATTTCCTTCAGGCCCAGTCCATGGTCTTTCAAAATTTGCAAACGATACTTCATTAATTTGTCATAGTCCGGCTCTTCCCGGGTGGTGCGTTTCAGCTCCGGAATACCGGTTTCTTCGGCAAAGGCAATCCAGATTTCCGGTACCAGAACACCTTCCATATCTAGGCAAACAACGTACATAAGTGGTATCTTCCTTTCCGCTTTAAAGTCTTTTTCATTATAGCAAAAAAGAGAGCCCGGTTACAGGCTCTCTTTGTCTTCCGGAACATCTTCTACATCCGTAAAGGAAATATCGGAATCTGCCGGGTGTTCCTTGCGCCACTCGGCAACCTGCTTAGACGCCTCTCGCCCATTCAGTCCATTCGGAAGCTGCGCTATAATAATCAGCGCGGTTCCGTCGTCACTTTGTGCGGTAATAGCGCCGCCATGCGCCCGAACCACGGTCTGCGCCATACTAAGGCCGATTCCGTAGCCTTTCTTTTCACTACTGTGCGAGGTGTCTCCACGGTAAAAGCGATCAAAGAATTCCCTGTGCTGTCCCGGTGTAATGGGATCCAGCGTGTCATTTTTACTGAAGATCTGTACTTTATGCCGCTGATTGGCAACCCCCAGAATAATGGTGGTTCCCGGCCTGGCATATTTGATGGCGTTGTCCGCCAGAATGGAGATAACCTGCCGCAGGGAACGTTCGTTTCCGTAAATTAAAACATTCTCCGTCACCATGGTATGTAACAGAAATCCCTGCTCCTCTGCCATTAGGGCAAACGGTTTTATGACGTCATTAAATGCATCTGATAAATTGAAGACCGCCCGCTCCAGATCCTGATCATTTTCTTCAAACTTGGCCATGGTAATCAGTTCCTGTGTCATCAGGGACAGGCGTTCTACCTGTGTATGAATTCCTTCGGTCCACTTGGTTTCCCCATTTTCCATTTCAATGACTTCCGTACAGGAGTCAATAATGGCCAGCGGTGTTTTCAGTTCGTGTCCGGCATTGGTAATAAAGGATTTCTGTTTCTTATAACTTTCTTCCACCGGATAAAAGACACTGCGGGACAGCAGACAAACCAGAAGGAAGAAAACCAGAACCCCGGCCAGGAATACAATTGTGGTAACAATACAGAACGCTACGCCGCTTTGCATGGTGGCAGTACAGTCCAGAAAATAACATTGTAATCCGTCTCCGCGGGAGACCAGAACATAACGGTAGGTGGAAACATAGCCTTTGCTTTTCTTTCCGGAAGCCGCCAGTTTGGCAAGCTGAATGGCCTGCGCAGACGTTAACTCCGTTTCATTTGCCAGGAAAACCTGATAGTTTCCATCTGAACTGATGCTGACGGAAAAATAATGGGATTCATAATCCTTCGTGCTGGATTTACCGCCTGCCTGAATGGCAGCCCTGAAGAAACTGCTTTTAGCGGAATCTTCCTCTTCTGCCGGATCTTCGTCATGGGTGGGTTCTTCTCCGTCTGTAGAAGAAGACGGAAGCGGCATCCCATTGGAAAAGACGTTGGACACAATTAAGCTGTCCAACGTATAGTCTGCCTCATCTTCAATGCTACCGAAGTTGGCAAGATCAACCGTAAGCATCAGCACGCCCAGTACCAGCATAATGGACAGCGTTGCAATGGCAATAAATCGTTTGCGCAGTCCGGCAATCATTTCTGTTCCTCCAGAGAGTATCCGACTCCGCGCGCCGCTTTAATGTTTACGTGGGTTCCCAGGGCGGCTAATTTCTTCCGCAGGGTAGAAATATAAACCCAGACCACGTTGATTTCCGCGTCTGAGTCATAACCCCAGATTTTTTCCAGAAAGCGTTCGGTCGGAATAACCTGACCCGGATGATCCATCAGCATTTCCATCATCTGGAATTCCTTGTTGGCCAGCTTTACGGCACTTTCCGGTCCGCTTAATTCGTAATCCGAGCGATTCAGCTGTAAATCGCCAAATTGCAGCACCGTATTACTCAGCTCCGGTTGCCGTCTGGTCATGGCGCGGATGCGGGCCAGAAGAATATTAATTTTAAACGGTTTGGTCAGGTAATCGTCCGCACCGGCGTCCAGGCCGGCAACCACGTCATCATCCTGGCTTTTGGCAGTCAGAAGCAGAATGGGAAGGGTAAATCCTTCCTCCCGGATTTTTTTGACTACGGTTACCCCGTCCATTTTCGGCATCATGATATCCAGAATGGCTCCGTCATAGTCCCCGGTGCGCAGGTAGTCAAGCGCGTCCTGGCCATCATAAACGGCATCCACTGAATAATTGCTGTGGGTCAGCATGGTTACCAGTGCATCTGACAGCATATGTTCATCTTCCGCAAGCAAAAGTCTCATAAGACAGCCTCCCCTTTTTGTTTTCTAGAGTTTACCATACCGGGAACAACTTAAAAATAAATAAGGGCTAGTTCTGTTTCCGTGTAATGGTATATTCGTCTCCGGCCCGGAAATAGGGGCATTCTTTATAGTGGTGTTCCAGCAGGCGGACATATTCGTCTTCGTCCATGTCAACGGAACACACGTCTTCTTCCAGTTCCTCATCCCACTGGAAGTTCATGCAATAATCGCAACTGTATGCCATTTCCGTCCTCCTATTTCAGTTGGTCCAGGGTCAGCAGATAACTTGGCAGGAACTCCGTTAAAAAGAGCTCTGCAGAAGGGCACTCCAGTTTATGAATGGACTCTTCGGTTGCTTCCCTGGCCTTTAAGAATTCCTGATTGCCGGCTTTTTCCTCTTCTACACACTTAATCAGGGCGCTAAGCTTGTCCGCCGCTTTGACCAGCTTCCAAAGCTCCTTATCATCCGGCTGCGGGACCATGACGTCCCGGTACTGCGGCTGTAAATCTTCCGGCAGCATGGTAATCAGCTTTTCCGTGGCAATATGCTCTACGTCCTTGTACGCGCAACGGATTTCTTCACTGTAATATTTGACTGGTGTCGGCATGTCCCCGGTCAGGATTTCCGAGGCATCGTGAAACAGACCGATTACAGCCGCCTTGTCCGCGTCCAGTGTGGTCCCGCAACGTTCATTGCTGATGGTGGCCAAAGCGTGGGCAAGCAGCGCCACTTCAAAAGAGTGCTGCATTAAGCTTTCCGACTCCGTATTGCGCATCAGCGCCCAGCGATCAATATATTTCATGCGGGAAAGCATGGCATAAAAGTCATTTGACATGGTGGTTTCCTTTCCTGGTTCTGTCTATTTTAATATTGATATCATATCGGCAAAAAGAGCCCGCTTGTTTTGCAAGCGAGCTCTCATTTAGCTTTTTTTGCAGATTATTCTGCATTCGTTGCGTTATTTCCCGCCTTGGCCATCTTCTTTGCAGAACGGTCATAACTCATGGAACGGCCGGTATAAACAAAGAGAATTCCGCAAAGAGCTGCAATTAAGCCTACGCCTACCAGGCACAGAAGAACGATGAATACAATTAAAAACAATCCGGAAGTAATCATTTAATAATCCCCTCTTTTAGTCTCCTAGTTTTACAATAACTCCGTTGCTGCAGACAAAACTGCCACAGCCTATGCTATATGTCGGTTTAATTTTAGCAAACTGTGTTTCAAAAAGCAAGACGCCCTGCAAAAAAGGCAACAAAGGACGCGGTTTTCTTGATTTTAAGCAGTAGATTCTATATAATTTTTGACGAAGTTCATTTCCATTAAAAAGGGGTGAAATACGTGTCCTCTATTATTTCCGTCAGCCGCTGGATTCTTCCTTTGCTGGCTCTGGCGCTGGTAGCCATCTGTGCTTATGTACTGTCTCAGAACAACCGAAAAACCGGCACCATCGGATATTTGATTAATGCCGCCAACCGGGACCGCATGCCGCTGAAAACGGCAGAAACATCCATTGGCCGAAGCAACACCTGTGACATTGTTTTAAACTACAATACCGTTTCCCGTTTCCATGCCGTTATTACCAAGCGGAATGGAAAATGGATTCTGTTTGACACCAACAGCAAAACCGGCACCCTGGTCAATAAAGACCGGGTAATCGGCCGGAAATATCTGGAAAACGGAGATATTGTTGTTTTTGGCAATGCTGTTTTCAAATTCTTTGAAGAACTGCCACTGGAAGCAGAATATACCAAAGAAACACTGCCCAGAAATTATAATAAACCGGCAGCACCGGATGCCTTTGCCTATGATGACCGCAACAAAGGAGACATTATCATTCCGCAAATGGCAAACGAACTGAAAGAGTCCTGCAATCTGGAAAACTGCATCACCGGGGAAATCATGTCCCTTGACCATATGAACAAAGTGGTCATTGGCCGTGCTTCCGATGCAGACATCCGGATTGACCGCCCGGTTGTTTCCCGCTACCATGCCGTTGTCCGCCGCAACGAACACGGCAAATGGGTAATTGAAGACACCGGCTCGCAGGCAGGAACCCTGGTAAATGGGGAAGAAATCTTTGCCCCTACTCCGCTCTTTGACAGTGACATCATTGAAATCTGCGGATATACCATTAAGTTTAATGACCCGTATTCTTAATTGTTTTACTTTTTATCTATTTGAAACCTGAAACTGATTACTAAAGTGAGGTGAGCCAAATGAGCGGACCACGATGGATTCCGGCCATGACCATTCTGACCCTGTTCCAGATTCTGTCCTTTGCTCAGATTGTCTCTCTGAGTGAAGCGCTGACTACCATTGGCCAGAACTTAAGTGCCGGAACCGTCTTTATTGCCTTTCTGGCGTTGGAATGGGCGTATGCCATTGTCTCTTCCCTGATTCTGAAAAAGCACAGCATGGGCTTGGAAATTATTGCCTTTTTCCTGACGGGAATCGGTCTTGCCCTGAACGCCTGCCAAAGTACCGGCACTTTGCTGACGCAGTTCCTGGCCGTTATTCTGGGTTTTGCCGGATACATTGGTTTGCTTTGGATTCTGTCTGATGTAGACCGTGCGGACAAATATATCCTTCCCATGGAAATTTTTGCCATTGCCCTTCTGATTTTCGGACTGGTCTTTGCCAGTTACAAATACGGCGCTTACAACTGGGTAACCATTGGCTCCATTTCCTTCCAGCCCTCGGAAATTGTAAAAATTCCGTTTGTTTTTGTTGGTGCTGCCTCGCTGGAAAAATTACAGACCAGCAAGCACATCTGGCACTACATCATCTTTGCCGTTGTCTGCATTGGCCTTCTGTTCCTGATGAAGGACCTTGGCACCGCGCTGATTTTCTTCTCCGCCTTCCTGGTTCTGGCCTTTATGCGATCCGGCGATATCCGTACCGTACTCTTCATTGTGGTTGGTGCCGGCCTGGCCGCAGCCATGGTTGTGCTGCTCCGGTCAGACTACGTTATGAGCCGTTTTGCCACGTATCGCCACGTTTGGGACGACGTTTACGGCAAAGGCTTCCAGCAGACCCACGCCATGACCTACGCCGTCAGCGGCGGACTTGCCGGTATGGGCGTTGGCAACGGTTACCTTCGGAAGATTGCCGCTGCCATTGAAGACCTTGCTTTTGGTATCGTCTGTGAAGAGTTTGGCATGCTGATTGGATTCTTGGTTCTGATCTGTTACCTGTTAATTTTCATTCACGCCATCCGGAATGCAAATGGGTCCTCCAGTGCATTCTACTCTATTGCCACCTGCGCAGCCGGAACCCTGATTCTGTTCCAGGCCGCCTTACATACCTTCGGTGTTATGGACTTCCTGCCATTCACCGGTGTTACGCTTCCATTCATCAGCCACGGCGGAACCAGTATGGTTTCCTGCTGGGCCATGCTTGCCTTTATTAAGGCGGCAGACAACCGCACCTGGGCAAAAGGAGGGAAGCGAAAAGCATGAACCGAATTTTCAAACGCTCCAAATGGCTTTACGCCATCGGCGGCATCTTTGCCGTTGCCATGATTGTATTGCTTTTCACCATGCTGATTCAGGCCAAAACATGGGTCAGCCAGCCGTACAACAAACACATGGTTACCAGTTCCGGCTCTATTTATGACCGAAACGGAACCGTTCTGGTTTCCACCAAGGACGGGCAACGGACTTACAATGCGGACTCCGCTGTCCGGAAAGCCACTCTGCATGTAGTCGGGGACTCCGAAGGATTTATTTCCACGGGTGCACAAACCGCATTCCGCTCCCAGTTAACCGGGTATAATCTGGTTAACGGATTATACGCCTCGGACAGCAAAAAGAATGACCTGACACTGACCATAGACGCTGATCTTTCCGTTGCTGCTTATAAAGCACTTGGCAACTACAAAGGCTGTATCGGCGTATATAACTATAAAACAGGTGAAATTCTTTGTGCCGTATCCACACCAACTTATGACCCGGCCAACAAACCGGATGATATTGATGATTCTTCGGACAATTACAAAGCCATTTATATGAACCGCTTTTTCAGCGGCACATATACACCAGGTTCTACCTTTAAAATCATTACTTCTGCCTGCGCATTGGAAAATGTCAGCAACATTGAAAGTATGACCTTTACCTGCCCCGGATACTTTACCACTAAAAGCGGCAGTAAAGTAAAGTGTAACAGCACTCATGGCACCGTTACTTTTAAGCAGGGTCTGAATCGCTCCTGCAACACACAATTTGCACAAATTGCCTGTAACCTGTTAACAAACAACGAAATGATGGCCACTGCCAAAGAATTTGGGTTTGGTAAGACCATTGAAGTCAACGGCATTAAATGTGCCACCAGTACCTTTGACCTGTCCGGTGCCTATGACATTGACCGCGCCTGGGCCGGCATTGGCCAGTACACCACCATGGTAAACCCGTGCCATGAAATTACCATTCTTGGCTCTATTGCCAACAAGACCGGCGTTACCCCGAATCCGACCTTAATTTACGGATCCCGTGGCGGAAACCTTTCCTATTGCAGTTCCAACATTGCCCGCAAGCTGAATGATCTTCTGCGCTCCAATGTTACAGACTATTACAAGGACAGCAAGTTCCCGAACCTGGAAATGTGTGGTAAAACCGGTACGGCACAGGTTTCCAACGGTAATCCGCATACCTGGTTTGCCGGATACTCCCAGCGGGATGACCTTCCGCTTTGCATTGTTGTTGTTCTGGAAAATTCCGGCGGTTACGGTTTAACCAACGCCATCCCGGTTGCCAACACAGTTATGCAAAAGGCTCTTTCCCTTTACGCAAAAAGCTAATTACCTAGTACTTTAAACAAACAGAACCCCCAATACCATAAAGAAAAGCATCTCTTCCAAGGCTATTTGCCTGTTTGAAGAGATGCTTTTTTGCGGTCCTCCTGTACGCCAGAGGTACAGCGTACACTTCAAAACCGCTCTATTGCACTTTGTCTGGCGGGGGTGTCAGCCGGCAAAGGTTGCAATCTGTTCCAGGTTGGCAATCACATAGGCCTGTGCTGCCGCATCATAAAAGTTTTTCCGGTACCGGTGTCCGGTATGACTAATCCGTTCCTCTGTAAGAATGCCTAAGGCATTTCCCTCTTCGGTAGCGTACTTCACCCGCTCCTGATTTTGTATTTCCGTTCGCAACAGACCCTCTGCTTCCAGCCACTTGGTAATTTGGGCTACAGGCAGGGACTTCACATGCGGATCCAACACCGCATTAATCCGGTCTGCCAATTGGGAAACTCCAACCGGTTTTTCGGTGATATCAATTTCCATGCGCTCTTCTTCCGAAATGGAAAAGGGTGCTTTTTTGGAGTTGGGAACCTTTCCAACCAGGCCTCCGTTTTCCAAAATCTGCTCCAGCAGATCTGCCACATAAATAAACGTGCGACATAGCGTTACATTATTTAAGATGTCTTCTTCCGGAAGGGCACTTCCGTCCAAGGGATTTCTTCCGTTTGCCAGCTTTTCCAAATACAGCTTGGCGGTATAAATCTTCTCTTTTTCTTTCATGTAGTGGGTCCTCCTATTCATACCAATTTAATTTCAGCAAATTCACACCGGCGCTATTGCGTACAAAGGCAGTTCCCTCTTTAGAAACAGGGCCGGCTTCGTCAAAGACGGGATCTATAACCGGTGTGCCGGTTTCATCAATATAGCCCCACTTATCTCCGGTTTTAACGGCAGCGTAACCTTCCGAAAAGGATTTTGCGTCCGCAAAGGACGGCTGGATAACCACGTTCCCCTGCTGATCCGCAAAGCCCCAAAGGGAGCCCTGACGAAATGCCAGTAACCCGTTGCGCTCCTGCGGAAGCCGTATTTCTTCCGCCGTAAAAGACGACAGGGCTTCTCCGTCTGGCCCATACAGGGACCATAGTCCATTGCTGTTACCTATGATGACGCCATAGGTGGAAGAAAATCCATAAGGGTCTTCTACCACGGAAGAAAACGGGCAGGAGCGAACCACTTGCAGGTTGCTGTCCAAAAGCACCAACCCGCCGTCCTGTTGCGCCAAAGCATAACCTTCCTGGAAGGCATATGTTTTGGTATAGTGCAATTCCTGCAGATGCAATTCCGTATCCATGTAACCAAATACCCCATCAAGGGAAACCGGCGCATAACCGGACGCCATGGGCCCAAGCGTGCTTATCAGATGCTCCGGCACCAACCGCCTGTTCCCTTCTGCATCTGCAAAAAGGAATTGTCCCTCCTGGCACACCGGATACAGGGATCCGTCTTCCGACGGTCCGCCGGCCCAGGAAAGTTCCCCACCAAACAGCCGCCGTCCGGAAGCTGTGTATATGGCTGCCGTTCCGGACTCCGTTAAAACGGAAGTCACCATCTGCGCACCGGCTCCACACCAGTCCTGAAAAGAGGAGATTGGCACATAGCTTAAAACATATTGCCCTTTGATTTCCCGTAACTTGTTTTGGAGTAATTCGTCTTCTCCTTTTTCCAAAACGGAAACTGCGTCTGCATACCGGTTCTCTGCTAAAAACGTGTCTGCCCAAAGAAGGAGATTTTCTGTGTTGCCGGGTAAAACCGTTTCTAACGTTTCACAGGTTTTTCTTGCTTTTTCGTACTGCTCCAATTGCAGGTACAGTTCTGAAACCCGTTGCAATACTTTCTCATTCTTAGGTTCCATGGAAAGACAGGAAAGGTAGGCTTCCAGTGCCTCATCCGGGATCTTCTTTTCATATAACTCTTCCGCCTGTTGCCATTGCCGTTGAAAGCGTGCGGTTGCATTCATCTGAGAGTAAATGAACTTACCCCATCCGCCGGCGCAGAGGCAGAACAGTAAAACAAGAGGGACAATTCTTTTCATAATAGTTTCACCAGCTGAAGGATTGTTTCTGCCATAACACCAATGGCAAGGAACGGTGCAAAGGGAAGGGTGCTTCCTTTTTCTATCTTCTTACTTAAAAGGAGGATGGCTCCTATTCCAAAAGAAAGCAAAGCGGTTATTGCCAATGCCCCTAGAAAATCCTGCAATTCATAACAAAAGCCCAGGGCCAGCAACAATTTTAAATCGCCACCGCCAATGCCGCCCTTGGCCAAAAGGCGACAGCAAAGGCAAAGGAAGGCAGCCACTAAAAGGCCTACCAATGGCGGAAATAAAATTTGATAAAATCTGGTTTCCGGGGTCTTTAAAAAGCAACTTAACAGGAGATATCCTACTTCAACAACCACCATTTCCAGCAGAAGTTCTTTTGGTATCAGTCGGGTCTGAATATCCGTAATGGCTATCAGGCAGAGAAGCGTGGTTAAAAGAACCATTCGCATCAATTCCAAAATAATCATCTATAATGCCTCCTGCTCATACCGATACTCCACATCCGTTCCCTGCTTTTGCAAATCCGCTTTTATTTCCTGCAATCCGGATTGCATGGTTGCATTTTTCCGGCACTCCTCCGGCAAAATCAGAATCAGTATCTTCCGCTTTGCAGGAAGAACCGTTTCCTCTTTCCCACTTTCCATTAAAATGGTTTCGTTCAGAGATTGGATGTCTTTCTCCAACCGGGTTGCATACTGCTGTATCTGCTTTTCCGTGGCTTCCCGGTTCAGAGCATAAGACAACAGCTCTGTTGTGTCCCCATTACAGGTGCTATATGTAGAAGAGAACAAATTCATGGAATAGGCTTCCTGGTAAATACCATTCCCCACATCATAAAAATCAATTCCAACACCGGAGGCCACCGCCTGTCCGGCATTTTCCGATTTCAACTGACTGATAAAATACCGGCCACGGATAAAATTGGAGCTTTTCCAGATGGACCCCTCTGTTTCTTCTCCCTGCTGATTGCGCAAAGCTTCCAGCAAAGATGCATTTTCCGGAAGGAGTGCCAGGGTTTCTGCCGTCTGGCAAATGGTAAGTTGCTTGGAAAACAAACCATACGTCTGCACCTGCAACGGATAGGTAACCGTAATGGAAATGGTTTTCCCATCTCCTAATATGCTGGTGCCGGAGAAATCAAGGGCCGCATAGCCTCCTGCAATTCCCTGCTCCTGTAACCACGGTTCCCACTCCACACGGGAAAAATGTTTTTTGGCCAGACTTTTCGCCAGCGGAGCACCAATGCCCTCTGCTACCGACTCCCTTGCCTGATCCATAAAAATGCTTTGTAAGGTTCCACCAAGATCTGTTGCATCATTTTCCGTGTCAGATAACGGCACCACTTTTCCCAAAGCATAGGTATACTGGGAAAGCTCAATGGCAGTCTGGTTAATGGCATCCTGCACTTCCAATTCCACACGAATAATGGAAAGAATGGAAAAGGCGGCCAGGAGACAAACCGTAAAAATGGTAATGCTGAAGGCTCCTTCTATGCTGTAAGAACCATCATCAGAAGCGGGCCAATCCCCGATAAGACGTTTCCGCATATTGTATCAAGCGCTCCTTTTCTCCTGCGTCCTTTGCCACATAGACAAAGAACCCCTGTCCATTTTCCAAATTAAAGCCGCAATAATACCAGGTTTCATTTAATCTGCCATTTTCAATGGATCCGGTTTGCAGGGTGTTTTTCCCTGTTTCCGGAATTACCTCGGTCTGACTGGCATAAAATCCCGTGCTGAAAAATAATGCCAAGTCCTGCGGCAGTGCGTCTTCTAAAGAACCTTTTGCTCCAACTAACAGGAACGATAATGACTGCATTTCTTCTTCATAAAGTTTATCTTTATTGCCTTTTCCTTCCCAGTCTGCGGGAATAGGTATGGCAAAGGAGGAAACCTGTGCAATTGCGGTTTTTGCTTCTGCGGTTGCGCTTTCCTTTTGCTCTGCCACGGTTTTCTTCCCACAAGAAGACCCGGTTAAGAGGATTATTCCAAGAAGGAAACCGGCCACCATCCGCTTAATAGGCATATTCTTTTTCCTCCTTTATGGTATAGGACGAAACCCGTACTTCTGCATTCAGTCGTACTGCTGTATAGGCCTGCGCAATATTAAAAGACGACTCCTTTGCTGCTACGCGGGCCTGCATTACCTTGGCGCTGCGAGTCAGCATTCCTCTTTTGCCGGAGTTACTTTGCAGGCGAACAAAGGTAATTACTTTTAAATAATCCTGGTAGGAGAAGGCCAGCCCGGAAGATCCGGAAACGGACGCTGAGATCGTTCCGTTTCCGGTCCCCAGAAAGGTACCCAGTTCTTCCGCATAACGGTTAATAACCGCCACCGTTTGGTTCTTTACGTTTTCTTTGGCTCCATTTACAACCTGATGAAGCTGGTTTTCTGCTTCCGTCACTTTTTGATTTAGTTTATTTTCAATTGCAGAAAACAGCTTCTCATAGGAATCTGCCAAAGCTTTTTCTAAAGCCGAAGCGGCCGCTTCAGACAGGGCATCTTCTGTAGATAAAAGAGGTTCATAATATTGGTAGACCTCTTCTGTCAGCTCCTCTAAGCAATATTCGGTAAACAATTGCTTTCCCAGGGTTACTGCAGTACTGGTTCCTTCTACGGAATCCACTGCAGTCTGTAACATCTGCCGTATTTGATCTTTACTTTTTCCGGCATAAGCAGCTGTGCGGGTTCCAATCAGACTGGTTAGCTGTGCTTCAATTGGTGTCACAATTAAATTGGTTACACTTTCCGCAGCACCTTCTGCCGTTTGTTTAAAATAGTTTTCCGCGGCATCGGTAATCTCTTCCAGCTGGTCATCTGCCGTTTGCTCTATTAATGTAAAAACATCATCTATTTGTTTGCTGGCATAATTTGCAGCACCTTCTGCCAGGGTGCGCCCTGCGCCGTTTAAACTGAGCGTCCATGTGGACGCGTTTTTAAACAGCGGCACCGCACCGCCCTTGCACAGGGTGGCAACGTCCAGGACGGATTCCCCACCGGCCCATAAAAGTAACAGCAGATTCTGCGCGGCAGTAATGCCAATTCCGGTCCATCCGGCCAGCGCCGTTGCCACCGTAAGGGCCTCACTACGCATTTTTGCGTTACCAAACACATAAATGCAGTTGAAGAGTAACCGGCAGGCAAACAGTAAATTGGAATACAGTGCCACATTGGCCTGCAAGGAGTCCTTTCCAAACAGAATGTACTCTACCTCGCCCCGAAACAGCGGGCTTTCCGAAAAAGTACTTCCGGATAAATTCTCCGCCTGGTCCCCGGTAGCATAACAGCTGAACTGTTCCGTTATAAATTCTTCCACATAACAGTCTTCCAGCTGATTTTTTAAGGCATCTTCCATACCAAGAAACAACTGCTTTATATTACTTAACTGCTGCAGGCTACTTCCTTCCGCAGTGGGCAAAGAGGGCGTATCCCCTGTTTCCCCCAAAGCATCTATGGTTGCCGCCACACTTCCCAGCTGTTCTGCAACAGAAAGGGCTGCCACATTTTCATAGAAAACGGAAAGGCTTGTCTCTGTTATGCCCTGCAAAGCAGACTTTTTTTTCTTTGCAGAGGCTTTGTCCTCTTCCGAAGCTTTACTTCCGGAAGCAGATAAGAGATACCGGTAAACCGGATCCGTGGGATATCCCAAAACCGGAAACGGCGTGTCCCCGTCCCCTTCTGTCTGTCCGTCTCCTTCTGCCTGCTCTGCACTTTGCGCTTTTTGGGATTCATATTCCTGTAGTTTGTTTAAATCTTCCTGTAAAAGATCGGAAAAAGACTGTAAGCCATCTTCTGATAACGCCCCGGCCGCGTCCTGGTAATTTCCGGACAACAGCGTTTTCAGTTCTCCGTTCTCCATTTTTTCAATGGCGGATTTCCACTCTTCCGCTTCCTTGGAAGAACTCTTTAATGCTTTGCGGAGTGGGTCTATGGTTTTCTGCAAATCCGCAATTTTTTTCTTTTCCGCCGCAACAGAGCCATCGGTTTCTCCGGAAACCGATTTTCCGATTTCAGCTAACCGGTCATCCGTATCAGACAGTGCATTATAGTAACTCTGGCTTTTTTCCAACACCGTTGCCGCATCCGCACTTTGCCGGAAAACCGCAAACTGCTGACTTAGTCCTCTGGCAAACTGATACGGTGCCCGGTATTTCATATAGTCCACCATGTACCGTTCCAACACCTCCGGCCTTGCCAGAGATGCTTCGGCAGGAAAGGAAAGCGAAAAGCGCTTCACAGAAGTGCTGATCATATTCTGCTGTCCTGCTCCATAAGCATCCACGGAATTCCCAAACAGGTCTCCAATCAGCTGTTCTTCTTTTTCCTGCCCGGAAGACATGGCAAATAAGCCATACAGCTCTTTTAACACAAAATCATAATCGTTTAGGGCTCCGTTTCCGCAAAGAGCAAGTGCCCCTTCCGCCTTTTCCCTGGCCGCTTCATATCTTGCTGCATCAATGACAAAATAAATGCAGGAATAAATTGGTAACAGGACCATGGCAAGGAATAATGACACGGAACCCTGAAAAGCTTTACGTGCTGTCATATTCTTTTTCCCTATTCAGATATTGTTCGTACTTTTCTTTGATCCGGCTCAGAAGGTCTGATTCTTCCGCCAGTTCTTCTACCAGATCCACGTTCTTCGCAAATTCCCTGGGGTGGTAGGCCGTCCGGTCCGTAACCACGGAAAACAACTGCTTTCCAAAATAACTGCAGCTGATCTTCACCTGAAATTTTGTTCCCACCAGGTTTTCCGTGAACCCCGTCCGAAAAGAAATGCCCGGAAGCACTTCCATGCGCTTCATTTTTGCGGTAAGTTCTTTTTCCAGGGCGAGCCGGTCTTCCTCATCAATCGGGTCGGTGCTCAGTTGCCAGTAAATCCGATCTGACTGCTCTGCCAAATAGCAGGCCTCTTCTGCATAATTTCCGGCAACGGAAACGGAATAGGTATAAAAGAAGAGTAAAAATCCCATATAAAGCAGTCCAACCACTGCAGTAAAGGCAATGGGAAGCACATAAGAAAACTCTACCACCTGAACCGACCCGGAACGGGAAGTCATGTTAACTCCATAGACTCTCTGATGTTATCAAAGAGTGTGCTGATAATACTGGTCATTTCAGTTCGGAAAATAGCCACCAGGGCAATTACCACAATAATCAGCAACACCATTGCCACAATGTTGACTTCCCCACGGTGGTCCGTTAAAAAACTCTGCCATCTTTGTTTCATTCTGTATTCTCCTGCCTTCCGTCAAAATAAATTTTCAAACGCCGGAATCATAATCATCAGCAAAATGCCGATGAACATTAACAGCGTTGGTCCCAATAACTTCTGGTCTGCCAGTTCCCCTTTGGTCCTGGCTCTGTTTTTCCGTTCTTCCCAAGCCTGTTGTGCCATTTCATTTAAGCTGTCTGGAAAGTCCGGCCCACCCTTTCTCCGATTCTGTTGAAAAAGCGATGCAAACTTCTTTCCCTCCCGCAGGGGACAGTGAAGAACAAATTCATCCAGGGCATCTTCCATGCTTATGCCATTATTCGTGTTGTTCACCACTTGTTGCATTTCGTCATATAGCAGGCCCTCTGCGGAGCAGGCCACACGCCGAAAGGCTTCAGAAGCAGTAATTCCTGCCTGTACCATCAGCGCCAGCTTGGTCAGCATGGGTGCAAAGGCCGCTTCCATTTCCTCATGCCGCTTTGTTATGGTCTGCTTTAGCCAAAAATCAAAATAACAGCAAAGAAAGCCAAGCAATAAAAGCTCTAACAGAAACAGCAAGCCATCTTCCGAAAATAAAAGCAAAAGAAGCAAAACGGGCAACCCTAACAGTAAATAGGTTGCTGGGGCAGCGGCGGCACTTCGGTTAATTTCCTCTGCCTGTAATGGGGAATACAATTCCCGCAAGCGGCGCTTCCGCTGCGTATCCTGCTTTTCTTTCCACGGCAGTTTCCTATGCACGCCCTCTCCCAAGAAAAAAAGGTCTTCTAATACAAATTGCTTCAGGCCGGTTGTTTTCCATCCCCTCTTTCCCTGTTTTATAAACAAAAAAAGATCCAGAAAACAAAAAACGGTTGCCAGAAGTAATACTGTTATTTTTCCTGCAGTTGTCATTTTCCTAAACCTTAATTTTTACCATGCTGCGTCCTAATAAAAACGCAACCGTAAACAAAGCCAAAGCAACCAGATTAATTGCCAGATGCTCTGCCGTAAACAAATCCGTAGACAGTAATTTCATTGCCGTTAAGATGACCAATGGCATCCCGGTCATTACATAAAGTTCATTTTTGGGTCCCGCCAGTAAAACACTGATTTCTGCCTCTATGGAAATTTTTTCTGTCAGCATATTCCGACTCTGATCCACAACCTGCTTCAGATTTCCACCGGCCTGTTCACAAATCAGATAAACATTTCCAAAGGTTTGTACATCTTCACAGTTGCTCTCCTTTGCCACTGTATCCAAAAGGGATGACAAACGCTCTCCGGCCATCAGATTGCCTGCAATATATTCCCCGGCCAGACAGATTGGGGCATCTTCTGCATAAAGAGTCCGCATATCTGCACTGGCACTTAAAAAGGTGTCATATGTGTTTCGTCCACAGGCAAGGGACATGCTGACAGCATCCAAATAGTCACAAAACTGTAAGCGGAAAGCCTGTTCCCGCTTTTCCATCAGAAAAGCCGGATAAGAACGGGCACCAATCAGACCACCCACCAGCAGCAATACCAGTTCCAAAGGCAACCGCTGGAACAAAATATAGCCGGTCAAAAAGCCTATCGGCATTCCCAGTAGAAAACCAAGCCCCGCCTGTTTCATACCAAACTGTTTTCCACAGCAGGAGCGGATTATTATCAGCTTTTGCAAAACCGTCGTCAGTTGCCGCTTTTTCGTTCTTTTTTGTGTCCCGTTTTCCGATTTAAACAGCCCCGCTTCTTCTGTCTGCACCAGGCCTGGCTCTGTTTGGAGGCGATTTCTCTTCTTCTTCTTCTTCCGCATCTCCTGATGCGGACTGCTCTGTAGCGGTCTCTCTGTTACCAGCCTTTCTGGCTCCGGGCCCACCCAGTCCAAGGGCTCCTGGAAACTTTTGTTGTTTTTGAATGCCTTGTTCTTCTTCCGAAAAGCCTTGTTCCGCTTCATTTTGTTCTGTTTTATTTTTTCCTGTTTCATTCGGTTCTTCCCCATACAGCTTTAACTTATAGTCATGCTTTACTGTCGGCTCTACGCAGGTCAGGACTCCATTCTGCAGGCAAAACAGGGTTCGTAACTGATATTCCCCGTTTTGCACACCGTCCATTTCACAAATTTCCATAACCTGTCGTTTTGGCCCTAATTTCCCCAAATGTACAATCACGTCCAAAGAGGACGCTATTTTCTGTCGGATTGCCACCAGCGGCAGCCCGGCATTCCCCTGCAATACCATGGTTTCTAACCGGCTTAGCATGTCATAACAACTGTTGGCATGGCCGGTGGAAAGGGATCCGTCATGTCCCGTGTTCATGGCATTTAACATATCCAGTGCTTCCGCACCACGAACTTCTCCTACAATAATGCGATCCGGGCGCATCCGGAGGGAGGTCCGGATCAGGTCCTGTGTGGAAACCCGGCCAACTCCGGAGGCGTTGGCATTCCGTGTTTCCAACCGGATCAGATTCGGCAGGCTACGGATTTGAAGTTCTGCAGAATCTTCAATGGTAATAATGCGTTCTTCCGGCGGAATTTCATCGGAAAGGACATTTAAAAACGTAGTCTTTCCGGAACTGGTTCCACCACTGATAAACAGGTTGTACCGGCAGCGTACCAAACGTTTTAGAAATTCCGCCGCTTCTTCCGTAACAGAGCCCCAGGCAATCAGTTTCTCCATGGTAATTTTGTCTTTTGGGAAACGACGGACCGTAACCACCGGCCCGTTTAAAGAAATGGGCGGCAGCACCACATTTACCCGTGCACCATCCGGTAGCCGTGTATCCACAATCGGCTTTGCCTGATTGACTTCCCGTCCGCTCCTACTGACAATCCGCTGAATGGTCTGTTCCAACTCTGCTTCATTTTCAAACTGCAGAGAACTACGACTGACGGTTCCCTGCCGTTCTACATAAATTTCATCAAAATGATTGATCATGATTTCGGAAACGGTTTCATCATAAAAAAGCTGATCTAAGGCCCCGTAACCCCGAAGCGAGCTGTAAATCTGATCTACAAGCTCAATCTGCTTTGCCAGCGGTAACTGCCGGTTCTGTTCCTGCTTTAAAAAGAGCTTCTTAATTTGCTGGTACAACTCTTCGTTGCTCAGCGCGCCAAGATTCCCTTCTGTATATAGTTCCCGGCGGATTTCTTCAAACATAAAGGCTCTCTTCCAACCGTTGGAACGGGCCAAGATCGGCCAGCGTGTTCATTAAACTTCTTGGCGAGTCAGCTTCTGTCCGGTTAATGCCACCCAGCTTTCCGATTTCCGGCAAATCTAATAACTGCCCTCCAACCCGCTCAAAACGGTTATACAGTAACTGTGTTTTCCGTGCTACTTCAAAGACGGTCAGATTACAAAGGAGTGGCAGAGCATTTAAAAGCTGTTCCACTTTGTCATTTCCAAGGGTTTCCCCATTGGCAACCAGAACGGCCTTTTTGGCATACAGAAACGGTAAAACAAACGCCTCTGTGGCATCCGCATTCATATCCAGAACCAAAAAGGTTTTGTCCCCTAAATTTTTGGTAATGGCATCACAGATCTGCAGAATTTCTTCTCCGGTTAAAGAAAACCAGTCCGACACAGAGCTACATGGCGTAAGAAAGTAGACGCCGGAGGTGTCCCGGCAGAGGGCATGACGCAGTAGCGTGTTTAATTCATATTTCCGGCTGCGGAGGGAAAAAATGATGTCATCCATGTCATAATTCCCACTCCCTATAAAAAACTGCTCTGTACTGGAAAAGGGCTCAAAATTTAAATAGACCACCTTTTTTCTGCTCCGCGCCAAATGCATGGCGAAGGCGGCAGCGGCGGTACTGGTACCGGTCCCGCCGCCTCCAGAAAGAAACAGGCACAGCGTCATGTGCCCTGCCCCGGAAAGCTCCGCTGTTCTGCCCTTGTCAGCGGCGAACTTTCCTCTGCAGTAAGAGCAGAACAGGCTGTACCAGTCACTTACACTTTTGTATTTACAAACCTTCCGATACGCATGATCTTCCGGCTCATAATCTACTCCGATTTGTGTACACAGCAGTAAAACAGGACAGGAAGCAGTACCGCTTAAATAAAGCCCGTCTTCCACCAGCAATAACTGCAGACCCAGCTTTTCCGCTGCTGTAACGGCCTGATCAAAGGTAGAAAAAACCGAAAAATCAATCTCATTCGGATACTGTTCTTCAAACGCGTCCTGTAACCGTGTGGTAAATTCCGTGTCGGAATCCAGCAAACCTATTTTCCATTTCATGAGTCCGACCTCCTTTAAGAGATGTCCCCATTAAACGCCACCGACCCGGAAAAGAAAATAAAAAAAGAACCAGAGGTCCAAAAGACCTCTGGTTCGGTTCTTATCTTCTTCTGTTTTTCCTATTTTGCCCGGCTCTTAACCACTGGTTCCCCACCAACGGCAACCCCGAAAAACTAACACAAATAAAAATAACCAGCCTTCTGGCTGGTTACCTTTGTTGATGTCGGCATTGCCCTATCTTCCCAGGGAGCTGCCCCCCAAGTATTTTCGGCACTGATGAGCTTAACTGCCGTGTTCGGGATGGGAACGGGTGGACCCTCATCGCTAAAAACACCGACTGCGTCAACGAGATATACTATATCAGACTATCAGCAACTTTGCAAGTCTTTTTTTCAAAAAGTTTATTTTTTCTTCTTTTTGAAAAATCCGCCTTTCACAGATGTGAGACCACTAACAGTGGAAAATCCACCATTCATGCCACTCTTTGGTGATTTTTCTCAAAACATTTGCAAAATCTACCGCTTTCCTCTGTGCGTTTCTAACAGTACTAATAAAGGAAAAGATAGTATAGCATAGACTATTTTTCTTTGCAAGTAATTCCTCTTGCATCCTTTTATCCAAATATACTATAATATTTTTGTAACTATTAGACACTTCTTTTGAAAGGGGAGGACCCATTCATGCCAGCAGATTTACACTGTCACACCCGTCTTTCGGATGGTTCCTTAGGCATTGAAGATCTTATCCTGCTTGCCAACAGAAGCGGTGTAGAAACCATCGCCATTACCGATCATGACTGTCAGGCCGGTACGGTCCGCGGTAAAATCATCGGTAAACGTCACGGTGTTACCGTTATTCCCGGCGTGGAACTTTCCGCTTTTGACCAGGACAAACAGAAAAATGTATTTATATTATGTTATCTTGCAGAAAACCCGGACCGGCTGGAAGGACTCTGCCGCCGTAATTCACTGGCTCGCCGGAAAGCATCCCAGTTAATGGTCGGCAAGGTTTCCCACAAATATCCCATCAACTCCGAACTGGTTTTAAAATGCGCTGCAGGATCCACCAACATTTACAAAGAGCACATCATGCACGCGCTTATGGAATGCGGATATACCACCAGCATTTTCGGAGACCTGTACCACTCCCTCTTTGATCCGGACAGTCCGGACAACGTTCTGGTACAGCCAAAGTACCCGGCTCCGGCAGAAGTCATTGACGAAATTCACAACGCCGGCGGCATTGCCGTTCTGGCTCATCCGGGACTGGACGGACTCATGGATTCTTTGGAAGACCTCATTTCCCTGGGTCTGGACGGACTGGAAGTGTATCACCCAAGCCACACGGAAGAAGAACGTGCCCAGTTAAAAGCTCTTGCCAAAAAGCACAAGCTTCTGGTAACCGGCGGTTCTGATTTCCACGGCCTGTATAACAGATCGGCCACTGCACTTTGCTCGGAAGCCACCCCGGATGATGACCTGTCCCTCCTTCTCGGATATCAGGCAAAGCAGCGCCGTGCCAAAAAGAAAGCGGAAGCCAAAGCTGCAAAAGAAGCAGAAGCTGCGGCTACAAAATAAGGAGATTTCATGAACACGGACGACAGAGATATTAAAATTTTTACCTCAAAAAAGGCTGCGCCTGCGGATCAGGATATTTTGTCCATGGTAGAAGCCATGAACGAACAGCGGCGCAACGGCAACACCAAAAAAGCGGAAATGCTTGGTTATGCCCTGGCCACTGTTGCTTTAAGTGACGAAACCAAAGCCGAACTGACAGACCCCTGTTTCTTTGAAGCCGAAACCTATGACCAGGTTGGTGTATTACAGCTCTTTTCTGCAGAAGCCGCTTTAAACTACTTCCTGCCCTCTTCCCAGCTTTCGGTCCTTGCCATCACTGCCCTGCACAAGCGTCTGGACGAACTGGAATCCGACTTTTATAAAAACGTGGTAGAAAGCTCTGCTTACTCCTTTTATTACCTCAGCGTCCGGAAGGGCGGGGAAGACGTTGCCACTGACATCGGCAAAACCTTTGCCATGCTTTGCAAAAAAGAAGGAAACGAACTGTACATTAACCAGGGACGCCATATTTACAACATGGTCCTGCATGAAGTAGAAAAAGAAGTCAACAACCTGGATTTTCAATAATCTGTCCGTTCCTTACTACAGACTAAACTGAACACAAAACCCGTCATCAGACAGCGCTGATGGCGGGCTTTTTCTTTTTCTTTCTTCTGCTGCTTTGCGATTCAGTCTTTTTTCTCTGCTGAAGAAGCTTCCGTTTTTTCTCTTGCTTTTTTGGCGGCTTCCTCTGCCTGCTGGGCTTTTTCTTCTGCCTGTGCTGCTTTGCGTCCGGCTTTCTCCGCCCGCTTTTCTGCTTTCCTGGCAAGTGCTTCTTCTTCATCCTTTTTCGGATGCAGCAGCTTCATTTTCAGCTTATCCGCAGAATTCACGACATCCTGTAGCTCCACTTCCTCTGTTTTCTTCATGGTCATGGCTTGCAATTCGGCACCTTTTCGTACTTCGTATGGAACTTCATACAGCCGTTTGGTTACGTGTTTTACCTTTAATTGATCTACAATGAAGTCCCGGAACAACGCATACAGAACCGAGCAGAGCGGAACAAAAATTACCATGCCGGCAACACCCATCAGTTCACCACCAACAGTAATGGCAAACAGAACCCAGATGGACGGAAGACCAACCGTACTTCCGACAACGTGCGGATAAATCAGTTTTCCTTCAATCTGTTGCAACACAATAAACATGATCAAAAATTCAATACAGTATTTTGGATCTACAATTAAGAGCAACAGTGCGCTAACAAAGCATCCTACAAACGCACCAAAAATAGGAACCAATGCCGTAATGGTAATTAAAACAGCCACCAAAAGAGCATATGGCATTTGGAAAATACTCATGCAAATTAAGAACAGGGTTCCTAAAATAACCGCTTCCAGGCACTGTCCACGGATGAAGTTAGAGAAGGTTACGTTGGAAAGACTTCCTACTTCCAGGATTTTTTCTGCCGTAGATTCTTTAAATAATGCATATAAAATCTGGCGCATCTGTCTTGCCAAAGCTTCCTTTCGGAACAGGCAGTAAATGGAAAAAGCAAATCCAATAAAGAAAGTAGCAACTCCGCTGACAATGGAAGTAACCACGCCGGTAACGGAGTCCATTAATCCGCCATTCCCGGATCCAATATTAGAAACCCACTCTTTCAAATAAGAGGACAGTTTTTGTAACGCTCCTGCATAATCAAAATTCAGAACG
Source organism: uncultured Phascolarctobacterium sp. (assembly GCA_963640645.1). Taxonomy (GTDB): domain Bacteria; phylum Bacillota; class Clostridia; order Oscillospirales; family Acutalibacteraceae; genus RUG420. The sequence continues at coordinate 74,914 of CAVHZY010000004.1, read as the reverse complement.
CGGGAATCCGATAAAAACTTTGCAGTCCAGGGATAAGATTCCATCAGTTCTTTTCGAACATCCTCCATGCTGCTGTATCTGGCAGCCAGCTCTTCAATTTCTCCTATCAGGGTCTGCGTGGATTTCACTACCTGTGGAACAATAATCAAGAGGGCTCCGGCCAAAATTGCCGAAATAAAAAGTAAGGTCAGGAGAATGCAGACACCGCGCTTCCCTTTGAAGTCTTTTTTGAAAATTCTTGTTTCCAACCCGCGGAGCGGTACGTTAAAAATAAAGGCCATAGCTCCGCCCAAAATAAAGGGAAATACAATATTCATCAACTTCCCAAGGGCAGAAAATACTGTGGCATAATTAAAAATGACCACCGCCATAATTAAAACAGCAGCCGAAATCAGTAAGATTTTTTTTGTAGTTTCTTTGCTTAGCCAGTTTCCTTTTGGTTCCAAAGCGCCCGACTCCTTTTTTGCATTCTTTTGGGATAGTATAACACTATCTCGCCCGTGTTGAAAAGAAAATAGAGTTTTGCTAGAATTGTTCTGATAAAACAAGAAAAACGGAGGTTTCTTTCTATGGCAAAGCGGGAAGATTATATCAGTTGGGATGAATATTTTATGGGCATTGCATTACTTTCCGCCATGCGGAGTAAGGACCCAAATACACAGGTTGGCGCCTGCATTGTAAACCACAACAACAAAATTATGTCCGTCGGTTATAACGGACTTCCCATTGGGTGCAACGATGACGACTTTCCCTGGGATCGCGAAGGCGCTGCCTTAAACACCAAATATCCCTTCGTTTGCCACGCGGAACTGAACGCCATCTTAAACCACGCCGGTGGCTCCCTGCAAGGCTGCAAAATTTATGTTGCGCTGTTCCCCTGCAACGAATGTGCCAAGGCCATTATCCAGTCTGGTATCCGAGAAGTAGTTTATATTTCCGATAAGTACGCGGAAACAGACGGCACACGTGCCTCTAAAAAAATGTTTGATGCCGCCGGTGTCCGCTATTACCAGTTAAAGGGCGTACACCAGGAGCTGACCATTGATTTCCGGGAAGAGGACATCTGATTTCTTCCCCTGTTTTCCACATTTCCACAAAAAACAGAGCTACTTTTCCGGTAGCTCTGTTTTTTATTTTGTCTTTTTTTCTGCGAGTCAGTTTTTCCCTATTTAGAAAACTCTTCGTCTTGTGGAAGAACTGGAAGAAGAAGCTTTAGCAGTGGTACTACTGGTACTCTTCTGTGGCTGTTTGCCGGATAATTCTTCTATTAAATCATCCCCAAAGTTGGTGGTGCTGGACTTGGTACTATAGGAACGGGTAGAAGATTTTCCGGTACTGCCGCTGCTCTTTTTAGTGGAAGCAGAGGTTGTATTTTCCGAATAAGAAGAAGAGAAGCTTAACGGCGATACGCGGTTCTTGGCAAGGGAAATATTGCTCTTTCCATATAATTGCATTTGCAATTCATAAGCAGAACCTTCGTAGTCACACAGCCAGATCCACTGGGTTCCGGCATATCCAGGCAGACAGTATTCGTCCGTTGGCATGGTAGCCTGGGAACGTGGCCAGCTAATCCAGCTCTCACTTAATGCCTGTGTTCCATAGCTGAGAATTTTGGTCTTTGTCATACTGGTAGTAACATACGGGAATACCGTATTTACCATATTGTTTAGCTGGGAAGCGGAAGCATCCTGTGCCTTATCAATAATGGCATCTATTACTTTTCTTTGCCGTTCGGTCCGGTTTACATCAGAATCCAGTTTTCGAATCCGGCAATACATTAAAGCGTGTTCGCCATCCATTTTCATGTTTCCGGAAGTAAAGGAAATTTTATTTCCGGTCCGGGACCACTTCCACCAAGTCTTATTCAGATAGGCCGCTTCTTTTTCCGTTACGTTAACCGTAACTCCGCCCAAAGCATCAATGACTTTCGGGAAGGAATCATAATCTACCAAAGCGTATTCATCTATCTTGATTTTATAGTTATTTTCAATGGTGGAACGAACTAATTCTGCGCCACCATAGCTATAAGCTGCATTCAGTTTGGTATAAGATTCTTTTCCATTTTTCCGTTTTACATAGGTATAACTGTCCCGGTAAAAAGAAACCATTGAAATTTTCTTGGTCTTACGGTTAACAGAAACCAACATCATGGTGTCAGAAAGGGAAGAGTCACTGTCTACGCCTAATAAAAGAATATTTTTGACGTATTTGCTGGACATATGGTCCCCGCCATTATTATGCCAGGCTTTCAGCCAGGCAGTTAAGGACGTGGCATCTGTAATACTGTCTATGGAAGCAGCATCTATGTCATCTTCCATGGTGTCTACTTCTTCCCAGTCTTCCCCACCGGTATTAATCAGGCTCAGCTTACTCCATAGGAATCCGCCACCGGCAAGAAGCAAAGCCAGCAAAACACAAATAATGCTCATTAAAATTTTCTTGGTTTTTGACCATTTTTTACGAGGCTTCTTTTTCTTTGCCTGCTTCTTATTTTTTCCTGTTTCCTGCGGCATCGGTTCTTCCGGCAGAATTTCTTCTGAAAAGAACTCTTCAGCTGAAGTATAAGGGGCTTCCTGTTCTTTAAACCAGTAATTTTGTGGTGTAGCTTGTGCCTGGGGCTGTTCTGGAGTTGCTACCTGCGGTTGTACCTGACTTTGTTCTGCAAGCCATTGTTCTACTTCCCGCTCCTCATCGGAAGAGGGTTCTTCGGTCTGTCCATTTTCTTCCGGAACAGACAGTTTATCTGCCACTTCCTTTTTTACTTTCTGTTCGAAGGCGTTTAATTCTTTTAAGAATTCCACCATTTCGCCGTCAAATTGATGTTCGTCCATAAAACTGCTCCAAACTTGTTAATTTTCTGTGGATTCAGGTTCTTCTGTATGTTCTACGGCAGAAAGGGTAATTAATTTGTCGTCATCCGAAATCCGCATGACTTTTACACCCTTTGCCGGACGGGAAGCACAATTGATGGCTCCGGATTCAATTCGAATCATAATGCCGGAAGCCGAAATTAACATAATATCTTCGGTGTCATGTACCACACGAAGTGCAGCCACTTTTCCATATTTTTCTACGCGGTAATTGATGCGGCCGGAACCACCACGGTTCTGCACCGGATAATTGTCCGGGAAAGAGCGTCTTCCATAACCCTTTTCGGAAACGGTCAAAACAGTTCCGGTGTCATCTAAGACATCAAAGCCAACCACGTAGTCCCCGTCTTTCTTAAAGGCAATGGATTTTACACCACGGGCGGTACGCCCCAGGGTTCTGGCGTCCGTTTCATGGAAACGGATACACATGCCTTCATGGGTTGCCACCAGCAAATCATCCTGACCACTGGTTAATTTTACCCAGGCCAGTTCATCGCCCTCGTCTAAGTTAATGGCAATCAGGCCACTCCGTCTGACATTTTTATAATCAGACAGTGCCGTTCTCTTAATGATACCGGCACGGGTTACCATGCAAATGTAGGCATCTGCTTCCGGATCTTCCAGTTTAATCAGCGCAGTTACTTTTTCTTCCGGCTGCAACGGTAACACATTAACCACGTTCATTCCGCGGCTGGTGCGGCTGGCTTCCTGAATTTCATAAGCCTTGATCCGGTAACAGCGGCCCTGATTGGTAAAGAACATAACATAGTCATGGCTGGAACAGCTGAACATGGTTTCCGTAACGTCCTCTTCCCGGCGATTCATGCTGGAAATGCCGCGGCCGCCGCGCTTTTGCAGGCGATAGACATCGGTTGCCTGCCGTTTAATATATCCCAGCTTTGTCAGGGTTATAATATTTTCTTCTTCCGGAATCAGATCTTCAATATCCATTTCTCCGGAAACGTTACAAATTTCCGTGCGGCGTTCATCGGAGAACTTATCTCCAATGGCGCGGGCTTCTGTCTTAATTTCATCCAGAATCAGCTGCTTATCCGCCAGCATAGCCTGGTAGGTTGCAATTTTTTCTTTCAGGGCTTCCTGTTCGTCCAGAATCTTCTTGATTTCCAGACCGGCCAACTGTCCTAAACGGAAGGCAACAATGGCGGACGCCTGCGGGTCATCAAAGTCAAATTTTTCCATGATGGCCGCTTTGGCTTCTGCCTGACCACCCTTGGTGGCACGAATGGTAGCAATAATGTCATCTACAATATCGATGGCTCTTGCCAGACCGTCCAGAATGTGAGCACGGTCAGAAGCTTTCTTTAATTCATATTCTGTCCGTCTGCGGATAACATCACACTGGAAAGAAATATATTCCTGCAGAATTTCTTTTAAAGTCAGAATCTTCGGCTGACCATCTACAATAGCCAGATTAATAACTCCGAACGACGTCTGCAGTTGGGTGTACTGGAACAATTGATTCAGTACCACCTGCGGATTGGCATCCCGCTTCAGGTCGATGGAAATATACATGCCATGCATGGAAGAATAGTCGTTAATATCGGCAATTCCTTCAATTCGCTTTTCCTTTACCAGGTCTGCCATACTTTCAATCAGTCTGGCTTTATTTACGTTATAAGGAATTTCCGTAACTTTAATTTCAAAACGACCGTTTTTCTTTTCTACAATTTCTGTTCTTGCACGAACCGTAATTTTGCCGCGTCCGGTGGCATAAGCTGCCCGAATGCCGGAGCGTCCCATAATAATACCGGCTGTTGGGAAGTCAGGACCGGGAATATGTTCCATTAATTCTGCCAGACCAATTTCCGGATTATCAATGACTGCACACATACCGTCAATAACTTCTTTCAGGTTATGCGGCGGAATATTGGTAGCCATACCAACTGCAATACCCATAGATCCGTTTACCAACAGATTCGGATAACGGGAAGGAAGTACCGTTGGCTCTTTCAGACGATCATCATAGTTCGGCTGGAAATCAACGGTGTCCTTATCAATATCCGAGAGCATCTTCAAGGAAAGCTTGCTCATACGGGATTCCGTATAACGGTAAGCAGCAGGTGGGTCCCCGTCAATGGAACCGAAGTTACCATGACCGTCTACCAGCGTATAACGCATGGAAAAGTTCTGGGCTAAGCGAACCATAGCATCGTAAACCGATGCATCGCCGTGGGGATGATATTTACCAAGCACGTTACCAACGGTATCCGCACACTTCCGGTACGGTTTATCCGGGTAAAGGCCGTTTTCATACATGGTGTATAAAATTCTTCTGTGAACCGGCTTTAATCCGTCCCGGACATCCGGGAGGGCACGCTGCACAATAACGGACATAGAGTAGTCAAGGAAGGATTTGCGCATTTCCTTGTTCAGATCTACATCTACAATATGCTGGAGCTCCAGGTTGTCACGGAACTCCTGTTCTTTTTGTTTCTGCATTTCTGCACTTGCTTTAGACATGGTTCATTCCCCTCCCCTCAGACATCCAGATTCTGAACGTATTTTGCATTCTTTTCAATGAAATCCCGACGTGGTTCTACCTTGTCCCCCATCAGGATAGAGAAGGTTTCATCTGCTTCCATGGCATCTGTCAGATTGACTTTCAGCATGGTGCGGGTTTTCGGGTCCATAGTGGTTTCCCACAGCTGAACCGGGTCCATTTCACCCAGACCTTTGTACCGCTGGATGTCACAGGAACCGCCAAATTCGGCAATTTTCTGGTCCCGCTCCTCATCGGAATAGGCATAGGCGAATTTATTTTTACCCTTGCTTACTTTATAAAGTGGAGGCTGGGCAATGTAAACATGACCTTCTTCAATCAGCGGTCTCATGTACCGGAAGAAAAACGTCAGTAACAGGGTTCTGATATGCGCACCGTCTACATCGGCATCGGCCATTAAAACAATTTTGTTATACCGCAGTTTGGTAATATCAAATTCGTCCCCGATTCCGGTACCCAGTGCCGTAACAACCGGCGTTAATTTATCATTACCGATAACCTTGTCCAGGCGGGCTTTTTCTACATTTAACATTTTGCCCCACAACGGAAGAATGGCCTGGTACTGCCGTTCCCGACCTTCTTTTGCGGAACCGCCGGCGGAATCCCCTTCGACAATGTACAGTTCCGTCAGTTCATTTCCCTTGTCCAGGCAGTCTGCCAGTTTTCCTGGCAGGGAATTGCCTTCCAATGCCGTTTTTCTGCGAGCCAGATCTCTTGCCTTGCGGGCAGCTTCCCTGGCACGGGAAGCTTCTAACGCTTTATTGAAGATGGCTTTTGCTACTGCCGGATTTTCTTCAAAGAAGGTCATCAGTTTTTCATATACGGTTTTGGAAACCAGTGGTGTAATGTCGGTATTTCCCAACTTACCCTTGGTCTGTCCTTCAAATTCCGCTTCTGTCAGTTTTACACTGATAATGGCAACCAGACCTTCCCGAACGTCGTCTCCGGAAAGTTTTTTGTCACCATCTTTAATAATATTGTATTTTCTGCCGTAATCATTGAAGACACGGGTTAATGCAGTTTTAAAACCCTGTTCATGGGTACCGCCGTCAATGGTACGAACATTATTGGCAAAGGAATACAGATTTTCGTTGTAGCTGTCATTGTACATAAGTGCAATGTCTACTTCCCGGTCATTCTTTACTGCATTAAAAGCAATGGGTTTTTCATGAAGCGGTGTATAGCCTCTTTTTTGCACAACAAAATCTACAAAAGAAGAAATACCACCTTCATAACAGTAAACTTCCTGATGCTCTTCTTCTTCCCGTTTGTCTGTTAATGTAATTTTCAGCCCTGCATTTAAGAAAGCCTGTTCCCGTAAACGGCGTTCCAGGGTTTCAAAATCATAAACTGTGGTTTCTGTAAAAATTTCCGCACTGGCTTTAAAGCGGATTAAGGTTCCGGTAGTATCAGCGGTACCGATTTCTTTCAGTTCTTCTACCGGATTTCCGATTTCAAAGCGCTGGAAGTAACGGCGTCCGCCCTGGCAGACTTCTACTTCCATCCATTCGGAAAGTGCATTTACAACGGAGGAACCTACGCCGTGCAAACCGCCGGAAACTTTATATCCGGAGCCACCGAACTTACCGCCGGCATGTAATACCGTCAGTACTACGGTAACCGTGGAAATTCCCATTTTTTCATTGATGCCGACAGGAATACCACGACCGTTATCCTGTACTTCAATGATATTGCCGGGCAGAATATTAACTTCAATGTGGGTACAATATCCGGCCAGAGCTTCGTCTATGGAGTTATCCACAATTTCATAAACCAGATGGTGCAAACCTTTAGGTCCGGTGGATCCGATATACATGCCCGGGCGTTTCCGCACGGCTTCCAGTCCTTCCAGTACCTGGATCTGACTGGCGTCATATTCTTCTTCCACTACGGTATCCATTTCTGCTACATCGTCAAAATCGCCGATTTCTTCGATGGCTTCTTCTAAGGCCTGCTCTGTTGTTTTCTGATCCTTATCCAAACTAAAACCTCCATGCATAGCGTACGTTTCTTATCCTATACTTTTGTACCGACCCAACAGGGTCTGGGTGGATAATTGCGAAAGATAAACCGTTTCCTGTCCATCTGCTTCCAGACAGACAACAAAACTTTTGGGAAGTTCATAAGAAACGGTTTTTACCCGTCCGGCCTTTTGGGCCCGGGTAAGAAAATTCCGGCTGTGAGCCGAAATAGTGGTGTTATCTAAATCAAAGACTCCTATAATCTGGTCTGTGCGAATAACCGTATCCTGTCCTAAATGGAGGAACATAAGTGTCCTCCTTTCAATTCAAACAGATTTCCACTGTCATCTGTTTTTGACAATAAAATATGGGATGGTTCACAACAGGTAATGAAAACCTGCCATCCTTCAATATGATTCAGAAGATAATCCTGTCTTCTACTATCCAGTTCACTCATAACGTCATCCAGTAAAGCAACGGGTTGCTTCCCGGTGGTTTTATGAACAATGGCGGCTTCTGCCATTTTCAAACTTAATGCGCAGGAACGTTGCTGTCCCTGGGAACCAAAATTTTTGGCCGGCAGACCGTTGAGCCTGATTTCAAGGTCATCTCTGTGTGGGCCGACCGTAGTGTATCCTGCAATCAGATCTTCTTTCCGGCTGTTCCGAATCAGCAATTTCATTTCTTCCTGCAACTGTGCTTCGGAAGTACCTTCCAGCGGACCGGCAGAAAGATAGGAAAGGGATATTTCTTCCCTGCCGCCGGAAATTCCGCCGTAAAACTCTTCCAGATTTCCTGTTAATTCCGTTAAATACTGTTTTCTGGCCCAGATTAAAGAGGCGCTGAGCGCTGCCAGCGTTTCATCCCAAACATCCAGGGTATCCAGAAGTTCTGAATGATAGGTAATATCTTTTAACAGAATATTTCTTTGTTGCAGAATGTGATGATATTGCGTCATTTTTCCGGCATAATTCGGCCGCAGCTGACACAGCGCCTGGTTTAAAAATTTCCGGCGTTCGGTCGGCCCGCCCTGAATCAGGCTCAGGTGGCCCGGCGAAAAAATAACTCCTAAAAATTCACCACATAAAGCAGAACAGGAGGGATAAGAGACACCGCCAACACTGGCCTTTTTCTTTTCATTAATGGTGATGACAGCGGTCTGCTCCCGTACATCATTAAAGTAATTCATTTCCAGCCGCGCCTGCTTTTGTCCGAACCGGACCTGTTCTTTTTCTTTGGAACCACGAAAACTGCGAAGACCGGTAAATAACCAGATGGCCTCCAGTAGATTGGTCTTTCCCTGGGCATTTTCCCCGTAAATGACATTGACGCCGGAAACCGGAGAAAATTCCATGTGATCAATATTTCTGTACTGATCCAAAAGCAAGGAATTGACTTTCATAATATCTTAATTCCTTTTAGCCTTCATTCCGTAAACGAACCGGAAGTACTAAGAACAAAAAGCTGTTACCTTCTGTTGGAATAATGGTAATAGGAGACAGCGGTCCATTCAGGGTAATTTTTACTTTTTCCTGATTGCAAACCCGAAGGGCGTCCAGTAAGAAACGGTTATTAAAACCGATTTCCACGCGATCCCCCTGGATGGTTGCGGGCAATCTGTCATTGGCCGTACCAAGCGTTGTGGTTGTGCTGATGCGAATGACATTTTCATCAAAGATGCAGCGTAACGGACTTTTCAGACGGTCCGTAATTAACAAAGAGGTACGGTCAATGGAATCCATAAGCGTTTTTACGTCTACCAGAACCTCTGTGCTGTGTGTCTTGGGAACGGCTGCATGATAATCCAGAAATTCTCCGTCCAGCAGACGGGAAATAACACTGTAAGAACCTACTTCAAAAATAATATGCCGCTTGGCAACATTCAGAGAAACTACATCGGCATCATCTAACAATTTGATAACTTCGGAAAGGGTTTTTGCCGGAACAACAAATTGTAAATCTTCGCCGTCATAATTGATTTTTTCGGTCCGAATGGCCATGCGGAATCCGTCAACAGCAATTAAACGCAGTTCCCCTGCCTTAATTTCAAACTTGACGCCGGTATGAATGACTTTGGTGTCATTGGTAGAAACAGCAAAAATAGTCTGCTTTACCATCTGGCTTAAAACATCAGCGTCTACCAGAACCGGTACACCGCCGGAGATGGACGGCAGTTCCGGATACTCTTCTGCGGCAATACCAACAATCTTATATTCTACTTCTCCGCAACGGATAACACAGAGCTGTCTTTCATCCGCTTCAATCATGACGGATTCTGCCGGAAGTCTTCTTAAAATGTCACAAAGAATGCGGGCATTAATAACAATGCTGCCTTCTTCTTCTACCTTAACTTCCAGGTTAGTATGAATTCCAACTTCCAGATCATAACCGGTTAAGGAAAGCTTTCCGTTAGAAGCCTGCATAAAAATACCTTCAATTGCCGGAATGGATGTTTTGGAAGAAACCACACGCTGAATATTCTGACAGGCCTGGTTCAGTAATTCGGTACTGCAAATAATTTTCATTTTGTTTCGGTCCTCCTTTTTTAAGAAACATAAAAAAGAATTATTCTAGTAGTAGTAGTAGTGTTGGTGTAAATTGCGGAAAAGCTTCTTTTTGTCTTATTCTGTGCCAAAAGTTTTTGTAAGACTGCAAAAAGAAAAGGGAGGAAAAAAGAGGAAAAGAAGCCTAAGCAAAATAGAAAAAGTCTAAAACGTGCAAAACAGATTGTGGAAAAAGAATAATAAGTGGAAAACTCAGGTATTATTTACGTTATTAATAATATTCTGTACGGTATGTTTTACACTTGGATTGGTTTCCATATCTTTTTCTACTTCTTTAATGCTGTAGATGATGGTGGAGTGATGCCGGTTTCCAAATTCGGCGCCAATCTTTTCCATGGACAAGTCTGTTACTTCCCGAATAACATACATGGCAATCTGTCTGGCTTCCACCACTTCCTGGTTTCTGCGGTTAGACGTGATGGCATCTACGGAAACGCCATAGGTTCTGGCCACTTCATTCAAAATCTTGTCTATGGTAACCGGAACAGGCTGATTGTCCGTCATAATATCCTTAATGGCTTTTTGCGCTGTCTGGATATTAATTTCGTGTCCATTGATGGTGTAATAGGCATCCAGCTTTTTAACGGTGCCTTCCAGTTGCCGGACATTGCTTTTTATTTTTTCTGCGATGTACTGCACAATTTCATCCGGAAGATCCAGATTGTAATATTCGGCTTTCCGTTTTATGATGGCCATCCGGGTTTCAATATCCGGTGGCTGAATGTCTGCAATCAGGCCCCATTCAAACCGGGTACGAATGCGGTCTTCCAACAACGGAATTTCCTTCGGCGGCCGGTCAGAGGTCAATACAATCTGTTTATTGGCGGAAACCAGCGTATTGAATGTGTGGAAAAATTCCTCCTGGGTCTGTGTTTTTCCGCCAATAAACTGGATATCGTCCATCAGCAGAACATCTACAGTGCGGTATTTATCATGAAACTGCTGCATGGAACGTTTCTTTTCCAGCCAGCTGACTAATTCATTGGTAAAGTCTTCGCCATTGGTATAAATAATTTTGGCATCCGGATAATTCTTTTTGATTTCCGTGCAAATGGCATGTAACAAATGGGTTTTACCTAATCCGGAATGTCCGTAAATAAATAGCGGATTATACGCCTGACCCGGTGTATTGGCTACCGACTGGGCCGCCGTATAAGCAAATTTGTTGGAAGACCCGACAACGAAATTATCAAAGGTCAGTTCTTCTGTACCGCCGCCAAAAGGAGAGCGGGAAGGTTCTGCTTTCTTTTCTGTTTTTTCTCCGTCGGTATCATTTACAAATTCAATGTCAATGGGAAAACCGATGACTTCTTCAAAGGCTTCGTTTAACAGAGGCATAAATTTACTGCGAATGATATTGGCTTTGAAGGAACTGGTTGCCAAAATCAGTTTGTCTTCTTCAAAAGAGACCAGTTTTAGGGGCGCCAGCCAGATATTGTAGGCGGCATCACTGATTTTGCCATTACTTTTACAGTATTCCAAAACCAAAGCCCAGACATCATTATAAGAATCCAGTTTCAAGTAAATTCTCCTGTTCTAAAAATGATTTTTTTGCTTATAAAGGTAATAAAATTACATAATATATTAACTAATGAATTCTACCATAAAAGGCCCCTGTTTTCAATAAAATCGTAGGGAAAAGGAGCCCTGAAAAGACCCCATTTTAGGGCTCCTGATTTTTGGCATAAATAAAGGCTTTTTGTCTTTTCACGGTTGACAGATTTTGTACTTATCCTTTATAATACCGTTTTGCAAGTGAATTGTTTTCACATTCCTTTAAGAAGTGGAGGGAAACTCATGAAAAGAACTTATCAGCCGAAGAAGCGTCATCGCGCTAAAGTGCACGGCTTCCGTCAGAGAATGTCCGATAAGAACGGCCGCAAAGTTATTGCTCGCCGCAGAGCAAAGGGCAGAAAGAGCCTGACTGCATAAAATGAAACCGGAAATTCTGAAACAGAATACAGACTTTCGAAGGCTTTATAAACAAGGAGCCTCACACGCAAATCCTGTACTGGTTGTCTATACAAAGAGAAACCGTACGGGACTTTGTCGTATAGGGATTACTTCCAGTAAAAAAATCGGAAATGCGGTGGAACGGAATCGTTCCCGCCGCTTAATCCGGGCAGCATTTCAAGAAGTCTACAAACAACATGAAGCGGAACTGCAAGGATATGATATTGTTTTTGTAGCACGGGTAAGAACCCGTTATCGGAAAAGTACCGAACTTGTTCCGGTTATGATAGACTGTTTACAGAAAACAAACGTTTTAAGGGGAAATTAACTGAATCGCAGAAAAGAAAGCAGAAAACAATGAAGTACGCAATGACGACTAGTATTCGCTTTTATCAGAAACATATTTCAGTTCATACTCCGTCAACCTGCAAGTTTTATCCGACCTGCTCTAATTACGGACTGGTAGCCATTGAACGTTACGGTGCAATTAAGGGCGGACTGATGACGCTTTGGCGCATTATCCGCTGCAGCCCGCTGACATCCGGTGGATATGATCCGGTTCCGGAAGAAAAAGAGTATTATTAAGCCGACCACAGGAGAACCACTGATGAACGGAATTTATACTTTCATTTATAAGATTTTTTCTTATCCTTTTGGTTACATCATTGACTTTTTATATAATCTCTTTGGTGGAAACTATTTGTTAGCAGTTATCATGCTGGCAGTTTTAGTAAAGTTGGTTTTACTTCCAACCTCTATTAGTACGCAGAAGGGACAGGCAAAATCCCAAAGAATGCGTTCCCGGATTGAAAAAATCAAGGAAAAGTACAAAGATGACCAGAATAAGCAGAATGAAGCCATTCAGGAATTCTATAAAAAAGAAGGCTTCAGTTCCATGGGAACCGGTTGCGGCAGCATGCTGATTCAGTTCCCGGTTATTATTGGTCTTTATGGTGCTATTTATTATCCGCTGACCTACGTTCTCCGGATTGACAAGCGTTTTGGAAAAGGCATTATTGAAAGTTTAACCAGTGCTGCAGAATCCATGAACTTAGGTTCTTCTTCCGGAAGCGCAACCCGTTTCATGGAAAACACGGTTATTTCCAAAATTGATGACTTAAAGGAAGTTTGCCTTTCTTTGACAAATGGTCAGTCGGTGTACAATACCATTCATGACTTCAATGCAAACTTCCAGATTGGAGCATTCAGCTTCGGTGACATGCCAAAACAGTTCATTGCAGACGGTGGAACAAAGGCAGTTTTAATTATTCCAATTCTTGCTTTTGCCGCTGCCATGATCAGCTCCATTTACAGCTTAATTCGTACCAAACGTATGAATGACAGCAACGCGGCTAACATGGCTTCCATGGGCTGCATGATGCTGTTCATGCCGTTCTTCTCTTTATGGCTTGCCTATCAGTTCCCGGTAGGAATTGGTATTTACTGGGCAGTAAACAGTTTGCTTGGTTTCCTGCAGATGCTGGTATTAGACCTGATTTACAAACCGGATAAAGTAATTGCAAGAAATATGGTAGAAGAAACAATTCTTAGAAAATCAAAGGAAGCTGCCGTTAAGGAACTTCATTAAATTTAATTTTGTATAGAAGACCGTCGCTACTCTACCTTCACTTACCGCGACGGTCTTTATTATTTATATCAAGGAGGTAAAAACATGATCAAGGACGCAGTTGCAACAGGTGCTACTATTGAAGAAGCACAGCAGGCTGCCGTTGCCGCATTAGGCGCGCCGCTCTCCGCCGACGTTCAGTTTGAAGTACTGACCATGCCGGAAAAGAAGAAGTTTGGCCTGTTTGGCGGAAAGCTTGCAGAAGTAAGAGCATACTACGAATGTCCGGATGAACCGAAAGCAAAGCCGGCAGATCAAAAGAAACCAAAGGCAGAAAAGCCAAAGACAAAACCGGCGGCGGAGAAATCCGCACCGAAAAAGGAAGCTTCCAAAAAGGATGCTCCGAAAGAAAAGAAGGGCACTGAAAAGAAGGAAGCTGCAGCTCCGGCAAAGGCAGCCCCAAAGAAAGCGGAAAAGCCGGCCCCGGTAGAAATTAAACTGGAAGATTGTCCGGATGCCGTTAAAAAAGCCTATTCCTATTTACAGAAAATAGTAGAAGGCATCGGCGTTTCCGGCGTAGAAGTCAGCATTTCCCATACAGAAAAAGAATACTTCTTTACGCTGACCAGCCAGGAAGATTACAGCCTGTTAATTGGTCGTCGCGGGGAAACCCTGGATGCCATTCAGTATCTGGTAAGATTAATTGCCAACCACGGCAAAGAAGAAGGCAAGTTTGCCAAGATTTCCATTAACGTTGGAAATTACCGGGAAAAACGGGAAAATACATTAAAGGAAATTGCCAGAAAGAACGGCCGCCGCGTACGGAAGTACGGACGCAACGTTACACTGGATCCAATGAATCCGTTTGAACGCCGTATTATCCATACTGCCATTGCAGAAATGGAAGGACTGGAAACCTATTCCGTTGGTTCTGAAACAGAACGCCGCGTAGTTATTACCCTGGCTGAAGGGGTTGAACCGTTACAGGAAGATCGTTACAGCAGAGGCGGCCGCAGAGACGGCGGTCGTGGCCGCGGCGGAAACCGTGGTGGAAGAGTTCCAAGAAGAGATGACGCTCCTGCAGCACCAACCCGTGCACCGCGTGCAGATGTAGAAGGAGTACGTTACGGTAAGATTGAAGTTCGCGCCACAGCCACCGAAGCGCCGGCAGAACCGGTTCCGGAAGCAAATGTAACAACAGAAGAATAAGTTGTTATAGGCTACAACGAAGATAAATAAGAAAAGGACCACACAGAATTCTGTGTGGTCCTTTTTGTATCTTGTTATCCTGCTTTCTGTAAGGTGCAGATTACTTCTTAATAATCTTATCAGAACCAAAGTACGGGCGAAGTACTTCCGGAACCGTAATGCTGCCGTCGGCATTCTGGAAGTTTTCCATAATAGCGGCAACCGTACGTCCAATGGCAACACCGGAACCATTTAAGGTATGAACCAGCTGTGGCTTGGAAGCCGGGGTTTCCTTATAACGGATCTGTGCTCTTCTTGCCTGATAATCCAGGAAGTTAGAGCAGGAAGAAATTTCTACATAACGGCCATAAGACGGCATCCATACTTCAATGTCATAAGTCTTGGCAGAAGAGAAGCCTAAATCGCCGGAGGAAAGGCAAACAACACGATAGGGGAGGCCAAGTCCCTGCAGTACGCGTTCGGCATCATTGGTCAGGCTTTCCAGTTCTGCCCAGGAATCTTCCGGTTTTGCAAAGTGAACCAGTTCTACTTTGTTGAACTGATGCTGACGGATTAAACCTCTGGTGTCCCGTCCGGCGGAACCGGCTTCGGCGCGGAAGCAGGCGGTATAAGCACAATACTTATAAGGAAGGTTGGCTCCATCCAGGATATCTCCGCGGTACATATTGGTAACCGGAACTTCTGCAGTTGGAATCAGGAAATAGTCGTCTACGGTTTTGAAGGCATCTTCTTCAAACTTCGGTAACTGGCCGGTGCCGGTCATGGAAGCTCTGTTTACCAGAAACGGTGGAAAAATTTCCGTATATCCATGTTCTGTGTGGGTATTTAAATAATAGTTGATAACGGAACGTTCCAGGCGTGCGCCCTGGTCTTTATAGAAATGGAAGCGGGTACCGGTAACCTTGGCAGCTGTTTCCGGATCCAGAATATCCAGATCTTTGCCCAGGTCCCAATGTGCCTTTGGCTCAAAATCAAATTGGGTTGGTTCGCCCCAGCGACGAACTTCTACATTTTCGGTGTCATCTTTACCCAAAGGAACGGATTCATCCGGAATATTCGGGATTTCCAATAAAATGGACTTTTGTTTTGCTTCCAGATCAGACTGCTTTTTGTCCAGATCCTTGACTTCTGTTTTAATTTCTGCCATTTCTGCAAAAATAGCGGAAGTATCTTTCCCTTCCTTTTTCAAAACCGGAATCTGCTTGGAAGCTTCATTCTGCTTTTGTTTTAAGGCATCTACCTGAACGGTCAGCTGACGGCGTTCCACGTCTATGGCAAGGAGTTCGTCAATTTTGGCATCCAGATCCATATTTCTGGAATGCATGGCTTGTTTTACCCGTTCCGGGTTTTCACGGATGACTTTAATGTCTAACATAGTTCATTCTCCCTTTATTCTGCATCCAAAAGTTGAGCTAACTTTTGCAGGTCTTCTTTGTCAAAGAACTCCAGTTCCAAGGTACCACCCTTTTTGCTGGAAACAATGCGAACCTTTCGGCCTAAGGTTTCTGCAAGGGCCAGTTCCACTTCATTGTAAAAATTATCTTTTTTCTTTCTTGGTGTGGGTTTGGCCGTTTTTGTTTTGGCTTGCGCCTTGGCCACCCGTTCTACATCCCGGACAGAAAGATCGTTTTTCTGAATTTCTTCGGCCATGGACAACATATCTGCCGTTTTATCAAAAGCAAGAAGGGCTCTGGCGTGTCCGGCGGAAAGTGTACCGGCGCGGGTCAGATCTCGGATTTCATCCGGCAAATTTAATAACCGGAGCGAGTTAGCAATAGCCGGTCTGGAGCGGCCTACCCGGTTGGCAGCTTCTTCCTGTGTTAATCCGTAACGATCAATTAAAAGCTGTAAGCCTTCTGCCTCTTCAATTGGATTTAAGTCTTCTCTTTGTAAGTTTTCAATGAGGGCAATTTCCATTGCCTGTTCATCGGAAAGTTCCTTAATTACAACCGGAACTTCTGTTAATCCGGCAATGCGGGAAGCACGCCATCTACGTTCACCAGCAACTAATTGGTAACTGCCATCCGGCATGGGACGAACCAATAAGGGCTGTAATACGCCATTTTTGGCAATGGAATCTGCCAGTTCGTTCAGGGCGGTCTGGTCAAAGGTCTTACGTGGTTGTTCCCGGTTCGGTTCAATTTCCGTTAATCGGAGCGTAACAGGAGCGGATCCGTGAATATCATCTACGGCATTATCCGTAAACAGTGCATCCAGACCACGACCAAGCCCGGTTTTCTTTGCCATATCCTTTCTCCTTTCAGGCTTTTTCTAAAAACTCCGCTGCCAAAGCATCATAAGCTTCGGCTCCCCGGGAGGTTCTGTCATAGTAAGAAACCGGTTGTCCAAAGCTGGGCGCCTCAGACAGACGGACATTTCTGGGGATAACGGTTGCATATACTTTTTTAGGGAAGAATTTTTTAACTTCTTCCACTACCTGCTGGGTCAGGTTCAAACGGCCGTCATACATGGTAAGAATAACGCCTTCCAGTTCCAGGTATGGATTATAAAGACGTTTAATTTGTCTTGCGGTAGTCAGTAACTGGGAAAGTCCTTCCAAAGCGTAGTATTCACATTGAATAGGAACCAAGAAGGTATCAGATGCATTTAATGCATTAATGGTAATCAGGCCCAGTGCCGGGGGACAATCCAGAAAAATATAGTCATAGTTTTCATAAACAGGGGCAAGACCTGCTTTTAACCGGTTTTCCCGATTTCGTTGTTCTGCCAGTTCCAATTCTGCGCCGGCCAAATCAATATTAGCCGGGAGAAGGTCTACGCCTTTAAATTTGGTATGAAGAATACCATCTTTGGCATTGGCGGAATTAATAAGAACATCATAGACGGAATTTGTCAGGCCTCTTTTATCTACGCCCAGTCCGCTGGTTGCATTACCCTGTGGGTCAATATCTACCAAAAGGACGTTTTTTCCTTTCATTCCAAGGGCAGCAACCAAATTTACGGCGGTTGTAGTTTTTCCAACGCCGCCTTTCTGGTTTACAATAGCAATGGTTTTTGCCAATTTCTTCACCCTTTCTGAAAAAGATCTGTCCTTTGTCGGATTGCTATCCATAATACCATAAAAAGGCAGCTAAATAAAGAATTAGCTGCCTTTTTCTTTCTGGCTTGTTTCACGTGAAACAAAGTGAATATTTGGTTTATTTACGCGGATTTCGGTTACCTTTATAAAATCTTTTCCATTCCGATCTTCTGAATGTGAAGGCCAAGCTTTTCATAGAAACCAACGGCTTTTTTATTGTCAGCCCAGACATTCAGTGTAACATTGTAATACCCGTTTTCTTTTGCAAATTGCAGAACGTGTTCATAAAGAGCTGTTCCTACATGTTTGCCACGGGCTTCTTCGTCTACACACAGGTCATCAATGTATAAAGTCTTGATTTCCTGCATGCTTTTCTTTCCCACCATTTCCTGATGAATACAAAAAGCGTAACCAAGAACTTGGCCCCTTTCTTCCGCAACAAAAACAGGGGTATTCTCATTTTTTAAGATGGCAGAAACTTCTTCGTCCGTATATTTTTTGGCTCCTGCCTTAAACAAATCCGGACGAACATCACTGTGCACTTTGTGAACCTGAAATAAAAGCTTTGAAATAGCAGGCAGGTCCTGCTGCGTTGCTCTGCGGATAAGTAAAGTACCCAACAAAAACACTTCTTTCTTTCACAGTTTAGTGAATGGGATGGTTTTTAATTTGTCCCATAGGGCGCGGATATTTTTTCGGTGTTTCTTCCTCTTTGCCAACTAAAAGAACACTTCTGCCGCCACGATCCGGCAGTTCATATTCCACCAATTCCAAAATGGTACCGCCTAAGGTTTCAATGGCAGCTTCTCCATCCTGAATTTCCTCTTTTAAATCCGGACCTTTCATGGCAAGAAACAGGCCGCCCTCTTTTACAAAGGGAAGGCAGAGTTCAGAAAGATCCCGTAAGTTTGTAACAGCCCTGGCGGTGGCAATATCATAGGTTTCCCGATACGGTTTGCTTCTGCCGGCTTCTTCTGCTCTGGCGTGTACAACAGTTGCAGATAAGTCCAGCTCATCTAAAATATCCTGGATAACGGCAAGACGCTTTTTGGTTCCATCCAGAAAAGTAAGCTGTAAATCAGGCCGGGCAATCAGTAAAACCAGGCCGGGGAAACCGGCGCCTGTGCCAACATCAATTACTTTTGCATGCTCTTCAAAGTCGGTAACGGTTAACAGATACAGGCAGTCCAAAAAATGCTTATAGACAATTTCTAACGGCTCAATGATGGTAGTAAGATTAATTTTTTCATTCCAGAAAATCAACAACTTGGCATATTGGTCAAAGCGTTCTAATGCCTGATCATCCAAAGTTACACCAATTTCATCCGCTAAGGAGCGGAGCAGTTCTGTATTAATCATTTGCTTTTCTTCCTTTCATTTGTTCTTTTTCCAAATAAATTAAAAGAACGGAAATGTCAGCAGGACTGACGCCGGAAATACGACTGGCCTGTCCAATATTGGCCGGACGGATCCGGTCTAATTTTTCCTGTGCCTCCAAACGAAGACCGGTAATTTCCTTGTAACAGATGGTTTCCGGCAGCGTTTTTCCTTCTAAGCGGCGCATTTCTTTAATTTGGGCTTCCTGTCGGCGAATATATCCTTCGTATTTAATTTGGGTTTCCACTTCTTCCAGTATTTCAGAGGACAATGCCGGGCGAGTCAGGTCCCACGGTGCTAACAGAGCATAGTTTAATTGCGGGCGCTTCAGCAAATCTGCCAGCTTTTGACCGGATTTCATGGGAGATGTTTCACGTGAAACAAGAAGCGCATTTAAGTCCTCTTTAGGAGAAATAGTAGTGTGAATGGCGCGCTCTTTTTCTTCTGCAATCAGCTGTTCTTTTTTTAATAATCGCTGATAACGCTCTTCTGAAACAAGGCCCAGTTCATAGCCCTTTTTCATCAGACGGAGGTCAGCATTGTTTTGCCGCAGAATTAAGCGATACTCTGAACGGGAAGTCATCATACGGTATGGCTCATTGCACCCTTTTGTGACCAAATCATCAATTAATGTTCCAATATAGGAACTGGCTCTGTCTAAGGTAAATGCGGGTTTTCCAAGTACTTTCTGAGCCGCATTAATTCCTGCAATAAGTCCCTGGGCGGCGGCCTCTTCATATCCGCTGGAACCATTGAACTGGCCTGCGCCGAAGAGCCCCGGGAAGTCTAAAAATTCCAACGTGTTTTTTAAAGATAAGGGGTCTATGCAGTCATATTCTATGGCATAGGCAGTACGAATGACCTGGACATCTTCCAAACCGGGGATGGTTTTTAAAAAAGCAAGCTGAACATCTTCCGGAAGGGAAGAGGACAATCCTTGTAAATACATTTCCTGCGTGTGAAGACCACAGGGTTCCAGGAAAATCTGATGGCGTTCCTTTTCCGGAAAACGAACCATTTTATCTTCAATGGAAGGGCAGTATCTGGGACCAATGCCTTCTATTTTTCCGCCATACAGCGGACTTCTGTCCAGATTGTTTAAGATAATCTCTTTGGTTTTTTCATTAGTATAGGTAATGTAGCAAACGGATTTGTTTTCCGGAGTAATGCTTGGATCATCAGAAAAACGAACCAGATTGGAATCTCCTTCCTGCACTTCCAGATTTTCCAGATGCAGGCTGCGCTTGTTGACACGGGAGGGGGTTCCGGTTTTAAAACGGCGGGTAGAAATACCCAGTTTTTTCAGGCTTTCTGCCAATTCCGTTGCAGGAAAAAGACCGTCCGGTCCGGAGGCGTACGAAACATCTCCAACAAAAACGCGTCCACCAAGGAAGGTACCGGTTGCAAGAATGACACATTTGGCACGATAAATGGCTTCCAGGCGTACCTTTAATTCCCAGGTTCCGTTTTCCAACCGGGAAAGAGAGGTAACTTCTGCCTGCCGCATTTCCAGATTTTCCGTAGATTCAATGACATTCTTCATGTAAGAAGAATAGTCCCGGCGGTCTATCTGGGCCCGTGGGGAGTGAACGGCAGGCCCTTTGCCCAAATTCAGCATACGGCTTTGAATTAAGGTATGGTCTGCGGCAACTCCCATTTCTCCGCCTAAGGCGTCAATTTCCCTGACCAGGTGTCCTTTAGAGGATCCGCCAATGGCCGGATTACAAGGCATATTGCCAACCCAGTCGGCAGAAATGGTAAAGATACAGGTGTTGCAGCCTAAGCGAGCAGCGGCAAGGGCCGCTTCTATGCCGGCATGACCGGCGCCGATAACAGCAACATCATATTCTTTTGCAAAATATTCCATAAACAACTTCTTTCTTCTTTTGGCCGATTATTTTCCTACACAGAACGTGGAGAAGACTTCTTCTATTACGGTATCTGAAACCTGTTCGCCGGTCAGCTCCAGCAGGGGCTGAATGGCAGCATCCACAGAAACGTTAACGGCGTCCATGGTAAGGCCGGCTTCAATTGCAAAGATGGCTTCCTTAATGGCGTCATCCGCTTTTTTACAGCAGTTCAGCTGGCGTTCGTTGGCCAGCATGGCGGCGGAAGAATCAAATTCGGCGGTGCCAAGCAGGTTCCCCAGCAATTGTTTCATCTTGTCATAACAGGCTTCATCTGCAGCGGAAAGCGTGATAACGGCAGAAACATAAGGTGCAATACTGTCTTCTGAAACCACATTGCCAAGATCCGATTTATTAATGATGCCGACGGATTTTTTGTTTCCGTCCGCCTTTTGCCGGCGCAACTCTTCCAGCAGGCGGTAGTCTGCATCCGACAGCGTTTTGGATCCGTCAAAGACGGCCAAAACCAGGTCGGAATGCTGCAGCCGCTCCCGCGCCATCTGAATACCAATGGCTTCTACCGTGTCATCGGAGTCGTGCAATCCGGCAGTGTCAGATAAGCGGAGAACCACATTTCCAATTCGTGCCGTTTCTTCAATAATGTCCCGGGTAGTTCCGGCAATGGAGGTAACAATAGATCTGTTTCTGCCAAGTAAGCGGTTCATTAAGGTGGATTTCCCTACATTTGGCTTTCCAACAA
Source organism: uncultured Phascolarctobacterium sp. (assembly GCA_963640645.1). Lineage (GTDB taxonomy): Bacteria > Bacillota > Clostridia > Oscillospirales > Acutalibacteraceae > RUG420. Next base: position 53,245 of record CAVHZY010000004.1, on the reverse strand, counting down.
TGGCCGTATCTATTCCTTCGCTGATAATCTGCCCCGCATCAAAGCGTTGCATTAAAGTCTGTAATTTTTGTTCTGCTTCCCGAAACTGAGAAAGCAGTAAGGAATAATCTAATTCTTCTTCATAAATTTCATCCGGGTAATCTGCCCATGCAGCCATATGCGCCGAAGCGGCAATAAAAACCTGGGCGATAGAGCGGATTTCTTTAGACAAAGATCCCTGCAAAGCATGGTAGGCTGCGTTGGCGGCCTGTTCTCCATGTGCGGAAATCAAATTCATAACGGATTCTGCTTCGGAAAGGTCCAGCTTTCCATTTAAAAAGGCGCGTTTGGTGAATTCGCCCGGTTCGGCGGAAGCCGCCCCGGCGTCCAGCACCAAACGCAGAATTTCCTGCATCAGGAACAGGCCGCCATGGCACTGCAGTTCCACAACATCTTCCCCGGTATAACTGCGTGGTGCGCGGAACAGAAGTGCAATTGCCTGATCTACCGGACCCTCCGCAGAAACAACGGAGCCAAACACGCAGGAATACCCCGGAAGATTCCGCAACAAGGTGCCATTAGCAGAATGAAATACGGTTTCTGCAATGGAGATGGCTGACTCGCCTGAAATACGGATAATTCCAATTCCGCCTGCTGCATTTGGTGTGGCAATTGCTGCAATGGTCTGTCCCATGCGCACGCTCCTTTCCAATCTCTTAATATCATAGATATTATAAGCAATCCGTGACAAAAGGAAAGCCCTGTACAATTGACTTTTTCAGGGTGGTATATTAAACTTTTTTCAGCGTAAAAACGGGGGAGAGAAGACAATGGACAATTCCTTAAAAACCATGGACAAAATTGTAGCCCTCTGCAAGAACAGGGGCTTTGTTTATGCCGGTTCCGAAATTTACGGTGGACTGGCAAACACCTGGGACTACGGTCCCTTAGGTGTGGAAATGAAACAGAATATTAAAGATGCCTGGAGAAAGAAATTTATCCAGGAAAACAAATATAATGTGGGTTTGGACAGCGCCATTCTGATGAATCCGCAGACCTGGGTTGCTTCCGGTCATTTAGGCGGTTTTTCGGATCCGCTGATGGACTGCAAGCAGTGCCACACGCGGCACAGAGCAGACAAGCTGATTGAAGACTATGTGTTTGCCAACGGTCTGGATGATAACCCTGCCGGTTGGGATGACCAGCAGCTGATGGATTACATTAAGGAACATAACATTGCCTGTCCGGACTGTGGTGCCCATGACTTTACGGATATTCGCAAATTTAATTTGATGTTCAAGACCTTCCAGGGTGTTACCGAAGACAGCAAAGCTGAACTTTATCTTCGCCCGGAAACTGCACAGGGTATTTTTGTTAACTTTGAAAATATTCAAAGAACCACCAGAAGAAAGGTTCCGTTTGGCGTAGCACAAATTGGTAAGTCTTTCCGGAATGAAATTACCCCGGGTAACTTTATTTTCCGCGTGCGGGAATTTGAACAGATGGAGCTGGAATTCTTCTGCAAACCGGGCACAGACTTAGAATGGTTTGAATACTGGCGTGCCTTCTGTCGGGACTGGCTTTACAGCCTGAACATTAAACCGGAAAACCTGCGCCTGCGGGATCATGATCCGGAAGAACTTTGCTTCTACTCCAAAGCCACCACAGACTTTGAATATCTGTTCCCCTTCGGTTGGGGCGAACTTTGGGGCGTTGCCGACCGCACCGATTATGACCTGACACAGCACAGCAACGTTTCCGGCCAAACCTTAGACTACTTTGATCCGGAAACCAATGAACGGTATATTCCTTATGTTATTGAACCATCTCTTGGCGTAGAACGTCTGTTCCTGACCCTTTTGGTTGAAGCTTATGACGAAGAAGTAGTTGGCCAGGACAAGAAAGGCAATGACGATGTTCGCACCGTTATGCACTTCCACCCGGCCATTGCCCCATACAAAGCCGCTGTTCTTCCTCTTTCCAAGAAACTGGACGAGCAAGCCACCGCTTTTTATGAAGAGCTGTCTAAGCAGTTTGTTCTGGACTATGATGTTACTGGTTCCATTGGTAAGCGGTATCGCCGCCAGGATGAAATCGGCACGCCGTATTGCATTACCATTGACTTTGACACCGTCGGAGACCCGGAAAAGGGCATTGCAGCAGACCACTGTGTTACCATTCGTGACAGAGACACCATGGAACAGGTCCGCATCCCCATGGGCGAGGTAGCAGATTACCTCCGCCAACGGGTCACTCTTTAAAGAACTTCTAAGCAAAAATGAGCCGCCATGCACAATATGTGCATGGCGGCTTTATTACGTCAAAATTCATAAACTTATACTTGTAAAACAACACTGTAGCGGTATACTGTGGTTAGAGGAAGCTAACTTTTTGATGTGGATTTATATCCATTAAGATAGCTATTTATTTCAACCATGAGGAGGTGTCTTTATGTGCAATAGAAATCCTCAGAGGTATAAAAACGGTGACAGTTGTTATATGGAAAAAAGGTCGGGTTCAAATTATAGAAAATTGCGTAAGGAGAACAAAAATGAAAATTCTACATAAATTAGTGGGCTTAGGGATGGCCACTTTAACAATATTTGTGGCAATAATACCTGCTTATTCCGTAGGAAAGGCAGACAAAAACGCAGTTCAAGATATAGAAGTTCTGGAAGAAAAAGCACATACGGAAATTAGTTATACGGAGCGGCGAGAGGATGGAACATACTACATTTTAGAGAGTTTTGATGGAATTTCCGTTACTAGTAAAATCTATAAAATAGACAATGGAAAAAGGAGCTTAAATTCTACCATTGACAGTGAAATTCATAATGGCTATGTCCTTTGTGTTGAAGAAAAGGAAAATGGTGAAGTTGAGAAATATCAAGTGAAAGTCATTAAAGATTCGTTGCTAGAACAATCAAAACATCTCCTTGAAAAACAACAGCCATTATTAGTTGCAACAAGCAAAAAGACATATCTACGTACAGAAAAATATGGGATTTCTTTAGTTGGTAAAAAAGCAACGATCGCAATAGCGGCAGCAGCAATTGTAGCAGCAACAGCATATGTGAATTTTCCAGTTGCAGTAAAGATTGTTACGGCGGCTATCGCAGCAGGGGCAGGCGCAGGAGCAGCATCATTACCAGATTATTTGTATGTAACAAGCAAGGTTTATACAACGCATAGCTCAGGGAAGATTTATACGAGATATGAAAATAGTTACTACTTAGATTCTGCTCGTACAAAGTATGTTGGATCTTGGACTTTTAGTAAGAGATGGGGGCATTAACAGATGGAAAATATGAAAAAAGAAATTTTACGGATTCTTTTCGTTCTTGGTGTCCAAGTAATAGTGGGATTTTTGTTTTCCTATTTTACAAAAGCAAGTTGGAGTCTGAAAGCTTTCCTTTGCAATGATATGTTTCTGATTTTTTGGGGAGCCTATTTTGTTTGTATTATTGCACTGGCTATTTTTAAAAAAATTAAAACAGAAAAAAGCAAAGGTTAGATGTTGAATAAGAGAAGAGGAGGATTTCCGCTTGTTGGAAATCCTCCTCTTGGTTAGAAACAGTTATTTACTTTGCTGCGCCGGTTTTTGGATTGTTGCTTTCAAAGAATTCCAACAGGTCAGCAAAGACTTCGTTCTTCAGGCCGGAGGCTGCTTCATTATGAATTTCATGTTTGGCATGCGGATACAGCTTCATGGTTACGTTGCGATTGGCTTTGGACAGAAGACGGAATACCTGCTTTGGCCCAAGAGTGTACAGACCGGCAAGGTCGTCTTCACCGGAAATAACCAGAATAGGAAGCTTCTTATCTACCTTGTGTGCCCATCTGATAGGAGTTACACGCATCATCATACCAAGCAGATACAACAGGCTGAAATTAATTTTGGCACCTTCATATGGATTCTGTACATATGAAACAATATTGTCCTTATCATAAGAAAGCCAACTGTTGACGATCATGTCCAGCTTGGTCGGCTTTGCAGTGCTGATTTCATCTGTCATATCCGGATGTTTGCTTTTTGCTTTAGCAACTGCTTTCTTGAAGGATGGTCCTAAAATGTTAGCAACTAAATCGCCAAAAGGAGCAATGAAGTCTGCAATAACAGGCATTGGAACGGTTCCGCAAAGAACGCAGGCGGTTAATTCCTTGCTGTATTTTTTCAGATATAATCTGCCAAGCATGGAGCCCATGCTGTGACCATACAGGAAGTAAGGCAGTTTTGGATAGTTGTCATGCATAATTTTATACAGTTTATGCATGTCTTCCATCATGGCTTTCTTAACGTCCTTTGGGAAGATCTGGGTTGCCTGTACCCCGGCAGTTTTTCCGTGTCCAATGTGGTCCTGTCCGCAAACTACATACCCTGCTTTTGCAAATACTTCTGCCATTTCATCATAACGGTCAATATGTTCGCCCCAACCGTGGGTCAGCTGAATAACACCAACCGGCTTTTTTACGCTGTCATCTTTCCAGACAACGTAGCGTACGGTAATGTCTGCTTTGGAAGTAGACGGAAAGCTTCTTTCCTCTTTTACAATAGCCATAAAACTTTTCTCCTTTACTTGTCGGCAATAGTCGTTGTAGCCGACATTTTAATGTCACTCATATTGTACTATATTTTGCACCTGTAAAGGTAAACTTTTTATAACAAAGCAGTAAAAATGGAGATAAACCTGATAAGCAGATGAAAACCAGCCCTGCACGTTTTGTGCAGGGCTGTACTTGTATACTTCCTATTGAAAATTTAGTAAAGCTTGCCAACAACGTAGTACAGGAAGCTTTGAGGGAAGAGGCGCTGGAGGAAGACGAACAGTTTATACACGGAACCGATGGTGTAAACCGGAGCGGGATGTTTTTTACAGCAGATGTCGGCAATTTGCCTGCCGGCCACATCTGCAGACATGCCACCGCGTTCGTCCTTTTCCATAGAGGCTACGGATTTGGAAATTTTTCCGTGGTAAACGTCGTCTCCAAGAGGGCTCTTTTCCCGCGCATCTGTGAAGCCGGTGGCAATGTCTCCGGGCCAGATGCAAATAACTTTAATACCGAAGGGGCGCAGTTCATTCTTCAGGGCCAGGGTGTAGTCTGTAATGGCTGCCTTGCTGGCACTGTAAAATGCCTGGAATGGAATGGCAATGGGAGACGCAACGGAAGAAACATTGACAATACACCCGGAGCCCTGCCGGCGGAGAACCGGAATGACCTCCTTGGTCAGGTCAACCAAGCCGAAAAAGTTAACATCAAATTGTTTGCGTACATCTGCGGTTTCCGTAAATTCAACTGCACCGGAAATGCCAAAGCCGGCGTTGTTGACCAGAAGGTCAATCCGGCCTTCCGCAGAAAGAACCTGCGCCACGGCAGCTTTACTTTGGGCTGAATCCGAGATGTCACATTGGATATGGGTAACGCCTTTTGGAAGAGAAATTTGATGACGGGAGAACTCATATACTTTGTAGTTCTTCTTTGCCAGGCGTTTGCAGATGCCAAGGCCAATGCCGGAGGATCCGCCGGTAACAATTGCAATTTTCTTTTTCATAAAAAGCCCTTCTTTCCCTTAAGTTAATAATAACGGAAAACAGCAATGACTTTTCCCAGAATTAAGAGTTCATCGCAAATAATGGGGTCCATGTAGTCATTTTCCGGTTGTAAACGGAAGCAGTCGGCTTCTTTATAAAAAGTTTTTACGGTGGCTTCGTCATCTATCAGGGCAACAACCTTTTCTCCGTTAGAAGCTACCGGAGTACGCTCCGCCACAATGATGTCTCCATCTAAAATGCCGGCGTTGATCATGGATTCTCCGCGCACCCGAAGGGCAAATAAGGTTTTGTCAGAAGAAACCGGACCGGCAAACGGGATGTAATCTTCAATTTGTTCCGTTGCCAGGATAGGCTGGCCGGCAGTAACGGTTCCTAAAAGAGGCACATTGGTAAAGTCTGTTTGCGGAACGCCTACGTTTAATTGAATGGAGCGCTTTAACTTTGGGTCCCGTGTAATGTACCCGGCTTTTTCTAAGGCATCCAGGTTGGTTTGCACGGAAGAAGTGGACTTCAGTCCGACTGCGCTTCCAATTTCCCGCACGGTTGGCGGGACAGCGGTTTGTTGGGAACGTTCCAGCAAATACTGGTAAATCTTTTCCTGGGTTTTATTGATCTGCTCCATAAGGCACCTCCGCACATTTGTTCGTAGTCAGTATAACAATTCCAGGCATAAAAAGCAAACATTTGTTTGCCACAAAATTTTGTGAAAGCAGATGTGCTTTACAGTGCAAATTTGTCCGTTTTTCAAAAAGGGGATAAATACGCCAAAGAAGGAAGGAGGAAAAACAGGGTTGTTTGAAAAACGGCAAACAAATTTGTGCAAAAAGTGTACAAATATGTTGATTTAACTCCTTTTTTTGTAGGAAACAGATAAAGGAGTTATTTTTATTTTGTAAAAAATGAGAATTGTTATTTGACTGCAAAATAATTACCATTATTTACACAAGACGTTAGTCCCTAGCAACGTCTGATTTATTCGGATAATTGCCAATCGTTGTCACCTGTCCCCCAGCCGGTGTCTTTGCTTGGACATAGTAGACATGAAGGCACAGCACTTCGTGTCCCTTTTCTGTCCCCAGTGTACACCGGAACGTGGTGTACCTATGCAAACATCTTGCTTTCGTGCACCTAATTTTTAAATTAGGTGCTTTTTATTTTGTTTTTTAGAGGAAACCGCCATGACCGACAAAGAACTAAGAAAATTAAACCGCCTGGAACTGCTGGAACTTTTAGTTGCACAGGGTAAGGATTTGGAAGAAAGCCAACTCGCCCTGGAACAGCAAAAGAAGCAAACAGAAGCGTTGCAGGTACGGGTAGAAGAGCTGACCGCACAAGTGGAAGAGTGGAAGGAAAAGGCAGAAAAGCCAACCTTCACCTATGAGGGCTCTGAACCGGGCAACCTGGCAGAAGCGGCATTGCAGATCAGCAAGGTGTTTGAATCGGCGCAGGAAGCTGCCGATCAGTACTTAAGTAATATAAAAAGGCTGAATGACGAACAGGAAGCGCTGGCTGCAGAAAAAATTTCCGGTATTCAGGAAGAAGCCAATCGGTTACTGGCAGAAACCCGACTTCGTTGCAGCGCGTTGGAACAGGTTACCAAAGAAAAGTGCCGGGAAAAGCTGGACAATGCAGAGCGGGACGCCCAGAAATACTGGGACGAAGTTACCGTCAAGATGGAAGAGTTTTACAAAGCACATCAGGGTTTGAAAGATCTGCTTTCCCTTTTCCATTCCGCACCGCCGGCAACGCCGGCAAACGAAGAAGAGCAGAATTTATATGAACAGTATTTGGCGGAGTATAAGGAAGACGCCAAATGAGTGTAACCCCGGTAACCCTTCCGGATCTGGATTCCCTACGGGAAGAAAGAGACCGGGAAAGATACAGAAAGAAATATCGAAGGGTCTTTCGCAACACTATTTTTTCCTTAATTACGGTAGCCGCAATTGCCATCCTGGTGGCAACCCTGGTATTACCGGTCTTGCAAATCTACGGAACCTCCATGACCCCGACCTTAACGGAAGGAAACATTGTGGTTTCTGTTAAAACCAAGACGTATCAGCAAGGAGACATCGTTTCGTTTTACTACAACAACAAAATTCTGGTAAAACGGGTCATTGCCACCGCCGGGCAATGGGTAGACATGGATGAAAACGGTGTTGTTTATGTAAATGGAAAGCCCATAGACGAACCGTATCTTACCGAAACCGCCTTCGGTGAATGCGACCTTATCCTCCCGTACCAGGTACCGGATGGAAAAATTTTCGTCATGGGAGATCACCGAGCTACTTCGGTTGACAGTAGAAGTAAGACCATTGGCTGTGTTTCAGAAGAACAGCTGGTGGGAAAAATCATTTTCAGAGTCTGGCCGCTAACAGACTTTGGAAAAATTACTTAAGGGTACAGGGCCGCTGGACTGCACAGCAGCGGCTCGGTATACCTTGGAACTGCATTCCCTAAAGGAGTGTCGGTTCTGAAAAAATTTTCAGGAAAGGGGTGTGTCTTTTTTTGCGGGCTAAAACAAGACCTCACGTTAAAAAGGCCGACGTGATTACTCAGGTAAAGAGACGTTCCAGGCTCTGGAAGGCCTTTATGGTTGCAGCAGTGGCCGTTGTTTTTGCAACAACCTATATGTTGATACTGCCTGCAATCACACTGGAAAACAAAACAATCTGTGGTTTGGAAGAGCATACACATACACAGGACTGCTACCAGGAGGTTGCCACCTTGTCCTGCACAGTGGAGGACGCCGAACATCAACACACGGCGGACTGTTACACCGTAACGCAGGAACTGGTATGTCAGCAGGAAGAGCACACTCATAACAGTGGGTGCTACGCTGATGAAGCAGAAGAGGAACAACCTCTTCTGGCGAGTTTGTTCTCCCTGGCAAGCAACGACGCCACCATTGATTTTACAGACATGATTACCAAGGTAAGCATGGAAGTAAATAATCAGGCGTTGAATGCAAACAGTTCCGGGAAATATGAAATTGACGACTGGGCTGCCATCAAGTTTTACATCCGGTATGTATTACCGGGCAACAAGCTTTCGGCAAGTCAGACCAAAATTTCCTATCAGCTGCCCTTCCAGATTAAAGCGCAGGAAACCGGAAATGTATATGACAGCGGAACGCAGGCCGGAACGTATGTTATTTCCCAGAGCGGGTTAATTACCATCACCTTCAATAATGACTACGTTACCAAGAATAGCAATGGCAGCCAGCTGACCGGTGACATTGCCTTTACTTCCCAGGGCACTCTGGTTCGCGATGGAGCGGATGAAAAAACCGTAAAGTTCAACAGCTCTATCAGCTACATCTTTACCAAACCGGTAACGGAGCCGGGCGAGGTAGAAACTTCCGATTTATCCGCCAGTGAAAGCGTTCTTTCCACAGATGGATATCAGGGAACCATTGCTTTGACACTGCATTCCAACTCCGGAACCAATAACAGTGCCATTTCGGTTACCAACAATTTGAATCAGCTGAAAACAACTGGTCAGATCAGCATCAAAAAACCGGATGGAAGCACATATACTGCTTCGTCATTCCCGCTGACACTGGATGCGCTGTCTGCCGGACAAAGCTATGTTATTACTTACAACACCGAATTTACCGGGACAGTGGAACAGAATAAAACCACTTATGGCACTACAAGCGTAACGGCAAAGTGGACCGGCGTAACCGGAGAAAAGAGTGTGAATGCCGGAAGCTCCTTTATGTACGGCGGTGTTTTCCTTGAAGCAAATGGTTCAGCAGGAAATGACAGTGTTACCTGGACAATAGATGTTAACAGGGACAGGTTAGATATTGCGGGAGCAACCTTAAATGACAGTTATCTTGGAAAGGTTCTGAAGTCTTCTCTTCGAGTAAAGAGAGACTGGAACACAGTAGATGAATCTTCCGGAGATTACGCAGTACAAACAAATGCAAGCGGATATGTATCCGGCATCCTGTTTAACTCCAGTGCAAACGGGCATTATTATCAGATTTCCTATGATATGCCGGTTAGCCTGACTCTTGCAAAAACAACTTTTGAAAATGCCGTAACACTGGTCAACAACGGCCTGACCTATCAGGCAACGCCGACAGCCACCTATCAGGGCTTTAACCCGGTAGAGAATGCCTACAAGCAAAGCGCTTTGAACAGTGACGGCAGCCGTACCGTAAATTGGAATGCAACCCTGAACGGCGGCGGTGTAGATGACAACGGAAACAGCATTACCGCAGCCGGATATGAATTCTCCATTGATCTGGACGGCACAAACCACGTCTTTACCAAAGCCAATTTAACGGCACTTTCCAATACGCTGGGTAGTGACGGAACCGTTTATGCAGTAGATGACAGCGGTAACAGTGTTCCGCTCAGCAGCGTAAGCCAAACCGGCAGGTTTAAGAAACTGCTGGTAAGAATGAATAAGGCGCTGGCTGCAGGCGAAACCCTGCCGATAGATTATCAAACCACCGTAACGGAGCAGCCGGCAACATCAAAAGCAACCTATACCAGTAAGATTGCGTTGACCGGATATGAAGGTATCGGCGTTGGTGCAAATTATACCTATCAAAATCCGATTTCAGATGAAGATGATGACAATCCGGACGAAGTATCCAAGGAAGATCTGGAAAAGAACGGAAATAAGCTGACCTGGAAGAATTCCATTAACATTCCAAGCGATGTAGATGAAGACGTTATTATTACGGATGAAATTCCGGATGGAACAGACTTTACGCAGTTAACCTTCCTGGGCACCGACTTAGACCTGGATAAAGGAAAGACAACCATCAACTACAACGGAACGGATTATGAGGTAGAAACGGAAAAGAAAGATGGCAAAGTAACCATCACAATTCCGAAAAACCTGGTAAGACAGATTCGTGGTCAGAATAAGAACCTGATTACGGTTGTTTCTTTGGACGAAGACAGCATTCCAACGGAAGCAACGGATTATGAAAACAAGGTTAGCCTGGCCAAGAAAGCAACTCCGGATCTGGTACTTGGTTCCCTGATCAACGTAACCTCTGTTGGAGGAAGTTCCTTTGACAAGGCAAGCTTGCAAAAGTCCGGAACGCAGGTAGACGAATATGTAACCTACCGTGTTTTGGTAAATCCAAGTAATTATGTTTCGGAGGGCGATACAAAATACTGTGTTCGGGACACACTTACGTTTACCACGTGGTGGTTATGGAAAGACTTTGAACTGGTTCCCAGTTCCGTAAAGGTTTATAAGGAAGATGGAAAGACACCGCTCAGCTCTTATCTGTACTCCTATACCACGGCGGAAGATGTTCCGGAAGGAGGTCGTGGTGTAGTAAAGAAGTACCTGGACTTTACCATTGACTACGGCGAAAACATTATACTGGAGTACACCTATAAAGTGGTGGCAACCCAGTATGATGGTAATTCTTTAAATGTTACCAATGTAGCAGCTATTGGCAAAACCACACCGGATGAGGAATCAACAGAGTGGCAGGGTCAGATTTATGCACAAAAGAGCTTTGCAACGGTAACTGCAACCGGAGCCACCATTTACAAGATTGACGAAACCAATGCCAATGTAAAACTGGATGGTGCCAAGTTTGATCTTTACAGGTACAACGGCTCCTCTTATGAAAAGGAAGGATCGTATACCACTGCTGACGGCGGTAAGATTTCCCTGCCGGATATCAGCAACGATACCGCTTATTATTTAGAAGAAACGGCGGCACCAAGTGGATACAATCTGCCGGATAACCCCAAAACGTACTTCTATGTAAATAATGGGGGAACGACCGTAAAACCGGATGGCTTTAGTGGACAGGAATTACTTTCGGGCGGAAATCTTTACATCGCCAATCAGAAGGCACCAAGTGCACAGGTTCTGATTCAGAAGGTCTGGATAGACAAAGATGGGACGGATGTTTCCGCAGACAAGAATGGTTCCATTGCAATTTCCCTTTATAAATCCACGCAGAAAGATCTGGATGTGAATGGAGATATTGCAGCACAGGCCACCAGGGTAGAAGGGGACTTCACCGTAAGCGGCGATGCCAAGCAGTGGATTTTGCTGATTGATCAGTTGCCGCTGACCGAAAATGGACAGACCCTGTACTATTACGTACAGGAAACCGGAGTGAATGGTTACGAAGCTACTTATGCGGCAACGCAGCAGTACACAGACACCTTAGGGTATACAAAAGTAACCATTACGAATACGGAAACCGCCAAAGAATATGTTCTGCCGCACACCGGTGGAAGCGGAATCTTTGGCTACCTGGCAGCAGGATTGCTGCTGATGGGTGGATCCGTACTTCTTATGTTGCGAAAGCTTCGTAAACGGAAGGAGGGGTTCGTATAAAGAACAACCAAATTCCAACCCCCGCCAGGGAAGAAGTTAGTAGAAATAAGAAGTTTGAGATAAAACACAGAAAGGAAATGACTATGAAAACTTTCACGAAACGAATCATTACCGCAATGCTTTCCATGGCATTACTAGCAATGCTTTGCATTCCGGGTTTTGCGGCAGATACCGCAACCGTAAGTACGGACAGTACGCACACATTTGAACTGTATCAGGTCTTTACCGGCGACGTAAGCAGCAACAAGCTGACGAACGTTAAGTGGGGCCAGAACGCCAACACGGCTGCAGCTGATACCGCTGAAGCGGCAGCAGACGCAATGCTTGGCAAAAGCGCAAAAGAAGCAGCTGCATATGTAGATTACAGCAGCACTCCGGTTGCCACCGTAAGCAAGGATGCTTCCGCCTCCGTTGCGTCCGGATACTATATTGCCAAGGACGTTACCACTTTGGCCAAAGGCGATTCCTACTCTGACATTATTGTTGAAGTGGTAGGAGCAGACGTGGTTCTTTCTCCGAAGTCCAATACGGCACCGAACTTCAATAAGAAGATTTATGACGTAAATGACAGCAAAGAAACCCTGAGCGGCGAAATGGTGAAATATGATGAGTCCGGCTGGCAGGATTCTGCAGACTATGACATCGGCGACTCTGTTCCGATGCGGCTGCAGGGAACCGTTCCAACAGATATTGATAAGTATGCTCATTATTACTATGCCTTCCATGACGTTATGGAACAGGGCTTGACCTTTGAGAAGATTGAAAACGTTTATGTAAACGGAACCGTTCTTCCGGAAGACGCTTATACGGTAACCACCAGCGGAAATCAGATGAACGTTGTTATTAAGGATCTGAAACCGTATGCAAAAGCAGATGACACAGTAAATGTTTATTACACTGCAAAGCTGAATGAATCCGCTCATAACGGAAGCTATGGTGAAGTAAACGAAGCCTGGCTGGAATATTCCGCTAATCCGCAGGACAACACTTCTCCGGAAGATGAAGAATATCCGAAGGATACCAATGAAACCGAACACGATAAGGTTATTGTTTTCACTTACAACGTAGTGGTAAACAAGGTAGATACCCAGGGTAACGCTCTGGAGGGTGCAGAATTTGAACTTTATAAGAAGATGGCAGACGGCACTGAAAAGAAGATTGAGCTGACCAAGAATGCAGACGGAACCGTATTTACCGCAACTGGTATTGATGACGGCACCTATGTTCTGAAGGAAGTTACTCCTCCGAGTGGCTACAACGCCATTGAAGATACCGAATTTACGGTTACCGCAGAGCACAAGTCTGTTTGGGAAGCAGAAGAACGGACTACCGTTCTGACTTCTCTGACTGGCGGAGACCTGTTTACCGGTAACGTTTCCACTGGCGCTCTGACGGCCAATGTAGAAAACAAGTCCGGCGCGGAACTGCCGACAACCGGTGGTACAGGTACTGTACTGCTGTATGTTCTTGGTGGAATCCTTGTAATTGGAGCTGGCGTTTTGCTGGTAACAAAGTACAGAGTTTCTAAGGAACACTAAACGTTAGAACGCAGATCTCTTTTCAGGATCTGATGACGAATTCATGACCGGAGGCTCCGGCCCATCCCCCTGCAGGGCCGGAGCCGATACGGTAGCAAGGAGAGCCCTATGAGCTGGTGGAAAAAGAATTGGACAGTGGTTCTTTTAACCGTTGTCTTTCTTGTGGGACTCTGCTTGATACTGTATCCCAGTGTCAGTAACTACGTGAATTCTTTTCACTCTTCCCGGGTTATTTCAGCGTATGAAGAAGCGTTGGGGAAGATGAGTGCAGAGGATTATACAAAGGAGCTGGAATCTGCCCGTGCGTACAATGCCTCGTTAGCGGCCCAGAAAGGGATGGCAAATTTAACGCCGGAGCGGGACAAAGAATACCGTAACCTGCTGAATTTGGCAGGAATGGGTGTTATGGGATATGTGGAAATTGAGAAGCTGAATGTTTCTTTACCAATTTATCATGGCACGTCAGATGAAGTACTGGAGCATGGGGTAGGTCATGTGGAATGGTCTTCCCTGCCGGTGGGTGGAGAAAGCACCCATGCTGTTATTTCCGGTCACCGCGGCTTACCGTCTGCCAAGCTGTTTACTAAACTGGACAAGCTGACAGAAGGAGATACTTTTGTTATTCACGTGCTGAATGAAACACTGACCTATGAAGTGGACCAGATTCTGATTGTAGAACCGGAAGATTTAACCAGCCTTGGGATAGAAGATGGCAAAGATTATGTCACCCTGGTTACCTGTACGCCGTATGGCATTAATACGCACCGGTTGCTGGTAAGAGGGCATCGGATCAGCAATGTATTAGACGGTTCGTCTATCCCGGCTGACGGAATTCAAATGGAACCGGAAATGATGGCTCCACTGGTAGCAGCCCCCCTGCTGCTTGGATTATTAATTTACGTCATTGTCAGTACGCAAAAGAAAAAGAAACAAAATAAAGTATTCCATGAGGCCATTAGCCATACCATGCATGGAATGGAGGAAGAGGATTTTGCCTCTTTAGTTCTGCCGCAGCAACCGGACCGCCAAAAAACCGGGAAGCAGAAGCGGCAAAAGAAGCACAGAAAGAAGGGAAACAACAGTGAAAATGAAACGTAATTTGGGTCGTGTACTTTGCACCGCGGTGCTGGTCTTTGCTGTTCTTTGCCCGTCTGTTTTTGCCATGGCAGCGGACGCCAGGGGAAGTATCACCGTATCCTTTGACTATCCCACCACGTTTTCCCTGTACCATGTGGCAGACTACAATGGGGACGGCACCTACACCCTGGTAGGAGACTTTGCTGATTTATCAGAGACGGATGAATCGCCGGTAGATTTGACAGGCGAGTCAGCTGCCTCCACCCTGGAAAATTATGTCTATGCCGGAATTAATCCGGATCAGGTGGAAGACACGGATGAAAGCGGAAACGTGACCTTTACCGGCCTTTCTGCAGGCGCCTATCTGATCATGGGCGATGAAGTAGTAACGGAAGACAATCAGGTGTACGCACCGGTTGCAACACTTTTGTCTTTGCCAGAGTGGAATGAGGACGGAACCGCAAACTGGTCTAAGCAGGTAGAAGTCAAAAAGGACGTTTATGAAGGCTTTTTCCGTTCCATGCGGTTCTATTGTACCCGCCCGGTGGCAGATGATGACTTCCCGGAAGAACTGGATGTAGAGGTTTATAAGGACGAAGAATATTACAAAACAGTTACTGTGAAGGAAGCGGAAGAGTGGGAAGGCCGTTTGGACGAGGAAGGCTATGAAAAAGACTTTTCTATTAAGCCGGAGGTTCCGGACGGATATACGGTAGAAGTGAAAAAATACTTAAGCGAAGAAGGTACCCTGATCTTTAAGATTTGTTATAACAAAAAGGAAGTTGCAACACCGACAAAGAAGACGACTAAAACAACGAAAACAAAGGGAAAAACTGTTTTGCCAAGAACCGGACAAAACTGGACTTTGGTTTCCGGTCTGGCCGGAAGCGGAATGGTGTTCCTGATTGCCGGCACGTTGCGTTATAGGAAAAATGATGAAGAAGCCTAAAAAAGGAATGATTTTAATCTGGGTGGGGGTAGTCCTTGTGGGAATTGCCCTTTGCCTGGGGGGATATTTTATCTGGGAATCCAATCGTGCAGGGAAGCAGTCAGAAGAAATTGCTTCGGGATTGCAGGAACAGATTACAGAAAATGCAGAAGAAAAGACCGGCATGCCGACGGATGACCCTGACCGTACTATGCCAACCGTTACCATGAAAGACCGAAGCGGTGGGAGTAATAAATATATTGGTATATTGGAAATTCCGGCACTGGGGCTAAAGCTTCCGGTTATGGAAGACTGGAGTTACGCCAAATTAAAGATTGCACCCTGCCGATATGCCGGGTCGGTTTATGCTGACAATATGGTAATTGCAGCACACAACTACCGTAGCCATTTCAGTGGCTTGAAAAATTTAACAAGCGGAGCCAAAATCTACTTCACGGATGTTGAAGGAAATGTTTATACGTATGAAGTAGCAACCTTAGAAACATTGCAACCGGAACAGGTAGAGGAAATGAAGAGCGGAGACTGGGGACTTACGCTTTTCACCTGTACGCCTGGAGGAAAGACCAGGGTAACAGTTCGTTGCAATCGGGTCTCTGCATGAGACCGTATTGGCGCCGCTGTGCTCCCTTCCGAACAGATCCATTCGGATCCGTTTCGGAGGGGAGCTTTTTGTTTGCTATTTTGAGGATGGTTTTGAAGATGTTATAATAAGGCAAAAGAAAAGGAAGCGGAGGGAATAAAATGGCTTATGTAAAAACCGGATTCACGGCGCGGCTTTCCAAAAAAGCAAAGCGGCGCGCTTGCGCCGGCGGCGCGGCAGTGGCTCTGCTGCTGGTGTTAGCGCTGGTGCTGGCGGTCTGCCCGCGTGGCCTGTTCCTTCTGTTAACTACGGATAAAGCGTATACGGAATATGTAACGGCTAAGGCCCTTTCCGAAGTGCTGGAAGAAACAGAAGACCTGCAGGAGTTCCTTGGCAAGGATGTTTCTTATCAGGCCACAGGCGGGGTAACCGCCAGCCTGACCACTTACGGCCAAAATGAGCTGGGCGGCCAGCGCGCCGGCGCAGGATTTGCCTCTTACCTGGCATCCACCCGGTTGAATTTGGAATACAACCGAAAAGAAGGAAATTCCCAGTGGTCTGCGGACTGGACAGATCCGGATGGATCCGTTCTTTCCGTACAGCGGAAAGACGTGGGTGCATCCGCTTATCTGAACATTGCCAGTCTGGAAACCGGCTGGATGCAGGTTAAAGAGGCAAAGGAAAGTAACAAAAAGGACCAGTTAAACAAAATTTATACAAAAGCAGATGCTACGGTAAAGCACCGCTTTTTAAAGGCAGTAAAGACCGGATACCAATCGGTAAATAAGGATATTTCCTATGGCGTTTCCAAGGACATGGAATTGCAGGTGGAGGATAAAACCGTAACGGGAACCCGGTGCCATATTCTGATAGATGCCGCAACCCTGGAACAGTGGATTAATGTAACCTGTAATACCCTAAAGGAAGATAACAAACTAAGAACGGAAATCAATAAAACACAAAGTAAAACAGAGCAGTTGACAGAAGAAGACTATGAAGCATTAGTGGAAACGTTGCGCAGCCTGGCACAATCTGTTCTGGAAGAAACCGAAACCCAAAAAGTGTCACTGGAGTTTTACGTGAACCGGAAAAATGAAGCGGTTGGTATGACGTGCATGGCGCAGAGCAACGTAGAAGACCTTATGGTCAGTGGTATCCGCTCTGCAACGGAGGGCGGTATGGCCCTGCTGGTCCGGGTCGGCAGCTCGGATCTGCTGCAGGCTTCCGTTACGCCGGATGCGGACAAAGATGACAGCGGTACGGCCCATCTTCAGTTGGGCAAGACATCCACTACCATCACCTATTCGGATTTGGAATGGGAGGACGGAAAACTCCTGGGCCGGATTACCGCTGATAACTTTGTCCTGCCCGGAAATGAAGAGCAGGGCGGCGTGGCGCTGGAACTGGTGTCCTCAGAAAATAAGGACGGCAGCGTTGCCTTAGGCGCCAGCCTGAACTCGGAAACGCTGGGCTCCCTAGTATTCAATTTGACCATAACGGAAGGCAGTGCCACCACCATCGCCGTCCCGGACCAAAAGGACATTACCGCTTATGACAAAGAAGAAACCGCTTCGGCACTGGTTCAATATTTTTTAAAAGATTTACCAAAGCAAAGCAGCTCCTACAATAATATGTATAAAAACATTATTAATGGCATCTATCAGAATCTGTTGACAGCCGCGTTCCTGAAAGGAGGGGCTTCCTCATGAAGATCATAGACATTTCCAAAGAAGGATTTACCGCTGCAAGAAAACCTACGGAACCGGAACCAAAAATTCAAAAGCTGAATCGCCTGGCGTATGGAGATGAATACAATCAAAGTGCCGTATATGCCTCCTGCCAGATGGGAACGCACATTCTGACACCGGCCTATGTCTTTGGAGAAGATGACTCGGATGATCTTTCCACAGATACGTTGTCTTTAGCAAAAACAATTGGCCCGGTCACGGTGCTGACAGTGCCGTCCCCCATCATTACCGGAGAAGTCGTGGAAAATTATTTTCCCTGGAATGCCCGCCGGCTGATCCTGCGTACGGAAAACGGGGAACCGCTTTTCTTCTTTGCCGGAGCAGCCGAAGATATTGCCGCCATCGGTTACCAACTAATTGGCTTTGAAGGCTTCCTTGGAGACGGCACCACCAACCTGTCTCCGTACCGGGACTTAATGGCACAGGATGCCGTTCTGTTAGAGGGCCTGGATTTGTCTAAGGTGGAGCGGGACGGAGAGTTTTTCCTGTTTGCACAACCGGTTAAATGGGACGGCCTGGAGGCCGCACCGTGCCGCGCTTTACTGGTAGCGGACGAAATGAACTGGTCTTCCTCAAAAAGCCGCCTGTTTTAGCTTGACAACGGGGAAGAGCAGTGTTAAATTAGTAGCACAACAAAGCAGAACAGAACCGTTCTCACCTGCCGGGTTTCGTCTTTCGCAGGTCAATATTCCAAAAGAGTATTGCACGGACGGGATTATTTTCTGTCCGTGTTTTCGTTTATTATCACGCATTGGAGGTGCTTGAACATTAGCAACAAAGACATGACACAGGTAAACGAACAAATCCGGGATCGGGAAGTCCGCGTTATTTCCGCTGACGGAGAGCAGCTGGGCATTATGTCTTCCAGAGACGCTCTTCACCTGGCTGAACAGAAAAACCTGGACTTGGTTAAGGTTGCCCCGCAGGCAAAACCGCCTGTGTGCAAAATCATGGACTATGGCAAGTACCGCTTTGAGCAATCAAAACGGGAAAAAGAGGCCAAGAAAAACCAGCATACGGTTGAAATCAAGGAAGTACGTCTTTCCCTGAAAATTGACAAACACGACTTTGACACCAAAGCAAATCAGGCCATTAAATTTTTAAAGGCCGGCAACAAGGTAAAAGTTTCCATTCGTTTCCGGGGCCGGGAAATGGCACATCCGGAAGCCGGTAAGGTTACCATGGAAAAATTTGCTGAAGTTTGTTCTGAATATGCCACCGTGGAAAAAGCCGCCAAGCTGGAAGGTCGTCAGATGCTGATGTTCCTTGCGGCAAAAACCGCAAAACCACCCAAGAAACAGAAGCCGCAGCAGAAAGCAGATTCCAATGCAGCTCAGGAATAATTAAGGAGGAAGAAACCCATGCCGAAGATTAAGACTCACAGCGGAGCAAAAAAACGTTTTAAAATGTCCGCAAACGGCAAGCCGAAGATGGCTCATGCCAACAAATCCCACATTCTTACCAAGAAGAACACCAAGAGAAAGAGAACTCTGCGCCAGCAGCAGGTTGCCGACAAGACCAACCAGAAGGCTATCAAGCAGATGGTTCCTTATAAATAAGAAGAACCCTGCAGCCAAAGCTGCATGACAACGAATTATTGGAGGTAAACAACTATGGCTCGTGTTAAGGGCGCAATGATGACTCGCAAGAGAAGAAATAAAACATTAAAAATGGCAAAGGGCTACTACGGCTCCAAGTCCAAGCTGTTCAAGACTGCAAAAGAAGCAGTTATGAAATCTGGCCAGTATGCTTACATTGGCCGTAAACAGAAAAAGCGTGATTTCCGTCGTCTCTGGATTTCCAGAATTTCTGCCGGTTGCAAAGCCAACGGCATGAATTACTCCACCTTCATGAACGGACTGAAGAAGGCCGGCATTGATCTGAACAGAAAGATGCTTTCCGAAATTGCTATTTCTGATCCGGCTGCTTTCACCGCTCTGACAGAGCAGGCCAAAGCCGCACTGAAATAAGAACATAACTTACACGTCCGCGCGCGTACGCGGGCGTGCTTTTTACTTTATAAGGGGTCAGATAAATGGACGTTATTTCCAGTGTTTCCAACCCGAAAATTAAACAGGTTGTTAAGCTGAATGCTTCCGCCGGAGCCCGGGAAAAAGCCGGGCTGTTTGTGCTGGAAGGCTTGCGGCTTTGCCTGGATCTGCTTCGTTCCGGATTACAGGCGGAAGAACTGTATTTTACAGAAAAGGCCGCGGATAAAAATGGCGCGGAAATTGCGTCCCTGCAGGCACACAGTGTGGCATCTTATTTGGTTACGGAAGCAGTGGCAGCCAAGTTGTCTGACACAAGCCACAGCCAGGGTGTCTACTGTGTGGTCCGGATACCGGAGCAAAAAGAAGAACCCCTGTCCCCAACCGGAAAATACCTGTTACTGGAAAATGTACAGGATCCGGCTAATCTGGGTGCCATCAGCCGCACAGCGGAAGCTCTTGGGCTAACCGGTCTACTGGTTTCCGGCGGCTGTGACAGATATAGTCCGAAAGCACTGCGCGCTTCTATGGGTGCTTTGCTCAGACTTCCCGTTTACCAAACCACAGAGGTAACAAAAACAATCCTGACCGCAGCAAGTCTTGGGTTAAAGACGTATGCTTCCACACCGCGGACAGACGCAATTCCGGTTACAGCCGCAGATTTCAGCGGTGGTGTCCTTTGCGTTGTCGGCAACGAAGCCAACGGGATTACCGAAGAAACGCTCCAGTGTTGTCAATGCCTGATTACCATACCTATGGCCGGCAGAGCGGAGTCACTGAATGCGGGGGCAGCAGCCTCCATCCTGATGTGGGAAATGGTGAAACCGTATGAAACAACTGAATTACTGGATCTGGCTCCATGATTGTCTGCCTGCCAGATCTAAATCTGCAGACATCTTTCGCTTTTATGGCGGGCCACAGGAAATCTATGAGGATTCTGCAAGGTCAGCCAGTGGCTTATTTTCCCCGGGTACATTGGAACGGATGAACCAACTTCCGCTTGCCGAAAGTTACCGGCAACTGGAACTTTGTGCCAAAGAAGGGATAGACCTCTTAACACCGGAAGATTTGGAATATCCGCCACTGCTTCTGCAAATTCCGGATTATCCGGTGCTGTTATATGCCAAAGGAAATACCGCGGTCTTGCAACAACGCTTACCTTTTGCTATTGTAGGCACCAGGAAACCGGGTCTTCGCAGTAAGCATGCCACCTCTTTGCTGGCTGAACGCCTTTCCGCCTGCAACTTTGTTATTTGTAGCGGCGGAGCTTTGGGAATTGACTCTGCAGCGCATTTGGGTGCGCTGGCAGCCGGTGCGCCGACTGTAGCTGTTCTTGGCGGAGGATTTTTGTCTCACTACCTGCAATCCAACAAGGACCTGCGTAAGGTAATTGCCACCAATGGCTTATTGCTTTCTGAAACCAATCCGCAGGACGAACCGCACAAAGGCACTTTTCCTAACCGAAATCGCATTATTGCCGGCATGACGGTTGGCACTCTGGTGGTGGAAGCAGGCAGAAAAAGCGGTTCCCTCTTAACGGCAAGGGATGCCGGTTTATATGACCGGGAAGTCATGGCTGTTCCCGGCCAGGCGCTTGGATCTGCCTATGCCGGCGCGGAAGATTTACTGGCAGACGGAGCCACTTGTGTCAACTGCCCTATGGATGTGATTGCACAATTACAGGCATCTTATGGTAGTTACATTCAGATTCCGGAAGAACAGCTTCCGCTTTTGCTACAGAATGTGGTGGAACAGGAAAATTGGGGCGCTCTTCCCAATTTGAAAACACCGCAGATTGAAGAGGCGTACTTCGCCAAAGAAAAGGAACAGAAAAAGGAACTAACGGACCCGGTTACGGCAGATGCCAGAGTGGTTTATGACTGCTTTTCCGGTTGCCCGCTCAGCATAGAATTATTGCTAACCAAGACCGCGTTGCCGGTGAATCGCCTGCTTGGCGCCCTGACGGAGCTGGAGCTTCTGGGCTACCTGCAACTGCAGTCCGACAGAAACTATACTTTGAAACAGGATGGTTAAAACATGTCAAATCTGATTATTGTAGAGTCACCGACCAAGACCAAGACCATTCAGTCTATCCTGGGTAAGGATTATGACGTAGTGGCCTCTATGGGTCATGTGCGGGACCTTCCGGCCGCAAAGCTTAATGTTGATGTAAAAAACAACTTTGAGCCGAAATATGCCGTTATTAAAGGAAAGGAAAAGCTGGTAAAGGAACTGAAAGAAGCCGCTGCCACGCATGACAGGGTTTACCTTGCAACGGACCCTGACCGGGAAGGGGAGGCCATTTCTTGGCACCTTGCCACCCTCCTTGACCTGGACCCAAAGGAAACCAACCGTGTTACCTTCAACGAAATTACCAAAACCGGAATTGAAGAGGGCATGAAGCATCCGCATACCATTGACATGGATCTGGTCAATGCCCAGCAGGCCAGACGAATTCTGGACCGCCTGGTTGGTTACCGGATCAGCCCGTTTGTTTCCCAGAAGATCCGTCGCGGACTGTCCGCCGGACGGGTACAGTCTGTGGCCCTTCGCCTGATTGTAGATCGGGAAGAAAAGATTAATGCATTCAAGCCGGAAGAATATTGGAGCATTGACGCAAAATTTACTCCTCCTGCCAGTCGGAAAGCCTTTGCGGCAGCCCTGACTTCGGATGAACAGGGAAAAGTAGAAATTAAGAATAAAGAGCAGTCCGATGCTTATCTTGCCCGGTTGGACGGCGCCACTTTTAAAGTGGATACGGTTAAGAAAGGAACACGTCGGAAACAGCCGGCACCGCCCTTTATTACTTCCACCCTACAACAGGATGCGTCCCGCCGACTGAACTTCCAGACGCGCAGAACCATGAAAGTGGCACAGGAGTTATATGAAGGCGTTAATATTCAGGGCAAGCAGATTGGTCTGATTACGTATATGAGAACGGACTCTCTCCGTATTTCCGAAGAAGCCCGCGCCTCCGCTGCCGATTATATTAAAACTACCTATGGCCCGGAATATCTGCCGGAAAAACCGCGGTATTTCAAATCGCGGAACAATGCACAGGATGCCCATGAAGCCATTCGTCCTACAGACATTACCCTGACCCCGGATGACGTCAGAGGCTCTTTGACTTCGGACCAATACAAGCTGTATAAGCTGATTTGGCAGCGCTTCCTGGCCTGCATGATGGCAGTCTGCGTTCAGAACACCCTGAAAGTGGAAATTAAAGCAGAAAAGGATGGAACCGAAGGTTTCTGCCTGTTCTCTGCCAGCGGATACAGCGTCAAGTTCGACGGTTTTACCCGCCTGTATGACCTGGACGAAGAAAAGGCCGGCTCCGTTCTGCCGGATCTGAAGGTAGGAGATCAGGTAAAGCCGAAGGAATTGCTTGGAAATCAGCACTTCACACAGCCACCGGCCCGTTATACCGAAGCATCCCTGGTTAAGGCCCTGGAAGAAAACGGCATTGGCCGTCCATCTACGTATGCTTCCATTATTTCCACGGTGTTAAGCCGGGAATATATTGTGCGAGACGGTAAAACGCTGAAACCAACGGAACTGGGTCAGGCAGTTACCAAACTTTTGGAAAAAGAATTTCCTAAATTTGTAAATACTAAATTTACGGCTTCCATGGAAGCATCCCTGGACGAAATTGCCGATGGCAAAGCCGAATACATTGAACTGCTCCAAAGCTTTTATGATGATTTGGAGGCCACTTTGAAAAAAGCCAAAGTGGACATGGACGGACAGAAAATTGAGCTGGAATCGGATAAAACCGATATTCCGTGTGAAAAATGCGGCCGTATGATGGTTATTAAGACCGGCCGTTACGGACGGTTCCTGGCCTGCCCGGGATATCCGGAATGTAAGAATACCAAACCGCTGATTATAGAAACGGCGGCAACCTGCCCGAAGTGTGGTGGGAAGGTCATCCAGAGAAAATCCAAAAAGGGATATGTGTTCTACGGATGCAATAACTATCCAAACTGTGACTTCAGCACCTGGGATGTTCCTACGGAAGAAAAATGTCCACAGTGCGGCTCCAGCCTGTTTAAGCAGAAAGGCAACCTGGTCTGCCTGAAAGAAGGCTGCGGTTATGAGCAGGCCGTACAAAGAAAGAGAAAGGCAAAGAATGCAGAAACTGACAGCGCAGAATAAAGCCATTGTCATAGGAGCGGGATTCGCCGGAACGGAGGCTGCCATGCAGCTGGCACGGGCCGGAGTAAAAACGCATCTGTATGAAATGAAGCCGGTCAAATTTTCTCCGGCCCACCAAAAAGAGACCTTTGCGGAGCTCATTTGTTCCAATTCCTTCAAAGCCGCCCGCGTGGAAAGCGCGGCCGGGCTGATGAAGGAAGAAATGAGCCGCCTGCAGTCTCTTTGCGTGTCCTGCGCCAAGGCCACCGCCGTTCCGGCGGGAGGATCCCTGTCGGTTAACCGTGATCAGTTTTCAGAACTGGTAACTGAAAAAATTCTGGCGGAGCCAGACATTGTGGTGCACCGGGAAGAAGTTACTGTTTTGCCAAAACCGGGTGTAGATGCAGACGTAGTTGTTGTAGCCGCCGGACCACTGGCTTCGGAAGCCCTTTCCAAAGAAATTCAAACCCTGTGCGGGGAAGGCCTGCATTTTTATGATGCCGTTGCTCCTATTGTCAGCGGAGACAGCATAGACCGTACCAAAGCCTTTGCCCAGTCCAGATATGACCGCGGCGGAGAAGAGGACTACCTGAACTGCCCCATGAACAAAGAGGAGTATGAAGCCTTTTATCAGGCCCTGATTACTGCTGAAAGTGCGCCCCTGCACTCTTTTGACAAGCGCAAAGACGTGTATGAAGGCTGCATGCCCATTGAAGTCATGGCTTCCCGTGGCCCGGATACCATGCGATTTGGCCCTTTAAAGCCCGTTGGTTTACGTGACCCCCGGACCGGCCACCGTCCCTGGGCTGTTTTACAGCTCCGGAAGGAAACGAAAGAGGGCAGCATGTATAATCTGGTCGGGTTCCAGACCAACCTGAAATTTGGGGAACAAAAACGGGTCTTTTCCATGATCCCCGGACTGGAACAGGCAGAATTTTTGCGATATGGCGTTATGCATCGCAATACTTACTTGCAGTCCCCCCAGCTGCTTGGACCGGACTTTCAGTTTCGCACACAAAAAGGACTCTTTTTTGCCGGACAGATTACCGGCGTAGAAGGCTACATGGAATCGGCCATGTCCGGCATCCTGGCCGGCATAAATGCGGTTCGCTTTTTACAGCAGAAAGAGGCTTTTATATTGCCGGACTACACCATGATGGGGGCACTCAGTGCCTACATCAGCAATCCGGCAGTTACGGATTTCCAGCCGATGGGTGCCAACTTTGGTGTCCTGCCACCGCTGGAAAATCCGCCAAGACAGAAGAAAGAACGGTACGGCCAGTATGCCGCCCGCTCTCTTGCTTATTTTGATACCTTACAGGAGGTGTAAGAGAATGAAAATCATTGTAGACGCATTCGGCGGAGACAACGCTCCGTTGGAAATTCTGAAGGGCTCCCTGGAAGCCAGAGACGCTTTTGGTGTGGATATTCTCTTCTGCGGTGACAAAGAGGCTATTCAGGCCTGCGCCGCTGAAAATAATCTCGACATCAGTGGCGTGGAAATCAAGGATGCAGACGGATTCATTCCGGTAGAAGAAGATCCTATGAAAATCCGGCATCAGTATAAGAACAGCTCTTTAGCTGTGGCTCTTCGCGCCTTGAAAGACGGAGAAGGAGATGCTGTTGTCAGCGCCGGTTCCACCGGTGCAGTGGTAGTTGGTGCCACTTTGTTCCTGAAGCGCATTAAAGGTGCCAAGCCGGCACTGGGTGTCATTATGCCGCACAATGAAGGCAACTTCATGATGATTGACGGTGGCGGAAATACCAAGGTTACGCCGGACGCCCTGCATCAGTTTGCCATGATGGGCAGCATTTACATGGAAAAAGTAATGGGCATTGCCAATCCGCGGGTTGGCCTTGCCAACATTGGCGCAGAGCCGAACAAGGGAACCGATCTGCAGGTAGAGGCCTATCAGATTATGAAAAATGCCACAGAGTACAACTTCATTGGCAATGCCGAAGTACGGGACATTCCGTTCGGCGGCGTTGACGTTGTGGTTGCCGACGGCTTTACCGGTAACATTTTCCTGAAAACCTATGAAGGTGTTGCCATGATGTTACTGAAAAATATCAAAAACATTTTTATGAAAAACACCTTATCCAAGCTGTCCTACCTTGGTGTGAAAAGCGGTATTGGTGAACTGAAGGGCAAACTGGATTACAACGCGGTCGGCGGTGCCCCGCTGATTGGCGTACAGAAGCCGGTAATTAAGGCCCATGGCTCTTCCAAGGCAGAAACCTTTAAGAATGCCATCCGTCAGGCCATTTCCTATGCGGAATCCGGCGCCATTCAGGCCATTGCCGACAACATGCCGAAACGGGATGCGGAGGAAGCCTCTCATGAATAAGGATATCAGTGAAAGCAGGGTAGAAGAGCTGCATCGCTTTGAACAGAATTTAGGATATACCTATCAGGATCTGGAACTTCTGGATACCGCATTGACGCATTCTTCCTATGCCAATGAAAAAGGCAGAAATTGTAAATACAATGAACGCCTGGAATTCCTTGGAGATTCCGTGTTAGGGTTCATTACAGCAGATTCCTTCTTCCATAATTATCGGGATATGCCGGAAGGGCGGTTAAGCAAATTGCGGGCATCCACGGTCTGCGAAGAATCCCTGCAGGCCTTTTCCAGACAGCTGGATTTAGGAGATTACCTGCTTCTTGGAAAAGGAGAACTAAAGAGCGGCGGCCGGGACCGCGCCTCCATTCTGGCCGATGCCTTTGAGGCTGTCATTGCCAGCATTTATCTGGACGGCGGGCTGGAGCCGGCACGGACTTTTGTCCTGCGCTTTGTGCAGACCGCCGTGGACACGCACACGGTCTCCTTTAAGGATTACAAGACCATGTTGCAGGAGATTATTCAAAAGAATCCGGAGGAACAGCTGACCTATGTTCACGTTGGGGAGACCGGTCCGGACCATGATAAACGCTTTCATGCGGAAGTCCATTTGAACTCTAATGTCATAGGCAGAGGCACCGGCCGCAGTAAGAAGCAGGCCGAGCAGGCCGCCGCCAAAGAAGCCCTGGAATTGATGGGCTTGGACGGATAATATTATGGTATAATAAGCAAACACTTTAATTCGGAAAAAGGTAGGGGACCACATGGTTTTAACAGCACTGGAAATGCAGGGGTTTAAGTCCTTCCCTGACAAAACCGTGTTACGGTTTGACAAGGGAATGACGGCGGTCGTAGGACCGAATGGCTCCGGCAAAAGTAACATCTCCGATGCGGTCCGCTGGGTTTTGGGGGAACAGTCCACCAAGAATCTGCGCGGTGCCAAGATGGAAGATGTTATTTTCAGCGGAACCAGTTCCCGCCGTGCCCTTGGGTATGCGGAGGTTACCCTGCGCCTGGACAACAAAGACCGCTCTTTAAAGAAAGATGCGGATGAAGTGTCCATTACCAGACGGTATTACCGCTCCGGAGAAAGTGAATATAAAATTAATGGGGAAGCAGCCCGCCTGCGGGACATTAATGAAATGTTTATGGACACCGGCCTTGGCCGGGACGGTTATTCCATTGTCAGCCAGGGTAAGGTTGCCGACATGGTTTCCGCCAAGTCCAGTCAGCGCAGAGACATGCTGGAAGAAGCTGCCGGCATTTCCCATTTCCGGTACCGCCGCACAGACGCTCTTCGCCGCTTAAGCCAGGCGGAAGACAACCTGGTGCGTTTGCGGGACATCCTGACCGAACTGGAATCCCGGGTTGGTCCCTTAAAGACCCAGAGTGAAAAGGCCCAGAAATTTCTGCTGCTGGCAGAAGAAAAGAAGCAGGTGGAAATCAGTCTGTGGTTATACAACATTGATCATTTGAAAGGGAAACTGAAGGAGCAGGAACACAAAGTAGATCTGGCCTCCCATCAGTACAATGAAGCCGAAGCGGCATTAACGCAGATTGAAGAAAAAATAGAATCTGCCCTGGACCGCTCCCGTGCCCTGACCTTGCAAATAGAAGAAATTCGCAACTCTTTAGGGTCCCAGGAAGAAAAAGCGGCCGATTTAAATTCCAAAATTGCGGTTCATGAAAATACCATTCAATTAAACAATCAGTCCGTAGAACGGGTACGCCGGGATATGGAAGCCGCGGCTTCCGAACGGGACGAAGTAGAGCAGTCCGTACAGGCTTTGCGTGCTGCCGTGGAAGAACTGACCCGGCAGGAAACGGAAAAGCAGGTTCAGCAGGAAGCACTGAAACAACAGTCAGAAGCCCTTGCTGCAGAAAACACAAAACACGGAGACCGCAGTGCAGAGCTTTCCCGGCAAATCCAGGATTTGTCGGATCATCTGGCTGCCACGCGGATCCGGAAAAGCTCCGCCCAGGCCGGTCTGGAAGAACTGTCTACCCGTGCCGCGGATTCCGACGCCTCTGAAAAAGAGCGCCGTTCCCTGCTGGAAGAGCTCTCCATCGCTAAGGATGCAGCGCAGCAACGGATGACCGCCGCAGAAGAATCCGTAACCGCTTTGTCCAATGCCATTCAGGGGTATGAACTGCGGGCCAAAACCCGCTCCGAAAAAGCAGAAACCCGCCGGGCAGAATGGGAAACCATCCGCCGGGAAACCCAGCAGACCGAAGATAAGCTTCGTCTGTTGGAAGACATGGAAAAGAACATGGAAGGGTATCAGGGTTCCGTAAAAGCTGTTGTAAGGGAAGCCAAACGTGGCACGCTGCGCGGTATTCACGGGCCGCTGTCCCAGTTAATTTCGGTTCCGGACCAGTATGCCCTTGCCGTTGAAACAGCATTGGGTGCCGCCATCCAGAATGTGGTAGTAGACTCCGAAGCAGATGCCAAAAAAGCCATTTCCTTTTTAAAGGAAAGTAAAGGCGGCCGTGCTACCTTTTTACCAATCTCTGCCATCCGCAGTCACCCGTTACAGGAATCCGGACTGGATGACTGTTACGGTTATGTGGATCTGGCCTCCAACCTGGTAAAGGCGGACGCCAAATATACAGAAATTGTGAAAGCGCAGCTGTGCCGTACCGTTGTGGCGGAAGACATGGACAGTGCCATTGCCATGGGCCGGAAGTATAAAAACCGGTTCCGGATTGTAACCTTAGACGGACAGCTGATTAACGCCGGTGGTTCCATGACCGGCGGCTCCCGCGTCCGCAATGCCGGAATGTTGTCCCGCAGTGGGGAAACAGAACGGCTGAAAGCAACTTTGACAGACCTGCAACAGAAGCAGAATGCGGCAGAACAGCAATACCGCCAGGCCGCAGAAGAGGCTTCCAGGGCCCTGGCCGAAAAGGAAGCCACGGCCGCAGATTTAATTACGGCCAATGAAGAAAAAGTACACGCCGAAAGTGCCTTTACGCTGACGGCGGGACAATATACCAGCGTTGCGGACGCCCTGTCCGACCTGCTGGAAGAACAGAAAACCAATGAACAGCGCAGTACCGGATTCCGGGAAGAAATTGCGCAGGCGGAACAGAAGGAAGCCATCTTACAAAAGGAAATTCAGGCACTGTCCGCAGACCTGCAGGCAGCAGATGCGTCTGCCGGCGCTGTTTTGGAGCAGCAAAATGAACTGCATCAGCAGGCCGTTCAACTTGGCCTGGAATTGCTCAGTTTGCAAAAGGACCGCGAAGCCAAGGCGGACACCATTGCCCGCCTGACAGAAAGCGGATCCGGCCAGACGGAAAAAGAAGCCGCCCTGCAAAAAGAACTGGACACCTTCCTTGCCGCCAACCAGACTGCCGCCGAAGAAATTCAGCAGTATCAGCAGGCGCTGGAAGAGCTGAAAGAAGCCGGGCAGGATGCACGGCAGAAAATGGATTCCCTGACTGTAGAGCGGGAAGGTTTCCAGGCAGAAGACAGCAAGCTCCGTTCCTTAGAACGCCAGAAAACGGAAGAAAAGGAACGCATCAGCGGCGAGCTGGCCCGCCTGGAAGAACGCAAAGTTACCATGCTCCGGGACTATGATGACACCGTCAACAAGCTGTTTGACGAATATCAGCTGACTCGCCGGGAAGCGGCAGAAGTAGCCGAACCGGCAGAAGATCCGGTTGCCACCGGACGCAGCCTGTCCGAACTGAAAGGCAAGATCAAGGCCCTTGGTTCCGTCAATGTCGGCGCCATTGAAGAATATAAAGAAGTATCCGAACGATACGAATTTATGAGCGGCCAGATTGCGGATGTGGAAACCTCCAAAAAGGAACTGACCCAGCTGATTGATGAGCTGACGGACAACATGGCCCAGCAGTTCCGGGAACAATTCCATCGTATTAACCGTGCGTTCGGCACCACCTTTACGGACCTGTTTGGCGGTGGTAAGGCAGAGCTGATTCTGGAAAATGAGCTGGACATTCTGGAATGTCCCATTCAGATTCAGGTACAGCCACCGGGCAAGAACGTACAAAACATAGACCTGCTTTCCGGCGGCGAAAAGGGCCTGGCGGCCATTGCCCTGCTCTGCGCCATCCTGAAAGTAACCCCGGCTCCCTTCTGCATTTTTGACGAAGTGGAAGCGGCGCTGGATGACGTCAACGTATCCCGATTTGCGCAGTATGTGCGCGGCATGACGGGAAACACCCAGTTTATCCTGATTACCCACCGGCGCGGTACCATGGAAGAAGCCGACATCATGTACGGCATTACCATGGAAGAAGAAGGCGTATCCAAGCTGTTGGAACTGCGCACCGCGGAAATGGCTAACAAACTGGGTTTGAACGCCTGATAAAAAGTTCGGAGGAAACACATGGGAATTTTCGGAAAAACCAACAGCGGAATGAAAAAGACCAGAGACAAGCTCAGCGCCAACCTGGACGCCGTTCTGGACTCTTTTGAAGAAGTCGGTGACGATCTGTTTGACGAACTGACAGAGCTTCTTGTTATGGGCGATGTAGGGGTTTACACCTCCGAAGCCATCATAGAACAAACCAGGGAACTGGTTTCGGAACGAAACATTCGTGATCCGCAAGGGGTCCGTCAGGCCATGAAGGAAGTTGTGGCTGATATGCTGGGCAAGGACCAGACCATAGATTTTTTAACCAGCCCTGCCGTTATCTTAGTTATTGGTGTCAATGGTGTTGGTAAAACAACTACCATTGGTAAAATGGCGGCCTTCTTTAAGAGCCAGGGACAGAAAGTCATTCTGGGTGCGGCGGATACCTTCCGCGCGGCCGCAATAGACCAGTTGCAAATTTGGGCTGAGCGGGCCGGAGTAGATCTGGTCAAACACGCAGAAGGCGCCGATCCGGCTGCTGTTGTGTTTGATACCATTAACGCCGGCATTAACCGGAATGCCGATGTCATTATCATTGACACGGCCGGACGGATTCACAACAAGAAAAACCTGATGGATGAATTGAATAAGATTTTCCGTGTTATTGACCGGGAACTGCCGTATTCCGACCGGGAAATTTTCCTGGTACTGGATGCCACTACCGGCCAGAACGCCATCAGCCAGGCCAAAGAATTTATGAAGGTGGCCGATGTTTCCGGTATTGTTCTGACCAAACTGGATGGTACGGCCCGTGGCGGCGTGGTTCTTTCCATTAAAAATGATTTGAAACTGCCGGTAAAATTTATCGGCGTTGGTGAAGGAATAGATGACCTACAGCCGTTTTCGGCTACTGCATTTGCCTCCTCCTTGTTTGATTCGGTTTCCGAAGAAGAACAGGAGGCCCTGGAACGGAAAATTGAAGAAAATATGAACCTGTCTGCCCTGCCGGAAGAAGTTCCGGAGGAAGAACGGGAACTGACCAGGAAAGAAGAAAAAGCAAAGGCAAAAGCAGAAGCGGAAGCAGCTAAGGCAGCAGAAGAAGCCGCCCGTGCCGCGGAAGAAGAAAAGGCCCGCCGCAAGGCCGAACAGAAAGCCAAAGAGCAGGCTAAGAAAGAGGCCTACCGGAAGCAGCTGGAAGAAGAAGCCGCTGCCCGTGCTGCTGCAGAAGCTGCCGAAGCCACAGCAAATGCAACTAAGGCTGCTCCGGCCGTAGAACGTGTTCCGGAAAAAGCGCCGGTAGAAGCGCCGAAGGCCCAGGTAATGACAGCCGCGGAAGAAAAGTCGGCAAAGAAAGCAGCAAAGGAAGAAGCAAAAAAACAGGCGGAAAAGGAAAAGATTGCCCGCATGATTGCCAAAGAGCGGGAAAAGGAAGCCATCCGCCACGAAAAACTGATGGCAAAGAAAAACAGAGGATAAGCCATGATCTTTTTAATTGCTACCCAGAACCAGCATAAGAAAAAAGAATTTGACCGTATTCTGGCCCCTTTGGGCATTGAAATTAAAACAGCAGGGGACTTAGGGCTGAATCTTCCCGACGTGGAAGAAACCGGTAAAAGTTTTGAAGAAAATGCACTGTTAAAGGCACGAAGCGGATGCCTGGTCAGTGGTCAGCCCACTCTGGCAGATGATTCCGGCCTTTGCGTAGACGCACTGGATGGTGCCCCGGGCATTTATTCCGCACGTTACAGTGGCGGAGATGACGAAGCCAACAATGACAAGTTGCTGGCAGAGCTGGAAGGGGTTCCGGAGGAAAAGCGCACAGCACATTATGCCTGTGCCATTGCGGCCGTGTTCCCGGACGGACGGGAATTTGTTGTCATGGGAACGGTGGAAGGCCACATTGGATTTTCCCGTCATGGACAGGGCGGATTTGGCTATGATCCCCTGTTTTATTACGGAGACAAAACGTATGCAGAAGTGCCGCCGGAAGTAAAAGACCAAACCAGCCACCGCAGTGTGGCATTGCATAAAATGTGTAAGTTGTTGAAAGAGGAAATCAGGAATGACCAGTAAAGAAAGAGCAGCACTCCGCGCAAAGGCGCATACCCTGACGCCCGTTACCCAGATTGGGAAAAACGGCATCAGCGAAGAACTGATTCGCCATGTAGATGAAGCCCTGACGGCCAGGGAATTAATTAAAGTAAAAGTTTTATTGGAAACCACACCCATCCGGCCAAAGGAAGCTGCCGTAGAGCTGGCCGCCGCAACCGGTGCGGAAATCTGTGGAGTTGTTGGCGGCGTTATTATCCTGTACCGTTATAGTCAGGAATTGCATGATAAGGAAAAGCAGAAAAAAGCCAATATCCGCAAAGCGGAAAAAGTCAGCCGGCAGAATGCCCGCGACAAAGCACGCAGAGAATATCTGGCGGCAAAGAAGAAGGAAAGACAACGTGGATAACATCGGCGTTTTTGGCGGAACCTTTAATCCGCCCCACCTGGGACATCTTCATATTGCAACCGCCTTTTTACAGGCCTTTCAGCCGGAGGAATTACTGATTATTCCATCTTATGTTCCTCCGCACAAGGCCAGTCCGGAACTGGCTTCCGGAGAAGACCGTCTGGCACTTTGTAGGCAGACTTTTACTGATCCGCGTTGCAAAATTTCGGATTTGGAGTTGCAACGGAAGGGACGTTCTTATACAGTGGATACGCTGGAAGAATTAAAACGCAATTATCCGGAAAAAGAACTCTACTTTTTAGTAGGCGATGATATGTTGCTGTACCTGCCGCATTGGCGGGAACCGGAGCGGCTGCTGGAACTGGCTCATTTTGTTTCGGCCGTGCGTTCCGACCGGACCTCCGTTTCGGATCTGGAACGGTTTGCACGGCAACAGTATCCGGCACAGTATGCCGCCGGACGCTTTCACTTTCTACAACTGGAGCCCTTTGAGGTCAGCTCTACGGAGCTCCGGAACAAACGCAAGGCCGGAGAAGCCCTGACAGGACTGGTTTCGGCAGAAGCAGAAGAGTATATTAACCGTAAAGGACTGTACTTATGATAGAACGGAAAGACGAACTGGTTCAGCTGTTACAGCAAAAGCTGAAACCGTCCCGGTTCCGCCATTCCCTGAACGTGGCCGACGCTGCACGGCAGCTGGCCGAACGGAATGGCGTTGATCCGGACAAGGCCTACCTGGCAGGGCTTCTTCATGATATTGAAAAGAATGCCTCGCCGGAAGAACAGCAAAAATACCTGTTCCAGCTGGGGGCTCCGGTTCCCGATGCGGTACGCAACAATCCCAAGTTGTGGCATGGGCCGGCGGGCGCCTGTTACGTCCGGGACGAACTTGGTATTACAGATCCGGAAGTGCTTTCCGCCATTCAGTACCACACCATCGGAAAAAAAGACATGAGCACCCTGGAAAAGATCATTTATACTGCTGATCTGATATCCGTAGAACGCTCCTACCCGGACGTGGACAAGGTTCGCGCCGCCGCCCTTCAAAATTTGGACGAAGGAACCTTCCTTGGAGCACAATTTACACTGCAGAAACTGCTGGCCCAGCGCCAGCCCTTAAATTCCGACACGCTGGAGTTATACAACCAGCTGGCCGAACAATTTTTAGCGGAGGAACACGCATGACAAATCTTGAACTGGCTCAAAAAATAGCCACTATCCTGGATGACAAAAAGGCCATTGATGTTCGCATCAAAAAGGTAGGGGATTTAACCGTGCTGACAGAATATTTTGTTATTTGCAACGGTACCTCCAACACGCACATCAAATCTTTGGCAGACGAAGTAGAATTTAAGCTGAAGCAGGAAGGAATAACCGGTCATTTGGAAGGAAAATCCTCTGACTGGTTATTGGTAGATTTCGGCAGCGTCATTGCCCATATTTTCCTGCCTGCCGCCAGGGAACAGTTTAATTTGGAACGGCTTTGGGCAGATGCGGAAGATATTCCAATTGGGTAACGCTGACTCGCCAGACAAATAAAAACGCATAGTAACAATTCTAAAATAGAAGGAATGTTGACACATGAAAGCATACAATTTTAAGGAAGTAGAAGGAAAATGGCAAAAGAAGTGGGAAGACGCCGGTGTCTTTCACGCAGTAGACGGTTCTGACAAGCCAAAGTTTTATGGCCTGGTAGAATTTCCGTATCCCTCCGGAGCGGGCATGCATGTAGGACACATTAAAGCGTATTCCGGCCTGGAAGTCGTTTCCAGAAAAAGACGGATGCAGGGCTACAATGTCCTTTTCCCAATCGGCTTTGATGCCTATGGTCTGCCGACGGAAAACTACGCCATTAAAACCGGTATGCACCCAAGAGAAGTAACGGACAAGAATATTGCCCGTTTTTCTGACCAGCTGAAAAGAGTCGGATTCTCCTTTGACTGGAATCGTGTCATTGATACCACAGACGAAGATTACTACAAGTGGACGCAGTATATTTTCCTGAAGATGTTTGACCATGGCCTGGCCTTCCGTGACAAGACCCTGGTTAACTACTGTCCGTCCTGTAAGGTTGTTCTGTCCAACGAAGACTCCCAGGGCGGTCACTGTGACATCTGCCATTCCGAAATTGTGCAAAAGTCCAAGGACGTCTGGTATCTGCGGATTACGGAATATGCCGATAAACTGCTGGCGGGTCTGGAAGAAGTAGATTATCTGCCGAACATTAAGCAACAGCAGATTAACTGGATTGGTAAATCCGTTGGTGCCTTTGTAGATTTCCCGGTGAAGGGCTCTGATGACGAAACACTGGAAGTTTACACCACCCGTCCGGATACCCTGTTTGGTGTTACGTTTATGGTTATGGCGCCGGAACATCCTATGATTGACCGGTATGCCGACCGCATTGGTAACATGGATGCCATTACGGCTTACCGTGCCGAATGCGCCAAGAAGACCGAATTTGAACGGACCCAACTGGTAAAGGACAAGACCGGTGTAAAAATTGACGGTCTGACGGCTATTTCCCCGCTGGATGGCAGGGAAATCCCAATCTTTATTTCTGACTACGTCATGATGGGCTACGGTACCGGCGCAATTATGGCAGTTCCGGCTCATGACCAGAGAGACTATGACTTTGCCAAGAAATTCGGCATTGATATTATTGAAGTTATTAAGGGCGGAGACATTTCCAAGGAAGCCTATACCGGAGACGGTGAAATGATTAACTCCGGCTTCCTGAACGGCATTCAGGATAAGAAGACGGCCATTGCCAAAATGCTGGACTACCTGGGTGAAAAGAAACTGGGCAGAAAAGGCGTACAGTACAAGATGAAAGACTGGGCCTTCAACCGTCAACGTTATTGGGGCGAGCCAATTCCCATTGTGCATTGCCCGAAGTGCGGCATGGTTGGCGTTCCGTATGAAGAACTGCCACTGAAGCTGCCGGTAGTAAAAGACTTCAAACCGGGTACAGACGGAGAATCTCCGCTGGCCAAGATTCCGGAATTTGTCAACTGCAAGTGCCCGAAGTGTGGCGGCGATGCCCGTCGTGAAACGGATACCATGCCACAGTGGGCCGGTTCTTCCTGGTACTTCCTGCGCTATATTGATCCGCACAATGACAAAGCCATTGCAGATCCGGAAAAACTGAAATACTGGGGCCCGGTAGACTGGTACAACGGCGGTATGGAGCACGTTACCCGTCATATGATTTATTCCCGGTTCTGGCATCGTTTCCTGTATGATATCGGCGAGGTACCGTTCAAGGAACCGTACGCCAAGCGGACTGCACAGGGTCTGATTTTGGGACCGGACGGAGACAAGATGTCCAAGTCCAAGGGCAATGTTATTGATCCATTGGATGTTGTAAATGAATATGGTGCAGACGTTCTGCGGACCTATGTTCTCTTCATGGGCGACTATGAAAAGGCCGCTCCGTGGTCCGAAGCATCCGTAAAGGGCTGCAAGCGCTTTATTGACCGTACCTGGGCCCTGCAGGACATTCTGGTAGACGGAGACGAATATTCCAAAGAACTTTCTGCTTCCTTCCACAAAGCAATTAAGAAAGTTTCCGAAGATATTGAAAGCATGAAGTTTAATACAGCCATTGCAACGCTGATGGCTCTGCTGAACCAGATTTCCGACAATGGCAAGCTGAATAAGGCAGAATACAAAACCTTCCTGCTGCTGCTGAACCCGTTTGCTCCGCATGTAACCGAAGAAGCATGGGAAGAACAGAACTTTGGTGGCATGATGGCTACAGCAGAATGGCCGACTTATGATGAAGCCAAGTGTGTAGAAGACGAAGTGGAAATTGCCGTACAGGTAACCGGTAAAATCAAGGCCCGTATTATGGTACCGGCAGACATTACCGCGGAAGACGCCATTGCCGCAGCTAAAGCAGAAAGCAAAGTTGCTGCCGCACTGGAAGGCAAGACCATTGTAAAGGAACTGTATGTTAAGGGCCGCCTGGTTAACATTGTTGCCAAATAAGAGGAACTGCCATGACGGAAGAATTAAAGCAAGTATTTGACTCTGTTGCAGAGTATGTCACAACGCATCTTTCCTTCATTTTGCTGGGATTACTCCTGTGGGGGCTCTGTGTAGCCTTCCGCGGGAAAGTGTCCAAAGTTGTTTCCAATTTATTGAAAAAATCTACCGTGCGCTGGCCGGTAATGTCCGAAGGACTAAGTCAATCCGTAATCAGTCCTGTTCGGGTTTACATGCCGGTATTTGGACTCTATCTTTTCCTGGTAACCATGAATCCGGGAAGCACCTTGTCCTGGGCCGATGATTTTTCCACCAAACTGATTCGGATTTCCAATATTGTTCTGGTTACCTGGATTGCCATGAACCTGTCTCCGTACCTGACGTCTTTGCTGATTAAGACGTCAGAGGAGCACCATCAGACCAGCGCAGTAGCCATTAAATTTACTGCCAATGTGCTGAAAATCATTATTGTCAGCCTGTCCCTGGTTATCATTGTCAGCGAACTGGGCTACAACATTAACGGCATCATTACCGGTCTTGGCATCGGTGGCCTGACCATGTCCCTGGCAGCCAAAAATACGGCCTCCAACCTGTTTGCCGGCTTTGAAATTGTAGCTGACAAACCGTTTGAAATCGGGGACTACATTGAAACCCCTTCCTGCAAGGGCACGGTGGAAGACATGACCATGCGTTCCACCCGCATTCGTACCACCGGCGATTTACTGGTTGTCATTCCCAACTCTACCTTAATGGCCGAAGCCATTACCAATTATTCCAAAATGGGAAAGCGTTTGGTAAATGAAAGCATTGGCCTGACCTATGACACGTCCAACGAAACCATAGAAAAAATTGTAGAAGAAATTCGGGAAATGCTTTCCAAGCATGAAGCGGTAGACAACGAACGGATTGCAGTCAGCTTTTCTACCTTTGGCGACAGCAGCCTGAACATTGAATATTTGTACTTTACTATCTTTACAGATAAAGACGAGCACATGCTGATTAAGCAGGATGTCAACCTGAAAATCCGCGCCATTGTGGAGAAAAACGGAGCTTCGTTTGCCTTCCCCAGTACCAGCGTTTATCTGGAGAATGCGAATTGACATCCCCTTAAGCAGGCTGTATAATATGCCATGTTCGTATAACGAACCATGTTTGATAACTAACCCTGCTAAATTGGAAGGAGGGACAACATAATGAGCCAGGTAAAAGTTCGCGAAGGCGAATCCATTGATGCTGCTCTCAGACGTTTTAAGAGACAGACTTCTCGTGACGGTATTATCCAGGAAGTACGGAAGAGAGAACACTACGAAAAGCCGTCTGTTCAGAAAAAGAAGAAACAGGAAGCTGCTCGTAAGCGCAAATACAAATAAGTCTTTGAAACGGCCGGCTGGGAACTTCCTCAGCCGGTTTTGTTTTTAAGGGAGGGGCCTATGAAAAAGGTACTTCGTACAGCCATGAAACGCCGCACCATGATGGATGTCAGCGTGGAAGATTTGCAAAAGCTGCAGACAAAAGTCATTGCCATAGACGCCGACAATACGGCCTGCTTTGACGGCACCCACACGCCGCTGCCGGGGGCAGAGGAATGGATTCAGTCCATGAAACAGGCAGGGTACCGTCTGGTAATTGTTTCCAATGCCTGGGCAAGCCGCTCCGGAGATTTGGGAAAACATTTTGGCATTCCCACTATTGGAACCGCATTAAAGCCGTTTCCGTTTGGCTTCTGGCGCGCCTGCTTAAAAATGCGGGTTTTGCCGAAGCATATGACCATGATTGGGGACCAGGTGCTGACAGATACCATCGGAGCCAATCTGGCCGGCGTCAATATGCTATATGTCTTTCCTTATGAAATGGAAAAACGTGCGCCCAAGGCGTTTGGCTTTAAGCGCAATCTGGAAGAACTTATTTTCACCGTTCAGGACTTCCTGGACGACCTTAGAACAAATCGCCCGACAGGAAAGGAGTAGGTTATGAATCTGCTTGAATTACAAAAAAAGCTGCAGCCAAACCAGGCCGCACTTATTCTTTCGGAAGAAAACCGTCGGTATTTTACGGAATTTTACACTTCTGACGGATACCTGATTGTCAGTGCAAACGGATCCCTTTTCCTGACAGACAGCCGTTACATTGAGGATGCCAGATTCCGGGTAACCGCCTGTGCCGTTGCCCTGCAGACAGATGCACATGAACAGATTGACGCATTCCTGCGCGCAAAAGGGTGCACGGAGGTACTGGTAGAAGCTTCCCGGATAACCATGGCAGAGCTGAATGGCTTCCGGGAAAAACACCCGCAGCTGATCTGGAATACCAGCGGTACGCTGGATGCCTATATTCAGGATTTCCGTTCCCGAAAAGAAGTAGAGGAACTGGTTCTGATGACCAAGGCACAGGAAATTGCGGAAAAGTCTTTTCTGGAAACCCTGGAATATGTAAAAGAGGGCGTTCTGGAGCGGGAACTGGCAGCAGAACTGGAATACCGGATGCGTCTGAACGGTGCAGACGGCGTTGGTTTTGATTCCATTGTTGTCAGCGGGGAAAACAGCTCCAAGCCCCACGGCGTGCCGGGTATGCGGGCTCTGATTCGCGGAGATTTCATTACCTTTGACTTCGGCGCTTTATATCAGGGTTACCGCAGTGACACAACCAGAACCGTTGTTCTTGGAAAACCATCCGACGAAATGCGGTTGGTTTACAACACGGTTCGCAAGGCACAGGAAGCTGCTGTTGAAGCGCTGCATGCCGGCATGACGGCACGGGCATATGACAAAGTGGCCAGAGACATTATTACCGAAGCCGGGTTCGGCCCATACTTCGGTCACAGCCTGGGTCACGGTGTTGGCATTGAAATTCACGAAGAACCTTTCTGCGGCCCGCGTTCGGAAGCCGTTTTGCAGGCACGGAATGTGGTTACCAGTGAACCGGGAATTTATCTTCCGGGTAAATTCGGCGTGCGAATTGAGGATATGCTGATGGTAACGGAAGAAGGATCACAGAATTTCTGCAAACTGACCAAAGACCTGATTGTTTTATAAGGCACCATGCCTTGAAAAAGGCAAGGGTATAAGATACAATAGGTACGAATAAAAGCAATTTAGTACATGGAGGTACACCTATGATTTCTGCTGGTGATTTTAGAAACGGCGTAACCTTTGAAGAAGACGGACAAGTCCTTCAGGTTGTAGAGTTTCAGCACGTAAAACCTGGTAAGGGTGCAGCATTTGTTAGAACCAAGACCAAAAACGTAATTACCGGTTCCGTTGTAGAAAAATCCTACAACCCAACCGCTAAATTCCCGACCGCTTTCATTGAAAGAAGAGAAATGGATTATTCTTACAATGACGGTGACCTGTATTATTTCATGGACAATGAAACCTTTGAAATGGAACCGGTCAGCGCAGCAGATCTGCCGGACAACTTTAAGTTTGTTAAGGAAAACATGACCTGCAAGATCCTTTCCTATAAGGGCAAGGTATTTGGCGTAGAACCGCCAAACTTTGTAGAACTGACTGTAACCGAAACCGAACCTGGTTTTGCAGGCAACACGGCAACCAATGCCACCAAGCCGGCAACCCTGGAAACCGGTGCCGAAGTCAGAGTACCGCTCTTCATTAACGAAGGAGAAACCATTCAGATTGATACCCGTACCGGAGAGTACATGGGCCGTGCATAATAAAGAAGGAGATCCTGTTATGGCGCTGTCTGAAAAAGTAGCCTACCTGGCCGGATTAAAAGAAGGCTTGAATCTGGATGAAACACGTCCGGAAACCAAGCTGTTTAATGCGGTGGTAGACGTGTTGACGGATACCGCACTGACCCTGGACGGCATGGAATCCACTATGAATACGGTGTTTGCCCAGCTACAACAGGCAGATTCTGCTGAGAGGGTTAAGGCTGCAGAGCCGCAACCAAAGCCGGTGGAACAGCCGGCAGCCAAAGCAGAACCGGACAAACCGGAGGAGCCGGCCGGACAGGTCAAAGTGGCTGTAACAGAAAATCAGGCAGAAAAAAAGCCCTTCTTGGACGAAGAACTGTTTGAAGTGGAGTGCCCCAACTGCGGCCTGCTCATGTATCTGGATGAGGAGGCTCTGGACGAAGGCGGCATTGTCTGCCCAAAATGCAACAAAAATCTGGAGTTTGAAGTAGAAACAGACGACTAAGAAAACACAAAAAGGGGTATTGGCGGATTCGTCAATACCCCTCTTTTGAAGTAAAGGAAAAGATGACACGGTATGATGAAGTTTAAAGAATCGGATCTTTTGGAAAAAACCATCCGGAAAATTTATGTGTTTAAGGGCCGTATTGTCAATGTCAGAAATGATGACGCACAGCTGTCCAACGGAAAAATTGTCAGCCGGGAAGTCGTGGAGCATCGTGGCGGAGTCGGCATCCTGCCAATTACCGCACAGGGGGAGGTCCTGCTGGTAAAGCAGTACCGTTATCCATACGGAGAGCTCCTGCTGGAAATTCCCGCCGGCAAGCTGGAACCGGGGGAAACACCCTTTGAAACCGGGGTGCGGGAATTACGGGAAGAAACCGGCATGAACGCGGCACGGTATTTTGATTTGGGGATTGATTATCCAAGCCCCGGTTATTGCAATGAAAAAATTCATCTGTATGCCGCCGACGGGCTGACGGAAATCGGCCAGAAACTGGACGAAGGGGAGTTCTTAAACGTGCTTTCCGTTCCGCTAACAGAAGCCTTAACCATGATTTATAACGGGGAACTGAAGGACTCCAAAACCGTCATTGCCCTGATGAAATATCACGAAATGCAGCAACTGGGAAAGCTACAGCCGATTGCAACGGAAACGGAGGCGGCAGAATGAAGCTGATTCTGGCGTCCGGTTCCCCGCGCCGGCGGGACATCCTGCAGGAGCAGGGCCTTTCCTTTACCGTTTTTACGGCGGATTTTGATGAACATTCGGTCAGCCTTGCAGATCCGGAACAGGGAGTACAGCAGTTGGCTCTTGGCAAGGCAAAAGCGGCCATGGAAAAGTGGCGTAATGAAGGGCGTCCGCTGACAGAAGACACCGTCTTCTTGGGCGCGGATACCATTGTGGTGTCGGATGGCATCCCTATGGGTAAACCGGCCGACAAGGAAGACGCTTTTGCCACCCTGAAACGGCTCTCCGGAAAGGCCCACCAGGTTTACACCGGCGTGGCGCTGTGCCGGCCGGCGCAGACCGAGTGCTTTGCCGTTAAGACTGACGTCTATTTTAAGCCGCTTTCTGAGGAAGTCATTCAGGCCTATATTGCTACCGGAGAACCCATGGACAAAGCCGGGTCCTACGGAATTCAGGGTCTGGGCGGAGAACTGGTGGAAAAGATAGACGGAGACTACTTAAATGTGGTTGGCTTACCTGCCAAAGAAGTGCTGAATCGCTTACAAAAATTGTAATGATTTTCTTGTTGTGCACCGGTTTACGGTGGTTTATAATAACTATACTATTAAAGAAGAACATGCCCCAGTGCGCATGATTGACCCTTGAAAGGAGTCTAGTAAAAGATGCTATTTACACAGGATATGGGGATTGACCTCGGTACCGCAAACACCCTTGTTTTTGTTAAGGGCAAAGGAATCGTTATCCGCGAACCTTCCGTTGTTGCCGTAGATGTTCGTTCCACCCCGAACCGGGTTGTAGCAGTTGGCTCGGAAGCCAAACAGATGATTGGTCGTACCCCGGGCTCCATTACCGCTGTTCGCCCGTTAAAGGACGGCGTTATTGCCGACTTTGATATTACCGCGGATATGTTGAAAGAATTTATTACCCGTGCCATGCAGGCATCTCATCTGTCCAAAGCCAGAGTTATGATCTGCATTCCGTCCGGGGTTACTGAAGTAGAACGCAGAGCCGTTCATGACGCCGCAAGAAGTGCCGGTGCCAAGAGCGTCAGCCTGATTGAAGAACCAATGGCAGCAGCCATTGGTGCAGGCCTTCCGGTTGCAGAAGCCACCGGCTCCATGATTGTAGACATTGGCGGCGGTACCGCAGAGGTTGCCGTTATCTCTCTTGGAGACATTGTTACTTCCTGCTCCGCCCGGGTAGCCGGAGACAGCTTTGACGAAGCCATTGTTAACTATGTAAAGAAGAAATACAGCCTTCTGATTGGTGATCGTACCGCAGAAGACATCAAAATTAAGATTGGTTCTGCCTATCCGTATGAAGGCGAAGGCGCTGTAGACGTAAAGGGCAGAAACTTAGTAGACGGCCTGCCGAAGAATATTGAAATTACTTCGGAAGAAGTTCGGGAAGCTCTTTCCGACAGCGTAAACCAGGTTCTGGATGCCATTCGCTCCACGTTGGAAAAAACACCTCCGGAATTGGCAGCAGATATTATTGACCAGGGCATTATGCTGTCCGGTGGCGGCGCACTGTTGCGTG
Organism: uncultured Phascolarctobacterium sp.; assembly: GCA_963640645.1. Lineage (GTDB taxonomy): Bacteria > Bacillota > Clostridia > Oscillospirales > Acutalibacteraceae > RUG420. Next base: position 9,869 of record CAVHZY010000004.1, on the reverse strand, counting down.
GCCTGGACCGCCTGATTTCCGCAGAAACCAGAATGCCGGTTCATGTAGCTGACAATCCTTTGGACTGCGTTGTAGACGGCACCGGTATCTGTTTAGAAAATGACATGCTCAGCCTGACCGGCACAAAGAATTACGACTAAGCACAGGCTGTATCACTGAGGAGAACAGAAAAAGGGGCTTTGTATCAAAGCCCCTTTTACCACCTTTTAGGGAAAGAAGAGAGGATCCGGCGTGAAACGGTTTTTCAAAACACTTTGGTTTAAAATCCTGGCTGCCATTCTGGCGGTTCTGGTTCTGTTTACCATAATTGCAGGGGTCTCCGCACACCGGGGAAGCCCACTTTCCTCTACCATCGGTATTGTAGCGGAGCCTTTTGAAATTGTGGCCAGCGGTGTCAGCCGAGGAGCCAGTTATATCAAACATCTGTTTACGCGTTCCACCACTTATGAAAAACGAATTGAAGACCTGGAAAATCAGGTAACAGAATATCAGAAGGATTTGGCAGATTATGAATCCGCCAAGCAAAAGCTGGAGCAATATGAAGCCTTCCTCGGCATACAGGAAGACCACACGGATTATGAAGTGCTGTCTGCCAGTGTCATTGGTAAGGATTCCGCCAACAATTACACCACTTTTGTTCTGAACAAAGGTACGGCCAGCGGCGTTAAGGTCAATGACCCGGTTATTTACGGGGCCGGCCAGCTGGTTGGTGTGGTTACCAAGGTGGCTCCCACTTATTGCGTTATTTCCACTATCCTGGATCCGAATATCAGCATTTCTGTTTATGATATTCGTACCCGGGAATCCGGCTACATTACCAACACCACGGAGCTGGCCGCCCAGGGCCTTTGTAAGCTGTCCGGGCTGAACCGGGATACCACGGTTACCAAAGGCGCCATTATCAACACGGCAGGTTCCGGCGGTATTTACCCACGGGACCTGGTTATTGGTACGGTAACCAATGTCCAGAATGATGACTATAACCTTTCCGCATTTGCCACGGTTAAGCCTAATATTTCTATTGCTGACGTACAGGAAGTCCTTATCCTGACCGCCTTTGATGGCCAGGGTATCTCCGTTGCCACGGACAGCGGTGCTTCCTCTTCGGATGCCACTTCGCCGGAAATTGAATCTTCGTCTTCTACCACTACGTCCAGTAGTACCACTGCCAGAAGAAGACGGTCAACCACTTCTTCGTCCTCGTCGTCTTCTGCAACCGAAAGCAACACGGCTTCGGCAGAAACCGTGCCGGAACAGTAAGACACTGGGAAAGAAAAAGGATACTACAGCAACTGCAGGGACTGCATCGCCAAAGAAAGGAGCGGGACAATGAAAGTACAAAATAAGACCATTCCCCTTGGAAAAAAGCCCCGTCTCCGGTTAACGCGGGAGCAGAAACGCCGCTTCTGGGTGCGTTTCTTTTATGCCTGCCTGATTCTGCTTTGCTCCCTGTTGCAAAATACTGCCCACCTGATTCCGTCCGTTTTCGGCGCACATGCATGGCTGTTAGTTCCGCTGGTAGTCTGTATTTCCATGTTTGAGCACAACCTGGAAGCTACCATTTTTGCCGTTGCGGCAGGTGCCCTATGGGATGTTTATTCCGCTTGGGGAGACGGCTTCCATGCCCTCATGATGTTTGTCATTTCCACGTCGGTAGCGCTGTTGCTGAATTATCTTATGCGAAACAACCTGGTTACCAGCCTTCTGCTGGGCGTTATTACCGTTGTTTTCTATGGCCTTGTCCACTGGCTGATTTTTGTAGTCATCCGTGGCACGGGCGGAGCGTTTCATTCACTGGTTACGTTTTACCTGCCAACCATGTTATATACCTATCTTTTTACACCTGTCTTTTATATTCTTGTCAGAGCGGTTCTTGTCTCTATTCGCAACCGGTATCCGAAACCGGTTACCACCCGCAGGCCATAAGGGTCTGAACGTTTGCTAATCCTGCTTGCATTTCCTGAAGAAAGGAGGAGTTCCCTATGGGAATCAGTAAAGCCAGAACCATAGCGGTAAATGTTATTATTGGGATTCTTTGTGTTGCCCTGACCGGCGTGTTGTTCTGGGCACAGTTGGGAAACTCTGATGCAGCCGGAAGTGCAACCGCCTACAATGTAACAGTAGACGCTGTCCGCGGGGAAATTCTGGATCGGAACGGATCGCCCATTGTTACCAATCGCCAGGGAAACTCCGTTACCTTCAACGCCGTCAGCTTTCCCAGCAGCGATGAACAAACGTCCCGCAATGAAATCATCCTGTCCCTGATTCAGCTGGCCGAAGCCAATAATGTGGAATATGTGGATGAACTTCCCATTATTTTGGATGGCACCGGGAACTTTGTTTTTACTACAGAAGATACAGATGCCGCTGCGGCAATGGATGAATCTGACACGAAAGCGGCGGAATCCTATATTACCTGGCTGAAGTCTTCCGATATGCTGAATCTGAACAGCTACGCCACGGCAGAAAACTGCATGGATGCATTAATTAAGCGGTATCAGCTGGAATCGTATTCCAAACAGGATGCCAGAAATATTGCCTCCGTTTGCGTACAAATGAAGAAAGAAAACTTCAGCAAATCATATCCGTACACCTTTGCAGAAGACGTCTCCATGGATTTTGTTACCATTATTATGGAAAACAAGAGCTTTTATAAAGGCGTGGAAAATACGGTGGAAGCGTACCGGGAATATACGGATGGGACCCTGGCACCACATATTATTGGACGTACAGCCAACATTGATGCTGACACCTATAAAAGCAAAAATGAAGAGCTTCAGCAGGCCATTAAAGAGGCCAACACCTCAGATGAAGAGGCCGAACTGAAGCGGAATGCCTATACCGTTACCGATATTTACGGTAGTTCCGGGATAGAACTTGCCATGGAACAATACCTGCGTGGTACCCGTGGCGTGAAGAGCGTTTCCGTTGGAGCGGACGGAACTGCTACCGAAACCTACACCATAGAACCCAAACAGGGCGATGCAGTTGTACTGACTCTGGATGCCGGACTGCAGAAAGTAGCACAGGCCTCTTTGAAACAGAGAGTAGATACGTTAAACAGCTCTACGTCTTTGCCTTGTGCTGCCGCTGTTGTTGTTATGAACGTTAATACGGGAGAAGTACTGGCTTGTGCCACGTACCCGACCTATGACAACAGTACCTGGAAAGAAAATTACAGTACCTGGGCCAATGACTCCACGGCGCCGCTGTGGAACCGTGCCTTAAACAGTGTATATGAACCTGGTTCCACCTTTAAGCCGCTGGTTGCTGTGGCCGGGCTGGAAGAAGGCGTTATTGATGAAAACTTTACGGTTACCTGTAACGGTTCCTATACTTACTATTCAGACCATACCTACCACTGCGCGTATAATAAAGCACACGGAACCAACAACGTGGTTGGCGCACTGAAGGAATCCTGTAACGTATTCTTTTATGAAACCGGCCGGTTGCTTGGTATTACCAAGCTGGATCAGTGGGCAGATGCCTTTGGCCTTGGCCAGAAGACCGGAATTGAAATTTCGGAGGCAACCGGGCAGATGTCCAGCCCGGAAGAACGGCAGGCCAGCGGCGGTACATGGTATCCCGGTGACACCATTACCACGGCCATTGGTCAGTGTGACAACCAGTTTACATTAATTCAGCTTTGCAACTACGTATCTACGTTGGCAAATGGCGGAACCCGGTATGTTCCGCATCTGGTAAAGAAGATTCTTTCTGCTGATTATTCGGAAACCGTTTTGGAAAAGGATCCGGAAATTGCCCAGAAAATCAGCATCAGCAGTAAGACGCTGTCTCTGGTAAAGGAAGGTATGCTGAAAGTGGCATCAGAAGGTTCCTGTAAGGAATACTTCAAGGATCTTCCGGTACAGGTTGCTGCCAAAACCGGTACTTCCGAAGTTACCAAAAAAGTCGGAGACGACTACATTGAAGGCAACAACGGTTTCTTAATTTCCTTTGCTCCGTATAAGGATCCGGAAATTGGTGTAGCAGTTGTTGTTGAAACGGCAGATGCCGGTTCCTTAACCGCAGTTATTGCTGCCGACATTTATGATTATTATTTCTCTGCAAAAACGCTGCAAAGCACGGCAGACTATAATACCCTGCTTTCTTAAGCGGCGCTTTTGAAAGCAGAAGAGACAGACAGGGAAAGGGGATGACTCACGGTGTCAGAACAAAAGAAGAAGGCCAGAAAAGTGCTGTTTACTTCCGGTAAAGGCGGCGTGGGGAAATCCACACTGACCGCCATGATGGGGCGGGTCTTAACCACCCTGAACAAAAAAGTGTTACTTCTGGATTTTGATATTGCGCTACGCACCCAGGACCTGATGCTTGGTGTGGCAGACCGCGTGGTTTATGACTGGTATGATGTCATAGCGGGCCGCTGCAAACCTATGGCAGCGGTCATTCCGGCAACCCTGTCCGGGCCGGATGTCCTGGCGGCACCGTTAAAACCGCACCCCATTACCAAGGAGCAGGTTTTAACCCTGCTGGCGCATTATGAAAATTTTTATGATTATATCCTGGTGGACAGTCCGGCCGGCGTAGGATCCGGCTTTACCGCTGCCACATGGGGTATGGATTTGGCGCTGGTAGTATCCACGCCGGATCCCGTTTGTGTGCACAGCGCTTCGGTTGCTGTGGACCTGTTACAGGAAGAAGGCCTTCCGTGCCGTTTGCTGATTAACCGGTTTATTCGTAAATCGGTGGAAAAAGAACGTGCACTGAACATAGACAATACCATAGATGCAGTAGGAGCAAGGCTGATTGGCGTAGTTCCGGAGGATATGCAGCTGGCGCTGGCTGCACAAACCGGGTCCTGCGTGAATTTGCAACGCAAATCCGCAAAAGCATTGCAGCGGATTTGTGCGCGCCTGGAAGGAGAAAACGTACCCTTGAAAGTGTAAGGATTGACATTTTTTGCTTTTGTGAAAAGAACACAAAAGCCGGTTGTTAAAAACGGCCTTTTGTGTTAAAATGGTCACGACTTACAGGTGTTAAAGGAGAGGTATTCTCATGAATATAGCTATTATTGCTCATGATGTAAAAAAAGAACTGATGACGCAGTTCTGTATTGCTTATGCGGGCATCCTTAGTCAGCACAAACTCTGTGCTACCGGCACCACCGGAAAAATTGTATCGGAAGCTACCGGTCTGTCCATTCAGAAGTTTCTGAGCGGAGACCAGGGCGGAGAACAGCAGATTGCATCCCGCATTGCCTGTAATGAAATTGACCTGCTCTTAATGTTTGGGGACCCTTTAAACCCGAAACCAATGGAGCCAATAGAAGCAGACCTGCTTCGGCTTTGCAATGTGCACAACGTTCCGGTTGCCACCAATATTGCCACGGCGGAAGCCCTGATTCATTCCCTTGCCCGTGGAGATCTGGACTGGCGGGATATCGTCAATCCGAAAACGGATCAGAGAAAACAACTGACAGAAGAATAACCTTGCAAGCGCCTGCAAAAGAGTTCCTTCTTTTGCAGGCCCTTTTACTTTTTGGAGGAAGAAATTATGAGAAAAACAAAGATTATCTGCACCATCGGCCCAGCCTGTGACGATCCTGCCATCTTACGGCAGCTCTGCCTTGCCGGCATGAATGTGGCACGTCTGAATTTTTCCCATGGGACCCATGCGGAACACCAGGTTCGGATTGATAACCTGAAGAAGGTGCGGGAAGAACTGAACCTGCCGATTGCCATTATGCTGGATACAAAAGGTCCGGAATATCGCATTAAAACCTTCAAAAACAAAAAAGTTACTTTAAAGGAAGGCGACAGGTTTACCTTTACTACCGACGATGTAGAAGGGGACGAACATCGCGTTTCCGTTACGTATAAAGACCTGATTTCCGACCTTTCCGTTGGAGATATCATCCTGGTCAACAATGGTCTGGTCAGCTTTAAAGTAGAGGAGCTGGAAGGCAACAATGCCAACTGTGTGGTTCAGATTGGCGGAGAACTGTCCAATCAAAAGTCAATGAACTTCCCGAATCATGTTATGACCAACGCCTATTTAAGCGAACAGGATAAGTCGGATCTGCTCTTCGGTATCAAGAATGACGTAGACTTTATTGCTGCCTCTTTTGTTTCCACCAAGCAGGATCTGCAGGATCTGCGGGATTATCTGGATGCCAACGGCGGCAAGGACATTGAACTGGTTGCCAAAATTGAAAACCGTTCCGGTGTAGACCATGTTACTGAAATCTGCGATTTAGCGGACGGCGTTATGGTAGCCCGCGGAGATCTTGGAGTGGAAATCCCGTTTGTGGAAGTACCGGCCATTCAGAAAAAAGTCATTGATACCTGCCGGATGCTGGGGCGCCGCGTCATCACGGCCACGGAGATGCTGGAAAGCATGATTGTTAACCCGCGTCCGACACGGGCGGAAATTTCCGACGTGGCCAACGCGGTTTATGACGGCGCTTCCGCTGTCATGCTGTCCGGGGAAACCGCTGCCGGTAAATATCCGGTAGAATCCGTAAAGTATATGGCAGAAATTGCGGAGTACACTGAAAAGAATATTCATTATGAACGCCGGTTCCATGACACGCCGTTCAAGATTCATAATATGGTAGACGCCATTTCCCATTCCACCTGCTCCATGGCCATTGACGTCGGCGCCAAGGCAATCGTCGTTAACTCGCTGACCGGCGCAACGGCACGTATGGTCAGCCGCTTCCGTGCACCAATTGATATTATTGGAACTACCACTACGGAGCGCGTATGGCGGCGGCTGAACCTGAGCTGGGGCGTTACGCCGGTGCTGCTGGAAGAGTTTGACTCTACCGAAGTTATGTTCTACAGCTCACTTCGGGAAGCCAAGAAGATTCTGGATTTGCAACCGGGAGACAATGTGGTTGTTACCGGTGGCCAGACTACCGGTAAAGAGGGCGCTACCAACATGATTCGGATTGCCACTCTGTAAGGTTTGCAAAAGACCAACCCTGGTATTATAATTTCAAAGGTTAAAATTCTGCCCCGGAGAGGGGCTTAGGAGGTTCTTTATGTCCCTTGTTACACAGGCCATAAAAGGAACACAGGATACACTGCCGCAAAACAGCCACAAGATTCAATTCTTAGAGGCCACGCTGGCGGAAATTGCCGGGAATTACGGATTTAAGGAAATCCGCACACCGGTATTTGAACACACGGAACTGTTTGACCGCTCTGTTGGGGACACCACGGATGTGGTTCAAAAAGAAATGTATACGTTTCTGGATAAAGGCGGACGGTCCATTACCCTGCGCCCGGAAGGAACCGCCGGTGCGGTTCGTTCCTATCTGGAACATGGACTGTTTAATGATGCTGCTCCGCAGAAACTGTATTATCTGACTTCCTGCTACCGCTATGAAAAGCCACAGGCAGGACGCTTGCGGGAATTCCATCAGTTTGGCGTGGAATGCTTTGGAACGCAAAGTCCGGCTGCAGATGCAGAGGTCATTGCACTGGCAGACGAAGTATTTGGTTTCCTTGGGGTAAAAGATCTGAGCCTGGAAATCAACAGTATCGGCTGTCCGCATTGCCGCCCGAACTATCAGAAGGCACTGCATGACTACTTTGAAGAACGCAAAGACCAGCTTTGTGATACCTGCAAAGGCCGTCTGGAAAAGAATCCCATGCGGATTTTGGACTGCAAGGATCCGGATGACGCCGCCATTGCCGCCGGGGCACCGGTGGTTTTGGACTATCTTTGTCAGGACTGCAAAGATCACTTTGAAAAGGTACAGGCGTACTTAAGCGCCATGCAGATAGACTATACTGTTAACCCGCGCATTGTACGGGGCCTGGACTATTACACCAAGACCGTATTTGAATTTGTTTCTACCGGAATTGGTGCCCAGGGCACGGTTTGCGGCGGCGGCCGGTATGACGGCCTTTGCGAAGAGCTGGGCGGCAAGCCGACACCGGCGCTCGGCTTCGGCATGGGGATAGAGCGCCTGATGCTGGTGCTGGAAGCGCAGCAGATTGCGCTTCCGGAAGCAGAGCATCCGCAATTGTATCTTGCCTCCGCCGGAGAAGCAGCCACCCTGAAAGCCTGCCAGATTGCGCATGACCTGCGCAGCGAAGGGGCTTATGTTTTGTTTGACACGGTTGGCCGCTCCGTAAAAGCGCAAATGAAATATGCCAATAAAGTCGGTGCCGACTTTGTGGTTGTCCTTGGAGACAACGAACTGGAATCCGGCACCGTCAGCTTAAAAAATATGCAAAGCGGGGAATGCCAGGAAATGGCACTGGCCAGCTTTGCGGAAGACTTCAGTAATGTGTCCTTACAACAGATGGTGGCCTCCCTCGGTGCCGAGTTTGCAGAGACCGACATGGAAGGATTCAATATCACCGATTTTCTGGGAGGAAACCTGTAATGGATTTAATGACTGGACTGAAACGGACCAATTATTGTAATGACTTTACCGCAGACAGCATCGGAAACGAAGCGGTTGTATGCGGCTGGGCTGCAAAGCAGCGTGACTTAGGCGGCCTGATTTTCATTGACCTGCGGGACCGCACCGGTGTGGTTCAGCTGGCTTTTGATGATTCCACGGACAAGGCGGTTTTTGAAAAAGCCACTACCGTTCGTTCCGAATTTGTTTTAATGGCAAAGGGCACCGTCAGGGAGCGTGCCTCTAAAAATAAAGACATCAAAACCGGGGACATTGAAATTTTTGTCACGGATCTCCGCATCCTTGGCAAGTCGGAAACCCCGCCGTTTGAAATTACGGACGATGTAAAAACCGACGAATTAAAGCGGTTGCAATACCGGTATCTGGACCTCAGAAGGCCGGCTCTGCTGAATAATCTTCTGCTGCGGCACAAGATTACCAAGGTTACCAGAGACTACTTTGATGAAAACGGGTTCATTGAAATTGAAACCCCAATGCTGATTAAATCTACTCCGGAAGGCGCACGGGACTTCTTAGTACCAAGCCGCATTCATAACGGAGAATTTTATGCTTTGCCGCAGTCCCCACAGCTGTACAAGCAGTTGTCCATGGTAGCCGGCTTTGACCGCTACATGCAGGTTGCCCGCTGCTTCCGTGACGAAGACCTTCGCGCTGACCGTCAGCCGGAATTTACCCAGATTGACGTGGAAATGTCTTTCGTGGAAATGGAAGACGTTCTTGCCGTTGGGGAAGGTTACATGAAGCGGATTTTCAAGGAAATCCTGGACATTGATTTGCCGTTACCACTGCCTCGCCTGACCTACAAAGAGGCAATGGAACGCTACGGTTCCGACAAACCGGACACCCGCTACGGCATGGAAATTTATGACCTGTCTGACGTGGTTAAGGACAGCGGCTTCGGCGTGTTTGAAAGTGCCATTCAGGGTGGCGGTTCCGTACGGGCCATTACCGCCAAGAATGCAGCAGGTACCCTTTCCCGGAAAGCCATCAATAAGCTGACGGATGAAGCAAAGGGCATCGGTGCCAAGGGCCTTGCTTGGATTCGCTGGACAGAGGAAGGCTGCACCTCGTCCTTTGGTAAGTTTGTTTCCGAAGACTGCATGAACGCTATTCTGAAGGCCGGTAACGTAGAACAGGGAGACGTGGTCCTGATTATTGGAGACACCAACAACAAGCACGTGCTTACCATTCTGGGCGCCCTGCGCCAGACCGTTGCAAAGAAACTGGATTTAATTCCGGAAGGCCTGTATAACGTTCTTTGGATTGTAGAAATGCCGTTCTTTGAATTTGACGAAGATCTTGGCGAATGGGTTGCCATGCATCACCCGTTTACCGCACCCATGGAAGAATGTCTTCCGTATCTGGAATCTGACAAGGAAAATGTCCGCGCCCAGTCCTATGACCTGGTTCTGAACGGCATTGAACTTTGCTCCGGTTCCATTCGTATCACGGATCCGGAACTGCAATC
>CAVHZY010000003.1:123517-184199 GCA_963640645.1 uncultured Phascolarctobacterium sp. | reverse complement strand
ACAGAATATAATGCGTAGTTATAACAATTATACCTAAGTTGATTATTGGGACTTAAATGATTTATGTAGGATAAAAGTCCACTGCTACTGCTTGTATATCCGGACTAAGGAATCTATAATAAAAAGAAATGATACAAAATAGTATCATGACTTTGAAAGCATAATAACCCACATTGCCGTGAAACTGTTTCACAAAAATTAATGTTTTATATGAAAGGGGTCTCTATGATTACCCGCGCAGATTACGATACCTTTCCGCCCTTATTGGTGGAATTTCTAAACTATATGGACGCCATCAAAAACAAATCCAAGGCAACTATCAGTGAGTATGCCTCGGATCTGCGTACGTTTTTTCGTTTTTTAAAGAAAGACCGGGGCCTAGTCTCCCCTTCCGAACCCTTTGACGAAATTATAATCAAAGATATAGATGCTTCTTTTATTCAAACAATAACACTGGCAGATGCCTATGCTTTCCTTTCTTTTTGTAAAGATGAGCGGCAGAATTCTGCCCGTACCAGGGCCAGAAAAGTCTCTTCCCTACGTGCTTTTTTTAAGTTCTGTACGGTTCAGAAACACATTTTGGAAGAAAATCCCATGCAGGAACTGGATACGCCTAAAATGAAGCAGACGTTACCAAAATACCTGACGTTGGAAGAAGCCATGGAACTGCTGGAAAAAGCCGCAGATGGTCCTAATAAAGAGCGTGACTATGCCATGATTACGCTTTTTCTAAATTGCGGTATGCGGCTTTCTGAACTGGTCAGCTTAAACTACACTGATATCAGAAATGATAATACGGTTAAAATTACCGGTAAAGGAAACAAAGAGCGGACCATTTATTTAAATGATGCCTGCATACAAGCCGTTAATGCTTATATGGCTGTGCGACCGGTAGACGGTGTGAAAGACAAAACAGCACTCTTTCTGAGTAATCGGAAACAACGTATTTCACCAAAAACAGTACAGCATGTAGTTTATCAGGCGCTGGAAAAAGCCGGATTAGAAGGATATTCAGTTCATAAATTGCGCCACACAGCCGCTACGCTGATGTACCAGTACGGGAATGCCGATGTTTTGGAATTGAAAGAAATCCTGGGCCATGAAAATGTAGGAACCACGCAAATTTATACGCATGTGGTCAATGAACAGCTAAAGACGGCCACAGATAATAACCCATTAAATGCACCAGTAAATCGCAAGGAAATAGACAGAAAAATTAAAGAGCAGAACAACAGCAACGAAGAAATACAGTAAAAAACCGGATAAGGAACAGACATTGCAGTCCGCGCCTTATCCGGTTTGTTGTTTTTTAAGTCAAATACTTATTTGTTTTTCTTTGCCTTTTCTTTTGCAGCTTTCTTAGCTTCCTTTTCGGCCGCAGCCTTATCTGCTGCAGCTTTCTTTGCTGCTTCCGCACGTTCTTTTGCACTTAAGTTTGTGGCAATAGCGGTTTTAGCAAAGCGAATCTTGGTGCGATCCGTTCCGGTTTCAATGACAATACTGTCTTCCTTTACGGAAACAATCCGGCCCATGACGCCGCCGATGGTCATGATGTCATCTCCGATGTTCAGGGATTCTCTCATGTCCTGTTCTTCTTTTCTTTGTTTCTTGTCTCTTCTGGACATCATGAACATATAAACTACAAAGAAGATCAGAATTGCAACCATCCAAACAGAAGATGCGCCGGAAGAGCTGCTAGATCCGGATGTAGATGCCGTACTTAAAAGGACGGCAAGGGCGTTAAAATCCATTGTTGTACCTCCATTATTTACGGGTTTCCCCGATTAGCACGCCTATTATACCATGCTACTTTCTTAAATTCTAGTATCTAACAGGTCTACATACTGGTCATGGAAACTTTGGAACGTGCTCTGATCTAATGCATCCCGAATTCGTTCCATCAGCGTATTGTAGAAATAAAGATTATGCATAACGCAGAGCCGCATGCCAAGCATTTCATTGGCCTTTAACAGATGACGAAGATAGGCTCTGGAATAATTGCGACAGGTTGGACAGTCACAGGTAGGATCTATGGGCAGCACGTCTTTTTCGTACTTCTGATTGTTCAGATTCCGAACGCCTTCCCAGGTAAAGAGCTGGCCATGTCTGGCGTTGCGACTTGGCATAACACAGTCAAACAGGTCAACGCCTCTGGAAACCGCCTCAATAATATTTCCGGGCGTCCCTACCCCCATCAGATAACGGATTTTATTTTTGGGTGCATAGGGCTCTACGGCAGAAATAATTTCATACATGGTTTCTTTTGGCTCGCCTACGGCAAGGCCACCAATGGCGTAACCATCCAAATCCAGAGATGCAATATCCTTCATGTGCTGGATCCGCAAATCAGGAAAGGTGCAACCCTGATTAATGCCAAACAGCATTTGATTCGGATTGACCGTATCCGGCAGTGCGTTCAAACGTTCCATTTCCACTTTGCAGCGCTCCAGCCATCTGGTGGTCCGGGCACAGGACATGCTGGCATATTCATAAGTGGCCGGGTTAGCAACACATTCGTCAAAGGCCATGGCAATTGTTGAGCCAAGGTTGGACTGGATCTGCATGGACTGCTCCGGACCAATAAACAGGGCGCGGCCATCCACGTGGGAGTTAAAATAGACGCCCTCTTCCTTAATTCTATTTAATTTGGCCAGGGAAAAGACCTGAAATCCGCCGGAGTCCGTTAAAATGGGACCCTGCCATCCGGTGAACTTGTGAAGTCCGCCCATTTCCTTAATCAATTTGTCTCCTGGGCGGACGTGCAGGTGATACGTATTGCAAAGCATGACCTGGGTTTTCAGGGACTCTTTTAAGTCCAACGCGGACACCGCGCCCTTAATGGCGCCGCAAGTGGCAACATTTTGAAAGGCCGGGGTTTGTACAACGCCGTGGACTGTGGTAAAAGTACCACGCCGTGCGGTGCCTTCCGTTTTCAGTACTTGAAACATGTAGGAGCTCCTTTAAGAGATAAACATTGCATCGCCGAAGGAAAAGAAACGGTATTTTTCCTGTACCGCAACGTCATAGGCGTGCATGGTGTGTTCGTATCCGGCAAAGGCGGAAACCAGCATAATCAGGGTGCTTTCCGGCAAATGAAAATTGGTGATAAGGCCGTCCATACAGCGGAACTGGTAGCCCGGATAAATGAAGATGCTGGTGTTATCCTCATCTTCGGCGATGCAGCCAAGTTTCGTTGCCACACTCTCCACGGTCCGGCAGCTGGTGGTTCCGACGCAGATGACACGACCGCCGTTTTCCTTGGTCCGGTTAATCAGATCCGCAGTTTCTTTTGGCATGCGGTAATGTTCTGTGTGCATATGATGATTTTCTATGCTGTCTTCTTTGACCGGCCGGAACGTGCCAAGCCCAACGTGCAGGGTTACTTTGCCTATATTAACGCCCATCCCCTGTACCTGCTCCAGCAGTTCCGGCGTAAAATGCAGACCGGCGGTCGGTGCTGCGGCGGAACCAAGTTCCCTGGAGTATACCGTCTGGTAGCGTTCTTTGTCTTCCAGCTTTTCCTTAATATAGGGCGGCAGCGGCATCTGACCAATTTCTTCCAGAATGGAATAGAAATTATCTCCGTCATAGGTAAAGTGCACTACCCGGTTGCCGTCATCTTTAACCTGTTCCACTGTACCCATTAATTTGCCATCAGAGAAAGAAAAAGAGGTACCTTCTTTGGCTTTCTTTCCCGGGCCTGCCAGGCATTCCCAGGTATCCAGTGCAACCTGTTTTAATAACAGGAATTCCACTATGGCTCCGGTCCCTTCCTTTACACCGTAAATACGTGCCGGAAGAACGCGGGTATCATTAATAATTAAGCAATCTCCGGGACGGAGAAAATGAAGAATATCATCAAAGTGACCATGGGTCAGTTCCCCGGTTTCCCGATCCATATGAAGCAGCCGGGAAGCATCCCGTTGCTTCAACGGCGTTTGCGCAATCAGTTCCTCCGGAAGATGATACCAGAAGTCGGATTTTTTCATGTCAGAAGGCCTCTTTCAATTGACTTTACAGATGCAATGTTTTATAGTATTTGCAAGTTTGCAAAAAACGACTGTTCAAGCCGTTTTTGGGCAAAACAACTTGCTCTATTATATTGCATTAAATCCAGGTTTACAACCGGATTTCTAAACTTACATCCCGGAGGGAATTGATTATGAAACAGTACAAAGTCGGCATCATTGGTGCTACCGGCATGGTAGGCCAGCGCTTTGCCACCATCCTTGAAAACCATCCCTGGTTTACCGTTACCGCCCTGGCGGCCAGCTCTCGTTCCGCAGGTAAAACCTATAAAGAGGCTGTAAAAACTTGGAAAATCAACACTGCTCCAATGCCAAAAAGCATGGAGGATATGATTGTTCTGGATGCTGACAATGACATTGAAAAAATTGCCGAGTTGGTAGACTTTGTATTCTGTGCAGTTTCCCTCTCTAAGCCGGAAACCAGAGCACTGGAAGAAGCTTATGCCAAAGCAGAAATTCCAGTAGTTTCCAACAACAGCGCCCATCGCTTTACCCCGGACGTACCAATGGTTATTCCGGAACTGAATCCGGATCACATTAAGATTATTGGAGACCAGCGGAAGCGCCTTGGCACCAAGCGCGGCTTTGTTGCCGTTAAGTCCAACTGCTCCCTGCAGTCTTATGTACCACCTCTGTACCCGCTGGATGAAAAGTTCGGCGTAGAAGATGTCCTGGTATGCACCTATCAGGCAATTTCCGGTGCAGGTAAGACCTTTGATACTTTCCCGGAAATTTTGGATAACGTTATCCCGTACATCGGCGGTGAAGAAGAAAAATCTGAACAGGAACCGCTGAAAATCTGGGGTCACATTGAAAATGGTGAAATTGTTCCGGCAGCCAAGCCGCACTTTACGGCACAGTGCCTGCGGGTACCGGTTTCCGATGGCCATCTGGCAGCTGCTTTTGTCCGCTTTGCCAAGAAGCCGACCAAGGAAGAAATTCTGGAAACCTGGGCTTCCTTCTCCGGTAAGCCGCAGGAACTGGATCTGCCGTCTGCTCCAAAGCAGTTCCTTCACTATTTTGAAGAGGACGACCGTCCGCAGTCCAAACTGGATCGGAACTTAGACAAGGGCATGGCTATCTCTGTTGGCCGTCTCCGTGAAGATACCCAGTATGATTACAAGTTTGTTTGTGTTTCTCATAATACCCTTCGTGGTGCTGCAGGTGGTGCCGTTCTTTTGGCAGAACTTCTTGCTGCAGAAGGTTATATGGATTAATTTCCTATTCAAATAAAACCGGCACAATAAAACGAAACGCTCGTTACAACAAAATGTAACGAGCGTTTTTTTGTTCTTCTTTTGTTTTACGCTTCCGATTCCGCGTCGGTTTCTTCCAGCTTTGTAACGGTTTTTTTTGTGTTGATTTGAGAATAGAGACGGCGAATCTGCACATTGCAACGATATTTCTGACCACATTCCGGGCAAAGAAAGAACGCCCGGAAGGAACTATTGGCAAAGACCCACTTTGTAGTTGGCTGGCATGGAATATGACAGTCCATGCATTTACAGCTTAAGGACTCTTCTTCCACATACGGACTATGAATGTCCTTAATCATATACGGATGAAACAGCAGGCGCCGGTAATATTCTTCATTGCAAATACGAATAAACGGTGTCAGACGGTCTTCATCATAAACCACACGGAAAATAACAGCAGTCATTTCACAGTCACCCAGGGCTCTGTGATGAACATAATTTTCTGCATCAAGATGAATCATTTCTGCAGCATTGCTCAGTCCGATCTGCTGACTTGGCTGTAAATCTTTCTGTTTCATAAAAAAGGCCTGGGCATCAGCGTAATACTTTAAAAACGGTATGGTTGGATCCGACAGATAATAACGGTAGTTTTCAGTTAAGGCACGGACATCCATGTCTCCCCAGGAAAGGATGACCGTATTATCCACGTCCCCAATCCAGCGGGCAAAGTCATCTGCTACATTTAAAAATCCGGCAGCATCCTTAATATCTTCATTGGTAATATGGGTCAGCTTCTTTACCCGGGAATGCAGATGCTTTTCAATCTGCGGCTTTACAAATCTGGCATAGGTATCCACGGTCTTTAGCTCTTCATCCAGTTTGATGGCACCAAATTCAATGATTTCACTGATGTATTGATGCCCACGCTTGTCAAAGGCCGTATTCCATTCCAAGTCCAGAATGACGAATTGCATATGATAGATAACCCTTTCTTTTCGGCATTAAACGGTAATTTGATCCCTGATTTTAGCCAGGGTCTTATCTCCGATGCCGCTGACATTCGTCAATTCATCCACCGAAGCGAACGGTCCGTGTTCCGTCCGATAATTGATAATGGCCTGCCCCTTCACCTCCCCGATTCCGGTTAAGGTAGTCAGTTCGGCAAGCCCAGCCGTATTAATATTTATTTTCCCGGCAGTGTTACTGGCGGCAGTACTACCCTCTTCCGGAGCAGTGGTAACCGATGTTATTTCTGTGCTGCTCTGCGAGGTAGTGCTTTTCGTTTCTGCAGACGTACTGACAGACTCCAAAACATCCCCTTCCTCCGAAGAAGAAAGGGTAACGGCATTATAGGTAATAATGCCGGCTAATAAAACAAAAGCAATTGCAACCAACACGGATTCCCGAAATGTCATTAGGGAGCCTCCGTTTTATAAATTGGTACGCAAAAGATTATAACATAAAACAGGCTGTTAGAAAGCCCATTTACAGACAATAATAATTGGTTTCCCAGGCCGGAATATACGGATGATGCCGCAAATACAGCTGGTACTGGGGTTGCAGGGTTAAGATTTGTAACGGAAGCAGAAAAAGATCTGTGGTCCGGTGATAAGCGGAAACCGCCAGTGCGGGCTTAAAGACCGCTAATGTCTGTTTTAGGCCCGCTAATGTTTCTGTCTCTGCTCCCTCTACATCCATTTTAATATAGGTTG
The DNA here is from genome assembly GCA_963640645.1 of uncultured Phascolarctobacterium sp. Lineage (GTDB taxonomy): Bacteria > Bacillota > Clostridia > Oscillospirales > Acutalibacteraceae > RUG420. The sequence goes on along the minus strand of CAVHZY010000003.1, from coordinate 177,263 downwards.
CCTTTGTACCCTTCAATATAGAATCCACATCGGTTGCCTGCACTTCTCTTTTTCCTGTGTTAACGGAAGAATTCCGTCCGCCACCGCCGTCAAATGGAAGCGTAGTCTGTTCATACCAGGAAGCAAGCGGAAATGTGTAAATCCGATTACGGATTTCTTCCGGAAGGCCGGCTAAATACTCCTGGAGCTTTTGATAGTTTTTCGTATCCGGTTCCAGGGCATAAATGGATTGAAACTGATTACCGGTTAATTGTAAAAACTCTTCTATGGTATCTCCACGGTAAGCTCCCAAATCTACGTAAGTGGCTGAATCGCCGGGATGAATAAGATGGTCAAAAACCTCCTGCCGTGAGGTTTCACAGTCAAATAAATAGGATAATTCTCCGGTTAAGCGGTATTGCAAAATGGAGGAAAAGACCTTGCGGGACTTCTCATCTGCCAAAGCGTTATAGACCTGCTGGATTTCTTCCCGGTATGTGGTTAAGTGATCTGACGTAAAGACGTCGCATCCAAACACCGGAACCTCCGGCGCCAGGACTTCGTACCGTTTGGCAATTTCCTTAACCGTGTGCATCATGTCGTCCCGGAAGATGGCAAAGCCAATCAGAATAATGCAATCTTCGTATTTCTGGCAGATGTCAGTATATCGCAGGCAGGGATATCCATGAAATTCCTGGCCACGGTAAAAGGAATCGGATACAAAAATGTCTGAAACGGAAATTTGATACTTTTCCAGTACAGCCAGCAGTTTTTCAGCGCCGTTTCCGGTTCCGTACAGAACCAGGGGCCTGGATTCCTGCTGCAGACGTTGCCAGACGTCCTGTGTAACATGAAATGGAAGTTCCATGGATAAATTCCTTTCTGTAAAAAGAAAACAGTAACTGCCGGAAGACAGCTACTGTTTTTCAGTGAGTTAATCCGAATTATTCTTCGGTGGCTTCTGCTTCTGCAGCAGCCTCTGCAACTTCTGCAGCTGCAGCAATATCATCAGAAGAAGCAACAAAGGCTTCGCCGGTTTCTACTTCTTCGTCTTCCTTCGGTTCAAGAAGAGCACGGATGGAAAGGCTTACGCGCTTCTTGTCATAGTCAATGTCAGTAATCTTAACTTTGACACTGTCACCAACAGAAAGAACATCCTGCGGCTTTTCAATGCGCTTGTCAGCAATCTGGGAAATGTGGATCAGACCGTCAATTTCCGGAATGATGTTTGCAAAAGCACCGAATGCAGTCATGCCAACAATCTTGGCATCTACTACGTCTCCAACTTCATAGGTCTTCTTCAGAATGGCCCATGGGTTGTCTTCTTCCTTCTTGTAGCCAAGGGAAATGCGGTTATTTTCCAGGGACTTGATGTAAACTTCTACGGAGTCACCAATGGAAAGGACATCAGAAGGATGCTTAATGCGCTTCCAGGAAAGTTCACTGATGTGAATCATGCCGTCTACGCCACCGATGTCAACGAAAGCACCGTACTGGGTAAAGGATTTAACAATACCGTTATAAACGGTTCCTTCTTCTGCTTCTGCCCAGAATTTTTCCTGTGCAGCTTTCTTGGCTTCCTTCAGAACAGCCTTTACAGAACCAACAGCACGTCTGCGCTGACGGTTTACTTCAATTACTTTAAACTGAACGGTGGTGCCACGAAGACCATCCAGCGGTTCGCCTCTGTTTTCAGTGGCAAGAGAACCAGGAATGAATACGCGAATGCCTTTTTCAGTAGTAGCAATAACGCCGCCCTTGTTAATGTCGGTTACAACACCTTCCATGGTGGTGCCTTCTTCTACTGCGGTTTCCAGTTCGGACCAGGCATTGGCACTGTCAAAACGACGCTTGGAAAGCATGATGGTGCCTTCTACGTCATTGGTTTTCATGATTACGCAGTCTATTTCGTCTCCAACCTTCAGTTCCTCTGCAGGATTTGCGTTTGGATTGTAGCTGTATTCTTCATAACTGATATAGCCGGTCTGCTTTCTTCCGATGTCGACCTGAATTTCAGTCGGAGTGATACCAACCACAACACCTTTCACTTTTTGATCGGAAGACATGCTTTCCAGAGATTCTTCCAATGCGGTTGCAAAGTCAAAATCATCAGCATCTTCTACAATTTTGTTTACTACTTCGGACATAGCCTCAAGTACCTCCTTTATTGTAGCAGGTGGCGTTGAAGCCCCTGCACTAACACCTATGGTTTCTGCCCCGTTAATAAACTCAGGGTTGAGCTCTTTCACCGAGTCTATTAGAACAGTATCACAGTTTTCCCTACACACGTTAAACAACTTGATAGTATTGGAACTGTGTCTGGCCCCGATTACTATCATTCGTTTACAGCGTTTGGAGAGTACTTTTGCCTCATACTGCCGTTCTTCGGTAGCCTTACATATTGTAGCAAAAATTTTTGCTTTTGTACATATGTTATTTACTGTAACTACGCAGTTTTCCCAAAGGTCGGTCCGGTAGGTTGTCTGGGAAACCAGATTTACGGTCCGATTTTCAAAAATTGCCCTGTTTTTTTCCAGCAGTTCTTTCAGTTCCTCCGGCGTTTGTACTACGTAATACGGACAGGAAACGTAAGTCAGTGTGGCCTGCATTTCCGGATGTTCCCGGTTTCCGGTCAGAATAACAACATCCTGTTCCGGATCCATGGAAGAAACAATTTTTTGGATACGAACCACATACGGACAGGCAATATCTTCATATGCAATTCCCCGCTTGTCCAGCTGCTGCTTTACAGACAGTGGTGTGCCGTGTGCACGTAAAATAACGAACGCATCGTCCGGCACCTTGTTCATGTCGGGTTCAAAGTGTAGCCCTTTTTCCTGCAAGGGCTGATTAACGTGGTCATTGTGCAGAATGGGCCCGTTTGCATAAACATTGTCATGCAGTGTCAGTAACTCTTCTACCCTGCTTACAATGCGCTGTGCACCTGGACAGAACCCGGCGGTTTTGGCAACAATCAGATCTGGTCCATGTCCCATAATTCCTGCACCTTGGTCATTAACATCTTGGATGCACTGCGCAGTTCGGCAGACTTCCGAACGCCTTCGGTAAAGCCCATTTCCTCATACGGAATGGGTTCTCCGTAGCGGACAATGCATTTCGGATGGTGGTTGTCCAAATCAGAAGCCAGATGGATGGATGCCGGAACTACCGTTGCTTTGGCGTCTCTGGCCAGCATGGCAAAGCCAACTTTAATTCCCTCTTCCGTTTCCGGACGCTTGCGGTACCGGTCTCTGGTGCCGGCGGGGAAAATAACCAGCATCTGTTCTTTCTCCAGAACTTTCTGCGCAAACTTCATGGATTCCCTGTCCGGCTTGTCTCTGTTAACCGGGAAGCCGTTGAAAATGTTCAGGGCCCAGCGAATATAAAAGGCCTGGTAGAACTCTGCCTTTGCCATGAAATAAGCGGAACGCTTAATGCCAATGCCGTACATCAGCGTAATGGGGTCAAAGCCGTTGACATGATTGGAAATCAGAATGACTTTGCCGTCCTTCGGTACATTTTCGGAACCAATAAATTCCAAAGATTCAAATTCCTTATTTAACAGATAATGTGCCAGCGGAATCCAGCACTTAAAAAATCTGGTTTTGTCTTTTACTTTTTGTTTTTCCCAATTGTGTACATATGGCTTTTTACTTGCCAGGGGAATCTTTTTTACTTCAGTTGTGCTCATACAAGGGTCTCCTTTGCCAATTGTGTCAGCTTTGCTGCAACTTCCTCAAAGCTCATGTCTGAGGTATCTAATAAAACGGCATCGTCTGCCGGTTTTAACGGTGCTATTTCCCGGTGGGTGTCCCGGTAATCCCGTTCCTTCACTTCTGCCAGAATGTTGTCATAAAGGACGGATTGGCCTTTTTCTGTCAGTTCTTTATAACGGCGCATGGCGCGGACTTCGGGCGATGCAGTTAAAAACACTTTTAACTGCGCATCTGGCAAAACAACAGTGCCAATGTCCCGGCCGTCCATCAGGACGTTATGCGTGGCGGCAATCTTCTGCTGAAGATCAAACAAAAAGTGCCGCACGGCCGGAATGGCCGAGGTTTTGGAAGCATATTCGGAAATTTGCGGGGTACGAATGGCATCAGAGACATCCTCCCCGTTTAAAAGAACTTTTTGGGTGCCATCTTCAAAGGCAAGGTCTACTGTAATATCAGGCAGTAATGCGGCTACTTTTTCTGTATCTTCCGGAGCAATGCCGGCACGCAAAACGGCCAGGCCGACGGTACGGTACAAAGCGCCGGTATCTACATAAATGAAGCCCAATGCTTTGGATACGGCTTTGGCAATACTGCTTTTTCCGGCCCCCGCCGGTCCGTCAATGGCAATGTTAAACATGGTTGCTCTCCTTTGCTGCGCTTTCCCCGGCCAGGTGACCGGTGGAAAAGGCAATCTGTAAATTATATCCGCCCGTGTAGGCGTCCAGGTCCAAAAGTTCGCCGGCAAAGTAAAGGCCCTGCTTTAATTTGGACTCCATGGTTTTGGGATTGACTTCTTTTAAGGAAACGCCGCCACCGGTTACGATGCCTTCCTCCATGGGACGATATCCGGTAATGGGAATACGGTAGTGCTTTAGTAAATAAACTAAATGATGACGCTCTTCCTTGGTAATCTGGTGTACCTTTTTTTCTGCAGGAATGCCGGATTTCTGAACAATAACCGGAATCATGGAGGAAGGCAACAGCCGGGAAAGTGAGTTTTGGAAGGCTTTGTTTACGTTGCCTTCCAAATCCCGTTGGATTCGTTTATCCAGTTGCTCTTCGGTTAAACCGGGTTTTAAGTCAAGGTCCAGGTAGAATTCTTCCGGACCGGGGCCGGCCGGCAAATGGGAACTGGCGCTGAGGACCAGCGGACCGGAGACGCCAAAATGGGTAAATAACATTTCCCCCAGTTCCTGATAAAGCGGCTTTTTCTTTCCGGTCTGATACAGAGAAAGGCGTATATTTTTTAGGGAAAGACCTTGCAATTCTTTACAGGCAGGGTCTTTTGAAACAAGTGGCACCAGACAGGGATGTAACGGCGTTACTGTATGCCCTGCTTCTTTTGCTAAATGGTAGCCGTCTCCGGTGGATCCGGTCCGCGGATAGGTACAGCCGCCGGTGGCCAGAATACAGGCGGTGCACGGCAGCAGGCCGTGGTGTTCGGTCTGAACACCGGTAATCCGGTCTTCTGTAAACTGAAGACCGGTAACACGGTCGTTCAGAATGCGCGTTACGCCACGCTGCTTCAGGCAGCGGTCAAAGGCATCTACAATATCTTTGGACTGGTCGGAAACCGGAAAGACCCGGTTTCCGCGTTCCGTCTTCAGCGGAACGCCAAGGGATTCCATAAAGTCCATCTGGTCGTGCGGCATCCAACCGGCAAAGGCACTGTAAAGAAACCGCCCGTTTCCGGGAATCTGTTCCATTAAATACCGCACGTCTGTCTGGTCATTGGTCAGGTTACAGCGGCCTTTGCCGCTAATCAGAAGCTTGCGGCCAATGCGCGCATTTTTTTCAATCAGGGTAACCTGCGCTCCGGCCTGTGCTGCCGTGCAGGCTGCCATCAGCCCGCCGGCGCCTCCACCGACCACAAGAATGTTGTCTTTCATATATGCTTCTATGCTTCCTTTATGTTGCTTCTTTTTTAGTCAGAATGACCGGGCTTAACGACGAAATAATTTGTGAACCCGTCCGGCATAACTTTTCTGGTAAACCCGGGTAAGGATGGTAATCAGATAGTCATAGACAATCAGTACCAGATCCATTAATGCCAGCAGTAATAGCGGAGTCCATTTTCCAAAGCGATCCAGTCCGTCTACCGGAATAAGGAATACATAAATGATCAGAAGATAGGCTGCTACTACCATCAGGTTGTAGACAATAAATTTAAATATCCAGGCAATTGGTTTCTTAAAGTGGCTTTCCAGTAACTGTTTTAAAATAGGATAGTATCCAAATACGAATACATACATGACAGCAGCTTCTTTATCAGTAACAATAAAGAAAGACAGGACAGATACGGCAATATAAATAAACCAGGCCCATTTCCGGTCTGCTTCTTCCAACATGGGCAACATAAGAATGGCTGCAAAAACCGGTAACAGGTAAGTGGTGTTCGGGATCATACCTGCCAGGAAAAGAAGAAAGATGGATAGTGCAGTAATAATACCGCCTAATGCCGTCAAAGACGTATTTTTCATGACTGTTCCCCTTCCTGAAGAATACAACGATTTTACTATAATATGGTATTACTTTCAACGATTCCCTTGCTTTTCTTCCGGGCTTTCTATTGCCTTTTCCAGGGTAAAAGAATAAAATCTAAAGGAATACTATATGGAGGTATCCCCATGCCTGATCTTGAAAACAAGAGCGTTGAGGAACTCATAGCCTTAGTAGAATCCCTAACCAAGGAAAAGAGTAACCTGACGGCGAAGAATAAAAAGCTTCGCAAAGACTGTAAGGCGTTTGCCAAGCGTATTAAGGCAATTGAAGACTCCGGCATTTTGAATGTAGATGTTGCGGCATTACAGGAAGAAAACCGGAAATTGCACGAACAGCTGGAAGCGTTACAGGCTTTTTCGGAAGAACCGGAGGAAGAAATTCCATATGAGGAAGTTTCTGAAGAGCCCGAGCCGGAAGAAGAGCCGGAACAACTTCCTGCTGAGCCGGTTTATGAAGACATTTCTTCTTTCTCCGAACCGGAGGAAGATACCGCTCCCCTACCTGCCATTCCGGATGAAGCCCAGGGAATCTGGACGGAACAGCCGCAGGAAGCAGATGCCTGGCATCCGGAAGAAGAATTTGCCATTCCGGAGCCAGAGACAGAAAAGTTTACCCGTCATCCGAAAGCTAACCGGATTGCCAGAAGAACCATTTCCGTTCTTCTTCTGATTTTAATCCTGTTTGCCCTGAACAGCACCATCTTCTGTCTCTTCGGCAGCAAGTGGACGAAAGCTGCTCCGTTTGGATACAGACTTACTTCTGTTTGTCAGGATTATAACGGTGCTAACCTGAACATCAATCAGGTAGTTAAAGTAAAGAAAACAGATCTGGATAAAGTACAGATAAACGATATTGTAGCCAGTACGGTAACGGAAGGCAGACTGTTTGGCAAGGTGGTTTCTATTAGCAATGACGGTTCTTCCGTTGTTCTGGAAGTAGAAAATGATACAGACCATTATCAGGTAACAAAAGACAATTACATTGGCGTTGCCAAGAAAAGTATCAATGGACTTGGTGCCTGGGTTCGGTATGCCAGCAACCACACCTACAACTACTTTGGTTACCAGATTTCTCTTGCCCTGCTCTTGGTTGGCCTCCTTCTGTTAATTCCGGTCCCTAAAAAAGTCAGAGTCAGGGAAATTGATCAGGAAGCTTTTACCATCTGAAAAATAAATTAACAAAACAAAAAGAAATTTGGGTGCGTTTGCTAACGCACCCTTTTCTTTTGCAAAAGAAATAACTCCAAAAAAGAAGACACTGCATCGCAAAAAAAAGACAGAAAAAATACCCCGAAAAATCTAAAAGTTTTTTACAAAATAATAACAAAGCTCAGCTTAAGAGCAATACAAATCACAAAATCCTATACAAAATGCACAAAAAGCCATTGAAAGTTTCTCTTCAAGAGCAACAAAGAAACCAGTTTTAAAACAGGGCGTGAGTCGGAATTTATGGTACAATGACAATGATGTTGTGAAAAGGAGCAAGGCGTAATCCTCTTGCTCTATCACTGAAAAAAAGAAGGAGGATTTGTCAAGATGGCAAACAAGAAAGTTTTTATTACCGGTGCTTCCGGTACCATGGGCTGGGCTTCTTTCAAACAGATTTATAAGAATCGCCCTGACCTGGACATCAGCGTATTGCTTCGTGATTCCGAAAAGAACCATGTTCTCTTCGCTGACTACATGAATGATCCACGCGTTGAAATCGTTTGGGGTGACTTCGGTGACTATGACAGTGTAAAGAAAGGTGTAGACGGCTCTTCTTATGTTCTTCATATCGGTGGTTTAGTATCCCCTGCTGCTGACTACTGGCCAAAGAAAACTCTGAAGACCAACGTTCTTGCTGCAGAAAATATTGTTAAGGCAATTAAGGCTCAGCCGAATGCAGATGACATTCTTGCCTGCTACATTGGTACTGTTGCAGAAACCGGTAACCGTCCGGTTGGTATTCACTGGGGCCGCACCGGTGACCCAATCAAGTGCTCTGTTTATGACCACTATGCAGTTTCCAAGGTTAACGCCGAAGCTGTATTTGCCGAATCCGGCTTAAAGAAATGGGTTTCCCTGCGTCAGTCCGGTATCCTTTATCCGGAAATTCTGAAGAATATGGACCCGATCATGTTCCACGTTCCAATGAATGACGTTCTGGAATGGGCCACCATTGATGACTCCGCCATCCTGATGGATCACATCTGTTCCGATGATCTGCCGGAAGACTTCTACAGAAGCTTCTACAACATCGGTTCCGGTGCTGAATACAGACTTTCCCTGTATGAATTTGAAGACCTTCTTCTGTGGGCTATCGGCATGGGTCACGACGCTTCCAAACGTGTATTCAAGCCGAACTGGTTCATTGACAGAAACTTCCACGGCCAGTGGTATGCTGACTCCGACGTTCTGGAAAACTACCTGCACTTCCAGCAGCACATTCCGGCTAAGGAATACTTCAAGGAAATGTCCAAGAAGGTTGAATGGTTCTACAAACTGTCCTGTGTTGTAAGAGTACCTGGTATCTCCCAGATTACCAGAGCTGCACTTGGCATGATTGCTAAGGATAAGCGTTTTGGTACCAGAACCTGGATCAAGAACAAGGATCCGGAAAGAATGGCTGCCTTCTGGGGTGACACCAACTCCTATGGCTATGAACACTGGAAGACCCTTTCCGACAACTGGAAGGATTGGGATCTGACTCCTCCAAGCAATGACATTGCTGAAGCTGACAAGTATAAGCTGAATCATGGTTATGATGAAAGCAAGAAGCTTTCCGAACTGACCGTTGAAGATATTCAGAAGGCTGCTGACTATCGTGGCGGTAAACTGGTTAACTATACCGGCGATCCATATGATGCTTCCTCCGAATGGGAATGCGCATTTGGCCACAAGTTCAATATGTCCCTGAACCTGGTTCTGAAGGGCGGCCACTGGTGCCCAGAATGTCATCCGTTCCCATGGAACTATGATGCCATTGCCAAGAAGAACCCGTTCTTTGCTCAGGTTTGGTATGCTGACCATGCTAAGAACGAAGATCTTGTTTTCGGTGAAGAAATTTACCGTGACTATGACGAATACAAGAAGAAATAAGCTTCCCGTATTTGCCTGGAAAGGAAAGAAAGAGCCGCTCATCCGAGCGGCTCTTTTTGTTATGACTCTTCTGAATCCAGTGGGAAGGTTACGGTAATGGTGGTACCTTTTCCCTCTTCACTATGCAATTCAATGTTACCGTCATGATACGCAACGGCATGCTTTACAATGGAAAGGCCAAGTCCGGTTCCTCCCGTTTCCTTGGAATGACTTTTATCTACCCGGTAAAAGCGTTCAAAGATACGTGACTGGTGTTCTGCCGGAATTCCAATTCCGGTATCCGTAACCCTGACAACGGCAGAATTGCCCTGTCGGGTAACCGACATGGTAACGTGGCCACCATCCTTGTTGTAACGAATCCCATTGTCACAAAGATTATACAGGATTTCATATAAGTACCGGTGAATGCCATTCACGGTACAGGAAGTACCTTCTGTATACAAAGTAATCTGCCGTTTGGAAGCCGCGTCCGACAGGGCATCCTTCACTTCCATTGCAACTTCATACAGATCTACCGGCTCTTTGGTGGCCTCTGTAGCTTCATCCAACTGCGACAGCTGAATAATATCATTAATCAGGGTAACCATGCGGTTAGCCTCTTTTTTTATGTTTCCGACAAATTTTGCATTGTCTTCCGGTTTTACCAGACCAGCTTCCAGTAATTCAGCGCTGCCAATAATGGACTGGAGCGGCGTTTTTAATTCATGGGAAACATTGGCTGTGAATTCCTTCCGGTTCTCTTCCGCTTGCAAGGTTTCTGTTACATCAAAGCAGAGAATGACGGCGCCAATGGTTTTTTCTTCCGAGTTAATGGCGGTCAAAAGGAATTGATAATCCCTTCCATCCTTCTTTTCATAAAATTCGCTTTCCTTTCCGTTCAAAGCCTTTTCAATGGCAGCGGACATAGCCGGGCTGCGGTCTACCATCAGGAAAACCTGTCCGACCGGCGATTCAGTGGCACCGAAAATTTTCATAGCTGCCGGGTTAATACTGATAACAATCCCTTTCTTGTCTAACAGCACTAAGCCTTCTGTCATGGAAAGCGTAATCTGGTTAAACTCCGTCTGCTTTTGCTGCAGCTGTTCTTTCTGCCACTTAATCTTTTTCCGCTGTTTATTCATCTTGGTCAGAATGGGTGACAGTTCTTCGTAAGCATTGTTATTGGCAGACGGATGATCCAGATCCAGTTCATATAATGGCTTTACAATGCTCTTTGCCATCCGGTTGGAAAGGATCAAAGAAATAATAATGGCAGCAGCAATAAGAACCAGAATCATGGGAATCATGCCAACCAGCATAACACCGACTGTAATTTGTGTAACGGCAGCTCTAAGAACACTTCCGTCTTCTAATTTGATAGCACGATAAATGGTCTTTTTTGTCAAAGTATGGGAATATCGTTCATCGCTCCCCTGTCCGGTGGCAAACGCATCTTTGATTTCCTGACGGTCCATATGGTTTTCCATTTTGGAAGCGTCTGCGTCAGAATCATAAAGAACCGTACCGGATTCATCTATGAGCGTAAATCGCACGCGGGAAGATTCATAATCCTGAAAATAATCTGCCCCTTCGTTTCCGATGGTAGAAGAAACCAGAGTCAGCTCCTCTTCCAGCTGCTGCTCCTGCACCTGATAAAAGTAATTATAGAAAAAGCCGCTGGCAATCAGAATGCTGGCGGCCAGTACCGCCATGGCAACGGTAATCATGGATTTAAATATTTTATTGCTCATGGTTGCCTCCTCCCAGGCGATATCCGACACCAATGACCGTTTCAATCAGTTTGCCGGATTCCCCCAGCTTCTTTCTGAGGGTCTTGATATGCATATCCACGGTCCGGGATTCGCCCAGATAATCCATATCCCAGATATCAGACAGAATACGGTCTCTGGAAAGCACTTTCCCCGGATGCTGCAGAAATAGTTTTAATAATTTAAATTCTTTTGCGGTTAAGGCAATGGGTTCCTGGTTAACCGTAACAGAGTGTTCACTGTCATTCAGGGTAATGGGGCCTGCTGTATAGATGGAGTCCTGTTCTGCCGGAGCACATCTCCGTAAAACCGCTTTGACGCGGGAAACCATTTCCATTACGCCAAAGGGCTTTGCCAGATAATCATCCGCACCGGCGTCAAGTCCCTGGATTTTATCCATTTCCGTGCCTTTAGCAGTAGCCATGATGATTGGAACTTTTCGAGTTTCCGGGTTGTTACGGATTTCTTTCAGTACTTCCACTCCGTCTTTTTCCGGAAGCATAATATCTAAAATGATCAGTTCCGGCTGCGTGTCTTCCAAGGCTTTTAACATGGAAATTCCATCTGAAAAGCCCATCGCCGAAAATCCGCACTGTTCTAACGCATAAACTTCAATGTCTCGAATGGTTTGATCATCATCTACACACCAAATCATACTTTAAGCTCCTTTATGCACTCCTGTAACAGAGAAGGCTACCCACTCTGCAATATTAACCGCATGGTCTCCAATGCGCTCAAAATATTTGGCAATCATCAGAAGATCCAACGCATATTCTCCGTCAGCGGTATTTTCGGCAATCATCTTTTTCAGCGCATGCTTTACCCGCCGAAATTGGTTGTCTACCGTATTGTCGTAATCACATACCGCCTGAGCGCATTGTAAATCCTGTTTGACGTAGGCGTCAATACTATCTGTTACCATTTTTATGGTAGATTCTGCCATATCACGGATATAATGGCATTCTTCACCGGTACGGCCATTTAATTTTGGAATAATATCAGCAATATCTTCCGCCTGATCGCCGATACGTTCCATGTCGGTAATCATTTTCAGGGCTGCCGAAATCTGGCGCAGGTCTCTGGCTACCGGCTGCTGGCGAAGCAACAGCTTCAGGCAGAAGGATTCAATTTCCCGTTCCATCTGGTCTATTTCATGGTCAATGGGCTCTACCTTTTCTTTGATTCCTACATCACCCTCAATTAAAGCGGTGGCAGACATGGCCAGAATTTCTTCACACAGGGCACCCATCTCAATCATTTTCTTGTTAAGTTTCAGCAGTTGTTCGTCTAATCGCGTAATCATTTTAACCAAACCTTCCTGTAATGTAGTCCTCTGTGCGTTTTTCCGACGGCGTGGAGAAAAGCTTCTCCGTCTTATCAAATTCTACCATTTCTCCTAACAGGAAGAAGGCGGTATAGTCAGAAATACGGACGGCCTGTTGCATATTATGCGTTACCATAATGATGGAATACTGCTTTTTCAGATCCTTAACCAGGTCTTCAATGCGCGCTGTGGAAATCGGGTCAAGTGCGGAGGTTGGTTCGTCCATCAGGAGTACTTCCGGTTTTACAGCCAACGCGCGTGCAATGCAAAGTCTTTGCTGCTGGCCGCCGGAAAGGCCAAGTGCATTCTTCTTCAGGCGGTCTTTGACTTCGTCCCAGATGGCAGCGCCCTTTAAGGCTTCTTCCACCAACTCGTCCAGTTTGACCTTGTTGGTAATGCCATGGGTTCGTGGGCCGTAGGCAACGTTGTCATAGATGCTCATTGGGAAAGGGTTCGGTTTCTGGAATACCATACCAATGTCTTTGCGGAGCTCATTGACATCCACGTTCCTGTCGTAAATATTCTGCCCTTTGTAATTGACCGTTCCCTCAATTTTTACTTCGGGAATTAAATCGTTCATGCGATTCAGTGTCTTTAAGAATGTGGATTTACCACAACCGGAAGGCCCGATAAATGCCACAATGCTCCGTTCCGGAATAGCAATACTGATGTCTTTCAGTGCCTGTGAATCTCCGTACCAGAGATTTAAATTCTTGGTTGTAATAATGTCACTCATGAGGATCTCCTTTTTGCAAAGTGCTTGCCGACCAGGGTTGCGGAGAGGTTAATCAGCATGGTCAGAACCATCAGGATAGCGGCAATAGCGAAGGCTACGCCAAACTCCCCTTCTTCTTTTGCATAAACATAAAGGGCTACAGTCAGTGTGGCTCCCGGACTGGTTAGTCCGGAGAAGAGGCCGTGGATGGCGTGGGCAAAGCCGGCGGTAAAGAGCAGGGCGGCGGATTCACCAAGGATGCGGCCAACGGTTAAGATACAACCGGTTACAATGCCGTCTACGCATCCGGGCAGGACAACGGTACGAATGACGCGCCATTTGCCCGCGCCCAGGCCAAATGCACCTTCCCGATAACTCTGCGGCACCGTCTTCAGACTTTCCTGCGTGGTGCGCATAATGGTTGGTAAGTTCATCATAACTAAAGTTAGCGCACCCGCCAGAAGACTGGTGCCGAAGTTATTGGAGAACAGCAGCATGCCAACCAGGCCGTAGATGATGGAAGGAATGCCGGACAGCGTTTCTGCCGCATATTCAATTAAAGCTACCAGCTTTTTATTTTTAGCGTACTCCGTTAAATAAATGGCGGCACCAACGCCGAGCGGCAGGACAATCAGCAACGTGGCAAGAATAATATAAAGCGTGTTTAAAATATCCGGTAGAATTCCGATTCTGCCGCTAAGGTAGCTTGGCTTTGTGGAAAGCAGTTCCCAGGTAATGTTGGGAACACCTTTTACCATGACGTAAATCAGAATAGCTAAAACCAGGGTGACAGAGACCACGGCGGAGAAATACATGAGACTGCGCATGGTGCCGATATAAAATTTTCGTTTGGTGCTAATCTTCTGTTTCATGATCAGTCCTCCTTACTTCGTTTCAGGAAGTAGTTCAGGGTGGCATTGATCAGCATAATGAAGAGGAACAGCACTAATGCAATAGAGAACAGTGCATTTCTCTGCAGGCTTCCCGGACTGGAATAAGACATTTCACTGGCAACCGCCGTGGTCAGGAAGCGAACACTCTGGAACAACGAGTTCGGCATATTTGCCACGTTGCCTGCAACCATCATAACGGCCATGGCTTCCCCAATGGCACGCCCTACACCAAGGACTACTGCGGCGGCAATGCCGCTTTTGGCAGCCGGAACCGATACCTTAAAATAGGTTTCAACCGGCGTTGCCCCCAGTGCCAAAGAAGCGTCTTCGTATTCTTTTGGCACGGCGTCCAACGCCGTTACACTGACTTTAATAATGTTGGGCAAAATCATAACTGCCAAAACCAGGATGGCCGCCAGCAGGCTGGCACCGTCCGGCACATGGAATATATTCCGAATGGCGGGTACTAAGAACAGCATCCCTACCAAACCGTAAACAACGGATGGGATACCGGCCAACAGATTAATGGCAGCTTCCAATACTCCCCTAATCTTCTTATTCACCATTTTGGACAAGAAAACAGCCGTAAAAACACCAATCGGAACACCTAGCAAAATGGCGCCGGCGGTGCCGTAAACACTGGTCAGGATAAACGGTAAAATCCCGTATTTTGGTTCTGCAGCGGTAGAGGCCCATTCCTTTCCGAACAGGAAAGAAATGAGGCCAATTTCTTTGATTGCCGGAATACCGGAAATAACCAGATATACCGTAATCAGTAAAACGCATGCTACCGTAATGAGCCCCAGAATCAGGAAAATCCCGTAAACAAAGTTTTCTAACGCTCTCTTTTTCTTCATACGCTCAACTTCTTATTTGGATACCGGAACAACACCGGCAGCAGTAATGGTATCTTTTGCAGCATCGGAAGTAACATAATCAAAGAACTTCTGTGCGCTTTCGGAAAGGGCTGTATCTTTCTTGGTAACCAGAACAAACGGTCTCTGAATGACGTAAGTGCCGTTCTGAATGGTTTCTTCGCTTGGGGCAATTTTGTTAACGGTCAGAGCCTTAACAGTGTCCTTTACAGAAGCAAGGGAAGCGTAGCCAATGGCGGCAGGATTTCCGGCAACCGTGGTAATTACATCGCCCGTGGAAGTCAGTTCCTGTCGATATTTGCAGTTGTCTTCTGTCTTGGTAATGGATTCAAAACCGTCTCTGGTTCCACTGCCGGCTTCACGGCCAATCAGAACAATTTCCTTGTCTTCCCCGCCGACTTCTTTCCAGTTGGTGATTTCACCGGTATAGATTTTTGCAATGGTTTCTACATCCAAATCGGATACCGGGTTAGCCGGGTTTACAATAATGGCAATACCATCATAGGCAAGTGTGGTGCCTACCAGCCCTTTTGCAGTTTCTTCGTCTTTCAGCGCACGGCTGGAAAGTCCGATGTCACAGCGACCTTCTTCTACCGCCTGAATGCCTGAGCCGGAACCGGTGGCGTTGTAGGTAACGGTAATGCCGGTGTCAGATTCAAATGCTTCACTTAATGCGCCAATGACGCTACTCATAGAGGTGGAACCGTCCGTTGTTACACTCTCCTTTTTGGAACCGCAGCCAGCAAAAGCAGCGCAGATCAATAAGACGGACAACAGTAAGCTGACAATTTTTTTCATAGGGAAAACTCCTTCTTTTCTCAAATCAACTATTTGCTTACAATCCCTATCTTACAAATGGCGCGTAAAATCCGAACGCAGGAAGCTGTAAAATCCGTGTAAAATACAAAATCCACGCTTCCGGATACTTCCAAAAGCGTGGACTGTTTTTTCCTGTTTTGTTTTCTGCGATGCAGGGTTCCTTTTATTCCGCAGGAACCTCAGCCGGAGCAGCTTCTGCAGGGGCTTCTTCTGCCTTCTCTTCTTTTTTATCTTTCAGGATGGACTCATCAGGAACCAGAACAGCGGCAGACGGGTCAGTCTTGTCTGCGTTGTCAAAGTCATAATCCTTGCCCGGCAGGATAGCATTCAGCAGGATGCCGGCAATGGAACCGGTGGCAAGACCGGACAGAGTAATGGCAACGGTACCAATGTGGAAGGTAATACCGTCAGACATACCCAGGGAGCAAACCAGAATAATGGCTGCAATAATCAGGTTTCTGGACTTGGAGAAGTCTACCTGATTTTCTACTACGTTTCTGACACCGGCGCCGGAAATCATACCGTACAGGATGAAGGAAATACCACCAATAACAGCGGATGGTAACAGTTCAATGCAGGCGGCAAATTTCGGGCAGAAGGCCAGAATAGTGGCAAAGCCGGCAGCAATCCGGATAACACGCGGGTCATAAACCTTGGTCAGAACCAGAACGCCGGTATTTTCACCGTAAGTGGTGTTGGCAGGACCACCTACCAAAGAAGCAAGGGTGGTTGCAAGACCGTCACCAAGCAGGGTTCTGTGGAGACCCGGATCCTGGATGTAGTTTCTGCCGCAGGTAGCGGAAATGGCGGAAATATCACCAATGTGTTCCATCATGGTAGCCAGGGCAATTGGAACAATGGCAATGATGGCGCTTAATACCAGACCTTTGTTGGCAAAATCAACGCCAAGAACAGTGCTGGCTTTATGAATTGGAAAACCAATCCAGGCAGCAGCTTTCAGATTGTCAAGCGCACTCTGCTGGAACAGAATCATATTCGGACTGCCGTTTACGGCAATATAGGCAACGCCATCTGCGTCTACATACTGCTGACCCATGGTCAGTGCAAAGATGGTGGCAATGGCAACAGAGCCAAGAACACCGATCAGGATTGGCAGAATTTTTGCCATGCCCTTGCCCCAGATGTTAAAGACAATAACCAGTACCAGGGCAACCAGTGCAAGTCCCCAGTTGGTAGAGCAGTTGGAAACTGCAGAACCGGCAAGGCCAAGTCCGATGGCAATGATAATAGGTCCGGTAACAACCGGCGGGAAGAAACGCATTACTTTGTTTACGCCAACTGCCTTAATGATGGCAGCCAGGATAAAGTAAACAAGGCCGGCGCAGGCAACGCCTAAGCAGGCATACGGCAGTAGCTGTGCCTGGGTATATTCCCCACTTCCTGCTGCCGGGGCAATGGCATAATAACCGCCCAGGAAGGCAAAGGAAGATCCTAAGAAGGCAGGTACTTTAAATTTGGTCAGTGCGTGGAACAGAAGTGTTCCAAGACCTGCACAAAGCAAGGTGGTGGAAACGTCCAGGCCGGTCAGCAGCGGAACTAAAACAGTGGCTCCGAACATGGCAAACATGTGCTGCAGACCAAGTACCAGCATTTTGGGAATACCAAGCTGTCTGGCATCTCGGATGGCGGTATCTTTCTCCATACTACATTCTCCTTTTTCAAAAAAAGAGTAACAACAAAACTCCGGAACGGGAACCTGCTGTTACTCACCTCAAACTTTCCCGACTATATTATCATTTACCCTATCCCCTACGCAAGATAAGGTAGACGAAAAATAAAAGTTCTACAAAATGGCCAAAAAGAAGCTCCGCATTTTTGCGGAGCTTGTAAGATACCTTAGACTTCGGTAGCCGGTTCTTCCTTTTCCAGGAAGCGATAACAAACAGCAGCCAAAGCGGCACCAATCAACGGAGCAACAATAAATACCCAAAGATCTTTGATTGGATCCGTGTTTCCTGCAATGGCAGCAACTACGGCCGGCGCAATGGATCTTGCCGGGTTTACGGAAGTGCCGGTCAGACCAATACCAAGAATGTGGACAAAAGTCAAAGTCAGGCCGATGATCAGACCGCCAAAGGATCCATGTTTAAATTTGGCGGAAGTAACGCCCAGAATACACATAACAAAAACAAAGGTCAGTACAATTTCTACCAGCAGGCCGGCCCAAACGTTTCCAAATACACCATTAAGACTGTTTGCACCGTATCCACCGGTCATGTCCTTAACACGACCCAGGCCGAAAATTGCTGCCAGCAATCCACTTCCGCAGAAGGCACCTAAAATCTGTGCTACCACATATCCGCAAAAGTCTTTTGCAGAAAGGCCCCCATTCATGTACACTGCTAGGGAAACTGCCGGATTAACATGACATCCGGAAATATTACCAATACAATAAGCCATAGCCACAATAGACAACCCGAATGCTAAGGCAGTTAACAGATATCCGCTGCCAAAGGATGCGTCACATCCTACCAGCATTGCTGTGCCACAGCCAAAGAAGACCAGCGTAAAGGTCCCAATCAGCTCTGCCAAATACTTTTTCATAAAAATCCTCCTTTGTGTGTCCAGACACACTTGTTAATTCCTGAACATTCTACTACAAAACCGTTCCTGTGCCCAGTATGAAAAACAGAAAGAAAAAACTTGGAAATCCGAAAATTAATCCTTGAAACCAGGCACCTCTTATGATATAGTAATAGGGCAGTCAACGAACTGCTCAATACGCGGATGTGGCGGAATTGGCAGACGCGCTAGATTCAGGTTCTAGTGAAAGTTAATTTCATGTGGGTTCAAGTCCCGTCATCCGCACCAAAAAAGCCTACCCTTTCGGGTAGGCTTTTTTCATGTTTACTTTATATTTTTTTCAAGGCACACCAGATTTACATTTGGGATACCATTGAATACGCAGTTAACAATATCAATTTCTTCATATCCCAGTTTCTGATATAAGCTTCTTGCTCTTGTATTTTTTACATTTGTATCCATACGCAGTTCTGTACATCCGTGCTCTTTTGCATAATTTTCATAAAATGCTACAAATGCACTTCCGTACCCTTTACTTTTTTGATCCGGGTCAACTGCCAGACCGTGAAGCACCATGATTTCATTATCTTTGGCATTCTGTTTCCATGCGGCATACTGATACTCATTTACCGGAATCTGATTAATAACGGCTACTGCCACAATTTTATTTGCATCTTCCATGACGAACAGATCTTTTCGTGCCAGAGCATCTTCCGCTGTTTTTCTTGTTGGGTAAATACCACGAACCCACCCAATGGTTGTTTTTCCCTTTTCCTCTTCCCTATGGATGTTTTCATATATTGCTTCAATACGATTGATATCATTTTTGGTTGCTTTACGTATTCTTATTGCATCAGAAGAAGCTATTCCTTTATCTTTGGACATTTCTATTTTTCCGGCTTTCTTTTTATTAGCACAGTTATAAGCAATAAAAAAGGACTTTCATACGAAAGTCCTTTTCCTGGTGCGAGAGACGGGACTTGAACCCGTACGAGTCACCCCACACGCCCCTCAAACGTGCGCGTCTGCCGATTCCGCCACTCTCGCATGCTGGCAAGGGATATTTCCCTTGCGCAACATTCATAATTATACTGATAGAACCGCCTGCTGTCAATGGAATTCTAAAGAATTTCCTTAATCATAATATTTTTCCCGGCGCTTTTTCCGAACCAACGAATAAATAGCGTAGGCAACAGCTAAAAGCAGAAAAACACCTAAGCCAATATAGGTAGATTTATTTTGAATTCCCTCTACCTTTAAGTCAGACCAGAGCTGGGTCATTAAGGATAGGGTATCGGAATCCAGATTATGAAAGTACTGATATTTCTCCATTAAACTTTCATCTTCCGGATATAACGTTGTATTCTGATAAAACGTATATTCTTCTGCATTAACGACTGCTGTATTCGGGCTTGCGTAACAAATGGTTTCCGCATTGGCAAGGGCAATCTGTGGCTCGCAGAGGAAATTGATATAAAGTTCTGCTGCGCCCTGGTTCTGGGTGGTGTTAGGAATACAGGCCGCATCTACAAAGATGTTGGCTCCTTCTTCCGGGAATGCAACGGCCAGATCCGGGTTGTTTTCTGCCATAACAAAGTAGTCTCCTACGTAATACGGCGCCATGGCTGCAGCTCCGCTTTCCATAATGTTGAATACTTCGTCCATGACATAGGAGCGAACCAGTGGTTTTTGTTCCACCAGTGCCTGATAGGCCTTTTCCCAGTCCTCCGGATCCGTGGTGTTGTAATCCAGGCCCAGGTAAGACATGGCAATACCAAAGCCATCCCTGGCATTATTAAACATCAGGATTTGTCCGGCATAATCTTCGTCCCAAAGGACACTCCAGGAAGTGGGAACTTCTTTTACCAGTTTGGTGTTGTAAATTAAGGCCACATAACCGACGTTATAAGGAACGGAATATTCTTCATTTTCGTCGTAATACAGGCCTTTATATTTGCTGTCAATATACCTGGCATAGTTAGGAATATTATTGTAATCCAACTTGAGCAGCATATTTTCGTTCCGCATCCGTTCAATCATGTAGTCGGAAGGAAACACAACGTCATAATTGGCACCGCCGCTTTTTACCTTAGCGTACATATCTTCGTTAGAGTCAAAGTTGGTGTAATTAACTTTGATACCGGTCAGTTCTTCAAAATAAGCATTGACGTCAAGGGTGTCTTCGGAGCCATCAGAAATGTATTCACCCCAGTTGTATACATTCAGCGTGGTTCCCCGGTACGGATTGTTTTTATAATAGTCTTCGTCTATGGGATAATCCTGAATGGAGGCGGCAGAAGCCGGAAGCAGCAAAACGGCGCAGCAGCAAGCCAGCGTCAGCAGAATGGCAAGGAACTTTTTCATTTGGCACGCTCCTTTCTGCCACGGAAGGCCTTCTGCAGATTATTCTGCTTAGCCTCTTCCCTGTTTTCAATGACATTGATGACGATCAATAACAGGAACATAACCACGAAAATAAGCGTGGATAACGCATACATGTCCGGTGTAACCCGTTTTTTGGTCATGGAGTAAATCCGAATTGGCAGGGTTTGAAAATCCGGCCCGCTGACGAAATAGGAAATAACAAAGTCATCCAAAGACAAAGTAAAAGCCATAATGGCCCCGGAAATAATACCGGATTTAATTTGTGGCAGAGCAACCTTGAAGAAGGCCTGCGTGGCAGTACAACCCAGGTCTTCTGCCGCCTCTACCAAGTACTGATCCATCTGCCGGAAACGTGGCAAAATGTTCAAAATGACATAGGGCATCTGGAACGTAACGTGTGCAATCAGCAATGTCCAGAAATTCAAAACGCCGGATTTTTGAATCAGCGTTCCAAAGAAAACAAACAACAGCATCATGGAAATACCGGTAACAATGTCCGGATTCATTAAAGGAATATTGTTTGTAGTCATTAACATGCCTTTGTAATGCCTGGCTCTGGAATAATGATATCCAATGGAAAAGATTGTGCCAAAAACAGTGGAAATGGCTGAAGAAGTCAGAGCCAGTACTAAAGTGTTGCGAAAAGCAACTCGCGTGGCAGCATCCTTAGCCAGCTCCTGGTACCAGTGCAAAGAGAATCCACCAAACACGGAAGTACTGTTAATACTGTTAAAGGAAAACAGGATCAGCACCGCAATAGGAATATACAGAATCAGGAAGAAAATCAGAATGTAAATTTTCCCGGTTACGCTTAATTTATTTTTCATTACAGCATAACACCCCCATCCTCTGTGTTACCAAAGCGGTTCATAACTGCCAGGCAAACCAAAATAAAGATCATCAGAAGCAGGGAAATAGAGGCGCCCAAATGGTAGTTGTACGCTGTCTGAAATTGCATTTCAATGACGTCCCCAATCAGGGTGTATTTACCGCCACCCAGCTTCTGGGAAATGTAAAAGGTGGAAACGGACGGAACAAAAACCATGGTGATACCGGAAATAATGCCGGATTTGGTCAGCGGAATCATGACCTTGGATAAAATCTGATATCCGTTGGCCCCAAGGTCTCTGGCTGCTTCAATATGCTTCCGGTCCAGCTTGGTCATGGCCGTGTACAGCGGCAGAATCATGAACGGGATATAGTTATACACCATACCGAAAATAACGGCTCCGGAGGTGTTAATTAAATGCAGGCGAGGCAGTCCGATATCCGTCAAAAAGGTATTAATAATTCCTGTATTTTCAATTAATACCATAATGGAATAGGTCCGCAGAATGAAGTTCATCCACATGGGAATCATGACTAACATAATCAGCATGCTTTGGGTACCGGCTCTGCACTTGGAAAAAAAGTATGCAAGCGGGTACGCCACCAACAGGGAAAGAATGGTGGCAAGCAGGCCAAACCAGATGGAGCGAAAGATAGTATCCGTATAAAGGGATAAATTGCTGATATTTTCAAAGGAAAAGGAACCGCTGGAGTCTGTCAGTGCATAATAGGCAACAATCAGGAGCGGGACTACAATGAAAACAGCCATCCACAAAGCATACGGTGCCGTTATGGCAGTGGCCGTTTTCTTATTCATGGTCTGCCTCCCCTTCTGACTGTTCCTGGGAAGCTTCTTCAAATTCCAGCTCCTCAATGTCCACTTCGGTTAAATCTACTTCAGAGTCACTGATAAAGTCCATTTCATCCGAGAAACTGGAGTAGTCTCCAAATACACCGGAATACTTGGACTTTGCCATTACATGAATTTCATCCGGTTTAATCTGGATACCGATTTTGTCTCCGGCTTTTTGGTAATCCGTGGACTGAATCATCCAAATAAAGCCATCAATATCTACCAGAATTTCAAAATGGACGCCCTTAAAGGTAACACTGGTAACAGTACCCTTTAACATGCCTTTTTCTTCCGGAACAACATCTACATCTTCCGGACGGATAACAACGTCTACCGGCTGGTTTTTGGCAAATCCACGGTCTACGCAGTCAAAGGTAACCCCATGGAAGCGAACCTTTTCATCCGTCAGCATAATGCCGTCCAGAATGTTGGATTCGCCAATAAAGTCTGCCACAAAAGCGTTAGCCGGTTCATTGTAAATATCTATGGGAGAACCAATTTGCTGAATTTCACCGCGGTCCATGACAACGACCTTATCCGACATGGACAAAGCCTCTTCCTGATCATGGGTTACGTAAATAAAGGTAATGCCCAGGCGCTGCTGGATATTTTTCAGTTCAACCTGCATGTCCTTACGCAGTTTCAGATCCAAAGCGCCAAGAGGTTCGTCCAGCAGCAGCACTTCCGGGTCCACTGCCAGGGCTCTGGCAATGGCCACGCGCTGCTGTTGACCGCCGGATAAGGAGTCTATGGACCGCCGGTCAAAACCTTTTAAGTCTACCAGTGCCAGCAGTTCAGACACCTTTTCTTTAATGGCTGCTTCCTTCCACTTCTTTAAACGCAAACCAAACGCAATATTTTCATATACGTTCAGGTGTGGGAACAAAGCATAACGCTGAAAAATGGTGTTCACCGGCCGCTTATGGGCAGGAACACCATTCATCCTTTTATTGCCAAAAAGGACTTCTCCGGAATCCGGTTCCTGAAAGCCTGCAATAATCCGAAGGGTTGTGGTTTTTCCGCAACCGGACGGTCCTAAAAAGGTGACAAATTCACCGTCTTTAATTTCCAAGTTCAGGTTATTCAGAATCGGCTCTCCGTCAAAGGCCACTGAAATATCTTTTAACGTAATAACCGCGTTTTTTTCCACTTATGCACTCCCTCATTTAACCGTAAAAATTCTTTAAAAAGAGTATACGGGAAAGCACTGTAAAATGCAATTTATCTGGACGGTTTTATTCCGTTATTTCTGCGTTTTTTATAGGTTAGCAATAATGATACTGCTTACGGAAATGGAACAGGAAACAGAGGTTAACCAGCAGACAACCGCATTCGGCAAATATGTTGGAGAACCAGATGCCTTCCACCCCAATAATCAGGGGAATGGTTAAAACAGCGGATGCCTGGAATACCAGGGAACGCATAACAGCAGAAATGGCAGAAATTTTTCCGTTGTTCAAAGCGGTAAACAAAGCAGAGGTATAAATGTTCATGCCGGCAAACAATAAGCTCATGCTGTAAATGCGGAATGCATAAGTTGTTAAGGCGTGAAGCTCGGCGTCATAACCTACAAAGACCTTGGCAAGGAGCGGCGCCGCCAGCTCTGCCATGGCTACCAAAAGGACGCCGGCGCACAGCATGATTTTGATGCTTTTCCGGAACAGGTTCTGCAGTTCAGGAATGTTCTGGGAACCATAGTTGTAACTGACCAGGGGTCCGACACCAATGGCGTAGCCGAAGTACAAAGCAATAAATAAGAACTGCACATACATGATAACGCCATAGGCGGAAACACCGTTTTCTCCAATGTATTTCAACAGCTGGAAGTTATACAGCATGCCGACAATACTACTGGAAATGTTGCCGACAAATTCAGAAAAGCCATTAAAGCAGGCAGACAGTATGGGCTTCCACTCCGGTGCTTTGAAACGCAGTTTCAAAATGCCGTTTTTATTAAAAAGAAAATAGATCATGGGGATTCCTGCGCCGACGACCTGAGACAGTCCGGTAGCCAGGGCGGCGCCCGCAACACCTTTTCCTAAAACAGCTACAAAAATGGCATCGCCTATCATGTTGGAAACACCGGCAAATACCGTAGCCAGTAATCCCAGTTTGGGTTTTTCCGCAGCCACACAAAAGCTTTGAAAAATATTTTGCAGCATAAAGAAAACAACAAATATCAGATTAACCCGTCCGTATAAAACCGAGTCATCATACATTTCCGGTGTGGCATTTAAAAAGGTAACCACCTGCGGCATGAAGATAACACCCAGAACAGACAGAACAATACCAAGTGTTATACCAAATAAAATCATCATGGAAAAGATTTCATTGGCCCGCTTCCGGTCCCCTTCCCCCATGATTTTGGAAACCAGGGCCGTGCCGCCGGTGCCAACCATAAAGCCCATTCCGCCAATAATCATAATAAACGGCATAACCAGATTCAGGGATGCAAAGGCTGTTTTGCCCGCATACCAGGAAACAAACAAACCATCAACCATGCCGTAGATAGAGCTGAAGGCCATCATCACAATGGACGGAAGGACAAATCTTGCCAGCTTCTGATAAGTAAAGTGATCGGAAAGTTGGATTTTCATTTCTTTCTCCTAATTTAAGTAGTTGAATTAAGCATTGGGGAGCATTTTCTTTAAATACTGCCCCGTGTAAGACGTTTCGCACCTGGCCACCTGTTCCGGTGTACCGGTAGCCACAATGGTACCACCGTTATCTCCGCCATCCGGACCCAGGTCAATCAGATAATCTGCTGTCTTAATGACATCCAGATTGTGTTCAATGACCAGAACTGTATTTCCCTGTTCTACCAGCTTCTGCAACACTTCCAAAAGCTTATGTACATCGGCAGTATGCAGACCGGTAGTTGGTTCATCCAGAATATAAATTGTTTTGCCGGTGGAACGCTTGGATAGTTCGGTAGCCAGCTTCACGCGCTGCGCTTCGCCGCCGGACAGGGTGGTTGCGCTTTGCCCTAATTTAACATAACCCAGGCCCACGTCCCGTAAAGTCAGCAGGCGGTTGTAAATTTTAGGAACTGCGGAAAAGAAGTCACAGGCTTCGTCTATGGTCATGTCCAGGACTTCGGCAATGTTTTTGCCACGATATTTAATTTCCAGCGTTTCCCTGTTGTAACGGGCGCCGTCACAGACATCACACTTAACGTAAACATCTGCCAGGAAGTGCATTTCAATTTTAACAATACCGTCACCCTGGCAGGCCTCGCAGCGGCCGCCTTTCACATTAAAGCTGAATCGCCCGGCAGAATAACCCCGCACTTTGGCGTCCTGCGTACTGGCAAACAGCGCACGAATGTCATTAAACAAATTGGTATAAGTTGCCGGATTAGAGCGTGGTGTTCTGCCAATGGGAGACTGATCTATATTAATGACTTTGTCCAGGTGCTCCAGCCCTGTTATCTGTTTGCACTTGCCCGGATATGATTTTGCGCGATTCAGATCCCTTACCAGGGTTTTATAGATAATTTCATTTACCAGGCTTGATTTGCCGGAGCCGGATACGCCTGTAACACAGGTGAAGGTTCCTAAAGGAATGGATACATTTACGTTTTTCAGATTATGCTCTGTGGCACCCTTTACCTTTAAAAAGTTGCCATTGCCTTTTCGGCGTTCTGTCGGAACCGGAATGGTACGCGCCCCTTTCAGGTACTGGCCCGTAATGGAATTTTTACAATTCATAATTTCCTGTGGCGTTCCGGCACAAACCACTTCCCCACCGTGGATTCCGGCACCGGGGCCAATATCAACAATGTAGTCTGCCGCCAGCATGGTTTCTTCATCATGCTCTACCACAATTAACGTATTACCCAAATCCCGTAACTTTTCCAGGGTATGGATCAGCATTTCATTGTCCTTTTGGTGAAGACCGATACTGGGTTCATCCAGAATGTATAGGACACCCATCAGGGAAGATCCAATCTGGGTGGCCAGACGAATCCGCTGACTTTCCCCACCGGACAGACTTCCGGCACTACGGGCTAAATCCAAATAATCCAATCCTACACTGCACAGGAACTGCAGGCGGGATTTAATTTCTTTTAAAATGAGTTCTGCAATGATGCTTTCCCGTTCCGTCAGCTGTAATTGTTCAAAGAATTCCAGTTCTTTCCGAACAGACAAGCGGGTCAGTTCATCAATGTTCAATCCGCCAACCGTTACTGCTAAAGGTTCCGGACGAAGCCGTTTTCCCCCGCAAGAGGCACAGGCATGCCGTGCCATCAGCTGTTCAATGGAACGTTTGGAATATTCAGAGGAAGTATCCCGGAATTTGCGTTCCAGGTTCGGAATGACACCTTCAAAGCGGCAGGCCCAGGTGCTGTCACTGAAGGTGGTTTTTCTGGAAAACTCTACACGATCCTTTCCGGAACCGTATAAAATCTTTTCCAAATCCTTTCGCTTCATGTCCTTAATAGGAACATCTATGGAAAAACCA
Organism: uncultured Phascolarctobacterium sp.; assembly: GCA_963640645.1. GTDB lineage: Bacteria > Bacillota > Clostridia > Oscillospirales > Acutalibacteraceae > RUG420. Next base: position 150,538 of record CAVHZY010000003.1, on the reverse strand, counting down.
TAATGGTTGGCCACTCCGTCATAATACATTTCCGCAATGGTGCCACCTTCGGTTTTGGTCCAGCCGGGTGCCTGAATGCCTCCTTCGCGAATGGAAAGGTTCCTGTCGGGCATAATCAGATCTTCATCAATCTGTTCATAAAAGCCCAGACCGGCACAATCCGGGCAGGCCCCAAACGGGTTGTTAAAGGAAAACATGCGCGGCGCCAGTTCATCTATCTTCAAAGTGCCGTGCTCCGGGCAGGCAAACTGCTCAGAAAAGACCATGTCTTCCCCGTCAATCACATTGACTAACAGTACCCCTTCTGTTAATTTCAAAGCCGTTTCTACAGAATCGGCCAGACGGCTTCTGATACTGTCCTTTACTACCAAACGGTCTACCACAATTTCAATGGTGTGTTTTTGATTTTTGTCTAAGGTAATCTTTTCGCTCAGGTCATGGATTTCTCCGTCAATCCGGGCACGCACATAACCGGATTTGGCGGCTTTTTCCAGGTCTTTGGCATAGGTTCCCTTTTTCCCTCTGGCAATGGGAGCCATGACCTGAATTTTGCTGCCCTCCGGCAGTGATAAAACCTGATCTACAATCTGATCAATGGTCTGATGAGACAGTTCTTTTCCGCAAATAGGACAGTGCGGATGTCCCACTCTGGCATACAGCAGACGTAAATAGTCATAAATTTCTGTTACGGTCCCCACCGTGGAACGTGGATTTTTAGAGGTGGTTTTCTGATCAATGGAAATGGCCGGAGACAAGCCGTCTATGGATTCTACCTTTGGCTTTTCCATCAGTCCCAGAAACTGTCTTGCATACGAAGAGAGCGATTCCATGTATCTGCGCTGCCCTTCCGCATAGATAGTATCAAAGGCAAGGCTGGATTTCCCCGATCCGGACAGACCGGTAAACACAACCATTTTGTCTCTGGGGATGGTTAAATCAATATTTTTTAAATTGTGTTCCTTTGCCCCTTTAATGACAATTTTTGTTCCTGCCATTCTGCTAACTTCCTTTGCTGTCATGCACTTGCCGGTTCTTTATTTTTGCAATTTGGCAAGCTCGTCCCGATAATAGGCTGCTGTTTCAAAATCCAATACCCTGGCTGCCGCCTTCATATTCTTTTCCAGTTCCCGAATACGCCGTTCTTTTTCTTTTTTGGTAAGACGTTTTTCATCGGGCGATGTAGTTTCTACCTTTGCCGTAATTTCAATGACATCCCGTACATCCTTATGGATGGTCTGCGGCACAATACCATGCTCTTTGTTATAAGCCATCTGAATTTCCCTACGACGGAGTGTTTCCCGAATGGCCCGTTCCATGGAGGGCGTAACACTGTCTGCGTAGAAAATAACGCTGCCCTCTGCATTTCGGGCAGCACGGCCGGCTGTTTGCACCAGACTGGTTTCCGAGCGAAGGAAGCCTTCCTTATCAGCGTCCAGAACGGCCACCAAGGAAACCTCCGGGATATCCAGGCCCTCCCGGAGCAGGTTGATGCCAATCAGGACATCAAATACGCCCATGCGAAGGTCACGGATAATCTGCATTCGTTCAATAGTATCTATATCATGGTGCATATAGCGCACCTTCACGCCCTGTTCTTCAAAGAACCGGGTCAGGTCTTCTGCCATCTTCTTGGTCAGTGTAGTAATTAAGACCCGTTCTTTGCGTTCCGTACGCACATGTATTTCAGAAAGCAGATCATCTATCTGCCCTTCTACCGGGCGTACGCTGATGTCCGGATCAAGCAGTCCGGTCGGGCGAATCAGCTGTTCCGCTATCCGCGCCGAAACCTGCCGCTCAAAGTCTCCGGGAGTGGCACTGGTAAAAATAACCTGATTAACATGGCTGTAGAATTCCTCAAAGTTGAGCGGCCGGTTGTCATAGGCGCTGGGAAGGCGGAATCCGTAATCAATCAGGCTTTTTTTCCGTGCGTGGTCACCGCCGAACATGCCGTGAATTTGCGGCAGTGTAACGTGGGATTCATCAATAAACAGCAGAAAATCTTTGGGAAAGTAATCCAGCAGCGTATACGGCACAGCACCCGGTTCCCGGCGTGCCAGCACACGGCTGTAGTTTTCAATGCCGGAGCAAAACCCGGTTTCCCGTAGCATCTCCATATCATACTCCGTGCGCTGCCGGATCCGCTGCGCTTCAATCAGCTTTCCCTCTGCCTCAAATTCGGCCACCCGTTCGGCGCATTCCCGCATAATATCAGCAATTGCGTCCTCCAGTGCGTCCGGGTTGACAACGTAGTGGGTTGCCGGATAAATGGCAGCATGCTGCAACACGCCGGTGACTTCTCCGGTTAATGCATTAATTTCGCAAATGCGGTCAATTTCATCGCCGAAGAATTCTATGCGGATGGCATATTCCGTTTCTCCGGACGTAAACACCTCTACGGTGTCCCCCCGGACGCGGAACTTCGTCCGCACAAAATTGATATCATTGCGCTCATAGTGGATTTCTACCAGTTTCTTCAGCAGGTCGTCTCTTGGATAGGTCATTCCCGGTCTGAGACTGATTACCATATTTTTGTAATCAATTGGGTTGCCTAAGGAATAAATGCAGGATACCGAAGCTACAATAATAACATCCCGGCGCTCTACCAGAGAAAGTGTTGCAGAATGCCGAAGCTTATCTATTTCATCGTTAATGGAAGCGTCCTTTTCAATATAGGTGTCAGAAGACGCTACATAAGCCTCCGGCTGGTAATAGTCATAATAGGAAACAAAGAACTCTACTGCATTATTGGGAAACATTTCCCGAAATTCTGAACAAAGCTGTGCTGCCAGCGTCTTATTATGTGCCAGAACAAGGGTTGGCCGGTTGGCGGAGGCAATAATATTGGCCATAGTAAAGGTTTTGCCGGAACCGGTAACACCTAACAGCGTCTGCTCCTTAAATCCTTGCTTTAAGCCATCCGTTAACGCTGCAATTGCTTGCGGCTGATCCCCGGTTGGCCTGAACTTGGAAACCAGTTCAAAATGATCCATTTTCTGCCTCCTTTCCCAAAAGTGACCCTATTGTAACAAAAGAATTTTTAATCTTCAAGAAACCGCTATATCGCAAAAAAGAAGTCCGGAACAACCGCCCGGACTTCTAAGATTCCTATAAAAACAAGGCAGATTAAACCAAATCTGTAATGATACAATCTACATCCGAGTTTTTATAACTTTCCAAATGAGTAGAGCCTTTGATACCCCAAACATTAACGGCAATGCCATTTTCGTGGGCCTTTTGCGTAAAATTCGGAGGCAATTTGGTCAGTACAAAATACGGGTGGAATGCATCCGCATGGTGTTCCTTGGCCACTTCAATGAACTTTCCTTTTAACAGACGCTTGTCATAACAATCCTTCGGATCATATAACAAACCGACTTTCAAATTCGGGTCTAATTCCTTTACGCGGTCGGTTACATAGAAGTAAAAGCTGGAAATAACCACTTTTTCTTCCAGGCCCATTTCTTTTACCATGGTAACTGTTTTGTCTACCACTTCCAAAGAGCCTTCCTTCGGCTTCTTAATTTCAATATTAATCAGCTTCATGTCTTTTACGGTTTGCAGGGTTTCTTCCAGGGTAGGAATTTTAGTACCTGCAAACTTATCGGAAAACCAGGAACCAAAGTCCAGTGCACGCAACTCTTCAAAGGTCTGGTCTACTACCAGTCCTTTGCCGTTGGATGTTTCATTTACCTCAAAGTTGTGGCAAATAACCGGCACACCGTCTTTAGACAGTTGTACGTCAAACTCTACACCGTCTGCTCCGTTTTCAATGGCTGCCTGAAAGGCCGGCAATGTATTCTGCGGAGCACGTAAATTGGCTCCTCTATGTGCAATAATTAATGGCATGGTAAGCGCCTCCTTCAATTCTGACACGCCCATTATACAACAAGTTTTCATCCGTGAAACAAAAAAGAACAGAAAAGAGAAAAAAGACCCGGGCAGAAGGTTCTCTGTCCGGGATCTTTGTTTGACTGGTTTTTACAGCGGTTGCTTATTTCAGACCTTCAATTTCCGGATGTCTGGCTGCAACAACGCCATAAGCATCTTCCAGAATGTCTACTGCCAAAGCAATGTCTTCGTCAGTAACAGCGGCATTCATGAAGTGGTTGTGGTGAGAAGTAATAAACAGACCGCGGGAAACGGCTTCTGCTACTACTTCCTGATGCAGGAACAAGCTGTCATCATTGGTAGTTCTAAGGTAGAAGCAGGCCGGTTCACCGGAAACCTTCAGGTTAAAGCCGTGTTCTGCGGCAGCAGCCTTGAAGCCTTCGGTCAGCTTGGTACCCTTTTCACGGAACATGGTCGGGGTATCCAGTCTCTTCATCTTGTTAATGGTAACAAGACAGGCGGCAAACGGTTCTGCGGACATCCAGTAAGAACCGGTGTAGCTTAAGGAAGAAGCCGGAGTGTACCACTTGTCCTGACCGCAAACGCAGGACATATTGTAGCCGTTGGCAAGTGCTTTACAGAAGCAGATCATGTCAGCCTTGAAACCATAGTAATGGTCAGAACCGGCAAGATCCAGACGGAAGCCCATACGAACGTCATCAATAATCAGTGCCATATCATGGTCATCGCAGAACTTACGAACAGCGGCCCATTGTTCTTTGGTGGCTGTTACGTTGTCATAGAAGTTACCGTGGTCATACGGCTGGGCAATTAATGCTGCAACGTTTCCGCCGGCCTTATCATATTCTTCCTGCATGGCCTGCATATCAAACCAAGGAATAATGATATTGTTCTGTGTGTCAGAAGGAAGAATGCCAGGATAGTCCGGCTTCATGCACCATGGGAAGTTACCGTGATAGTAACCCTTGAAGTACATGATCTTTTCTTTGCCGGTACCGGCACGGGCTGTAATGGCAGCCATCTGTGTGGCATCAGAACCGTTCTTCATGAAGTAAGCCCAGTCTGCGCAGGCTACGGTATCCTTCAACAGTTCTGCACATTCTACCATCTTGTAAGACGGAGAAGTTAAGCAGTTGCCGGTTTTCAGCTGTTCAATGGCTGCGGCGTCTACTTCGTCATCGCAATAACCAAGAACGTTCGGGCCATAAGCGCACATAAAGTCAAGGTATTTATTGCCGTCTACATCCCAGAAATAAGTGCCCTTAGCGTGGTCGGACATCAACGGCCATTTGGTAATAGGAAGGAACAGACCTTCGGAAGGGCCAAGGTGTCCGTAAACACCGGCCGGAATTGCCTTCAAGGCACGGTTAAACCATTCTTGGGATTTTTCGTGAGTGTATTCAGGATATTTACTCAATGTTGTTCCCTCCTTATGCTAAGTAAACCGATACGCGGTCCAGAATGCGGTTAATGTTATCCAGCATGTTAATCATACCGGACATCTTAATATTACCGGCGCAAAGCTCAGCAATAGTGGAAACGGTGCCGTTGAACAAACCGTTGGCCAGTTCAATGGTGCTGAATTCCATGATTGCTCTTGGATTTTCCGGCTTTTCCTTGATCAGGCTGAGTTTGTGGTCTTTGGCAACAATGGTAACGTAAACGGCGTCTTTAATACCCATCTGGATAGTACCGTCTACAATACCATCAGCGGAAATCTTTGCAATTTCGTCATTATTGGCAAGAGCCGGAATGGCACCACCAATAACATACATGGTAAGGATTGTGTTCAGACGGAAGAATTCCGGATCTTTCAGGTCAGATTCGGACGGTTGGAGATACTTGCTCATAATGTTGGTCAGTTTGGTAAACGGGCCAAGCAGGAAAGCAAGACACTGAATTGGATTTTTGGTAGGAATACCCGGAGTACTGTTGCTAATGAGGTTATTGAATGCTTTCGGGGATCCAAAAGACATTTTGCAGGTTGCTTCTGCGTCGCCTTCTACAAAGACGCAGCCGTTCTTGTCAAACTTGTAAGTTACACAAGGACCGTTCTTTACGTCTACACAGAATGCAACAGGGTTCTTCATTTTGGCACAGACAGCTTTTGCTTCCGGTACTAAATCGCATACGTTTTCAAGGCAGCGAAGCACGCCGTAAGCATTGACATAGGCCAGAGCTTTTTGATCAATCAAAGGGAGTCCTCCTTTATAATAATCTTCGAAAACGGGGCTCGGGGGAACCCGTGTTTTCATTTCATCTGAACGGATTGCACTTTCCCTAAAAAGAAAATTGAATCCGGATAAAATTATAGTATTATTCCCAGGGGAAGTCAACAAAATAGCCAATTGAATCTAAGCTCACCAGGGCTGTTTTTGTCTATTTTTGGCATTTTTTTCATTATGTCAAACCGGATCTGCGATGTAGTCAAAATCAGAAGTTCGGGAACTGCTCTGCAAACCAGACAGATGGTACTTCAAAACTACGCTGGTTTAAGTAATTCAGGCATCCGGCATCGGTAGAAAAGTCAAAGGTTAAGCGGTAAGAATATAAAAATTGCTTTTTATATCCTCCCCTCTTTTTGTTCTGCGCATTGCTGCCGTATTTTCCATCTCCTAGGAGCGGACAACCAATGCTGGCAAAATGGGCACGAATCTGATGGGTCCGGCCGGTCAGCAGTTCTACTTCAATCAGGGACAATCCTTTTTCTGACCGCAGGACCCGGTACTTCGTGCGGATTTCTTTTGCGCCGGGCGCCGGCTTATGCCGGATGGAGACCTTGTTTCTGTCTTCATCCTTAATCAGCCATCCCTGTAACAAACCGGTGTCCTGTTCCGGCCTGCCATGGACAACGCAAAGATAATATTTATGTAGTTCCCGGTCTTTGACCTTCTGATTTAAAATGCGGAGAGTCTCCGCATTTTTGGCGGCCATTACAATGCCACCGGTATTGCGGTCAATCCGGTTCACCAGCGCCGGCGCAAAGGAGTTTTCCTCTTCCGGACGGTATTCCCCTTTTTCGTAAAGGTACCGTTTGACCCTGGTAATTAAAGTATCAACATACTCCGACTGATCCGGATGACAAAGCAGGCCTACCTTTTTGTCCAGCAGCAGCAGGTTATCATCTTCATAAAGGATCTGCAGCCTGGTACCGGCATGTAAAAAGTCATATTTCGGTTCGGGTGGTTCCAGAAACTCATCATTAATGTATAAATCTATCTGGTCTCCCACCGCCAGCCGCGTGGAAATTTCCGCGCGCTTGCCATTCACTTTAACCCGCTTTTTTCGAATGTACTTGTAAAGCAAAGACTGCGGTAAATTCGGAAAAGACTTGGTCAGGAACTTGTCCAAGCGCTGGTCAGCGTCATTCTTCTGTATCTGGATGCTCTTCATCTTCCGGCAACACCTTTACGGTAATGGTATCAATCTTTCTGGCATCCACCGTCTGTGCGGTAATTTCCAGATTTTTATAAGTAAATTGCTGTCCCGGGGTCGGGATTTCTCCAAACTGTTCAATTGCCCAGCCGGCAACGGTATTGGACTCCGATTCCGGTTCTTCCATGTGGAACAGCTCAAAGAAGTCATCTAATGGCATACTACAGCCAATTTCGTAAATGTCATCTTTGACAGCAATGGGTTCCTGTTCTTCTTCGTCGTGTTCATCATAAATTTCGCCGACTAATTCTTCCAGGATATCCTCCATGGTAATAATGCCGTCCGTACCGCCAAATTCATCTGTTACCACAGCAATGTGGTCATGTTCTGCTTTTAACAGTTCTAATACCCTGGCAATTTTCATGGAAGGTGCCACATAAAGAACCGGCTGCAAAATATCCTGGATGGTGGATTTTCCGCGAACCACATCTTCTGCAAAGTCTTTCTGATGAATATAGCCGACAATGTCATCCAGGTTGTCCTGGTAAACCGGCAGTCTGGTAAAGTCAGATTCCCGGAAAACATCTTCAATTTCGGAAACAGATGCTGTAATTGGAATGGCAATAACATCTACCCGCGGTGTCAACACTTCCTGCACTTCCATATCGTTGAAGTCCATTACATTTTTAATCAGTTCACTGTCATCTTCCGAAATACCGCCATCGTTTTCGGCTTCTTCCACCATGGTCATGAACTCGTCTTCCGTAATCTTATCATCCGAATTTAAATGAAGTACCTTTTTGACCAGTTTCTTCCAAAGGCCAAACACCTTATTTAACGGCATGAAGATTTTCATAAAGACCCAAATCGGACCGGAAACAGCCATGGAAAAGCTTTCCGGAACTTCTTTTGCAATACTTTTTGGCGTAATTTCGCCAAAGATCAGAATAACAACTGTTAAAACAACCGTGGACCAGGTGGCACCAATGTCACCTAAAGCACGGATAAACAGTACCGTGGAAATAGACGAGGCACTGATATTAACAATGTTATTTCCGATCAAAAGGGTGGACAACAAGCTGTCATAGTCATCCAAAATTTTCAGAACTTTGCCGGCTTTTTTCTTTCCCTCCTGCTCCAGGGATTTCAGACGAATCCGGTTTGCAGTGGAAAAGGCGGTTTCCGACGCTGAAAAGAACGCGGAAAAGAGAATGCATACAATGAGTACAATAAGTAAGCCAGTACTGTTACTGTCCATAAAGAAAAAATCACTCCTGTGTTGTTTCATAGTTCTCTACTAGGACAAAGAGAACCGTAATATAAAGTAAATAAATCGGGACAAAAATGCCCGGGTTGACCAAAGACATTAATTCCAGACCAATCCAGGAAAACAGGACGGTTCTGGAAAACAGGCTTTTTCTGCGATGGAAAAAGCGGATGCGCATATAGTACTGGTAGCCAAAGGTAAGAATACCCAGGATACCAAAGCTGCCAATAATTTGCGGCACCGTGGAATGGTACCAGCACAACGTGGCCGTAGCCGAATGATGAAGATCCCGGTTACCCATGTAGGCAAGGCCACGCCCGGTGAGCGGGTTGGACAGGAAGTCCTCTACCGAGCGCTTCCACAGACCCAGGCGAATGGCATTTTCGCCCTGGCTGGTGAAGCGTTCCAGGGTGTACTCCAGAAAGTCTGCCATGCGCGGGATCAGACATAAGAAGGCCAGTAAAATGACCCCTGTGATACTCAGATAAAACCTCCGGTGCTTTTTATCTTTTACAGCAAAGTAAATCAGCAGCAGGCCAAACTCTGCCGCGCCAAAAACCAGTCCCCCGCGCGAACCGGTCATGACAATGGTACCCATACTAATTAAAGATAAACCAAAATAACAGACCGGATGCTGCATCGCCAGGAAAAAGGTAAATGGCATGGCAATCATCAGCATGGTACAGGCATTATTGCGCCACTGGAATGGCAGGATGCCGGGATCCGCCAGGAATTCACTCCGGTGTTCCACATAATATTCCAGTACGGCAAGAGCCAGGAACAAAATTAAAAAGCAGAATTGTTTGGCAATCCGCTGAGCAATCTCTTTTTCCCCATTGGCACCCGGATAAATAATGGATCCGAAATCCCAGTAGAAAAACAGGATCATAAACCCTAAAGCGAACATATATGCCAAAGAAATGGGACGAAAATATTCTGCTGCCGTAATGCTCCCAAGTCCGCCCAGGAACATGGTGCAGGAAATCAGCAGGATGGGAAGGAACAACTCCCCTTTTTTCGGGCGATGTAACTTCCTGTAAATAATAGGATGCAAACAAAAACAAAGTGCCACCGGGGGCACGGCCCAAGTGACTTCCATGAATGCATTATAGGAATTTTTGGCCTGAATGACAAAAGCAATCAGAAGCATGGCCGGCAAAAAGACTGTGATAATGTCACTGCAAAGTAAAAGTAACGCAGAAATCAAAAAAGCAAATAAAACAGCCCCATAGACGTACTGATTAAAACAGACTACCAGTACAGCCAGGAGCACCAAAAGAAAGCCGAATATGTCCCCCGCAAAAAAAGTTCGGAGGCGATTCAGCCAGTCATTCTGTTTGTAAGTTTCTTCGGTTGCCATAACAACTCCCACAAATTGAAAAGTTAAAGATTATTTATAAAATACTATAACTTGAAAAAGAAAGCAATTTAACTATTGATTTTTTTTACAAGGTGCTTATAATAAATTTAGCACTCAGGAATAATGAGTGCTAATACAAAGCAGTATTATCTTATACTTAACTATATTGGAGGTAGGCGTTATGACCATTAAACCAGTTGCAGACAAAGTTCTGTTAAAGACGGTAGAAGCCGAAGAGACCAGCAAAGGCGGCCTTTTCCTTGCTGCATCCGCACAGGAAAAGCCACAGATTTCTGAAGTTGTTGCAGTCGGACCCGGTGGTGTGGTTGACGGAAATCAGGTAGATATGTACTTAAAAGCCGGAGACAAAGTTATTGTCGGCAAATATACCGGTACACAGGTAAAAGTAGACGGTGTGGATTACAGCATCGTCTCCCAATCTGATATTCTTGCCGTTGTAGAAGACTAAGGAGGATTATTTTAGATATGGCTAAACAAATTATTTATGGCGAAGAAGCCCGTAAAGCATTGCAGACCGGTATTGACAAGCTGTCCAATACCGTAAAAATTACCCTTGGACCGAAAGGCAGAAACGTAGTTCTGCAAAAGTCCTATGGCGCACCGCTGATTACCAATGACGGTGTTACCATTGCAAGAGATATTACTCTGGAAGACGCCTTTGAAGATATGGGCGCCCAGCTGGTAAAGGAAGTTTCCACCAAGACCAACGATGTTGCCGGCGACGGTACCACCACCGCTACCCTGCTTGCACAGGCTCTGGTACGTGAAGGCATGAAGAACGTTGCTGCCGGTGCCAACCCGATGGTTGTTAAAAAAGGTATTAAGCTTGCCGTAGATGCAGCTGTTAAATCCATTGAAGACGCAGCCAAGCCTGTAACCAGTTCTGCTGACATTGCCCGTGTTGCCACCATTTCCTCTGCTGATGAACACATTGGGGAACTGATTGCTGAAGCAATGGACAAAGTTACCGCAGATGGCGTTATTACAGTAGAAGAAGCCAAGACTGCCGAAACTACCGTTGACGTAGTAGAAGGTATGCAGTTTGACAGAGGATATATCTCCCCTTACATGATGACCGACACGGACAAGATGACTGCAGAAATTGACGATGCACTCATCCTGATTACCGATAAGAAGATTTCCAACATTCAGGAAATCCTGCCGCTTCTGGAACAGGTTCTGAAGCTTGGTAAGAAGCTGGTTATTATTGCAGAAGATGTAGAAGGCGAAGCCCTGCAGACCATTGTTCTGAATAAACTGCGTGGCACCTTTACCTGTGTTGCCGTTAAGGCTCCTGGCTTTGGTGACCGCAGAAAGGCCATGCTGGAAGACATTGCTGTTCTGACCGGCGGTACCGTTATTACCTCTGACCTTGGTCTGGAACTGAGCAACGCAACCCTGGATATGCTTGGCAAGGCTGCTAAAGTTTCTGTCAGCAAGGACAACACCACCATTGTTGATGGTGCCGGTAACAAAGATGACATTGCTGCCCGTGTTTCCCAGATCCGTAGCCAGATTGAAGAATCCACCTCGGATTATGACAAAGAAAAGCTGCAGGAACGTCTGGCCAAGATGGCCGGTGGCGTAGCTGTACTGCATGTAGGTGCTGCAACGGAGACCGAAATGAAGGAATCCAAGCTGCGCATTGAAGACGCACTTGCCGCAACCAAGGCTGCCGTTGAAGAAGGTACCGTAGCCGGCGGCGGCGTAGCACTGATTAACGCTATTCCGGCAGTAAAAGCACTGCTTGATGAAGATCTGGAAGCCGATGTAAAGACCGGTGTTAAGATTGTTCTGAAGGCTATTGAAGAACCTATCCGTCAGATTGCCGCCAATGCAGGTCTGGAAGGTTCTGTCATTATTGACGCCATTGCCCGTTCCGGCAAGACCGGTTACGGCTTTGACTTTGCCAAAGAAGAATATGTAGATATGTTTGAAGCCGGTATTTTGGACCCGGCCAAGGTAACACGTTCCGCACTGCAGAATGCTGCTTCCGTTGCATCCATGGTTCTGACCACAGAATCCCTGGTTGCTGACAAACCGGACCCTGCCGCTGATGCTGCTTCGGCAGCAGCACAGGCTGCCGCCATGGCAAACGCCGGTGGAATGTATTAATTCCTACTACCCTTTTTCCTCAGTCCCCGTTTGGAGTCTATCCAAACGGGGACTTTTTCGATATACTTTACTTGTATGATTTTGTTAATTTATTACAGGAGGAAAACGAATGGGACACATGATGAAGTCAAAGTTTTTTGACGAAGTAGGTGCCGTTCCACATAATGACTACTACCCAAGGCCACAGTTGGAACGTAGCTCCTTTTACAATCTGAACGGGACCTGGGAATATGCCATTTATCCGTCTGACCAGGCTTTTCAAGGGTATCAGGGTAATATTTTGGTGCCATTTTCACCGGAGGCACTTCTGTCCGGAGTCAATAAAATTGTGACTCCTACCGATACCCTGTACTACAGAAGGACTTTTGTAGTGGAAGAATCCTTTTTAAAGGAGAAAACCTTACTTCATTTCGGTGCCGTGGACTATGAATGTGAAGTTTTCATAAACCACTTAAAAGTTGGTTATCATCAGGGTGGATTTTTTGCTTTCACACTGGACATTAGCAAAGCCATTCAGCTTGGCACTAATATGATTGAACTGATTGTCAAGGACCCATCTGACACCAGTTATCATGCAAGAGGAAAACAGTCCTCTTCCCCTGCCGGCATTTTTTATACTCCACAGTCCGGCATCTGGCAAACCGTATGGATGGAATCCGTTCCGGAAAATTATGTAGAGGACCTGCGGATTGTACCGGATATCGATAAAAACGAAGTTCGTATTACCGTAGAAACCAAAGCCCCGGAAGTTACCGTAAAAGTACTGGATGATGGAAACTGCATCGCCGAAGGAAAGGGACAAAAAGAAATTGTCATTCCACTGGAAGAATACGAATGCTGGTCCCCGGAACATCCCAAACTATATAATTTGGAAATTACAGCAGATCAGGATATTGTTAAATCCTACTTTGGCATGCGCAAATTTGGCGTTGGCCCGGATGCAAACGGAAAGCAACGTCTTTTGCTAAATAATAAGCCCTACTTCCATAATGGTGTTCTGGATCAGGGGTACTGGTCTGACGGTATGCTGACACCGCCTACAAAAAGTGCCATGGAATATGACATTCAAATGCTGAAATCCATGGGCTTTAACATGATTCGGAAGCATATTAAAATTGAACCGCTCTACTGGTACTATCTGTGCGACAAAGAAGGCATGCTGGTATGGCAGGACATGGTCAACGGCGGTACTTCTTACAACCCGCTGGTTATTGCCGTGTTACCGTTCCTGACTATCAATCTGGATGACGGCGAAAAGAACTATAAAATCTTTGGCCGTGCCGACGAAGACGGACGGAATGAATATGTCAAAGACCTGTATGACACCATGCATCAGCTGATTAACGTTGTTTCCCTTGCCATGTGGGTACCGTTCAATGAAGGCTGGGGTCAGTTTGATGCCAACAGAATTTCGGAAATGATTGCGGAATATGACCCGACCAGAACCATTGATCGCACCTCCGGATGGCATGATCAGAAGGAATCCGACTTTGTTACGCGGCATATTTACTTTACTCCGGTTTATGTTCCCAAAGATGACCGCTGTTATTTGTTGGATGAATTTGGCGGCTTTTCCAAGATGACCAAGGGTCATATGTTCCGGAAGCTACTGTTCGGATATCGGATGTACTTTACAGACGAAGCACTGATGCGCGCTTATGAGAAGATTTTTGAAAAGCGCATTATCCGTAATATTCCAAAAGGGCTTTCTGCCACTGTTTTCACGCAGGTTTCGGATGTAGAAGGTGAAATTAACGGTCTTGTTACTTATGACCGCAAGGTGGAAAAGCTGGATCGCGCCCGTGTTAAGGCCGTCAATGACAGAGTGAAACTGTAATTCGTGAAAAAAGTCATGAAACAGCAGACATTCTAATCAAAAAATAAAACTCCCATTGCAGAGTGGACTCTGTAATGGGAGCTTTTGTTTATTTTGTTTTGCCGTAAAGGATAACCGAATCTTCCGCATCCTTCCGCACTTCGGAAACTGAAATTCCCTGGTGCTCTGCAATAATTTGCATTACCAACGGGCTACAGAATCCGCCCTGACAACGCCCCATTCCCGGCCGGAGCCTGCGTTTAATTCCATCTACGGTAGGAACGCAAAGACCGGAATTTAAGGCATCCAGGATTTCTCCTTTGGAGACTTCTTCACAGCGGCAGACAATAATGCCATAATCCGGATTTTGGCGAATCAGCCGGTTTCGTTCTTCCGGAGTCATTTTTTTCAAACAGGGAACCGGTTTTCGTTCCGGATTAAACGCCGCATTTTGATGAACGCTTTCTCCGCTTTGTTCCAAGTACGCTACGCACCAGGCAGCAATATCCTGGCCAATAGCGGGGGCTGCTGTTATCCCCGGCGATTGAATTCCCGCCGCTTCCATAATATTTTCTGTAAAGAGGCCTTTCCGGACACAGAAGTCTTCTTCATACAGGGTAGCGCGCACACCGGTAAAGTAAGCAATAACGTCTTCATATTTCAGTTCCGGGCAAAGCTTACGCTGCATTTCCATAATAGCCTGAAACTCTTCTGCCCGGGTTTCCGTATTTTCCCGTTCCGGCGTTTCGGTGGCGTTGGGACCAACCAGCATATTTCCGTATACCGAATGGATAAGTCCAACTCCTTTGGTGTGGTTATGGCTTCCCAAAGCCCATAAGATCTTTTGGATATATTTCCAGGGTTTTCCCTTTACTTCCGGTTTTTCGTTCGGCATGACGGCAAACGGTGCCTTGGCCATGCTGGTGTTGACCAGGTACCCGGCTTTGGTATCTGTAATAATATCAGTGCCGCGTCGGGGATGGATGGTAAAGGTACGATCCCCTGCCATTTCCGCAATTTTATCCGCATAGATTCCGGCGGCATTACATACTACTTTTGGATACAGTGTACCGCGATTGGTCTGAACAGATACAATCTTCCCCGCTTCCACTGTCATGCCTTCCACCATGGTTTCCAATGAAAAACGGACTCCGTTTTGTACGGCATTTTCCGCCATGGCAATGCAAACGCCATAGGGTGACGTAACACCGGCAATAGGTAGAAACATACCGCCATCAAAGAAATCCGGCACATGTGGCTCTATTTTGTGTAACTCAGGCAACTTTAAATAATGTACATCTGGCATGTCTAAGTTCTTTTTTGCGTTCCAGGCAAGATACTTTACAATGAGCCGTTCCCAGGGGTCCACGTCCAACATAACTTGTCCCTTTTGTTCCAGTGGAAAATGCAGTTCTTCTGACAGTTGCTGATACATGGCGTTGCCGCGCGCATTGTAATAGTGCTTTTGGGAGTGCTTGCCGAAGTTCACACCGGCATGGACAACACCGCCGTTTGCCTTTGTTGCACCCTCTGCCACATCAGCACCACGGTCTACTACCAGAATGTTCAAGTCCCATCGGGACAGTTCCCTGGCAACGCCGCAGCCGGTAATTCCAGCCCCGATGATCAGAACGTCCGGCCTGGCTCCTTCCAATTTTTTGTCACGGATTTTTGGGACACGGACGGATTCCTGAAATCCTTTTAGCTGAATGTCATTGATTACGCCATGGTAGTGCTTCTTATCCACTGCCAGGCTGCCGGCTTTTACTACAGTAGCCCAATCCTCTACTTCTCCACGCAAAACAATGCAGCCCCGTTCTTCCGTAACCTTAATGGACGGATCCAGGGCTGCTATTTTCTTTTGGATTTTGGATAAGCTCATTTCAGGCTCCTTAATGATAATAGGTTACCTTACATAGTAAAGCTGAATTTTATACGGTACAAGAGTGTTGATTTGTTTTTGCACATATGTCACATGTAACACCGACGTTTTCTTTTGTTAAAAAGAAAACAAGCAGATATCTTGCACAAATGTGAATTTTCTTTTTATAATGGAATGCGTACAGAAAGGAGTTTGCAGAATGAATCCCAATTATGATGTTATGACAATCCTCCGCATTGCCAAATATTATTACATTGACGAACTCAGCCAGCAGGAAATTGCGTTGAAAGAAAATATTCATCGTACGCAGATTTCCCGCCTTCTGAAGATTGCCAGAGAAGAAGGGTTTGTCAAAATTGAAATCTCCGCCCCGGACAGTACCCGCGCTTTTGAGCTTTCCCGCCGTCTGGAAGACAAACTTCATTTGAACCAGGTTATGGTAACTCCGGAACTACCGTTAAAAAAGATTGATTCCCAAAGCGCAGATGATGCGCTGACCTTCTTTGCCGCCAGATATATTGAAAAGTGGGTTCCAAAGTTCAATAAGATTGGGGTTGGCGTTGGAAAGACGTTATACCAGACAACTGCCAACATCAGCGCACATCCCTCTGATAACAACCTGGATTTTTATGCTGTTTCCGGACATGTCGGAACCGACAATCCTTATTTACAAAGTACTATTATCTGTGACCGTCTTGCCAGTGCATTTGGCGGTAAGGTTCATTACAATAATTACTCTATGGTAACCAATACCAACCACCTGTCTGACATTGACAAGTCCAAATTAAACGCCATGCAGGAGGAATTCAAACACCTGGATGCCGTTCTGGTCAGCGTTGGCGGACAGTTTGCTCTGGATTATCCTTATTTCACGGAATTTTATGATCAGGTAAAAGACTTCAACATTCAGAAAGTATTCAGCCGCCCACATGCTAATGTACTCGGCAACGTCTATTACGAAGACGGCCGTCGCCTGTCCCTGCCGGAGCCATTTCGGATGACCAGCATGAATGCGGATGACATTCAGAAGAATCCGCATGTGCTCTGCATCGCCAGAGGAAGTCATAAAGTCCGTCCTGTTATTTTTGCCGCAAAATACGGTTATATTAACGAACTGGTTACGGACGAATACACCGCCCGCCTGATTCTGGAAGAGCTTCAAAAAATGAAGGAAGCGGAGGCTGCAAAGACACCGTCTCAAAGCAATAAAACAATGGCAGTAAAATAATGAATAACGCAAAACGTGCATAAATATGAAAAAACACCGTTTCGTTCCCGAAACGGTGTTTTTTATGGAGCTGATGACCGGATTTGAACCGGTGACCTCGTCCTTACCAAGGACGCGCGCTACCTACTGTGCCACATCAGCAAATTGGCAGGGGCAGAAGGACTTGAACCCTCGGCACGCGGTTTTGGAGACCGCTGCTCTACCAACTGAGCTATACCCCTACATGTCTGTAAGAAATGGTGGACCATCAGGGACTCGAACCCCGGACCCACCGGTTATGAGCCGGCTGCTCTAACCAACTGAGCTAATGGTCCGCAATTGGTCTCCCAAGTCACTTGGATATTATATCTACCCACAGCCTTAATGTCAAGGGAGTTTCTGCGTTTTCAGGCAGAGTTTTTTAAACATTTTTTACCGAGGAGAAAATCAGCCTGTCACCTTCATAAACAAGCTTCATAACAAAGAACGGACCTGGCCCGGCAATCCGTTGCAAAAACAACCGGTCTCCTTCCCATGTAGGAAGCGTAAGCACCTTTTCCTTTGGAACCCAGCAAAGATCTCCTTCGTCACATTCCTTTAATGTCCCGGAAAATTGCGTGGCTGTAAAAAGGTGCATGTACTCTCCTTCAGCCTGGTCAGATACAAAGGTAACCAGGCCCCGATAGTGTAAGTCTTCCGGCAGCACCGTCAACCCGGTTTCTTCCAGAATTTCCCGTATGGCACCGTCTTCGGGGCTTTCGTTTTCCTCCATCTTTCCGCCCACTCCAATCCACTTGTCATGATTCACATCATTTTTCTTTTTTGTGCGATGCAGCATCAGATAGTTTTGATCCTGCTCCAAGTAGATCAGAGTGGTGTTTTTCATGGAAAGACTCCTTAGTATTCTTCAATATCCGCTGTAAACGAAATGATAACTGGTTCTGTCCGTTCAGAAGAAATTATCAGTTTCCCTTCTCCTGCTTTTCCGGTTGTCTTTACATAGGTTCCGGCGTATCCGCCACGAAGTGGTACACAGGACGGACCGATCAGTTCCAGACAGCCGCTTGTCCGCAACATGATAGGATCATTCAGATAGAAGAGATGGTTTCCTTCTTTGGAAACGGCTTCTATGCGAACGCAGGCTACATCGTAAGACGAGGTCTCACACAGATTGGTGTGGTCTACTTTTACGTTCAGAATTACTTCATTCATAGGTGCCTTCGTAATGCTCCTGACTACCTGGCCCTTCTTTACAGCATCAAAGCGGTAAATGGTGGCATCGGATCCCCAGTTGGTTACATAGGTGTAAACCAGGTCAAAGACCTTTTCTACAGACAGCTTGTCTTTTACGAAGGTCCTGGCCAGGCCGGCAAGAAGGTTCGGCTTTAAGACGCCGCCAACGCCGTCGGCCATGAAGCCCTTGACCGCTTTGCGGAACGCAAGCGAGCCTTCGGGGCTCATGCCCTCTTTGTTTTCCAGTAATTCCCCAATCAGGTCATCGATACGGATAGGAGCATGTTTTAAATTCGGCCATGTGTCCGTGTCCGGATAAAAACGACGGACGAAGTCCCCGTTTTTATACAGGTTTACGTAGTCGGCGTTGGTGAACACAAAGACGTCACCCAGCTTGCCGGCCGGCCATTCGCCGATATCCATGGAAGAGCTGATTTCCAGAACGTTGGTATCCTCTGCCTGCGAAGCATACAGAGTCGCCGCCATCTTCGGATTCCGGAACATATCCAGTACCCCGTGATAACAGATTTTGTCTCCGGAGCCAAAATCCTTATGGGTATTGTAATCTGCCATACACCAGCCAAAACTGCCGGAAATTCCGTTATCCGGAGCCGCGGCGGCATTGACAACATTGGCATGACGAAGTGCATGCTGCAAGCGGTGGGCTTCATCATCAAAAGACTTGGTCGGATACATATGTCCGTTATATTCCGAAATTAAATACGGAGCGTTCGGGCGACCGGTTACCATCCATTTCTTCTGCGCACCGGCATTCTGACCGGTATGACTGAAGTCATTGTAAGCATATACGTCTTCCAGCAGATTGCTGAGCTGCATAAAACGAACGCCGGAAGTAGGACGGGTATCATCATACTGATGGGCTACGGCATTGGCTTTCCGATACAGTTCATTGTCATCCTGGCTTTCGTTAATACGAACGCCCCACAGCATAATGGACGGATGGTTGCGGTTCTGCAGAACCATATCTTTTACGTTCTGCAGATGCTTTTTCTTCCATGCGTCATTGCCAATGTGCTGCCAGCCGGGTGCTTCCGTAAAGACCAGCAAACCGGCTCTGTCACATTCATCAAGGAAGTACTGTGACTGCGGATAATGGGAAGTCCGAACGGCATTCAGGCCCAGTTCGTTCTTCAAAATATGAACGTCATTTTCCTGCACGGATTTCGGCATGGCATACCCGACATAGGGATAAGACTGATGCCGGTTCAGGCCGCGGATTTTCAGCTTCTTTCCGTTCAGATAAAAGCCGTCTGCACGGAAGTCCACGGTGCGGCAGCCGAAGGTTACCTTATGGAAATCCCAGGAGGTACCATCCTCCTGCCCTTCCGTCAGTCTGACGTGTAATTCATACAGCTTTGGATGATCTACATCCCAGTTCTCCAAGCCGGCACAGTAAAGCATGTTGGTGTTGACTTCTTCCACGTGCTCTACCGAGTAGGTCTGGATGCAGGTTTCCCCGTCATAAATATCATAGGTTAAATGGAACGGACGAATGGTAAGATTGTCCGCATGAATGGTTGTTTCCACTTCCAGGGTTTTGGTAGAGGTTTCCACCGTTCTGCACTTGACAAACACATCTGCGATGTAGTTCTTTTCGTAAACTTCCAGGGAAACTTCGCGATACAGTCCGCCATAAGTCAAATAGTCAATGACATGGCCGAAGGGTGGCTCATTCAGGCTTTCCCTGGCATCCAGAACAACCTTAACCGTATTGTTGTCACCAAAATTTGCAAACTGGTTCAGTGGCACTTTAAATTCTGTATATCCACAGTAATGGTTTTCTGCCAAAGTGCCATTAATGTAAACCTGCGCCATATGTCCTGCACCTTCAAAGCGAAGGAAGCACAGCTTTCCGGCATATTCTTCCGGCAGGAAGAAGTTCCGCTCATACACGCTGACAAACTGGTACAGTTTTTCATCAAAATAGTTGTACGGCAGTACCACGTTGGTATGTGGCAGGCGTACCGTACTCCGTTCTTCCGGTTGGTCTGCCCGGTAATAGGTCCAGTCGTCATTCAAATAAATCCGATTAAACAAAAACCAATTCCTCCTTTATTCAGTATCAGAAATCTGCTCCAAAAGAGCGCCCAGATTCTGATAAAAAGCTTCAAATTCTTCCGTTGGCACTTCCTCGCCTTCATAAAAGGTGTGGTTAACAGCCTGCGTTGGCATAATGTGCCAGATGCCCTTCTGCAACGTCATGGAATCGGTGTAAGCCACCTGCGGCTCATCAAAGGGTGCTGTTTCAGAAATTGTGTTGACACGCCCGTCACTGGCGGCCCAGGCCTTTCCCTGCCGTGCATGTACAAGGCCCATAAAGAATACCGATATTTTGTACCGGTCCAGGACGCCGTCAGCAGGAACGGTCAGCAGTCCCTTTTTGGCACTGATATCTGCCGGTTGGGAAAAATAATAAACCGAATCCACCGTGTCCAGAATGGCATTCCACTTTGCCGCACCCTGCAGGCTTAAATCTCCATAACAGCTGTCCTTGGAAAACAGGAACCGCAGGATGGACAGGGGCTTGTAAATGTGTTTCTTTTCTGCTGAAGTAAAACCAAACTGATCCATTAACATAACGGCGGCATAAGGGTCCCCGCTTCCGCTAAGCTGATTGGCCTTTTTCAGCTGATCAAAGGACAACAGACGTGTCATCCGGTCCAGATCAGTGCAAAGCGTGGTTCCGTTCAATGGAGAAGCCAGGCAGTAAATACAATTAATCAGCTGCTCCTGGCCACCAAGAAACAGTGGTGAAAGATCTTTTTCTTTGGTAACAGCCCGTTCTTTTTCGTCTCCGTACGTCAGTAGGTGCAACAGGACACGGATGGTTTCTCCGCCAAAACTGTGTCCTACCAGGTTTACTTTTTCATGAGCACCCGGCTGCCCCAGATCCGGCAGAATGCCGTCATAGTGCAAACCATACCGCTTATGTTTTCCTTTTTTAGAATGGGCTTTTCCATAGTCGGCCGTACCGCCAAACAGCATGGCATATAAGTCACAGGCACGGTCCCATGCACTGGTGAACGGTGCAATATGCGGCGCATAGGCCTCATATCCAAGACTATTTAAGTAGTTGGCAGCCGGGGCAAATGTTTCCCCCATATTATTAAATCCGTGGACGAAAACAATCGGATAACATTCCATGTTTGACGTCCTCCTTTCCCAAAATATGATACAATAAATCCATTGAATTAGAAAGAAGGAACCTGCATTGCAACCGTATTTGTCTAACGCATACCATCATTTCCGTACCATTACGCATCACCGGCACCTGGTTATGTATCATTGCTTCCGTGCCGGCATCCCATTGCAGGGTTTCGTACACGATTTATCCAAGTACTCTCCTACGGAATTTTTGGTTGGTGTCAAATACTATCAGGGGACCTTCAGTCCGAATGTAGTAGAGCGAAAAGAAATCGGCGTTTCCTATGCCTGGATTCATCACAAAGGCAAAAACAGGCACCATTTTGAATACTGGTTTGACAACAGTCCCAACGGTTACACTATGGTTCCGGTCAAAATGCCTACTAAATATCTGATTGAAATGATCTGTGACCGCTTAGCTGCCTGTAAAACTTATCTTGGTGAAAATTATAAAGACTCTTCCGCATTAGAGTACGCCAATCGGCATAATTACTCCCAATTAATGCATCCGGAAACGGAGGCCTGTTTAAAAGAAATCCTGACCCTGTTTGCCGAACAGGGAGAAGCTGCCGGATTCCGGTACTTACGGAAGTTACGGCGGCAGGAGTTAAAAAACTTTTTCACAAAAAATACTGCAAAGAAGGTTGAAAGCTGACTCGCCTGAAAAGACAGAATCTGCAGGATCAACAGAAAAGCCCCGATTGCCCGTCCTTTGGCAACCGGGGTATTTTTTTATTTTGACAGCATTTGCAGCATGGTGAACTGCTTGATTAAGGTATCCCGCATGGCAGGGCCAATCAGTTCTTCTTCATATTCCTTACACATCATGGTGGCCAGGAAATAATCCTTACCGCAAAACATAACCTGATCCTTGGTGCGCTTCAGTTCCACAATTTTGGTGGCCTCCCCGTAAATGACAACGGGTTGAATGAATTCCGCCGCACTCCGGCATTTCAGTGCCAGTGATTCGGCTGCTTTTGCTGCTTCCAAAATAGGATTTTCAAAGTAATCCCCTTCCCCTGCATTGGTTCGGAGAATCCAATACCGTTTATCTTCTTCTGCATACAGCATACCGTCATATTCCCGTAGAAAAACCGGATATACGCCGGTTTTGTGCAGAATCAGAAGATCGGCTTTGCGGCCCTTTCCCCGCTTGGAGTCCAGACTGATATTTTGATACACCTTGGCACTGGGTGCCTTTTCCTGAAGACCTGCAATCAGTTCTTCCTGTATTGACATGAGTTCCTCCTAATGGGCTGTTTTAATTTGCTGATTCATAAGCAAAGGAAATGTGTGACAGAAGTTCATTGATGGCATAAAAATTACTGCTGCCAAATTCAATGACCGCATAAATACCTGCCACATGGGTTTCCGCCGCCACCTGAACAAAATACTGATCTGCGGTGGAATAATGCAGCAGATAGATCGGTTTTCCGTTCAGCTGCGCGGTTTCCACTTCCATGGTGGCATAATTGCCGGTGGCATCCAATTCGTCTTTTTGGGAAATCAGATACGAATAGGCACTGTCATATATGACCGGCGAACCGTCCGCTTCGTAATCCGATTCATATAAAGAATCCAGCGTTTCTGCTGCATAAGTAACCCGGACTGTGGAATCTGCGTTGCTGCCTTCCAGGTCGGTAAAGCAAATGGCATCCTGGGACGGCAGGTCCGGCACAGTCATGGTCCAGTCTGATGGCAACGTAATGGAAACCTCATATTCCGCATTACTATAAACGTTGTCTGACAGGGTTCCGGCATACATGATTTCATTATTGTAGAAAAACGGACTGTCCAAATCAATATCAAAATCGGAGTTATCAACACAAACCGCCATCATAATGGAAACCGTAACAAAAAAAGCAACAATTGCAGCAATAATGCCGCTTTGTTTGGAGGATTTCCTGTTTTTGTGTTTCGGCCTGGGTTTGGGTTTCTGTATCTGTCTTTTCTGTTGTTTTTCCTGTTGCGATGCAGCATATTTTTCCTGCATCTGCTTTCCTTCCGTATAAGCAGCATCATAAGTAGCGCCGGTACTCTTCTTATACTGCGTTTTCTTTGCAGAAAGCGTAGTAAGCCAGCTTTTCTTATCTTCTACTGCAGGGTCCTTCCGCAGGTGTTTTGTGGAATAAACATCTAAAGAGCCGTTAAAGGGCAGACTGTCTTCATATTTGATGGCCCCGCGAATGGTCATATCCTGTCCGCAGAACGGACATTTTTGTGCCCGGTTGTCCATTCCGGTTCCGCAGTAATTACAAATTTTCAAAAGGATGCCCTCCCTCCGTGTCTTTTCTAAAAAGGGGGTTAAAGGATTTATCTGAAATAAGCAATGGCAGCGGACAATTCATTGGACGTCATTGCCTTGGCCTGGATTAACAGAACATAGCCATCTACTTCTGTACCAATCACTTCGCTGTAAGTGGTGGTTCCATTTTCATTGTCAGAGTAAATATATCCGGTGAAACTGTTTCCGCCCTTCCGAAGGGAAACGCTGTCATTCAGAACAGTGCCGTCTGTATTGGCCTGCATGGCCTTTAGCATGGCAGTGGCAGATTTGTATTTACTGTTCAACGGATAATACAGTACGGCAACACTGGTTTCTCCGTCAGAGCTTTGCGCCGCCATATCATACAGTGTTCCGTTGGAACTACTGCCTAAAGCAGAATGATCCTGCAAAATCCATCCGCTGGGGCCGTAAAATTTCAAGCCGGAAAACGAGCTTTCATAATTAGTACCCGCAACCACGCCATAAGAAAAATCCGCCGGTGCAGCATTGGTTTTTTCCGTCTGCTCTGCCGTATTACTCTGGTAATTTCCGGAATAACCGCTGTATTGTCCGGAATAAATATTGTTGGCATAAGTGCTGTTGCTACTGTCGTCCAGCAAAACATCTGCAGCAGTATTACATGCCTTTCCGAAAATAACCAGCATAACAATAACCATGGCTAAAATGACAAGACAAATAGCGGTAACCACGGCAATGGCCGGCTTATTATAGTAACTTCCCCTTTTACTACTTCCTTCCTCCGCTATTGCCTGTGCATGGTCCAGCTGATCTTTAAAATCTTTCATTTAAAAATCTCCTTGATAAGCATTTCTAACGTTGATATAGTAACATGTTTTGAAGTATATTTAAATGTGAAAACCTAAATTATATTGTGACTGAGAGGAGGAAGCACTATGCCTTTCGCTCATTGGATGGTCTGGCTTGCCTTGTTTTTGCTCTTTGCCGTTGTGGAACTTTGTACGGTGCAACTGGTCTCTATCTGGTTTGCTGTCGGCGCACTTGCCGGCGGGTTTGCCGCATTGATTACCCATGACCAGTCCCTTGTGGCAGAAATTGTGTCCTTTGTGGCCGTTACCGCAATTACGCTGGCTTTAACCAAGCCATTGGTTAAGAAGCTGAAGAGCGGTGCAGACACTCCAACCAATAAGGATACCTATATTGGACAGCAGGTACTGGTTACCAAAGAAGTCCGCACTGACACCGGAACCGTCATCATAAATGACGTGGATTGGGAAGCCCGTTTGGAAAATCAGGATTCCCCCTCTATTCCGGCCGGTGCTAAAGCAGAAATTGTTCGGATTGAAGGCATTAAGCTCATTGTAAAACCAGTCTGAATACGCTAAAATAAGCAAGTTAGTTTAAAACCCTTATGGAGGATATTCCCTATGGATGAAGAAAAGAAAGTAACCCCTGCCGAAAACGGTGCAGAAAAAACTGCTGCCGCCAAGGACGCCAAAGCTGCTGCCAAAGAAGCAAAGGCTGCCGCCAAAGCGGAAAAGAAGGCTGAAAAAGCCAAGGAAAAGCTGCAAAAGGAACGGGCAAAAAAGGAAATGCATGACATTGCCCCCGGTGGCGTTTCCAAGGCGGAAGAAGCCCGCTTGAAAAGAAAAGCGGACATGGAAAAGTCTCAGAAGAGACAGGAAGAAAAAGCCAGAAAGCGGAAAGAGCTGACCAAGAAGCAAAAGCGGATTCGCATTATTACGCCAATTGCTGCAGTAGTTCTTGCTCTGGTACTCTTCTTCTTAGGCTACTTTGGCGTTTATGACCGTCATACTACAGCCATTAAGCTACAGGACGGCAGTAAAGTATCCGTTGCGGAATATGAATACTACTACCGCTCCATGTACAATTATTATTACAATATGTCCTATCAGTATGAGTCCTACTACTCATCCTATTACGGCACCGGAGCAGGTGCTTCCCTGACCGGATTTGATTACACCAAAGCTCCTGCGGATCAGGAACTGCCAAACTCCGGTTCGGATTCTGATTCCAGCTCTGATTCCTCTTCCACTTCGGATGATTTCCAGGTAGACGACGAATACATCAAAGGTGACAAAGCCACCTGGGACGACTATTTCTGCCAGGCCGCAGTAGAAACAGCACAGCTGTACACTGCCCTTTATGAGCAGGCCGTGGATGCCGGTTATAAAATGACCGATGACGAAACCACGGAAATGAATGAGTTCTTTGATGAACTGAAGAGCAACGCCGAAGAAAACGAATATTCCCTGGATGCCTACATCCGTAACAACTACGGCAAAGGCATGAACAAAGCATTGCTGCAGGAAATTTACATCAAACAGACGCTTGCTTCCGACTATTCCGATGACAAAAAAGAACAGTATTCTGCCGACGTAACCGATGATGAAATTAACACCTATCTGTCCGAGCACAAAGCAGAATATGAAACTGCTTCCCTTCGTTATTACAATTTCAGTGCTTCCGTAGATGATACTGAAAATGCAACGGATGAAGAAATTACGGCAGCCAATGAAGAAGCCAAAGCAAAGGCAGAAGCTTTCCTCGCCGAAGCAGATGACAGTAACTGGACCAGCAAGGTTTACAACGTAGTAGACGAAGCCTATCAGTCTTACTACAAAGATAACGACTCTTACTCCACCCTGACGGACGCCAATGAATCCACGCTGAAGTCTTACTTCACGGACGAAACTACCGAATGGATTGAAAATGAGGCTTCTGCCGGAGACAAGAAGATTTTCTCCAAGGTTTCGGACACCACCGGTCTGGCAACCTATTACGCCATTCTGGTTACCGAAAAACCAAGCCTGAAAAACGTTTATCCGGTTACGGTTCGTCACCTGCTGATTCAGGTATCGGATGACGATGACTCTTCCGACTCTGATTCTTCCTCTGATTCCTCTTCGGATGACAGCTCCACCACGCATACGGATGCAGAAGCCAAAGAGCTGGCAGAAAAGTATTATCAGGAATGGAAAGACGGAGATGCCACAGATGACAGCTTCAAGGAACTGGTGATTGCCCACTCTGAAGACTCCGGTGTGTCTGACAACGAAGGCCTGTACGAAGACATTACCCCGTCTTCCAGCTATGTTCAGGAATTCCTTGACTGGTGCTTTACCGATGGCAGAAAGGCCGGAGACAGCGGCATTATTAAGACCGAATACGGGTACCACATTATGTACTGTGTTTCCGTAGCAACCGAGCCGCAGTGGAAAACCACCATTCGCACCACGCTTGGCGAGGAAGCCTACAATGACTTCTATGATTCCGCTGCAGATGCAGATGAATATCAGATTAAATCCAAGCACTGCATCAGCCTGGTTCGTCGCCGCGAAAACCGCTACGCACAGAAGACACTGGCAAACATGTCTGCCTCCTCTTCCACTGCTTCTTAACGTAAAAAAAGAGACGGAGTAAAATCCGTCTCTTTTCTTTCACGGAAGTCATTGACTTTCCCTT